>JBIQKA010000118.1:0-5915 GCA_044507075.1 Myxococcales bacterium
CGTCGAGCGCGGCGCGCGTGCAGCCGATCAGGATCTCGTCCTTGCTGGCGAAGTAGTAGTAGATGGCCGGCTTCGTGATGTTCAGGCGCTCGGCCACGTCGGTGAGCTTGGTGCGATGAAACCCCTGCGTGACGAACAGCTCGGCGGCGGCGCGCAGCACGGCCAGGCGCTTGTCCTCGTGCTCGCTCGCCTTCTGTGCGCGGTTCTTGAAGGGGGAGGCGGCGTTGGCCTTTGCGCCGGACTTCGACAAGGCCGCTTTGGATCGCATGTTACTCACGGGTAAGCATTCTGACCGTGCGCTTACGTACGTTCAAGCCCCGCGATTCGAGGCCTGTTTTTTGGGGCTTTCGAAAAACATGGCGACCCCCTTGACGAGCCCATGTGGTGCTTGCTACTTACCCGTGGGTAAACAACTGACCCGTGAGTAGTCCCGAGCTGCGGACGACAAGGGAAAGAGGCAAGGCTCATGACTGAAGCTTTCATTTACGACGCCGTGCGGACGCCGCGCGGGAAGGGCAAGGCGGACGGGTCGCTGCACTCCGTCAAACCCGTCTCGTTGGTCACCGGCCTCATACACGCCGTGCTCGAGCGCAATCCAAACCTCCCGACCGCCGCCATCGACGACGTGGTGCTCGGCTGCGTCACGCCGGTCGGCGACCAGGGCGCGGACATCGCCAAGACCGCGGCCATCGTGGCCGGCCTGCCCGACACCGTGGCGGGCGTCCAGATCAATCGCTTCTGTGCGTCGGGCCTCGAGGCCGTGAACATGGCCGCCCAGAAGGTCCGCGCGGGCTTCGACGACTTCGTGCTCGCGGGCGGCGTGGAGTCCATGTCGCGCGTGACCATCGGCTCGGACGGCGGCGCGTGGGCGATGGATCCGCTCACCAACTACGACTCGGCCTTCGTGCCGCAGGGCGTGGGCGCGGATTTGATCGCCACCATCGAGGGCTGGTCGCGCACGGACGTGGACACGTTCGCCGTGAAGTCCCAGCAGCGCGCGGCCAACGCGCGCGCCAAGGGCTACTTCAAGAAAAGCCTCGTGCCGGTCCGCGACCGCAACGGCGTGGTCATCCTGGGCGAGGACGAGTTCATCAAGCCGGACACCACGGTCGAGAAGCTCGCCGCGCTCAAGCCCTCGTTCGCCATGATGGGGGAGATGGGCGGCTTCGACGCGGTGGCGCTCCAGAAGTACCACTACGTCGAGGCCATCAACCACGTCCACCACGCGGGCAACTCGTCGGGCATCGTCGACGGCGCCGCGCTCGTGGTGATCGGCTCGGACAAGAGGGGCAAGGAGCTCGGGCTCAAGCCGCGTGGCCGCATCGTGTCGACGGCGGTCTCGGGCGCGGACCCCACCATCATGCTCACCGGTCCGGCTCCCGCGACGCGCAAGGCGCTCGCCAAGGCCGGGCTCAAGAAGGAGCAGATCGACCTCTGGGAGATCAACGAAGCTTTCGCTTCGGTCGCCATGCGCTTCATGCGCGACATGGAGCTCTCCGATGAGAACGTCAACGTGAACGGCGGCGCCATCGCCATGGGGCACCCGCTGGGCGCGACGGGCGCCATGATCCTGGGCACGGTGCTGGATGAGCTCGAGCGCCGCAATCTCCGCTACGGCCTCTGCACGCTGTGCGTGGGCGGCGGCATGGGCATCGCAACAATCGTCGAGCGCGCGTAGTCGAGGGAGCACGAACATGAGCACACAAGCAAACTCCATTGTCTGGGAAAAAGACGCCGACGGCATCGTGACGCTCACGCTGGACGATCCCGACCAGTCTGCGAACACCATGAACGCCCTCTATCAAGCGTCGATGGCCAAGACCATCGAGCGCCTGAAGGCCGAGCGCGACGCGCTGCGCGGCGTGATCATCACCTCGGCCAAGAAGACCTTCTTCGCGGGCGGCGACCTCAAGCTCCTCTCCAAGGCCGAACCCGCCGACGCTCCCCGCATCTTCCAGGAGGTGCGTGGCCTCACCGCGCAGCTTCGTGCGCTCGAGACCCTCGGCGTGCCCGTGGTGGCGGCGCTCAACGGCACCGCGCTCGGCGGCGGCCTCGAGATCGCGCTCGCCTGCCATCATCGCGTGGCCATCGACGATCCGAAGGCTGAGTTCGGTCTGCCGGAGGTCACGCTCGGCCTGCTGCCGGGCGGCAACGGCATCGTGCGCACCGTGCGCATGCTGGGCATCCAGAACGCGCTGATGAACGTGCTCATGCAGGGCCAGCGCATGAAGGTGGCGAAGGCCAAGGCCGCGGGGCTGATCGACGTGGTCGTGAAGGATCGCGCCGAGATGCTCGCGGCGGCCCGCGAGTTCATCAAGCAGAATCCCCAGGCCAAGCAGCCCTGGGATCGCGAGGGCTTCAAGATCCCGGGCGGCACCCCATCGACCCCTGCGCTCGCCCAGATGTTGCCTGCGTTCCCGTCCAACCTGCGCAAGCAGCTCAAGGGCGCAAACATGCCGGCGCCCCGCCTGATCCTGGCCGCGGTGGTGGAGGGCGCGCAGGTCGACTTCGACAACGCCTCCAAGATCGAGGCCCGCTACTTCGTGGAGCTCGTGACCGGCAAGGTCGCGAAGAACATGATCAAGACGTTCTTCTTCGACCTGCAGAAGGTCAACGCCGGCGCGAGCCGCCCCAAAGATGTGCCCGTCTCGCACCCCAAGAAGGTCGGCATCCTCGGCGCCGGCATGATGGGCGCCGGCATCGCCTACGTCACGGCGCGCGCGGGCATCCAGTGTGTGCTCAAGGACGTCAGCAAGGAGAAGGCCACCCACGGCAAGGCCTACTCGGAGAAGCTGATCGAGAAGGCGATCAAGCAGGGCAGGATGACGGAGGCCGCTGGGCGTGAGACGCTCGGTCTCATCCTCGCCACGGAGCGCGCGGAGGACCTCGCGGGCTGCGACATGATCATCGAGGCTGTGTTCGAGGACCGCGCGCTCAAGGCCACGGTCACGCAGGAGGCCGAGGCGCACACCGCGTCCAACGCGCTGATCTGCTCCAACACGTCCACGCTGCCCATCACGGGCCTCGCCAAAGCGTCGAGGACGCCCGAGAACTTCATCGGCCTGCACTTCTTCTCGCCCGTCGACAAGATGCCGCTGGTCGAGATCATCGCGGGCAAGCAGACGAGCAAGGAGGCGCTCGCGCGCGCCTTCGACTTCGTCTTCAAGATCAAGAAGACGCCCATCCTCGTCAACGACAGCCGCGGCTTCTTCACCTCGCGCACCTTCGGCTCCTTCACCACCGAGGGCCAGATGATGCTGGCCGAGGGCTGGAATCCGTCGAGCATCGAGCAGGCTGCCCTGCAGAATGGTTCGCCGGTCGGTCCGCTCGCGGTCACCGACGAGGTCTCGCTCGAGCTGGTGCGCCGCGTGCGCTTGCAGACCGAGAAGGACCTGGCCGAGGAGGGCAAGGCCTACGAGCTGACCTCGGGCGATCAACTGATCGACCGCATGCTCCTCGAGCACAACCGCAAGGGCAAGGCGGCGGGCGCGGGCTTCTACGACTACCCGCAGGGTGGCAAGAAGACGCTCTGGCCGGGCCTCGCGACCCACTTCGTGCGCGCCGACCGGCGCTGTCCCTCCGAGGCGGAGTTCCAGGAGCTGCGTGATCGCCTGCTCTATCGCACCGCGATCGAGACCATCCGCTGCTACGAGGAGGGCGTGCTCACCTCGGTGGCCGACGCGAACATCGGCTCGATCATGGGCATCGGCGCGCCCCCCTGGACCGGCGGCACGCTGCAGTTCGTGAACTACGTGGGCCTGCCCCAGTTCCTCAAGCGGGCGCAGGAGCTCGAAAAGGCGTACGGCAAGCGCTTCGAGCCGCCGAAGCTGCTGGTCGATATGGTGGCGCGCGGGGAGAGCTTCCAGTGAAGCTCGGAGTCGTCGTCCCCTATGGAGGCCGCACGATCTCGGTGCCCCTCGATCTCATCCGTGAGGCCGAGGCGCTCGGCTTCGACTCGTGCTGGACGGCGGAGGCGTACGGCTCCGACGCGGTGAGCATCTCCAGCTGGATCCTCGCTCACACCAAGAAGATCAGGGTCGGCACCGCGATCATGCAGATGCCCGCGCGCGCGCCGACCATGGCCGCGATGACGGCGATGTCGCTCCATCAGCTCTCTGGGGGGCGCTTCATCGTCGGGCTCGGCCCGTCTGGTCCGCAGGTGGTCGAGGGCTGGTACGGCGCCTCCTACGCCAAGCCCCTGACCCGCCTGCACGAGTACATCGACATCATGCGCAAGGTGATGGCGCGTGAGGAGCCCGTGACGTTCGAGGGCTACCACTACAACCTCCCGTATCGCGGAGAGGACTCCACCAAGCTCGGCAAGCCCCTCAAGAGCATCCTCGCCTGCGAGGGCAAGATCCCGATCTACACCGCGAGCCTGCAGCCCAAGGCCGTGGCCTTGAGCGCGGAGATCGCCGACGGCTTCTTCCCGATCTGGCTCAACCCGGACAAGCCCGAGCTGTTCGCCGAGCCGGTCCAGGAGGGACTGAGCAAGTCCAAGCGGTCTCCGGCGGACTTCGACATCGCCCCGTTCGTCGCGGTGGTGATGGGCGATGACTTAAAGGCCTGTCGAGACGCCGTGAAGCCGAACATGGCGCTCTACATCGGCGGCATGGGTGCGCGCGGCAAGAACTTCTACACGGACTACGCGGGTCGCCTCGGCTACGCGGAGGCCGCCGCGAAGATCCAGGATCTCTACCTCGCCGGCAAGAAGGACGAGGCCGCGGCCTTGGTTCCGGACGCGCTGGTGGACGACGTCGCCTTGGTCGGCCCCAAGAGCCGCATCCAGGAGCGTCTGCAGGCCTGGGTCGAGGCGGGCAAGCAGCACCGCGTCGGCACCATGATTCTCACTACCGCCGATCCGGCGGCGCTACGCGCCGTGGCCGAGGTCGTCTTGGGGGCAGCATGAAGATCGCGATCATCGGGGGCACGGGTAAGGAAGGTCACGGCATCGCGTTGCGCTGGTTGCGCGCGGGACACGAGGTCTTCATCGGCTCACGCGACGTGGAGCGCGCGCGCCAGAAGGCCGAGGAGCTCTGCACGCTCTCGGGCGGCCGTGCCGAGGGGGCGGACAACGCGAGCGCGGCTCGTCAGGCCGAAGTGGTGTTGCTCAGCGTGCCGTACGCTGGGCACACCGAGACCCTGCGGACGCTCAAGCCCGAGCTGGCCGGCAAGGTCGTGATCGACATCACGGTGCCCCTGCGTCCGCCGCAGGTGCGGCGCGTGCATCTTCCAGCGGGTCAAGCGGCGGCCCTCGAGGCCCAGCAAATCCTCGATGGCTCAGCGCGCCTGGTGGCGGCCATGCATCACGTGAGCTCGGTCCACCTGGCGTCGGAGCACGGCATCGACTGCGACGTTTTGGTGTGCTCGGACGACGAGCAAGCGTTGCAGCTCACCCTGGGCTTGGTGGCTGACCTGGGCATGCGCGGCATCCACGCGGGCGCGCTCGCGAACGCGGTGGCGCTCGAGTCGCTCACGCCGGTCCTGCTCCACATCAACAAGCAATACAAGAGCCCCGGCGTCGGGCTCCGCATCACGGGCCTCTGAGCCGCTGCCGGACGAAAGGGTCGAGCCATGGAACGCACACTATTCAGCGAAGAGCACGAACTGTTCCGCAAGAACGTCCGCACCTGGATCGAGAAGGAGATCGTCCCCTTTCGTGAGGCCTGGGAGCAGGCCAACATCGTGCCGCGCGAGCTGTGGCGCAGCGCCGGACAGCAGGGGTTTCTCTGTTGCTGGCTCGAGGAGGCTTGGGGCGGACCGGGGGCGGACTTCCTCTCGTCCGTGGTGGTGATGGAGGAGCTCGCCCGTGCGCGCGCGAGCGGCGTGGCTTTCGCGCTGCACTCCGAGATCGTGACCCCCTACATCTACGCGTTCGGCAACGACGAGCAGAAAAAGCGCTTCCTTCCGGGCTG
>JBIQKA010000118.1:6015-15392 GCA_044507075.1 Myxococcales bacterium
GAGGCGGCCTTCGAGTACACGCTGAACTACTGCCGGGAGCGCAAGGCCTTCGGCAAACCGATCGGGAGCTTCCAAAACAGCCAGTTCAAGCTCGCCGAGCTGGCGACCGAGCTCGAGATCGGCCGGCACTTCATCGATCGCCTGGTCTCAGACCACGTGGCCGGCAAGAACGTGCTCAAGGAGACCTGCATGTCCAAGTGGTGGCACTCGGACATGTTGAAGCGCCTCACCGACGAGTGCCTGCAGCTCCACGGCGGCTACGGATACATGGAGGAGTACGAGATCTCCAAGGCCTTCCTCGACGCGCGCGTGCAGACGATCTTCGCGGGCACGAACGAGATCATGAAGGTGGTGATCGCGAAGCAACTCGGCCTCTGAGCCAAGCGAGCGCCCAGGTTTCTCAGGCCTCGGTAAGCGTTGAGGGAGCGATTGGCGATGGGCGTTGAAAGCATCTTCCGACTGGACGGCAAGTGGGTGTTGGTGACCGGGGCCTCGGGAGGACTCGGTGCGCACTTCGCGGAACTCCTGGCGCAGGCGGGCGCATCCGTGATCCTCGGCGCGCGCCGCACGGGGCAGCTCGAGATCGCGGCGGAGAAGGTCCGGGAGGCCGGGCGCGAAGCTCAATGTGTTTCGCTCGACGTCGTCAGCGCGCAGAGCGTGGAGGTTGCCTTCGAGCAGATCCCGCTGCCCGATGTGATCGTGAACAACGCGGGCATCCACTTGCCAGGCACGACGCACGAGCTCGCGGAGGAGGACTGGACGCGCGTGATGGACACCAACGTCAAGGGCGCCTGGCTCGTCGCGCGCGCGGCCATCCGGCGCTGGATCGACGAAAAGCGCGGCGGCAACGTGGTCAACGTGGCCTCTATCCTCGGTCTCCGCGTGCAGAATCAGTTCGCCGCCTACGCCGCCTCCAAGGCCGCGCTGATCCAGCTGACCCGCTCGATCTCGCTCGACTACGCGCGCTACGGCGTGCGCGCCAACGCGCTCTGCCCCGGCTACTTCGCCACCGACCTCAATCGGGAGTGGCTCGCTTCGGCGAGCGGCGAGAAGATGCGCATGCGCATCCCCTTCCGGCGCACGGGCGAGTTCCACGAGCTCGACGGCGCCATGCTGCTCTTGGCCTCTGACGCTTCCAGCTACATGAGCGGCACGACCGTGGTGGTCGACGGCGGCCATACCCAAAACACCCTCTGACCCGAGCAACGCCCATGGACTTCTCGCTTCCTCCCCGCGTCGAAGAGTACCGGCTACGTGTGCGCGCGTTCGTCGAGCAGCATGTCCTCCCGCTCGAGACAGACAAGTCGCTGATCTCCGATCACGAGAACGTGCGCGAGGACGTGGTCCAGCGCGTGCGGGCCCTGGCCAAGGCGGAAAGCCTGTGGGCGCTGCAGATGCCGCGCACGCGCGGTGGCGCCGAGCTCGGCTTCGTGGGCATGGCGGCTTGCTACGAGGAGGCCGCGCGCTCGCCGTTCGGGCCCGTGATGTTCAATGCGGCTCCGCCGGACGACGGCAATATGATGTTGCTCGAAAAGGTGCTCACCACCGAAGCGCTCAAGGAGCAGTGGTTACAGCCCCTGATCGACGGCAAGGTCCGCTCCGCCTTCGCGATGACCGAGCCTGACGGCGGCTGCGGCTCCGACCCCTCGCTCACCTACACCCGGGCCACCAAGGTGGGGAGTGCCTGGCGCATCCACGGCCGCAAGTGGTTCATCACGGGCGCCGAGGAAGCCGAGCACTTCATCCTGGTCGCGCGGACCAGCGAAGACGCGCGCCGGGGCCTCACCGCCTTCATGTTCCACGCGAGCCAGCCCGGCTGGCGGATCGTGCGCCGCATCCCCATCATGGGCCCCGAGGAGCACGGTGGTCACTGCGAGCTCGAGTTCGACGGGCTGGAGATCCCCGACGAGCAGCGCTTGCTCGAGGTGGGTGACGGCCTGCGCGTCACGCAGATCCGCCTGGGGCCTGCCCGCCTGACCCACTGCATGCGCTGGTTGGGGCTCGCCAAGCGCAGCATGGAGATCGCAGCCGAGCACGTGGAGAAGCGCATGAGCTTCGGGAGCACGCTCGCGCAGCACGAGGGCGTGCAGTGGATGCTCGGCCAGGTCGCCAAGGAGATCCAAGTCGGCCGACTGCTCACCATGAACGCCGCTTGGAAGCTCGATCAGGGCGAGCACGCCAAGACCGACATCTCGCTGGCCAAGATCCACGTGGCCGACACGCTGCACCTCGCCGCCGACACGGCGCTGCAGCTCCTCGGGGCCAAGGGCTACTCCAAGGACACGCTGGTCGACTGGATCTATCGTTATGCTCGCCAGGCCCGGCTCGTGGACGGCGCGAGCGAGGTGCACAAGATGGTGCTCTCCCGGGCCTACCTCGCGAACCAGTCGAACTTCTTCCGCTGGGGTGCGAGCCCTTCGGTGAGGGAGCGCTGAGCGGCCATGGATGCGGAGCGCCTCGCGGAGTTCGTGGCCAGAAAGAGCGGCGCCTCGGCGGTGCGTGTGGACAATCTGCGCAAGCTCTCGGGCGGGGCCGTGCAGGAGAACTGGGCAGTCGATCTCACGTTGGAGAGCGCGTCCGCGCAGACGATCCCGGCCGTGGTGCGCTGCGACGCGCAGAGCGGCGTCGCGGAGTCTCGCACGCGCGCCCAGGAGTTCATGCTGCTCTTGCTCGCCTTCGCCGGGGGCGTCACGGTGCCGGAGCCGCTCTGGCTCGGTGAACCGGGCGTGTTGCAGGGAGACTTCTTCGTGATGCGCAGGGTCGAAGGCGTGGCCGCTGGGCACCGCCTGGTGCGCGACACGAGCCTGGGCGGCGACCGCGTGCGCTTGACCGAGCACCTGGGCGAGGAGATCGCGCGCATCCAGCGCTTGCAGCCTGGCGCGGAGTTCTCGTTCTTGGAGCGGCCGAGCGAGCATCCGGCGCTCCACTTCGTGCGCAAGTCGCGCGCATTCCTCGATCTGCAACCGACGGCCTATCCCGCGCTCGAGTGGGGGCTTCGTTGGCTCGAGCGCATGGTCCCGGAAAAGAGCTGGGATCCGCGCCGATTGGTCGTCGCGCATCGGGACTTTCGCACCGGCAACTTGATGATGGACGGGCAGGGCTTGGTGGCCGTGTTGGACTGGGAGTTCGCTGCCTGGTCCCATCCGCTCGAGGACCTGGGCTGGCTGTGCGCGCGCTGCTGGCGGTTCGGAGCGCGCGGTGAGGAGCGCGCAGCCGGCGGGTTTGGGTCGCGTGAAGACTTGCTGCGCGGCTACAATCGTGTGGCAGGTGCCCGGGTGATGCCGACCGATCTGTACTACTGGGAAGTGCTCGCCGAGGTGCGCTGGGCGATGATCGCGATCGCGCAAGCCGAGCGCCACCGCTCCGGTCGCGAACACTCGCTGGAGCTCGCGCTGACGGCGCACCTGCTGCCCCAGCTCGAGCTCTCGATCTTGGGCCTCACCGGGATCGAGTTCCCAAGAAAGTCCGTGGGGGAGGCTCGCCATGCGTGAGCGCCCCGCAGGCAGCGAGCTCCTTGCCATCGCCGAGCGCACGCTGCGCGAGCAGCTCCTGCCGAAGCTCCGGGACGAACAGCGCCATTTGGTGCTGATGGTGCTCAAGGCCCTCTCGATCGCGGAGCGCCAGCTCACGCTCGATGAGTCGCCGTTCGATGTCGAGCGCGCGCAGCTCGAGGCGCTGCTGGGCGGGGAGGGGGCGTCCGCGGCCGAGCTCGAGCGTGAGCTCGCCAGCAGGGTGCGGCGCGGAGCCTGTGACGACGATCACGCGGCGCAGCGTGTGCTGTGGGATCTGACGCTTCGGCGGGTGCGCGAGAGCGCTCCTCGCCTGCTCGAGTCCGAGGGCCTGTTGTGAGGAGCAAGGGAATATGGGACCGCTGCATGGTTTGAAGGTGATCGAGATCGTCGGCATCGGCCCGGGGCCCTTCGCCGCCATGGCGCTCTCGGACATGGGGGCCGAGGTGATCCGCGTCGACCGCTCGGATCGCGTGGGCAAGGACGCCACCTTCCCGTTCGACTTCCTCGCGCGGGGTCGTAAGAGCATCGCGGTGGATCTCAAGAACCCCGAGGGCGTCGCCACCGTGCTGCGTCTGATCGCGCAGAGCGATGCGCTGATCGAGGGCTTTCGGCCCGGGGTCATGGAGCGGCTCGGGCTCGGCCCGGACGTGTGCCTCGCCAAGAACCCGCGCCTCGTCTACGGACGCATGACCGGCTGGGGGCAACAGGGGCCGCTCGCCGAGCGGGCAGGCCACGACATCGACTACATCGCGATCGCGGGCGCGCTGCACGCGATCGGCCGCGCTGGAGAGGCGCCGGTCCCTCCGCTCAACCTGGTCGGTGACTTCGGGGGCGGTGGCCTGTTGCTCGCCTTCGGAATCCTGTGTGGGGTCCTGCAAGCGAAGGCGAGCGGTCGCGGCCAGGTGGTGGACGCCGCGATGGTCGACGGCGCGGCGCTGCTGATGACCATGGCCCACAGCTTCCTCAGCATGGGCTTCGCGCGCGATGAGCGCGGCGTCAACCTGCTCGACACGGGCGCTCACTTCTACGAGACGTATGCGACCTCGGACGGCAAGTACATGGCGGTCGGCGCCATCGAGCCGCAGTTCTACGCGCAGCTGCTCAAGGGGATGGAGCTCGACCCGGCCTCGCTCCCGAACCAGATGGATCGCAGCAAGTGGCCTGAGCTGAAGGAGGTGTTCGCGAAGACCTTTGCGCGCAAGACGCGCGCGGAGTGGACGGCCATCTTCGAGGGCACGGACGCCTGCGTGGCGCCCGTGCTCAGCATGACGGAGGCCATGGAAGATCCGCACATGCGCGCCCGCGGCTCATTCGTGGAGGTCGGCAAGTTCAAGCAACCTGCGCCCGCGCCTCGCTTCAGCGTGACAGCGCCAAAGACACCCGAGCCACCCGCGCGCGCCGGGGCTCACACGGACGAGGTCCTGCAGGCGCTGGGACTCGGGAGCGACGAGATCGCGCGGCTGCGTCGCGTAGGAGCGGTCGCCTGACCGCTTTGCGTCAGCGCTTCAAATGAGCGCCGTTTGACAGGCATGATACCAAGAGGCAATAATTGCCTCCTAGTGACACCTGTTCGTAGCGCTGCCAAGAAAACGCGCCCCCGGGCCAGTTCCACGTCCGCAGCAGCCGTCCCGCAGGTCACCGGATCGGAAGGCGAGTCGGACGTCGCAACGCGCATCCTCGACGCCGCGTTCGAGCAGTTTTGCCTGGTAGGAATCCGACGGACCTCCATGGAGGACGTTGCGCGCCGGGCCAAGGTGGGCCGCGTCACCATCTATCGCAAGTTCGCGAGCCACGAAAAGCTGGTGGCGGCGCTCTTGGCGCGCGAGACCAAGGCGGCCATCGCCAAGGTCGAGGCAGCCACCAACGCCGTGTCCAACCTCGAAGATCGCTTGGTCGAGGGGTTCGTCACGGGCATGCGCACCATCCGCAAACACCCGCTGATCGTGGCCTTGATCGCCACCGAGCCGGAGCGGACGCTGCCCATGCTCACCACGCACGCCGCAGGCGGGCTCGCGTTGGCGCGCGCCTCGCTGGCGCAGGAGATCCGCCGTACTCACAAGGCGCTCGGGATCCGCAACATGGACGCCGACCAGATCGCCGAGATCATGGCGCGGCTCACGCATTCGCTGGTGCTCACGCCCCAGACCTTGCTACCGCTCGATGATGACCGGCGAATGCGTGAGTTCGCGCGTCGCCACATCGTGCCGATGGTGACGGGGAGACCCGCACAGACGCGCTAGGCGAGCGGGGCTCATCCGACGTGCGCCGGATGCTCCCGCGTCGGTTGGATGATGCGTGCCTCGCGGTCCTCGAAGTAGCTGGCGAGCAGTCGCTCTTGCTTGCGGGCGCAGCGTTCGGTGAACTTCTCGAAGGCCTTTTCGCCGAGACAGCGATACCAGCTGATGCGCAGAAACCGGAGCGGCGCGCTCAAGACGGGATACCAGGGCACCGCCCATAGCGGGATGCCGAGTCGCAGGCGCTGGATCGGGCCGAGGATCAACGACGCGTTGGCGATGTGCTTGTGATAGAGGTAGCGCCGGACGATCCCCGCCAGCAGCGGCCAGCCCTCGAGCGCCGGCAGGCGCCTGGAGAGCGGCTCGCGCATGAGCACGCTGCCGAGTTGATGCACCTTCTCGTCGGGCAAACGATGGGTGAGGAAGGCGTGATACAGCTTGCGGAAACCGTCGCCCTCCGTGGTGGCCAACCATGACTCGTCGACGCCCATCAACCAGCCGATGTAGCGCCACATGTGGATCATGGCCCTCGAGTCGCGCCGGGTCACCGGGACGCCGAAGATGCGTGTCCCGACGGCGGTGACCGGCCCGAACGCGAGGTAGGTCGCCATCATGTCGACCTGGTTGATCGGCTGGCCCCAGGCATCTGCGTCCCAGTCGCCTCGTTTCTGGAGGGCGCGCCGAACGAGCGAGTGCACCAGCCGCACCTGGATCGTGGTGATGAAGCCATCATTGAAGCGCTCGAGCCCGTGCGGCTTGGTCACCTCGGCGAGCCACTTGCCCGTCTCGCCGAGGCGCAGCGCGACGTTCTTGCGCAGCGAACCGGTGGCGGCGAGCGTCTGGTTCATGCTGTTGAAGTAGACATAGCCACCCATCAGCGCCATGTCGCGCAGCACGTAGAAGCTGGCCATGCCCGACACTTGCGCGATCTTCGGGGCTTCGTTCAGGAGCGCGCGGTCGAGCCAGGGCGGCGCGTTCTCGATGTGTTCGAAGAACGCCTTCAGCGCCGGCGGTGGATTCTCGAGCGTCTCGATGCCCTGCTTCAGGGCCTGCTCGAACAACGCCTTGGTCTTGCTGGGGCCCTCCTCGAACATCCAGGCGACGACCGCGTCCATCGGCGGATCGCCCTGCCAGAGCGCGGCCTCGATCCTTCGCCACTCGTCTGGCTCGGGCGCGAGGGGCTTGCCGAAGATCCGCCGCGAGAGCCCATCGGGTAGCCACTTCAAGCCTGCCATCGAGTAGGGCAGCGCGCGCTTGGGCACTCTCTCCCTTAGAACGCTCGCTTGCGACGCTTCTTGAGGAGCCATGACCATCGTACTTGAAACCTAGTACGAGCGGTGACGCCCGCTCAACTCGGGTTTGCACGGGGGCCTCGCGCACGCGAGCCAGCTGACCTTTGTGCGCGAAAGCGCAGCGCTATGCGCCGCACGGGGCCGCGTGCTGCCGTGAGGTGCAGCGCGCGTGCTCGGACTTTGGAGCTGCACAGGTGGTCCGATTGGCGCGCGCTCGACGGAGTGATACAAAGCGACTTACATTGACTCATTATTTCTTGTCGATACAATGCGCCGAGATGTGAACCAACCTCTCACACCGGGATGCACCATGTCGAAAGCCGCCCCCGCCCCAGCAACCCCTCCCGTAGCCCGAGCCATCAACGACAACGCTGACGTGACGACGCTGCCCGCACGTGGGCGACCGCCGCGCATTACGGAGGTCACCGTCGAACGCCTGGTCGGCCTGGTCTCGCGCGAGGCCTCCGCCAGCGCGGGCGAGCGCGCCACGGTCACCAAGGCGCTCGCGCCGTACACGCTCGAGCCTATCGCCGAAGTTCCATGCTCCAGCGTGAGCGACGTCCAGCGCGCGGTGGCCTCGGCGCGCAAGGCGCAGACCGCCTGGGTGGCGCGCTCCTTCTCCGAGCGCGCGGCGATCGCGTTGCGCTTCCATGACCTCTTGCTCGACCGTCAAGACGAGGTCCTCGACCTCATCCAATGGGAGACGGGCAAGGCGCGCTTCCACGCCCATCAAGAGGTGGCGCAGGTCGCGATGCTCGCGCGCCACTACGCCCGTCGCGGCGCGCACTATCTCAAGGAGGTCTCCCACCGGGGCATCCTGATGGGGCTCACCAAGGTGCGCGAGGTGCGGCAGCCCAAGGGCGTAATCGGCATGATCTCCCCTTGGAACTATCCGCTTTACCTCGGCGTGGGCGATGTCTTGCCGGCGCTCCTCGCGGGCAACGGCGTGGTCAGCAAGGCCGATTCGCAGACGCCACTGACGCTGCTCTGGACGCTCGCGCTCCTGCTCGAAGCCGGGCTGCCACGGAACCTGTGGCAGGTCGTGGTGGGCCGCGGCTCCGTCGTAGGCACGGCGCTCATGGACGCCACGGACTACGTGTGTTTCACAGGCTCCACGCGCACCGGGCGTACGGTAGCGGAGCGCACCGGCCAGCGGCTGGTCGGCGCTTCGCTCGAGCTCGGCGGAAAGAACCCGGCCATCGTGTGCGCCGATGCGGACCTCGATGCTGCCGCCACCGGCATCGTGCTCGGCGCGTTCACGAACTCGGGGCAGATGTGCATCCACTTGGAGCGCGTCTACGTGGACGAGAGCGTATATGCGAGCTTCGTGGCGAAGCTGGTCGAGGCCACCCGCGCGCTCAAGGTCGCGCAGAGCTACGACTTCGGGGCCGACATGGGCAGCCTGGTGTCGCCGGAGCAATTGGCCTCGGTCGAAGCGCACGTCTCCGACGCGTTGAGTAAGGGGGCGGTGGCGCTGACAGGGGGCCGCCGTCGTACGGACATCGGCCCGTTGGTTTACGAGCCCACCATCCTCGAAGGAGTCACGCCGGAGATGGCGGCCTACGCCGAGGAGACCTTCGGGCCCGTGCTCTCGGTGTATCGCGTCGCTTCGGACGAGATCGCGCTCAGCCTCGCCAATGGGTCTTCGTACGGCCTCAGCGCCAGCATCTGGAGCCGGGACCTGGGGCGCGCCGAGGCGCTCGCGCGCAGGCTCGTGTGCGGCTCGGTGAACATCAACGACGGCGCGGCTGCGGCCGCAGGCAGCATCGAGGCACCGATGGGCGGGATGCGCGACTCCGGGGTCGGCCGCCGTCATGGGGCCGAGGGGATCCGCAAGTACACCGAGCCTCAAACCATCGCGGTGCAGCGCCTCGTGGCGCTTGCGCCCCCCAAGAAGATGTCGCTCGCCCAGTACGCCCTGCTCATCACCAGGCAATTGAAGCTCCTGCGCGCCCTGCGCTTCCGCTGAGGTCGAGGCCAACTCACGCCGACCATGAAGATCCGCAGGAGCGTGATCGAGGAGCGCTACGGCCCCCGGCTCGCCCAGTGGATGGGCGAGCGGGAGCGCGTGGTCTGGGACGCGTGACGGCTCAGGCCGCGTTCGCGCTCAGCTGATGCCGGCGGCGAAACTGCTTGGGGGTCGCGCCCGTCCAGCGCTTGAACGCGCGATGGAACGAGGTGGAGTCGGAGAACCCCACGCGGTCGGCGATGCTCTTGAGGGGCAGATCGAAGTCCACGACCAAGTGGATCGCCTGCTCCTTGCGGAACTCGCGCACCACCCCCGAGAGGGTCAACCCCTCGGCGGCGAGGCGGCGCCGGACCGCCCGCGGCGTGAGCCC
>JBIQKA010000302.1:0-2297 GCA_044507075.1 Myxococcales bacterium
CACCGCTAACCGATCGAAATCGATCGCCTTTCCAACCTAAGCGGACACACATGGGAATTCCCCATTGCGGACGCCAGCGATCCCCGTAAGCTAGGCACGCCCTCAAGTTTTTCTCTAAGGACGCCCAAGCTGAGCAGGCGTAGGCTCAAGCCGACGCGTGGTGGACGGTCGCCTTGCCCTTGTAAGCCCGCTCCAAGCCTCCTCGCCTGCAAGCTCATGGTCACGACTCTCCCTGAGACTGCTCAGGTGTTGGTAAGCGGGTCGGAGCGGCTGGCAGGTAAGGGGTGGTGAACGGTCGCGCGTGGCGAAGGTTTAGAACGCACGGGGCGAGAAGCAGGAGTGTAAGTGAAGATGAACGCAAGACGTTGGTGTTGGCAAATCGGCCTGGTTGCGGCGCTGGCTGTGGTCGGGTGCGAATCCGATTCGGGAAGATCGGCTGAGTCGCTCGCGGAGCTCGGCATCGACGATGGCGCGAGCGCGGGGCTCGAGACTTCCGCCCCGGTGACGGGGAAAGAAGAAGTCGTCATGGAGCTCGCCACAGGCGCCCGGGTGAAAATCCCTGAGGGAGCGGTCGATACGGAGATTGTGTTGGGGCTCAAACGCCCCGCGGATTCAGAGGCGCTCGCCCTCATCAAGAGGCTCGCTAGCACGGACAAAGTTGCCAGCGCGCCCTATGTGGTCACCCCCCATGGAACCAAATTCAAGGCGGAGGTGGAAGTGACCCTGCCTGTCGTGAAGGATCGCGATCTCAAGAAGCTGAGGGTGGTCTGGCTGGAGGACGAGAAGGACACCAAGTGGAAGGAACTCGGCGTCCCTGAGGTGACCGGCAAGGAGGCCGTGGTGCGGGTGGATCACTTCAGCGTGCTCCTGTTGGTAGAGGGCGAGCGTGAGCCGAGCGGGGCTCAACCGGGGTATGACGACGAGGACGGCGGAGCCGGTGGCGAAGACATGCTCGCGGCCGGCGATGCGTCAGACGGAGGCTCCGTGGACGCGTCCGAGCCTGGCGGTGATGGAGATGGGCTCTTTCCGGTGCTCTCCTCGTTCCCGATCGACTTCACCACCGATTGCCCGGCGCACGGCTGCAGCATCGAACTGCACCGCCTGGAGGACGGCGTGTGGCTGGATTGTTTGGACGGGGACGAAGCCGCGTTCGATCCGGAGACGTTTGACTTCGCGCAGGCCTGTGCCGGAGCCGTGGCCTCTAACCAGTTCGTGTACGATGGGCAGACGAAGTACGTCGGGCAAGATTATTGCGACATCCAGACCAAGTTGTCCGACGGCGAGAGCAGACTGTTGTGGAGCGCATGTAACCGTGCCTACACAGAATTGCGATTGCTCGGGTCGCTCCGCGGCGCAGACGGCAGGTGGTACGAGTACGAGTACGACGACTGTGATGGAACCTGTACGGGCAGGCTCTGGGTGAGCGTGCTCGCCCCCGCCGACACCACGGCGCTCAACGCGCAGTGCGCGGCCGTTCCCGAGCAGAACGACTATTCGTGCGCGCTTGTCGGCGCCCAGCTGCCCTTCGGTCCCTCGGGCGTGGGCGCGACGCCGCCCGCGGCGCTCACTTCTATGCTGTGGATTTTGTGTGATGGCAGCGCCGCAGATCCTCAGGGAGCATGCAGCGACGTGCTGGCGGCGCCGAACCAGAGCGGCGTCGAGGTTGTACGCTTCAATGAAGACGGCACGCTGGATAAGATCGCCCGCGACGATCACGATGTTTGGTACGCGTACTGCCGTCAGCCCGCCGGCACGACGGGCAGCCAGCTGCGCGTCTTCTGGTGTGAGGAGGGGTATGTGGCAACCGAGGAGGGTACCTGGGAAGTGCAGCGCATCGGCAGTGTGGACTACCTGCTGTGGGACGACGGTGATACGGGCGGCCCCGACGTCTACGTCGCGGCGCCGGGCACATTCGTAGCTCCGGACCCAGATCCTTGCGCTGGTGCCGAGCCCGCGAGCTGCGTGATCCGCTGACGCCGGCAGTAGGACGCGTCTTTGAGCGTCAACGGCACCAAGCCAGGGATTGAGCTGCGGCTCCCCTGGGCGAGGAAGCGACACGATCAGGCTTCCCCCCACCGCAGCTCAGCTCGCGGGAGGCTGCGCCTCGCCCAGGCCAGGCTGGCCGCCGCGTAGCCAGGCGCCGATGCGCGAAAGGCGGGCCTTGCCGTCCTCGAGGGCGAGGTACAGCGCGGGCACGAACATCAGGGTCACCGCGGTCGCGAAGATCACGCCGAAGCCCAGCGGCGGATAGGCTGAACAAACGGTCCTCCCTCCCCCGCCGGTTGTCGAAACCTTGT
>JBIQKA010000119.1:0-15153 GCA_044507075.1 Myxococcales bacterium
CGGCCGTGCGCGGTCGAACCACCGCCCTCATCGTGCGGCGCCACCCGGGTTTTCCAAGCGCTCCGTGACACCCAAGCGAGCGAGCTTACAGTGCTCGGGGTGAAATGTGTGGCACGCCTGCTGCAGTAACCCTTCGCAGCGCGCCGTCTTTGACACACGGCGGCACAGGGCTCCGCAGAAGCGGCGTGCCATACAGGAGCTCCCATGCGTTCAAGGCTCACCTTCTCACCGCAAATTCTGGTTCTCGTGCTCGTCGCCTGTGGCGACGAAGAGCAGGCGGGGAAACGAAAACTCAACTTCGATCAGGACGCCAGCCTCGCGGACGGCGCCGCCATGCCATGTGTGGACGGCGGCTGCGGCAATGGGCTCGTGCTCACCAAGACCGACGACGAACTGACCGTGGACTTCGAGGCCCCGCAAGGCATCTACGTGCAGACCTGCTCGGACGAGCTACGCGTGCGCAAGTACCGAGACGGCCAATGGATCAAGCTCAGCGACGAACGCCCCTGGGCAACCAACGGGGCCTACACGTTGGACGGCACTCCCCACACGTACGTGTTTCCGGGTGAAGGCTGTGACGTGATCGACTGCGTGCCCTGGACCGCTCGAACCGTCTCGCGCACGGAGTTCGTACGGAGCCCCGAAGTTTCGGTCAGCGCCGATCCCCCCGTGCTGAGCACACGACTGGCCGCGCTTCCTCTGCGGGTGGAGCTCGACTACTTCACCAACGACGCCTGCTCGGGCACGCCCGAGACGGTTTGGCAAGACATCCACGAGACCTCGGCGCTCGTGGAGCCGCATCCGCTCACCATCCAAGTGGTCAACACCACCGCCGAGGTGCGCTCACGCTTTCAACCCTGCACGGGGGACTACCAGATCGGCATCAAGCGGGCGCACCGCGATCCGAGCCTCTATCGAGGGCGCTGTGATGCCCCGACATGTGCCAATCCTCCAGTTGCGCTCCCTGTCGAGACGAGCTGCTTTGCGCCAGATTGTTTGGGCACGCGCGTGGACCTCGCCCCTTCTGCCAGCGACGTCGCGTACACGTGGGATGGCTTTTATCGCGAGCCCACCGACCTCAACTGCTGGGAAGCGATCGACCTGCCTCTCGGCACAGCACTCGAGGCGATTGTGTGCTTCGGCAAGGCGAGCGGCGATTGGGACATCGAGGATTTCAAATGCACCTCGCACCCCTTCTCGTACGGGCAGGAGTTGCTCGAGATCAGGCTTTGAAGTCGTCAGAACAGGACGATGCTGCAGAACCCGTTGATGCACTGCTCCTGGTCGTCGCAACAATCGGCCGCGCTCTTGCAGGCCTCTTCGGTCTTGGAGCAGCGCTCCATGGGCATGCTGCACATGCCATCGGTGCAGAAGCCATCGCAGCACTCGGTGCCACTCTCGCAGCTCGCTCCCTGGACCAGGCAGGGGTCGAGCACTGCAAAGGCGCGGTGATTGTTGGCCCCGATCTCCTGGCCCGGCAGATAAAACGCGGGAGCGCTCGGGTCGCGCGCGTAGTTGCCGTCGGGGGCGATCTCGATCGCGGTCACCCAGAGCTGGCGGGAAGGAACGCCGGTGGGGATCGGTTGAGGATCGACGGGATCGGGGGTCGGGCACAGGAAAGGTAAGAGTTGACAGATCGGGTCCTGCGG
Organism: Myxococcales bacterium; assembly: GCA_044507075.1. Taxonomy (GTDB): domain Bacteria; phylum Myxococcota_A; class Polyangia; order Polyangiales; family DASUME01; genus DASUME01. The sequence goes on from JBIQKA010000119.1 coordinate 1,650, forward strand.
AATGGGAGGCTGCTCGACGACCGGCTCGATCTTGGTGGTGTCGAAGTTGCCGTACTTGCCGCTCGTGTCGAAGAAAGCCCAGAAATACCCGCCGGCCGCCACGGGCGCGATGGTGGGGTAGAACGATTGCCGCAGCTCGGCCACACCGAAGGGCAAGTACGTCTTGTCCCCCGCCGGATCGGCGGCCAGCTCGGGCGTGTCGTAGCCCATGGCGCGGGCGAGGATGGTGACCTTGCTCGTGGCCAGATCGACCAGGTAGAGCTCGGAGGTGTTCTGATCGAGGAACATCACGGCCTTGCTGTCGGGCAAGAACGTGGGCCACTGCATGGCGCGCGTATAGTCACCCGTGACGGCGTCGTAGTCGGCGTCCACGAGCTTGCGATAGTCCGTGAACTTCGGGTCGTGGCGTTCCAGCCCATGACTGCGAGCACAGAGGAGTTTGTTACCTGGTCGTAGTCGATGAAGGTGATCCACTTTCCGTCGGGGGAAGCGTGACCGCCCTGCACTACCCTACCGGCATGCACCGTTTCTCCCTCCCCGCCTTGATCGCGGTCCTGTGCATCACGTCTGCGTCACACGCCCAGGAGGCGTTCACCAAGGCGGAGGCACCCTGGCGAACCCCCAAGGCGATGGCCTCCGCGGCCGCGGTCCCCGTGCCGAGCCATCCGTCGCTGGTCACGTTCACCATGAAAGCCGCCTACCACGACTGCGGCGCCATGCCGGGGCAGAACCATCCCGGACCGCGCGACATCGCGGGCTACGAGCCCAAGCCGGACGGCAAGTATCCCGTCTTCATCTATCTGACTGGAACGCTGATGCGCTTCAACGGCCCCGAGGCGAAGCTTTTCACCAGCGAGATGGCCAAGCGCGGCTTCGTGGCGGCCGCCGTGGACTACGACAACACCGCTTATCCCTACTGTCCGACGATGAGCGCCAAGGCCAAGTGCATCTTCGACAGCAAAGCGGACACGAGCGCGCTCGCGAAGGTCTGCGCCCGCGCCAAGGCTGACTGCGGGCGCGGCGTCGTCGTCGCGGGCTTCAGCCAGGGTGCGAACCTCGCGGCCCTCGCGGCCAACGTGAACGACCAGGTTCGGGCCGCCTTCCTGATGGGTCACGGTCATCGCGCGATGAACAGCATCGACGTCACGCGTTGCGCGGACGATTCCGCCACCAAGCTCACGCCGGCGCAGATGCGTTCGGTGAACGGCGAGGCCGACCTGTTCTTCGGCAACAACGCAGCCGGCGTGCGCAAGCAACTCGAGCGGGTCGTGGGCAGCACATGCACCAACATGCTCGATTGCGAGGGCGAGCGTGGCGCCGGTTGGCACATCGTCGCGAACGATGCGCTCGCGGACCACGCCGCCGACCACTGCTACTTCTTCAACAAGGCGAACGTCTTCTGCTCGGAGTACGAGGGACTCGACCCCGGCTGGCAATCCGGAAGCGCACCCTGGTCGCTCGGTCCGAATCTCGATTGGCTGGCCGCGCAGATCGCGCCCGCACCGCAGGAGGAGCCGGCCACTGCAGCGGCACAGCACGCCGGCGAACGTTGAGTCGAAGCGGCGGTTCCGCCCGCGAGCAAAACTCCGAGCGATCACACCTGCACGAGCGGCTTGAAGCCACCCCAGAACATGCGCATGCCGTCGAACGGCATGTCCTTGGGCTCCATCTTCAGGCGGGGATCCTTCATGGATGCCTCCCAGCCCTTGTCGCGCGTCGCCTTGTCGGCCCAGACCAAGTACGCGGCGACCACTGTCTCGCCGTCCTTGGCGTCCACGGCACGGTAGAAGTCGGTAATCTTTCCCTTCGGCACGTCGTCCGCCACCGCCTCGCAATAGCTGAGCAGGCCATGCTCCTTCATGATGCTGGCGAAGAGCTCCGCGTGCGCGCGATAGACCTCGACTTTGTCCTGGGGTAGCGGGAGGCAAAAGAAATCAACGTAGGACATGGGTGGCTCCTTCTTGAGTAAAGGTAGACGCCGCCCCGCGCTGCGCCGTCCTCCAGCTTGTCCGTAAAGTTTCCGCCGCACTGAGTGCGCCCACGCACGGGCGCATCGCTGGGCGCACTTTTTCGCGCTCTTGGGGCTCTCGGCGCCACTTTTTCTGATGACGGAGCGTGGCTTTTGGGGGAGATAAGAGGCCGATCGAACAGGGGGTTTTCATGATTGGCGGGTCGTTCCTCTCGCGGAAGTATGGTCATGCGTTGGCGTCCCCAGGAGCGTGCATCGCTCTGCTAGCGGGTCTCGCCCTCGTCGCTTGCGATGGCAACGGCGATGGCTCAAAAGACGGCGGCACAGCCGGTGGCGACGTCTTGGACGGCGGCGGTGGCGGTCGAGACGGTGGCACGACCGTCGGCGACGGAGGCAACGGGCCCCACGGCGGCGACGGCGGGCAGACGGCCGATTCCAGCGCGGCTCCCATGTGCAGCCCGGCCTGCGCCGATACCAACAACTGTACCGTCGACGAGTGCGTGGCGACCAACACCTGCACCCACGCGCTCGATCCCTCGCTGTGTCCGCAGGGCGAGTCCTGCCATCCGATGACGGGCTGTGCCGCGGGCGCGGCCTGCTCCACGCCGGCCGATTGCGCCGATGACGATGGCTGCACGACCAACGAACGCTGCGATGGCGTCACGGCCACCTGCCAGTTCGACCCGCTCGATGGCGACAATGATGGCTTCGCGCCGGCCGTATGCGGCGGCGCCGACTGCAACGATCAGTCGCCCAATGTCCATCCCGGCGCGGTCGAACGCTGCAACAATCAGGACGACGACTGCGACGGAGTCGTCGACAACGACGCCGAATGCAGTGGTGGACGCATCTGCGTTTCGGGCAGCTGCGTGTGTCCGGAAGGTCAGATGCAGTGTGGCGGCGGAGGTGGTGGCGGTGGCGGTGGCGGAGCCGTCACCTGTGCCGACCTCCAGACCAACGCCGACCACTGCGGCACGTGCGGCAACGACTGCGGTCCGGCCGGCGTCTGCAGCAACGGCCAGTGCACCTGCCCAGCTCCCGCGACGATGTGCGGCAACTCCTGCGTCGACACGCAGACCACGTTCCAGCACTGCGGCGGTTGTGGCATGTCCTGCGACCTGCAGCCGGTCGAGGCCTGTGTCGGAGGCAACTGCGTCCCCTGCGGAGGCGCGGGCCAGGCTTGCTGCGCTCCGCTCGGTGAATTCCAGGGTTGCTTCGGCGCACTCACCTGCAGCGGCACGCCCAACACGGCCGGCGCGATCTGCGAGTGCACGAGCCCCAGCACGATGTGCGGCGACGCCTGCGTCGACACGACGACCAGCGAGACCCACTGCGGCGGGTGCGACCAGCCCTGCCAACAGGGCCAACAATGCCAGGCGGGCGCGGGCGGCGCCGGCACGTGCGTCGATTGCGGCAGCCTCGGTGAGGCCTGCTGTCAGATCGGCGAGTTCGGCCTTTGCTTCGGGGGCGGCTCGACCTGCAATCAGCAGACGCAGAAGTGCGTGGCCAGCGGTGGGCCCGGTGGCCCCGGCGGACCCGGTGGCCCCGGCGGACCCGGTGGCCCCGGCGGCGGCAACTGAGCGGCGACGCGGCAAGCGCGCCCGCCTTGGTTCGGCGCGCGCGCTCGCGGCAGACTTCGATCGCGGTTGCGGACATACCCTCGCCGGACCAGGTCATCGACATCGAGCTCATCGGGCCCGATCTGTGCTACAAACTGGCGCCATGACGAATCAAAGCACCGGAACCTCCTTGGACCTCGCCACGATCAAGAAGTGGGCGAAGGCCCAGGAAAAGCAGTTCAAGCTGCTCAAGAAGCAACTCGAGAAGTCGGAGGATGTCGCGAGCGTACTCAAGGGCTTGGATGTCAGCGACTCCGGCTTGCGCAGCCTGCGCAACCGCGCTCGGAAGCTTCAGCGGGAATTCCCCACGGCGGCCCGTTTCCGCCAGAAGCTTCTCAAGGAGGTCGATGGTGAGCTGAAGCGCTTCGGCAAGCTCCTCGGCCTGCTCTAGCGGCTACGAACACTCCCTTCAGCAAGTCGAAACGAGCGATGGAGGGGCCCCTCCCCTGGGCCCCGCGCTTTTCGGCGAGGCGCGATCCGGTCTTTCCGCGCGCAAGCGCCGTTACCTCGACAAGTCGTGGTACGGCAACCTGGCGGAGGTCGCTCGAGCTACCGGCAGCCTGCACCACTCACAACGCACTTTTCCCGGGTGCATGCACAGTCACCCCGTCACCCCGGCGGAGCTCGTTGCCCTTTTCGCACTCCCTGTGCAAAAGTGGGCCCCTGACGAGGTTCCCGATGTCGCGTTCGCTTCCCCTACTATTTGCTTTGGTTTCGGTTTCGGTTTCGGCCTGTGGCCCTGAGGAGCCGTCGCCCACACGAACCTGCTGGCCGCTCGCCGGAGCGACTCAGGCGAACCGCTGCAACGAGCAAGCCTGCTTCGACAAGGTGGAGAAGATCACCGTGAAATCGCCGCTCGGCGCGCAGTTTCGCTGCAGCCCGAGCACGCAGACCTGCACGCCCGCCCCCCCTGAGGAGCTCATCGAGAACGGCGGCCCCTACCCGCCCATCGTCCGGTACGAGGCCTCATTCGCGGAAGGGCTGCTCATGCTCACCTTCGACGATCGCATCCTGCGCGAAGGCTACTCCCTGGAAAACTTCCGCAAGTACCAGGGCGGTGGAGAGTTCGCCTGGTACGACGCTCCCTACAATCCCGAGTGGATTTTGGGCACGTTCGAGGTCGTCTCCTACCAGAATCAGCGCCTGCGAATTCGCATCGAGGGCGACGTGGTCGCCAAGCGCGAGAACACGTTGGTCGACCCCTATCCATGCGGCGGCAAGACCGGCATCGGTGCCACCTGCACCCAGGGCACGTGTGACTACGCACCTGTAGCCGGCAGCGAGACCGCGATTCCGGTCCATGTGGTCGCCGACGTAGAGCTTCCGATCCAGCAGGCCACGCCGTCGCCGTAACGCGCGTAGGGAGCGAGGCACGCGTAGATCGCGGCATCTACTCCGAGGCCCCCGCATCCGCCCCCACGTATTTCACGCTCCACGTGCCGATGCAGGCGCCCCCGGTTTGCGCCACCGTGAGCGACCAGGTGCCTTCTCCCAACTCGGCCTTGGCGTGATCGTAGTGCGCCGCGAGCGGCCCGCCGAAGTCGTACTCGAGCAGCCCGAGGCTCACAGCCTTGCCGTCGCTCAACGTGCCTTTGAACTCGCCGTTCTCGCAGTTCAGCTCGCCCGAAAGTTGCGCCTTGAACACCACCACGCCGCTCGCGTCGCCGCTGAACTCGCCCTGCGTGACCTCGTAGAACTCGCTCACGAGTGACCTGCGCAGCGAGAGCTGGATCTTGCCCATGGCCGGCACGCTGGCCAACTCGCCGAGCGGCACGCCGCCATCAGGGAACATCTCATAGTTGCACGCGAACATCCCCTCGTACGCGCCCTCCTTGCAGACCTTGGGCTCGCTGCGCTCGTCGTCCACTTCGAACGGCAGGTCGTCATCGGGCTCGCCGCCTGCGTCCGCCTCCGGGACTTCGGCATCCTTTTCCGCGGCCACCGCCTCGGTGACCGTATCGTGCGTCGCCTGCGACGCACACGCACCAATTCCCAACGCGACCGCGAGCGGCCACGCCCCTCCAAAACGCTTCCCCATGCGGCGCCTCATACCAGGCGCGCGCACGGCTGCGATGACATTGCCGCCTGAAAACGTGACAGAAAGTGCAGGCTGGCCCGGCCTTCAGGCCGCTCGGGTTTCAACCGAGTGGACTCCGGAGACGTGGCCTTACTTCGCTGAGATCACCACGGCCAGGGCGGCGCAGAGGAACTCGGCCAAAGGCTCGGTGACGACGCGAATCTCCCGATCTCGACGCCGCAGCGCGACATAGATGCCGTCCGCACCGCCTGGCCAACATGCGCTTCCGCCGAACGGAACCTGGGCGCGAGCACGGCACTGCGAGATCTTTGGGAAGGAGCGCATCTTCTTCTCGAGCACGTTCCACCAGCTCTTCAGCTCCTCGCAGCTCTCCTCGCTCGACATGATGTCCAGTTTCCCGCGCTCGTCCATCTCCATCTCCAACGGAAAGAAGCCACTGAGAGGTGTGCACTTCTCGATGGGAGGCCTTCTCGGTAAGCGAAACTCCGGAAACAGGCGCTCGATCTGTGCCGGTTTGGCGCGGTAATAGTCGACCTGCACCTGTTGCGCCGGGTTCGTCCTGTTGACCGCGATCAAACGCACCGGAAACGTGAGTAGGCCGCCACGCTTCACGTTGTGTGGCACCGAAGTCAGCTGGAGGTCCTGTGGGTCCTTGATGCCTCGCTGAAGGGCCTGGAGACGGTGCGGGCTGCGGCCAAAGCTCTCCCAGGCGTGCTCTTTGCTCGCCAGACTCGAACGCCACCCCTCGACGTCGGCAACCGCGCACGAGGCATAACGAGCAGCAATCCCGGCAGAGAACTGGGGATAGCCCATGCACTGGCAGGTCGTCTGGTCGATCTCTTCCTGATAGAGCACGCGAACATTGGTGGCTTCTCGAGCCGTGCAGCCGAGCCCATTGAGACCAGCCACAAGCCGCAGAGGGCGCCCACTCTTGGCGTGGACGAGGGAGCCATAGTGTGCGAGGCACCTGCCGGGGCCCGGGTAGGCCTCTCCCGCGCTCTCCGCCGCTAGACACGCCGATGCCCGTTTCAGCTTCGGCATGTCGCTGCTCGGATCGAACGAGCGTCCAAGCTCCTCGCGCAGGCAGGTGTTTACGGCGTCGCAGTTCGGCTCGCGTTGCACGGGGTGAACGTCGATGCTCGGAGGCGAGCTGGCGGCGTCGGAGGTCCGCTGCGTGCTCTGCGCCTCGACTCGTTCCTCGGACCGCGCGTCAGGAGCCCCAGGAGACCCGTCCGTGCAGGCCAACAGGAAGCTCATGATGGTCAGGAGCGGCGTGCGCACTGTTCCGATCTATCCGTGGAGCACGTTCGGTGTCCACAGAGAAGGACGATCCGCGCTCCCCCGCAACCCCGCTTGCACTCGCGGTGACAATAGCGCCATGCACGACCCGATCGGTTACCTGGCGACGATGTCATTCGTCCACGGCACGTCCTGGGCTTCCTGCGCCATGGTGGCCCAACGCTGGTCGTCGAGTCGGTCGAAGTTCTCCGTGACGACTTCGTGATACGCCGAGGCGACGCCGACATAGGCGCGGGGTCCCTGGCAGGTGTCGGCGGTCACCACCATCAGGCGCGGGTTGCCGGTGCCCACGTGCAGCACCCGCCCCACGGGCGTGCCGCCTTCGTCGGTGGGTTGCGTGTGCACGTCGGCGATGGTGGGCGCGTACTGGATGGACTTCGCGTTGTAGAAGAACAGGTCTGCGTACCAACCCTCGGAGCCATCGGGGACGCATCCAGCCGAGGTGAGGGCCACCGCGCGGTTGACGAAGGCGAGTTGCTCGTCGGTGAACGGCTCGCCGATGCGTTGCTGCTCGGCCATGCCGCGCAACGTGCCGGCGACGCTCGCGACGCGCTCGAAGTAGCTCACGATACGGTTCGCGAGCGTGGGCTTCGACTCCGCGACGATCGCGAGCTCCCTGCCGTGCGCGGCGAAGCCCTCGACAGCCTCGTAGAAGGCGGGATAGGGATCCACATAGGCGTCGGGATACTCGCACGCTGCGCCGTCGGTGTACGACTGCTTCGCGTACAGGATGGTGTCGTGACGAAGCTCCGCCCATGACGCGAGCTGCGTGTTGAGGATGCGCCGGCCCCACGGCTCCGTGCCGGCCACCGCGGGCAGGCCCACCTCGGTCGGCGTGGCTGTCTCCGCGTTCGGTGACAGCGTCCGCAGCGCAAACAGCCAGCGGTTGTACAGGTTCTTTTCCCAGAAGCTCGGGTCGTGCGCTTCCACCAAGAGGCGCGTGGACTTGAGGTTCGGGGCGTATTGGTAGGTCGCGAGCGCGCCCGCGAGCAGGGGAGCGGCGTCGTCGTTCCCGAGCGCAGCGAAGGCCACGTCGAGCGGGTCGGGCATCATCCGCTTTGCCTTGGTGCGCGCCCAGGTGACGTTGGAGAACACGTGTGAATCGATCACGTATCGCTGGCCGAACAACATGAACGTCCGTGACAGGGGCAGCGTCTTGCCGATCTCGTTCACGATGAGCTGGCTCGCGATCTCTTGCGCGCCGAAGCCGCCATCGATAATGGCCTGCGCGATCTGTTCGTCGCCGAGGCCCGAGGCCGCGTCGGGCGAGCTCACGCCGAGCGCCGAGAGCAGCGGGTCGATCTCCTCGACCACCATGTTGTCGCTCTCCCCCACGAACGCCTTGATCACGCTCTCGATCTTCCGGTGCTGCTCGAGCAGCGAAGCGTCGAGCAGCGAGCGCAGCGCGAGCATGGCGTCGAACTGCCTGCGCCTAAACACTTGCGTGCCGTCCCCCTGGGTCTCGATGAGTCGGAAGTCGGTCCGGCCGAGCCACATCATGGCTCGGAAGTAGGCCTCCAGCGCCGGGTCGTCTTTGTAGTGACCGCGAACGACGAACTGGGAGAAGTCGACGTCACGCTCGACGCCGAAGAGCTTGACCACCTTGGTACCGCTCGCCTTGCTTGCGAGCTGCACATACGACGCGATCTCCGAGGTGATCTCCTTGGTGGACCCGGCGACGGCCTTGCCCTTCAAGAGCGCCTCGGCCACGCCCAAGTACATGTCGAGATCGGCCTTGCTCTCTGCCGAGAGAGACGCGCGCGGCAAGTTGGCGCGCATGCCCGCGAGCAGGCTCGTCAGCTGCGGAATCAGGAACTCCTGCTCCAGCGTCTTCAAGATGTCGTCATACGAGCTGTGCAGCGCGCTCAGGATCGCGTCCGCCGAGATGTACACCGGAAGATCGGCCATGTAGATGTTGGTGTAGCCGTAGGTGAAGGTCGGGAACTTTCGCGCGCTCGAGATCACGAAGCCTTGCTTGTGCAGCACCTCGAGGTCCGCGGCACGCAGCGCGAGCGGCGAAGCCTGGATCAGCTCCATCCCGGAGGCGCTCGCCGGGTCGTAGCCAAGGGACGTGTGCGCCACCGCATGCTGCGCGAGGAGCGCGGTGTCCGTGAGCTCTGCCGTGCTGGCGAGCACGCTCTGCAAGGCCGCGAGCTCTCCTTGTTGCGCGGCCGAGAGCGCCAGACTCACCGCCCGACCCGGCTCCGCATGGCTGCCACCCGGAGGCCGCGGATTCGGGTCGCTCGGGCTATTGGGCTCCGGACTGTCACCGGGTGCCCCCGGGCCCGACTCGCCGCACCCGGCGAAGACAACCAAGCACGAGCCCAGCTTCAGAGCGCGGAAGGCTCGGCGCATATCCAAGATGGAAGGAAGTCGCAGCGTCATGAAATCATACCATCAGCACGATCCGGCAGCACGATCCGGGCCAAATACGCGCCTGGCCTGAGCGCAGGAATCTCAAGAGATTACCGGCGGGAAGACAGAAGAGCGCCTGGCACAGACTGGCATAGGAGGCTCGCGGACCTGACACTCAAGGGGCCGTCCAACGAAAGCGAACCCTGATCGGCAAGGGATCGCCCCCACGCTATACTCTCCCCGCTTTGGTGCCGTCACAAACCAACACTCCACCTCCTCGCGCCAGCACATGGGGTCCTTGGGCTTCGGCGCTGGGTGCCTGGCTCTTCATCCGTTTTGTGCAGCTCACCTGGGCGGGCTGGGGCACCGGCAACGACGTCCGATTATACCTACGCTACGCCCAACGCTGGGGCAGCGGCTCCGCACCCTACCTAGACTTCCACCCTGAGTACCCCCCTGGAGCCCTGCCCACCTTCCTCGCGCCCTATCTGGTTCAGGGCAGCCATGAGTACGCCCGTGCCTTCGCGGCCGAGATGGCCCTCTTCGATCTCGTAGCCTTGCTGCTCGTGGTCGCCTCGGCGCGACGGCTCGCGCCCGACGTGCCGAAGGCGCCGTGGCTCGCGGGCCTGGGCTACCTCGCCGTGACCGCGGCGCTCTTCCCGGTGCTCTACACGCGCTTCGACCTCGTCCCTGGCGCTCTGCTCCTCGCCGCGCTTTACGCCGCCTACGCCTCGCCCACGGGATGGCTCGGGGCCCTCCTGCTTGGCATCGCCGGCGGCGTCAAGCTGTGGCCGCTCGCGCTGGTCCCGCTCTTTTTGGGCCTCCACTTTCAGCGCGAGCGCCTGCGCGGCGTCGTACGGGGTGCTCTCGCGATCGGCGCGGGCATGCTCCTCACCGCGCTCCCGTTCCTGCCCCGCGCAGGGGCGCACGTGCTCGACTTCCTGCGCTTCCACGCGGCACGCGGCATTCAGATCGAGACCACGTGGTCGACGCTCGCACTGCTCCTCAACAAGTTGGGCGTGGCCCAAGCACACGCCGTACACACCCACGGAGCCTTTCACGTGAGCGGGCCGGTGGCGGATTGGTTCGCGCAGCTCTCCGTTCCGGCGCTCCTCCTCATGGCGCTCCTGCCCCAGGCCCTCTGGATGCGCGCCCGCAGCGATGCCGGTTTCCTGTGGGCGGCAGCCGGCGGCGTGCTCGGATTCATGGTGGGCGGCAAAGTGCTCTCGCCGCAGTACATGCTCTGGGTTGCGCCGCTCTTGCCCCTCTTGGCTCTGCTCGGAGCCTCGCGCCGCGAACGCCTCGGCATCGCCTGCGTAAGCTTGCTCGCCGCGGCGCTCACGAGCCTCGTGTACCCCTACTGGTCGCCCGCGCTCGAGCAACGCGCTCCCGGTCATGAGGCCGCCCTGCTCGCCGTCGGTAGCCGCAACGCGCTCCTGGTCGCGCTCTACGTGCTCGCCTGTTTGCGCATCGTCCGACCCGCGGCGCTCTCCAGAAGCTGCAAGGCCCCCTCCCCATAACGGGATCTCGCCTGTCTCAAAGTCCGCAAGCAGAGGCTGCCGCGAGAAGTTCAGTTAGTGTTGCGAGCGGCACCGCAGACAGGGCTCGGGAGTGCCGGGCGCGCAGTCCACGATATCGCACACGCCGAGCGCGCCGTTGCCCAACTCGCACTTCTCGTAGGCCTTCGTGCAGGCCCGGGCTTTCGCTTCCTCTCTGCCGTCTGGGCGCGCGTTGCCCTCGGGACATGCGGCTAGCGCCAGGCTGGTCGCGAGGTACAGGAGCAAGTGAGCGTCGGGTCGCGATGGCCGCATGGGCGTGTGGTAGCCTTCACTCGCCATGGCCGCCACCGGCTCCGACAGGCGCGCGCTCAGGCAGAACGAGGAAGTATGCAGGTGATGCTCGATTTTTGTGTGGTCCCGATCGGCGTGGGCGTGTCGGTCTCTGCGTATGTGGCTGAGTGTCAGCGGGTGCTGGCTGGCTCGGGACTCAGCTATCAAATGCACGCCTACGGCACCACCGTCGAGGGCGAATGGGAGGCCGTGTTCGCCGCACTTCGCGCGTGCCACGAGCGGGTGCACGCGATGGGCGCTCCACGCATCAGCACCTCCCTGCGGCTGGGCACGCGTACCGATCGCGCCCAGAGCATGGAAGACAAGATCGAGAGCGTGCGCAAGCTGTTGTAAAAGCGTTCCAAGCGACGTGGCAACGGCGATGACCGCTCCTATCGAGTTCTCGATTGCACGCTGCCTGCTTCCACCGAAACTTTCGCCCCGCCCGCCCCTCACGGCGCGACGTTGACGTTGTCCAACTGAGGGTCGTCGAAGACTCCCGTGATGCTGTTGTCGATCACGTTGATCGCGAGCTGCACGGAGCTGGCGTTCGCGCCATGCGCGGCTTGGAAGTGCTCGGTCCACGTGCGCCCGTCGGGTGCGGTCTCCATGAAGAGAACGCCCGCCGCCTCGCGGAAGCGCCACCAGCGATGCGCAGCCGGATCGAACGGGATCGAGGCGGTCTTCGTGGAGCCATCCACGAGCGCTGAGAAGCTGAGCGTGCCCGACCGCACGACCATCATGGCGGCGGCGAGAGTGAGCGACACGGCGACCTCTCCGCTGATCCCCGCCGGGAGCGGACGTGCGATCTCGACCGCGGTGGAACAGCCGGTCATGTTAAAGGCCTGCGCAGACAGGACGAGCCCCCTGCGCGTGTTCGCGTGGCCTGCAAGCGGCGTGTACGTCAGTCGGCCGTCGACGATCTCCGGCGTCCAGCCGGTGAAGCCGATGGTGCGCCACCTGGTGGAATCCAGAGTGGGGCCGGCGAAGTCGTCGCGCAGGCCGGAGCACAACCCGGTCGCCGCCCCGCCCGCGTCTCTGCTGGAGGACACCGATCCGCCGTCGCTGCCCCGCGCGCCTCCGCGCGAGGACATCGAGCCGCCGCCGGTCCCGCACGCGACGAGCGCGAGAGAACCCACGAACGAGAGCAGATGAACGACGCGCATAGCGGAGATCATCGCCGGAGCGTACCGCCTCGACGCCCCCCTGAGCAATCGTTGGGAAAGGCTATGCGCTGACCGTCGGGTTGAACGACCGTAACTCCTCGCCGTGGCCCGGCGTGAAGCCGTGCCGCGGGTATGCGCGGTCGCGCATGTCCAGGCCTTCAGGGCAGCGGAATAGACTCTCCGCGATGTGCCACGATCTCCATATCGCCGACATCGGCCGAGATCTCCAGCTGCGACGCCGAATCGGAAACCGACCCATCGATGCCGGGACGATGGTCCGAGAGGGAGACGTACCAAGCGCGGCCAGGCGACCGAGCCGCACGTGGACATGGCGCATTCTTCGGCGAAGCACCTGCCGGCGGGAGAAAGATCTCGACGCATGTCTCGGGAATGCCTCGGCGCAGTCCAGCGAGTAAGTCGCAAGGGACTCCTTCACCCGGCACATCGTGCCACGGTCCCACCCCGAGACGAGGTGAGCCAGCACGAAGGTCTTGGCCGCTTGGAGCGGTGGTGTTCAGCTCTCTCTTGGGCTTTGGCAAGGGCGTTGAACGTGGCACCTTGTGGCAGCGACCTGCGCCGCACGGCAGCTCATGCTCAGGGGTCGCGGTAGCCAACCCATTGCGTCTGACCAAACCAGTTGGTGGTCCCGCCGTGGTTCCAACAGATCAGCGCTCCGTCGACCTTCCGGATCCCGCAGGAGCTCGAGGAGCCGGCCGAGACCTCGGTGAAGTCATCCGTTGGATCCGGATAGCCTTGCTCTCCCCAGCAGTGGGCTTTGAAGTCCTCTCCAAGCGCGCAGGTCATCTGGTTTCCTGCGGACACCTGCACCATCGAGGCCGCCGACTCCAGGAAGGACCCCGAGCCTACGAGCCACGACCAACACCGAACCTCGTTCTCGGTCGAGAGCAAACAGAGATGACTTGCACCGACGGTGGCCTGCCGAAATCGCCCTGCGGGCGTGTAGCGCGGGTCGGAGGACGTGCCCCAACACTCCGCGTGTCCGTCTTTTCTCACGGCGCAGGCCCAGCGCTTTTGTGCCGCGACGTGCACCCATCCCTTGCCAGTGGGCGGATTCGCAAGCTCCACCGCGGACGCCGGCCCATGTGCGTGAACCTCGATCGTCCCCTCGGCGTTCACCGTAAGTAGTCGGCCCTGCTGCACTGCGAGATCGACACTGTGACGCAGCGATCGGTCTTTGCCCAGTGCAGGAGTGTGGTGGCGACGGCATC
>JBIQKA010000120.1:0-14892 GCA_044507075.1 Myxococcales bacterium
GCGCCGCGCTGGACGGCCGGCTGACCGCGGAGATCGAGGACGTGCGCGCGCTGGTCGGCCCAGTGTTCCGACATCGTCTGGTCCCGAGCTTCCGCGCCGAGGCCGAGGGCGTGCGCACCGCCGACATCATCGCAAGCGTCGCGAGGTCGGTTCGGTCGTGAGCAAGGACGACGCGGTCGAAGCGGGCGGACCGGGCCACGAGAACGATGCGCGTCGCGTTACGGATCGGCCCCGCCCGGGCGGCGCGCCCAGCGCCGTGGACCCCTCGTTCGTCGAGCGCCTCGAGCATCTCCGCTTCGCCGTGGACGGCGTGGTCGACGGGCTGTTCACGGGCTTGCACAAGAGCCGGCGGCGCGGCGGCGGCCTGGTGTTCGCCGAGCATCGCCCGTATCGCCACGGCGATGATCCACGCACCATCGATTGGCGCGCGTTCGCGCGCAGCGATCACCACCGCGTGAAGCACTTCGAGCACGAGGCGCAGCTGCGGGCCGTGCTCGCGCTCGATCTGTCGGGCTCGATGCTGTACGGGGGCCCCGCCTTCGTGGCGACCAAGGTGGGCTGTGCAGCCACGCTGCTCGGTGCTGCCGCCGAGGTGCTGCTGCGCCAGGGCGACGCGGCGGGGGTCGCCCTGTTCTCCACGGGCCTCACCCGCTTCATTCCCCCGCGCGGCGGACAGGCCCACGTGCGGGCGCTGCTCGAGGTGCTCGCCACGCCGCCCGAACCGGGCACCCAGACGCTTCTCTCGACATCCATCCAAGAGCTCGCGGAGCGTGCGCACAAACACGGCGCCATCATGATCGCGAGCGACTGCCTCGACTTCGACGAGGACGCGCTGCGCGGCCTCTCGCGCCTCAGCAGCCGCGGCCACCGCGTGTGCCTGCTCCACGTCCTGCACCAGGACGAGCTGAACTTGCCCTTCAAGGAGCCGATGCGCTTTCTCGGGACCGAGGGCGAGCCTGCGATCGAGGCGGACGCGCGCCTCCTGCGGGAGGCCTATCTGCGAGAGCTCGAGGCGTTCCGCGGGCGCGTCCAGGCGGCCTGCGCGACGTCCGGTGCGCGCTACGTGCTCGCCTCCACCGACCGTCCGCTGCACGAAATCCTGCGCGAAGCCATCGCGCCCGAAGGGGGCTCGCGATGGGCTTAGGACTCCCGCTCGCCCTGCTCGCCCTGCTCGGCGTGGGCATCCCCCTTTGGCTCCATCGCGTGCGCCGTCGGACTTTGCGCGAGCTCGCGCTGCCCACCATCGCCCTGCTGTCGCGCGCCGTCGCGCAGAGGCGCCGTACGCTCTCGTTCCGCGACCGGCCGCTGCTCTACGCGCGCATCCTCCTGACCGCCCTGTTCGCCTTCGCGCTGTCGCGCCCCTTTCTCTCCCGCGTGGCGAGCTACGCCAGCGAGCGTCCGATCGCGCTGGCCGTGGTGATCGATGACTCCATGTCCATGGAGCGCAAGGCGCGCCTCTCCGGGAACCTGCTCGAGGCGGCCCGCGCGCGCGCCGAATGGATCCTGGGCGAGCTCGCGCCCGACTCGGAGGCTGCGATCGTGCTGGGCGGCAACGAGCCGCGCCTCTTGTCTCCGCGCTCCACGGATCTCGCGGCCATCAAGCGCGACCTCTCCCGCGTCGACCGCGTCGGCGCGCGCGGCACCGCCCTGGGACGCGCGGTGCAGCTCGCGCAGCGCGAGCTCGGCGGCTCGCGCCTGCCGGTCAAGGAGGTCCTTGTGCTCACCGATTGCGCGAGTCACGCCAACGCCGATCGCCTCTCGAGCAGCGGCGCGAACCTGCGCGTCGAATGCCTCGCGAGCCCAGATTCCCGCGGCAACGTCTACGTGGCGAGCATGGCCTTGAGCCGAGGGGGGGACCTGAGCGAGCCGGCCACGCTCAACGTCGCCATCGGCGGCCAGCAGGCTCCGCAGGAGGTCGACGTGTCCGTGCGCGTGGACGGAAAAACCGTGGCCGAAGCAAGCATCCCCGTGAACGACGACGTCGGCACCGCGCAGATCTCCATCCCCCAGGGCGAGATCTCCCAGGGCCGCGTGCTCGAGCTGCGCATCGACACCCCCAACGCGCTCGCAGGGGACGACCATCGCGCCCTCTCACTCGACGAGGGCTCCGAGCTCTCCGTGCTCCTCGTCGATGGCGATCCTGCGCCGAATCAGCTCGACGATGAGCTCCGCTTTTTGTCGGTCGCCCTGGCCGTCGACGACGGGGCGCGCGCCGCTCCGCGCGTCACGCGCATCGACACCGACGGCCTGGGCAGCACCGAGCTCTCTTCCTTCGACGTGGTGGTGCTCTCGAACGTGACCGCCCCGAGCGCTCAGGTCGCCGAGCGCCTGGAGCGCCACGTGGCGCGCGGCGGAGGCCTCCTGATCACCGCGGGCGACCACGTCGACGCCTTCGCCTACCGTGGGGGCATGCAGGCCTTGCTGCCGGCCGTGCCACGCAGCAACGCGC
Organism: Myxococcales bacterium; assembly: GCA_044507075.1. GTDB lineage: Bacteria > Myxococcota_A > Polyangia > Polyangiales > DASUME01 > DASUME01. The sequence goes on from JBIQKA010000120.1 coordinate 2,450, forward strand.
CCGCCGACCCGCCGCTCGCCATCGACCTCCTGCACGTCACGCCCGGCGACCTCTTGCCTGAAGCGGGCCTGGGGCTCGAAACAGCGCGCGTGCACAAGCGGCTCTTGCTCGAACCGCCGACGCCGCCTGCGGCCACGCTCCTGCGATATGCGGACGGCACGCCGCTCTTGGTCGCGGGCCAGCACCAGAACGGGCGCACGGCCCTGCTCACCACCACGATCGACGACGACTGGGGGGACCTCCCGCTCACGCCCGGATTTCTCCCCCTCCTACACGGGCTGGTGCGCGGCCTCGCAGCGGTCGACGCCCTGCCCCGCGGGCCGCACCCCGCGGGGACCATCCTCACCGCGCGCGTCCCCACGGGAGCCCGCTCGCTCTACATCGTGACGCCCGACGGCCGTCGCCTCGACGTGGACACCGAACGTGGTCAGGTCCGCATCGAGGACACCTCCGTGACCGGCATCTACCGCTCCTTCGCCTCGTTCGGCGAGCGCGGCGAGCGCGAGGTCCGACAGCTGTCGTTCACGGTGGTCCCGGACACGCGTGACAGCGCGATCGACGAGCGCAAACCCGAGGCGGCCCACGGGCAGCCTGGGCGTGCCGGCGCTGCCCGCCCGCGCGGCGTGGAGAACTGGTTCTGGCTGATCCTCGGGCTCGCAGCGATCGCCGAAGGTGCCCTGCGCCTGCGGCGCCGCGCCGAGCCTCAAGCGGAGGCCGCGGCCTGACGCCCCGTCACCACGCGCGCGACGCCGCCTAGATCACGGTGCGCGCGCACGTCCTGAAAGCCCGCGTCCCGCCACAGCGTCATGACGGCTTCGGCCTGCGTGTATCCGACCTCCGCGAGCAGCATGGCCCCGGGCAGGAGGCGTCCGCCCGCCTCACGCGCCAGCCGGCGGTAGAACACCAACGAATCTGGTCCCGCGTCGAGCGCCATGCGCGGCTCGTGATCCCGCACGTCGGGCGCGAGCTGTGCCATCTCGTCGCTGCCGATGTAGGGCGGATTGACGGTGATACACGCGAAGCGCGCGTCCGGCTCGAGCGCGCCGAACAGGTCTCCCTGCCGAAGCGAAACCCGGGCTTCGACCCCGTGCCGCGCTGCGTTCCTACGCGCCACCGCGAGCGCGTCGGAGGAGAGATCGGTCGCCACGAACGTTCGCTCGGGGAGCTCGGCCGCGAGGCTGACGACCACCGCCCCGCTGCCCACGCACAGGTCCAGCACCGGCCCTGCCGGCGCCTTCGTGCGCAAGAACTCGAGCGCTTGCTCCACCAGGGTCTCGGTATCCGGCCGCGGGATCAGCACGCTGCGATCGACCGAAAATGGACGGCCGAAGAACTCGCGCTCCCCCAGCAGGTAGGCCATCGGCTCGTGGTTACGCCGGCGCTCCACGAGCGCTCGCACCGCGCCGAGCTCGGCGTCGACGAGCGGCCTGTCCAGGTCGAGAAACAGCGCGATGCGCTTGAGCGAGAGCGCGTGGGCGACGATCAAGTCCGCCTCCAGCCGGGCGCTCTCGATCCCCCGGCGCTCGAAGTCGCCCTGAATCCAGGCGATCACCCGCCGTACTGTCCAAGGCTCGGCCAAGCTCACGCCACCTTCACGGCTTCATGCGCACTTTCATCTGCTGGCGCGGCGCGAGCCCCGCGTCGGCCAGCGCGGCGAGCGCCAGCTTCTGCAGCTCGGGCTTGGTGTTCTTCTGGACGAAGGGCGCGAGCATGTTCGGATCGATCTTCACCAGCGCGTCGAGCGCCTTCTTGGCGAGGCCCCGATTCTTGGTGGCCGAGTAGGTGAACACCTGGGCGCGGTAGAGCAGGGGCGCGATCTCGCCTGCGAGCGACGGGTCGTCGGCCTTGTACTCGTCGAGCATCTTCTTGGCGTCCTCGTGCTTGCCCGTGCGCGCAAAGGCCTCCGCGACCACGGCCGCGTACTTGGCTTTGACCTTCGCGTCGGGCTGCCGCTCGAGCTTGATCTCCTCCGCCAAGGGGCGCGCGTCCTTCACGCGGTTGAGGAACAAATACATCATCGCGAGCTGCGAGCGCACCTCGTCTTGCACGACCGCGGGGGCCTTGGCGACGTCGATCGCCTCGAGCGCCGCGATCGCCTTGTTCGGATCCTCCTGGGCCAGGAGCTGGGCCCGCGCCAGCGCCTTCATGGCGTCCTTGTCGCCGCCCGTGCCGAGGCGCGCGATGGCCTCGCGGCGCCCCTGATCGCCCTGCGCCCCCTTCATGATGTCGAGGATCTCGCGCTGCTTGCGGGTCAGCCGAAAGACGTAGAGGCCGAGCCCGAGCGCCGCCAGCGTGAGCACCCCCACCGCGCCGAGGCCCCAGTAGCCCACGGCGGGGATCATCATGGCGGCGGTGATCCAGAGGATCACGAAGCCGCCCGCGATGGCGCCCACCACCTTCCACTTGATGCCGGGCATCTCCACCTGCGCGGCTGCCTCAGCGATATCGACTTTCTTGGGGGGACTAATCTTGGGCTTTGCCACGGCTTTACCTAGCTCGCGCGGGACAGCGCTCTGCGATGGGCCTCGTACGCCTCCGGGACGCGCCTCGACAACCAACGGAAAAACGGCGGGTTCCGTGTTTCGGCGCTGGTGTAACCCTACCCCGTCCGAGCGGCAACAGGCCCAGCTCCGCACGGGGGCCGAACCGCGGCGTCGGTGAGCACGCGAATCGGCGGTTTGTGGGCCGGGACGCACATCCGGCGGGGACGGCCAGTGCGTCGTCGCACAGCGTTCGGGCCGACCAGCTCGGCTCCCATCCGAGTATTCGCCGGGCTTGTCGTCCGTGTACACTGACGCGGCGCGCGCAACGCGCGCTTTTGGCAGTCCCCTTGGATGCGAGGAGCCGATCCCCACGATGGCGACGGACAATCGACTCGGTGAGCTACTTGTTCGCGAAAAGCTGATCAGCCTGGCCCAGCTTCGGCAAGCGCAGGACGAACAAAAGAAGGCCAACACGACCCTCAGCTATGCCCTCGCCAAGATGGGCGTGATCTCGGACCGCGAGATCACCGACTTCCTCAGCAAGCAGTACCGGGTCGAGACGATCAACCTCGACGAGTTCGACATCGATGAAGACGTCGTCAAGCTGGTGCCCAAGGACGTCTGCCAACGCCACGGCTTGATCCCGGTCTCACGCGCGGGCTCCTCGCTGATCGTCGCCATGAGCGACCCGTCGAACCTGCACGCCGTCGACGACATCAAATTCCTCACCGGCTACAACGTGGAGCCGGTGGTCGCGCCGATCACCGCCATCGAGAAGGCGGTCGCCGCCTACTATGCCGTCCAGGAGAAGGCCGAAGAGATCGACTACGACCAGATCATGGAGGGGTTCGACGAGAACGCCATCGACTTCGACGCCATGGAGAGCGAGGAGTCGAGCGTGCTCGATCTCGAGCGGGCCTCGGAGGACGCCCCGGTCGTGCGTCTTTGCAACGCCATGCTGCTCAACGCGATCAAGAAGCGCGCCTCGGACATCCACATCGAGCCCTACGAGAAGCAGATGCGCGTGCGCTACCGCATCGACGGCGTCCTGCACGAGGAGATGCACCCGCCCCTCAAGCTCAAGAACGCGATCGCGTCGCGCCTCAAGATCATGAGCTCGCTCGACATCGCGGAGCGCCGCCTGCCGCAGGACGGACGCATCAAGCTCAAGCTCGGCAGGGGCAAGGAGATGGACTTCCGCGTGTCCGTCTTGCCCACGCTGTTCGGCGAGAAGATCTGCATGCGCTTGCTCGACAAGAGCAACCTGCAGCTCGACATGGTGAAGCTCGGCTTCGAGGAGAAGCAGCTCAAGGACTTCAAGTGGGCGATCAACCAGCCCTACGGCATGGTGCTCGTCACGGGCCCGACCGGCTCGGGCAAGACCACCACGCTCTACTCGGCGCTCTCGGAGCTCAACACCGAGGACACCAACATCAGCACCGCGGAAGACCCCGTCGAGTACAACCTCTACGGCATCAACCAGTGCCAGATGCACGATGACATCGGGCTCAACTTCGCGGCCGCCCTGCGCTGCTTCTTGCGTCAGGATCCGGACATCATCATGGTCGGCGAGATCCGCGACTTCGAGACCGCCGAGATCGCCATCAAGGCCGCGCTGACCGGCCACTTGGTGCTCTCCACCCTGCACACCAACGACGCCCCGAGCACCGTCTCGCGCATGCTCAACATGGGCGTAGAGCCCTTCCTGGTCACCGGCGCGCTCAACCTGGTCCTGGCGCAGCGCCTGGCGCGCCGAATCTGCGGCGACTGCAAGGCGCCGACCACCATCGAGCCGCAAGTGCTGCGCGAGGTGGGCTTCAGCGAGGAGCAGATCAAGACCGCCACGCTGATGAAGGGCCGCGGCTGCACGACCTGCGGCGGCAGCGGCTACAAGGGGCGTGTGGCGCTCTACGAGGTCATGCCGATGACCGACGCGCTCAAGGAGATGGTGCTGCAGGGCTGCTCGACGGCCGAGCTCAAGGAGCAGATGATCCGCGAGGGAATCTGGACCCTACGCATGAGCGGCATCGACAAGGCGTGCAAGGGCATCACCACGGTCGACGAGGTGACGAGCTGCACGGCGGCCGATCGCGTCGGCTGACATCGGCGACGCGTTACACGCTCGAGCCCAGTGGGGACCGAACTCCACATGGATGCGGGTGGTGCCGCCCCCTGCGTCGGACCCACGCCGTAACCGACAGGACGGCCTCGGGCCGACCTCGATCAGCGCGGTCCAGCAGTCAAGCCTGCGGGGGCCACGGGAGCGTTCGGGCGCGGGCACGGCGCGCGGGCAGTGTGCGTTCAGGGCGGGAAAGCCGGGCGATCCGGGCTTGAACACGCGCGCCCCTCGCCTCCTCTCCCCGTGCCCGCTGACCGGCAGATCGTTCATCGATCGGCCCCAGATCGCGACGGATCGCACTTGATCCACCCCCCGATCGCCGACGGGGGATCAAAAAAGAAGCACGCGTGATCCTGTGTTTTCTCTTTATATTTCAGGCCGTTATGTGACCATACATCCGTCTGGCCCTACTTTTTGTGACGCTACGTTGCACGTCAGTCGTTGTCCTTCGCAAAAAGCGATGTTAGAAACTGGACATGCGGATCAGCAACAGCTTCTCGGAAGGCGAAATCCAGGTGATGGATTTCATCGTTCAGACCCTCCTGCGCGGCGGCTCGCCCACCATGGCGGTCCGGAACAAGGACTTCGCGTCCCTGTGCCGCAAGATCATCGCGATGAAGGCACGCGTGAACGAAAAGCAGATCGCCGACGACCTCGGCGCCCCGGCCCCCAAGGCCGAAGAGACCCTGCAACAGGTCGTCTGATCCGCGCGCTCAGCATCGGCAGCCGTGAACTGGATTGACAGGGTGCACGGCGTCTCGTAGTGGGGCAGGCGATGCTGGTTTTTCGCGGAGCGCGGGTCCTCGATCCGTCGAGACAACTCGACGATATTCAGGATGTAGTCGTAGAGGGCGGTCGTATCGCGCGGGTTGGACGCGATGCAGGCGCGGGGCTCAGCGGTGAGCGCGTTCGCGTGGTGGACGCGCACGGGCTGTGGCTCGCTCCCGGGTTCGTGGATTTGCATGTGCACTTCCGGGAACCCGGTCAGGAGTACAAAGAGGATATCGCCACGGGGCTTGCGGCGGCGGCGGCGGGCGGCTTCACCACCGTCTGTCCCATGCCGAACACCAAGCCGATCAACGACAACCGGGCCATCACCGAAATGATGGTGGCCCGGGCCAAGTCGGTGGGCGGCCCGCGCCTCTTGCCGTTTGGCGCCATCACCAAGAAGGCCGAGGGCAAGGAGCTCACGGAGATGGCGGACCTGCGGGATGCGGGGGCCATCGGTGTCAGCGACGACGGCGTGTGCGTGATGAACGCCGCCGTCATGCGGCGGGCGTTGGAATACGCAAAAACGTTCGACCTCCTGGTCTCCCAGCACTGTGAAGATCACGACCTCACCGCCAAGGCGCTGATGCACGAGGGCGTCGTGAGCACGCGGCTTGGGCTGCGTGGCTGGCCGCGCGTGGCGGAGGACATCATCGTGGCCCGCGACCTCTTGCTGACCGAGGCCGTAGGTGGCGCCCGCTACCACGTGGCCCACATCTCGAGCATGGTGTCCGTGCGCCTCTTGCGGGAGGCCAAGTCGCGCGGCCTGAAGGTCTCGGCCGAGGTCACGCCGCACCACCTCACGCTCACCGACGAAGCGCTGCTCTCGTACGACACCTACTGCAAGGTCAACCCGCCCATCCGCAGCGAAGAAGATCGCGCGGCGCTGATCGAGGCGGTCAAGGACGGCACCATCGATTGCATCGCCACCGACCACGCCCCCCACAGCACCCTGGAGAAGGACTGCGAATTCCAGCAGGCAGCCCATGGCATCAACGGCCTCGAGACGACCTTCGCCGCGCTCTTGCCGCTGGTAAGCCAGGGACACTTCTCGGCGCTGCGGCTGGTGGAAGCGCTCTCGACCTCCCCGTCGCGCGTAGCCCAGATCGAGGGCGGCACGCTCAAAGAGGGCGCGCGTGCGGATCTGGTCGTGTTGGACCCGGCCCTACGCTGGACGATCACGAAGGAAGCGCTACGTTCGCGGTCACATAACACCCCCCTCCTGAACAAGGAAGTCGTCGGCGCGGTGCGGATGACTGTCGTCGGGGGAGAGGTCGTGTGGGAGCGATGACCAGCACCCAGGACAATCCAGATGTTGCGCGCGGGCGGGACCGCCCGCTTCCACGCAGCCCTTCGATCCCGGCTCGCCTCGTGCTCGCAGACGGCCGCGTCTTTGAGGGCGTGTCCATCGGTGCCACGGAGAGCACCGTCGGCGAAGCCGTGTTCACCACGGGCATGACGGGCTACCAGGAGGTCCTCACCGATCCCTCCTACGCGGGCCAGCTGGTCACCATGACGGCCCCCCAGATGGGCAACACCGGCGTCAACGTGGAGGACACCGAGACGGCCAAGCCGCGGGTGGCCGGCTTCGTCGTGCACGAGCTGAGCTCGGTGGTGAGCAACTGGCGCGCGAGCGAGAGCCTCAACACATACCTCAAGCGCCACAACGTCACGGGCATCGCCGGCGTGGACACCCGCGCACTCACGCGCCACATCCGCGACGCTGGCGCGCAGATGGCGGCCATCGGCATCGAAGACGCCAAGACGCTGCACGACCGCGCAAAGGCCGCGCCCCCCATGGACGGGCTGAACCTCGCCGATAGCGTGAGCACGCGCGAGAGCTACGCCTGGACCGAGGGCTCGGGCATCTGGAAGTCTGAGCTGGGCACCGCGGGCTCGCGCCACGTCGTGGCGGTGGACTACGGCGTCAAGCTCAACATCCTGCGTAGCCTGGTGGATTTGGGTTGCCGCGTCACGGTCGTGCCCTCGCAGACCAGCGCGAGCGAGATCCTCGCCCTGAACCCCGACGGCATCTTCCTGTCGAACGGCCCCGGCGATCCCGCGGCGGTCAGCCATGCCATCCCGACCATCCGCGCGCTCTTGGGCAAAAAGCCCTTGTTCGGCATCTGCCTCGGGCACCAGCTGCTCTCGCTCGCGCTCGGCGCCAGCACCTACAAGCTCAAGTTCGGCCACCGCGGCCTGAACCAGCCCGTGAAGGACCTGGCCACTGGCCGCATCGAGGTCACCACGCAGAACCACGGCTTCTGCGTGGACGTGGACTCGATGAAGGGCAAGGCCAACATGTCCCACATCCATCTCAACGACGGCACCTGTGAGGGCATCGAGCACCCCGAGAGCGGCGCCTTCAGCGTGCAGTACCACCCCGAGGCCAGCGCCGGCCCCCACGACGCCCGCTACCTGTTCGCGCGCTTCGTCGAGCGCATCGACCAGAGCCGCTGAGCGGAGCGCATCGATCGTGCTCGCTAAAATGGGCGCGATGCCTTCACCATAGGGCTTGGGTTCGCTCAGCCGCGGATTGAATGACCGTTCAGTCCTCTTGAGCGCGAGAGCCCGGGATGGTATTTGCGCAACATGGACAAAGTGGTTGAAAGCGCTGCGAAAGCCGTCGCGGACATCCAGGACGGGATGACGGTACTGGCGGGTGGTTTCGGCTTGTGCGGAATTCCCGAATTGTCCATCGCCGCCCTGGTCGAGCGCGGCGTCAAGAATCTCACGGTCGTCTCCAACAACTGCGGTGTGGACGACTTCGGCCTCGGCCTTCTCCTGCGGAACAAGCAGATCAAGAAGATGGTCTCGAGCTACGTGGGCGAGAACAAGGAGTTCGAGCGGCAAGTGCTGAGCGGCGAGCTGGAGGTCGAGCTCACTCCCCAGGGGACGCTGGCGGAAAAGCTGCGCGCAGGGGGCGCCGGCGTGCCCGCGTTCTACACGCCAGCGGGGTTCGGTACCGTGGTCGCCGAGGGCAAAGAGACGCGGCGCTTCGGCGACAAGGACTACGTCCTCGAGCAAGCCATCAGGGGCGACTTCGCGATCGTCAAGGCCAAGAGAGGCGACCGCTTAGGCAACCTCGTGTTCGAGAAGACGGCGCGCAACTTCAACCCCCTGTGTGCCATGGCAGGCCGTGTGACCATCGCCGAGGTCGAGGAACTGGTCGAGGTGGGCACGATCGACCCCGATCAGGTGCATTTGCCGGGCATCTTCGTGCAGCGGGTCGTCGTCGGGGGCGGCCGCCACCAGAATCGCATCGAGCGTGTCACCACGCGCAAGAAGGGATGATCGCCTTATGTTGACCCGGGAGCAGATCGCCAAACGCGCCGCTCAAGAATTCCAAGATGGCAACTACGTCAACCTCGGCATCGGCTTGCCCACCCTCTGCGCCAACTACATCCCCGAGGGCGTCGAGGTCCAGCTGCACAGCGAAAATGGCCTACTTGGGACGGGACCCTTCCCCTACGAGGGGGAGGAGGACCCGGCGCTGATCAACGCCGGCAAGCAGACCGTCACCGCCCTCCCCGGCGCCGCCACCTTCGATAGCGCCACCTCGTTCGCGATGATCCGCGGCGGGCATGTGGACGTCGCGGTGCTCGGCGGCATGGAGGTCTCCAAGAAAGGCGATTTGGCCAACTGGATGATCCCCGAGAAGATGATCAAGGGCATGGGCGGCGCCATGGACCTCGTGCACGGGGCCAAGAAGGTGATCGTGATCATGGAGCACACCAACAAGGAGGGGCAGCCCAAGATCCTCAACGAGTGCAAGCTGCCCCTGACCGGCGTGGGTGTTGTCCACCGCATCATCACGGACCTGGCGGTGATCGACGTGACGGAGGAAGGTCTCATCTTGAGGGAGGTGGCGCCGGGGGTGAGTGCCGCCGAGGTGCAGGCGAAGACCGAAGCGCCGCTGCTGGCCTCGGACGACCTCAAGCCCATCGAAATCTAGGGTTCGGCCGATGCCCGGCTCCAAGAAAGTCAGCGCGGGCCTGTTGATGGCGCGCCGCTGCCCGGGCGGCTGGGAGTTTCTGCTGGCGCATCCCGGTGGGCCTTTCTTCGCCCGCAAGGACGCCGGAGCCTGGAGCATTCCCAAGGGGCTGCTCGAGGGGAGCGAAGATCTGCTGACCGCCGCGCGCCGGGAATTCGAGGAAGAGACCGGGTTCAGCGCGAAAGCCGGGCGCTATTGGCCGCTCGGACATGTGACCCAGGCAGGGGGCAAGGTCGTCCACGCCTTTGCCTTCGAGGGGGACTGCGACCCCTCGCAATTGAGGAGCAACACCTTCTCCCTGATGTGGCCGCCCCGCTCGGGCATCATGCGTGAGGTGCCCGAGATCGATCGCGTGGCCTTCTTCGACCCCGAGGCGGCGCGCAGCAAGATCAACCCTGCCCAGGTCGTCTTCATCGACCGGGCGTTGGGGCAGCTCCAAGACGCTTGAACCGCGGCAACGCGCGCCAGGCGATCGCAAAACATGGCTGCGGATGTGCCGGCGAGCCGACATTCGCGTTCAAATACGCACCGAAGGTCGCGCCCCGAACACGGCGTTCAGGAGAGTATCCGCTCAAAAAAGTGAGAGAGAACTCAAACGACGTATTCACGACCATTGAAGGAATCTGACGAGAACGAATAACATCGGCGAGGCAGTCCCTTCACTGTTGCGTTGCAGGAGCGTCCATGCGCCGTCGTCCCAGCTGGTTGCGAGCAGCTTCTATGTGTTTTTCCTTGCTGATCGTCGCGTGTAGCGGCGAGGGCGGGAGCGGACGAGGTCCCGGCGGCGGCGGCCTCGATAACGATTCGGGGGTCGACGGCAGCGTCGGGAACATGGGCGACGGCGACGGAGATCAGCCCGGCGACGGCGATGGCGACCAGCCCGGTGACGGCGACGGCGACGGCGATGGGGACGGCGATGCGCGGGCCAACTGTAAAGACGCCTGCGAGCCGGACGACTGCGGCGAAGGCGTGAACGACCTGTGCGGCGGTTTCTTGGACTGCGGCGCGTGCGCGGACGGAATGATCTGCGGCGTCAAGCGCCCCGACAAGTGCGACTACCCGGACCCCGAGGACTGTACGCCCGTGGATCCGGCCACCGCGTGTGCCGGCAAGTGCGGCACCGTCTCCAACGGCTGTAGCGGCGTCATCACCTGCGGCCCGAGCAACCAGGGCATCACCTGCGCGGACGGCGAGTACTGTAAGAGCGAGGTCTGCGAACCGATTCCGGCGGCCTGCACGCCGATCCCGGAGAACGACGCCTGCAACGGCAAGTGCGGCATCGTGAGCAACGGCTGCGGCGACGTCTACGTGTGCGGCCCCGCCAACTTGGGTGTGACCTGCAACGCTTCGCAGCGTTGTGACGAGACGGCCAACAGCCCCACGGCCAACCAGTGCATCGCGCTGCCCCCGGACCAGACCTGCACCGCGCTCACGCCAGCGGCCGCCTGCACCAACACCTGCGGCATCGTGGGCGACGGCTGCGGCGGAAACATCAACTGCGAGACCGTCGAAAGCGGCGCCTACAAGTGTCCGACCGGCACCACCTGCGGCGGCGGGGGCACGGCCGGCCAGTGCGGAATGGGCGACGGCCCCGATCCGGCAACCTGCACACCCGCGAACATCGCCTGCGCTGGCAAGTGCGGCTGGGTCTCCGATGGCTGTAGCGGCCCCGGTTACAACTGCGGCGCCGGCAACGGCGGCGACGTCTGTAGCGCGGGCACCGAGGTGTGCATCGCGAACGAGTGCGTGAACACCTGCAAGCCCAAGAGCGCGGCAGAGGTCTGCCCCGCGACCGGCGGCTGCGGCCTGGTCTCCAACGGCTGCGGCGGCACGGTCAGCTGCGGCACCTGCGCCAGCGGTCAGCAGTGCGGCTTGGGCGGCGCGAACACTTGCGGTACCCCCACGGTCCCGCCCTGCACGCCTCCGGCCAACATCTGCAGCGGCAAGTGCGGCGTCGTCGCCACCGGCTGTCACACCGAGCCCACCGTCAACTGCGGCAGCGCCTGCCCGAACGGCCAGCTCTGCGGCGCGACCCAGGCCAACACCTGCGGTACGCCCCCCACGACCCCCTGCACCGCCCAAACCTGCCAGGCGCTCGGTCACTCCTGCGGCGTCGTGCCCAACGGCTGCGGCGGCCAGATCAACTGCTGGGGCGGCTGCTCACCCACCGATCTCAGCTGCACGGGCTCGTGCGGTGCGGCCGCAGCCTGCATCGAGAACGACCAGGGCAAAAACCAGTGCCTCTCGGGCGGCCCGGGATGTGTCGGCGCGCTCTGCGACGACCTGCCCACCTGCCCCAACGCCGCCGCGACGCGGCTCACCGGCACGGTGCGCACCCCCGGTCGTCAGAACAGCAACGGCACTTGGATCAACCGCCTGCCGGTCCCCAACGCGCTCGTGTACATCCCGGCAGATCCAAACGTACCGCTGCCCGATATCTTCGAGGGCGTGGAAGCCAACAACCCGGCCTCGTGCGGTCGCTGCGATGACGAGCAGCTGGTGGCCGACGGGCAGTCGATCCTGGCCGCGGCAGTGACCGACGCCACGGGCGCCTTCACACTCGAGGGCCGCATCCCCGTGGGCCAGGAGTTCAACCTGGTGATCAAGATCGGCAAGTGGCGACGTGTGGTGGAGGTCTCGGACAACGTCGTCAGTTGCGGGGCCACGAGGTCCCTCAACGCAGCGCTGACCTATCTCGCCAAGGACAGCAACGACGGCCTCCCCGGCACCCACCTGCCCAAGATCGCGGTGTCCACGGGCTACGTCGACGAGATGGAGTGCGTACTGCGCAACATGGGCATCTCGGAGAGCGAGTTCACGGTGCCCTCGGGTAACGGACGCATCCACATGTACCGCGCCAACGGCGCGCGCATGGAGGGGCAGGTCACCACCACGACCTCCTCCTGCACCGGAGGACTCGGCTGTGGCCTCCTCAACAACAAGAGTTCCTGTGAAACCTGGAGCTGCACCTGGAGTACCACGACGAACACGACTAGCGGCGACATCTCGGTCGACGACACCACCCTGTTCGCCTCCCAGAGCGCCATCAACGCCTACGACATGGTCATCTTCGACTGTG
>JBIQKA010000303.1:0-2238 GCA_044507075.1 Myxococcales bacterium
CCGCAGCGGCTCCTGCCGCCGCACCGAAGAAGGACACGGCTGCCGCAGCGGCTCCTGCCCCGAAGGCCGGAGCTGCCGCCCATGCCGCGCCCGTCGCCGCCCCGAAGGGCGCCGCCGCCGCAGCGGCTCCTGCCGCCGCACCGAAGAAGGACACGGCTGCCGCAGCGGCTCCCGCCGCGCCGGCCCCTGCGCCGAAGGGCGGGGCTGCCGCTCCTGCCCCTGCGCCGAAGGGGGCTGCCGCAGCCGCTGCGCCTGCTGCGCCCGCTCCTGCGTCGAAGGCTGCCCCCGCACCGAAGCCGGCGGCTGCCGCCAAGCCCACCGAGGCGCAGGCGAGCGGAGCGGTGCCCGCCAAGCCCTAAATCCTCACCCACAAATGGGAACGACACGTTCCTCCACAGCGACCGCGTCGACCGCATCGGCGCGGTCGTCGTCGTTTCTGAGGGAGCGGAGACCGAAACGTTCTTTAAGCGCCGCCCTTGACCACTCTCAACGTGGGGCCGCTCGGAGCGGGAGGCTTCGGCTTCTCGATCGCAGCGGGCCACACGACGATCGGCCCGGCGTACGGCTCGCCCACCCACATTCGCGCGCAGGCCTCCCAGGGGATCACCACGTAGTGGCGCACGCCCTGGACCGAGATCGTCGCGCGCCAGCCCTTCTCGTCCAGCACCAGATCGGGCATGCCCATGACACGCGGATCGCGGCCCACGCGCAGCACCAGATCGGCGCGCCGAAAGGGTTCGGGAACGGTGACGTTGTCGGACGTCGCGTCGACTGCCACGAACGGGCAGAGCGGCAGGAGCGCGTCCATCATCAGGCGTTTTTGCTCATTGAAGTCCATGCGATCACGCCTCAGCTATCACGGGCCCACGCGCGGAACCAGTGCGGAAGCGGCAAAGTGCGATCAGTTTCGTGACAAGGCGCGCTCGATGGCTTCGGCGATGTCCGCGTCGTCCGGGGGGACCTTGGGACTGAAGCGGGCGGTCGCCTGGCCGTCCTTGCCGACCACGAACTTGGCGAAGTTCCAGCTGATGTCTCCGGGACCGTCCGGCTGCGTCTCTTGCGCCGTCAAGAACGCGTACAGCGGATCCTTCTGCTCTCCGAGCACCTTGAGCTTGGCGAACAGTGGGAACGTGACGTCGTAGTTCGTGCTGCAAAAGCTCCTGATGTCCGCCTCGCTCCCGGGCTCCTGTCCGGCGAAGTCGTTGCAGGGGAAGCCGAGCACCTCGAAGCCGTCGTCCTTGTACTCCCGATAGAGCGACTCGAGTGCGGTGTATTGGGGCGTGAGCCCGCAGCGGGAAGCCACGTTGACCACGAGCAGGACCTTACCGCGGTAGTCGGCCAGGGACTTCATTTGGCCGTCGATGGTCTTGAGCTGGAAGTCATGGATGCTTGTCATGGGATGCACCATGCCACGACCCCAGGCATCGAGGCCACTGTCGCTCCTTGCCCGTCCCTCGGTGCCAAGCGCGGCTTTCGGCTATCCTGCCGGCGCAGAAGGCGGGCAGTGCGGCGATGCGTGACTTGAAGGATAAGGTTGCGGTGGTGACGGGGGCCGCGCGCGGCATCGGCCGGGCGCTCTCCCTCGAACTCGCCCGCGCGGGCATGCACGTGGTGCTTGCCGACCTCGAGCTTGCGGCGCTCACGGAGGTCGCAGATGCGATCGAAGCGCTCGGGCGCGACGCGGCGCGCGAGCAGGTCGACGTGCGAGAACACGCCGCGCTCGAGCGGCTCCTCTCGCGCACGCTCGCGCGCTTCGGGCGCTGCGAGCTGATGATCAACAACGCCGGCGTCTTCCACGGCGCGCCGCTGCTCGAGACGCCCAGAGAGCAGTGGCAACGGGTGCTCGACACCAACCTGTTGGGCGTGATCCACGGCAGCCGCGTGTTCGGCGCGCACTTCGCGGCGCAGGGATGCGGGCACATCGTGAACACGGCGTCCGCCGCGGGGCTCTTCCCTGTGCCTGGCATGAGCGCCTACAGCACGACCAAGTTCGCGGTGGTGGGGTTCAGCTTGCAGCTGCGCTGGGAGCTCGCCGCTTCCGGCGTGGGGGTGACCGTGCTCTGCCCCGGGGTCGTCCGGACAGCGATCGCGCGCGCCGAGGGGGTGGGACTCGACCACCTGGATCTCGAACGGGCCGTCGCCCGCTCTCCGCTCCCCGAGGGGCTCGCGCGCAAGACCGTGAAGGCGATCCGCAAGGACCGCCCCCTGGTGCGCTACGGCGCCGACTCCTATGTGTTC
>JBIQKA010000121.1:0-14810 GCA_044507075.1 Myxococcales bacterium
GCGGCCTGGTGTTTCTGTCCGGCTTCGTGATGAGCGTGACGCCCGGCAAGATGGGGGAGGTCTTCAAGTCGGTCCTCCTTCGCGAATATCGCGGCATCGGCATTGCCCGGACAGCCTCGGTGGTCGTGGCCGAGCGTCTGCTCGACCTGGTGGCCCTGGTGGTCCTGGTCAGCGTGGGCAGCGCGGCCTTTCCCCGCGGGCGCGCCATCGCGTGGGCGGGCGGTTTGGTGGTGTCGGCCATCGTGCTGGTCTGCGTAGCGCGCCCGGTGGGCGAGTTCGTCCTCGACCGCCTGGAGGCCTTCCGCCTGACCCGCCGGATCGCCCCCAAGGCCCGCGAGAGCTATGCCGCGTTGCAAGCGCTCACCCGTCCGCGTCCGTTCGTCGTGGGCGGGGGGCTGGCGCTCGCGGGCTGGGCGCTGGAGTGCGTGGCCACCTGGTTCATCGTGCAGGGGCTCGCGATCCCGATGGAGTTCAGCGGGGCCACCATCGCCTACGCCGCGGGCACCTTGGCGGGCGCGTTGGCCATGCTCCCGGGCGGCCTCGGCGTCGCGGAGGTGGGGATGTCCGGACTGTTCCGGGCAGCTTCCCCTGGACTTTCGCTGGCCAGCGCCTCGGCCGCCACGATCTTGGTGCGCCTCTCCACGCTTTGGTTCGGCGTCGCCCTGGGCGGCCTCGCGCTGGTCGTGCTGCGCGCAAGCGAGCGGAAGCAGAATGATTCGCAAATCGAAGCCTGAGCGCGCCCCCTTCCGTCTGGGAGCGAAGTAGGTGTGGGCGGAGTCTGTGCGCCAAGGGAGCAGCAAAAAGTCGAGCGCGCGAGCAGAGCCGTTGCGGGTGCTTACGCGGACTGCCCATGATGGCTGGGTGACGCGTTTTACCCCCCTCGCCCTGGCCTTCGTGTGTGTCCTCGGTGGTCCCCAGGTCCACGGTGGGGGGCGCGCCCAGGCGGAGGCGCCCGGGGATCTGGCCGCGTTGGGGCTCTCGGGCGCGGACGGGACGGTGCGCGCCCAGGCCAACGTGAAGATGTCGATGGGCCCTGCGCCAGGCTCGCCCGATGTGGCGGTGCGCATGGGCGAACCGGTGCGTCAACAGATGGGCGCCATCCGGGCCTGCTTCGGGCAGGCCATGTCGCGCAGCGCCACGGTGCAGGGCGAGGTCGTGTTCGAACTCGAAGCGCTCGCCCGGGGGCGCGCGCGCGCGCGGGTGACCTCCAACCGCACGGGCGACGTCGAGATGGCGCGGTGCATGCGCGGACACTTGGGCCGGGCGAACCTGCAGGGGATCCCGCGCGGCGCCCGCTCGGTGATCACGCTCGAGTTCACGAACCCCTCGGCCCACAAGCGCGGCGCCACCAAGGCGGTCGCGGCCGAGAGCCCGGTGAAGATCAGGCCCGACGGGCGCGCCGAGAGCGAAGGGCGCACCCAGGGGGGCGAGGTGCAGTTCCGCATCTCGGGGGACGCGGCCGATCGTCGCGCCATCGAGCGCCTGCACAACGACGTGTCCGCGCGTTTCGCGGGGCTGCTCGACTGTCGCCGCAAGAGCTCCACCCGCCGTCACGCCTCGTCCGGAACCATCACGCTCAAGCTCGCGATCAAGCAGGGCAAGGTCTCCAAGCTGCGCTCCAAGGCGGATCGTTCGGTGGGCTACAAGGCGCCCGGCTGTGTGATGGAGTGGCTGGGGCGCGCGGACGGAAGCCGCCTCGTCGCGGCGGATCTCGAGCTCGCGATCACGTTCGGAAAAGACTGAACGTTCGTTTTCAAAGCGGCGCGCCCGGTGCTACCTGAACGCGCGATGGCAGTACCCCCGCTCGGGCCCGAGGTGCCCGAAGAGAACCGCGCGCAAGGGTCCGTGTTTCTCCGCTATGAAGACGTGGCCCAGAATGGGTGGCCCAAGGTGCACTGCATGCCCCACGGCATGGGCGTCGTGGCCTACGGAAAAGGCTGGAATCGAGGGCCCCTCGCGAGCTCACTGCGCGCGCGGGGGGTGGTGCCGATCCTCAGTCGGCTGCGCGTGCAGAGCCTGGCTGGGCCCATTTCGGTCGTCCATCCCGTCGAGGTGGAGGCCTGGTTCGCGCTCGGGCATGCGGTCGACACGCGCGGGCAGGTGCAGCGCGTGCTGCTCAACCTGGGCGCGGATCTCCATGCGCCGCGCGCCCGCACCTATGATCCCCAGCCGGCGGGCGCGGGCGAGCGCATCTTGATCGGCAAGGTGTTCGCGGAGCACGTGTTCACGCGCCCGTTCGCAGCCACGCCCGAGGCGCGGCGGGTGAATGCGCTCGAACTCGACGGGGCGCCCGTGGACCTCGGGCCCATCTTGCCGTTCGCCGAGGCAGCCAGCTTGCTCACGGCCCCGGCCGCGGCGCGGGAGCTCGCGGGGGGCTTCGTGTTGGACCCGGCGCCCGTGGCGTTCGGCCTCGGGCACACCGACTCGAACCAGCACGTGAACTCGTTGGCGTACATCCCGCTCTTCGAGGACGCGGCCCTGCGTAACTTTTCGGCCCACGGGTTGTCGACCGGTTCGCTGCAGCTTCGGGAGATCGAGCTCGCCTATCGTAAGCCTTGCTTTGCGGGTGAGCGCGCGCGGGTCTGGGTGCGCTGCTTCGAGCTGAGCGACGACGTGCTCGCGGTGCGTGCTTTCCTCGGGCCCGAGGGAGTGCCGCCCGAGCGCGCCCACTGCGTCGGTGCGCTGACCTTCGCCCGCGTTTGAGCCGGGCTACGCGAGCTTCGTCTTGCTGCCCGCGAGGCGCAGCACGTGGGAGAACTCAGCGGCCTGCACCGGCTGCACGCTCAGGCGCATGCCGCGCTTGATCACCAGCATGCCCTCGCATTGGGGGTCGCTCTTGAGCTGCTCCAGCGTGACGAACTCGGGGAACTTCTCCACGAACTCCACGTCCACGCGATCCCAGCGTGGCGCATCCGGCCGCGACTTGCCGTCGTAATAGGGGCTCTTGGGATCGAACTGGGTGTCGTCCGCGTAGGCCTCGCGGCAGATGCGCATCAAGCCCACCACGCCCGGCGGGGTCACGCTCGAGTGATAGAAGAGGGCCAGGTCGCCAAGCCGCATGTCGCGCATGTGGTTGCGGGCCTGGTAGTTGCGGACGCCTTCCCAGGTGCCCCTTTGGGCCTGCTCGAGGTCGTCGATGGAGTAGACGTCAGGCTCGGATTTCATCAGCCAAAAATGCGGAGGGCGCGTGGTCTGCTTCGGCATCGGCACTTCGTAGGACTTTCCCGGCGCGAGGGGGTGCGCGCCGCCCCTGCTCTTACGGAACTTCGCCCGCCCAGGCAACGGCTCGTTGACAGTTCGGCGAGATCGCCCTACGCGCTGGGCGTGCGCTGGTTCCTTCTATGCGGAGCGCTCTGGTTGCTCACGCCGTCCGCCTGGGCACAGCCGACACCGGCCGCGGGCACGTGCCTCGGGGGCGATTGTGAGGTGGGCGCGCCGGTGCGGAGGCAAGAGGACCGACCGCGCCGAAGTCCGCCTCAAGACCGCGGCTTTGCGCGCGGAGCGGCGTGGTTCGGTGCGATCAGCGGCGCCTTGGCCCTGGGCGGCTCGATCGCCATCGCAACGTTGAACGAACATGACCATGAGCCGATCACGCGCGGTGTGTGGGTGGGGTACACCGCGCTGGCCGTGCCCGTGGTGGCGCTCGGCAGCTACACCACGCGCAAGCGCGCGCGGGTGGAGGGCTTCAGCGGACTGCGCGTGGTGGGCTGGAGCGCGTACCTGGGGGCGGTCGGCAACGGCGTCGCGCAGTGGTACCTGGCGCTCGTGGATGCCAGGCCTACGCCGGGCTTCACCATCGGGGTGGGCGCACTCGGATTGATGGCCATTCTCCCGCACGCGTTCGACGCCTACGCGAGCGGGCGAGCCGCGCGTGCGAAGGTGCTCGGGCGGTGGAGGCCCACGACGAACGGGGTTGCGGTGCGCTTTTAGAGCGCATTTCATAAATCCCCGCGCCGGATCGTGGAGCGCCGCGCCGCCCGCGAGGCGGCGGGGGGATTTATGAAATGCGCTCTATGGCCCGGAGCGCTCACGCGCGGCGAAGAACGCCTCGGCTTCGTGCAGCTCCGCGGGCGTGCCCACGTGGAGCCAGTCGCCGTCGTGCACGAGGCCGCCGAAGCGCTGGAGGCTGCCGTCTGGCCGCTCGGCTTCGCGGTAGAGCGCGCGCAGCGAGAACGGCTCGGCCCTGCGCCCCTCGAACAGGCGAGGGTGCAAGAGCTGAAGGCCCGTGAAGACGTACGGCGGATCGGGTGTGCGTCGGAGCTCGCCTTCGGGGGTCAGGTCGAAGTTCCCGGGGCCACGGTAGCCCACGGCGCGCTCGAGCGGGTGCAGGAGCAGGAGCGCGTCGAAGCGCCCCTCCTCGAACAGCGCCTCCATACGCGCGAGCGCAGGGCACGCGCCGTCGATCCAGATGGTGTCGGCGTTGGCGCTGAAAAACGGAGCGTCCCCGAGCAACGGCAAGGCTTGCACGATGCCACCGCCGGTCTCGAGCAGGACCTCCTCCGTGGACAGCTCGAACTCGGGGGCATGCGCGGTCGCTGCGCGCGCGCTTTCTCGCGCCCGCACGTGGGCCGCGACCTGTTCGCCGAGGTAGTGGCAGTTGACGACGACGCGTGGGCAGCGCGCGCGCTCGAAGTGCTCGAGGGTGTAATCCAGGAGCGCCTTGCCCGCGACGGGGATCAAGGGCTTGGGGGTGCGGCGGGTGAGCTCGCCCATGCGGGTGCCGAGCCCGGCCGCGAAGACCATGGCGTTCTTGGGCACCACGTCGCTCAGTCCATGAACAGGACCTTGCCGCGCAGCAACGACGCGCGCACCGGGCCGAAGGCGCGGCTGTCGTTTGAGCGCGTGCGGTGATCACCGAGCACGTAGATGTGATCGTCCGGCACGCGCACGGGCGGCAGCGTTTGGCCCCACTCGAGGGAGCGGCTGATCCGCCAGTGATGGGCCTCGGAAGACTCGGTGTAAGTCTCGCAAATCGCGTAGCGGCTGCGGAAGCGCCCCGGCGGGCACGCGTGCGGGCCATCGTTGGTCAGCGGCGCGCCGTTGCGATAGATGGCGTCGTTGCGCACCTCGATCACATCGCCCGGCAGACCGATCACGCGCTTTACCAGGTCCTCGGACGGATCCTGAGGGCTGGCCAGGATCACCACATCGCCCACGTCGGGCAGCGCCCAGCTCACGATGGCGTCCGCCAACCATGGCAGGGCGAGACCATAGGCGCAGCGCGCCACGAACAGCTTCTCTCCCGTCAGCAGGGTCGGCTCCATCGACGGCCCGTCGACCTCGTAGGCTTGCGCGATGCCCACGCGCACCGCGACCGCGAGGCTCAACGACACCACGAGCGTCTTGGCGAGGTCCCACAGGCGTTCGGCCGTGGATGGCCCCGCGTGCGAAGTGTTCGCGGGATCCGGCACGGGGGTGTCGTTGGGTTCGCTGTCGTTGCGCGGTGGTTGCATCGCTATTCCGTTGCCGAGAGAGTGAGGCGGAAGGGAGCCCGGGCGCGCGCACGCGGCCCTGGCCCACGCGTCGATCAGCGTCTGCCCTTGAAACCCATCATGCCCTGGACCACCGATTCGCTCTGTTCGGCGATCTCGTGCTCCTCGCGCGCGCGGTCTGCACAGTCTTCGCAAAGTTTCTTGGCGCGGCCGTCTACTTTGACGCTGACCAACTCATCGACCTCGTCACCGCAACTACGACAAACAGGCATTGGCGCTCCACGTTTCGTCGAGGCAGGCCGCCCGGCCCGCAGCGAAGGCCCTGGCGCGTTCGCGCGCGCTCGAGCCACGAAACCTATGAGAAGCTTGCACCTTTTCTGGTCATTTGAACAGGCGGAGGTGCACCCCTGCGACGCTTGCTCCGAGGTGGGAGTGTCTGCGGCCTTGGCCCATGCGCGGGTAGGCTACACTCGCCCGCGTGACCTCGGCGCCACGGCCCGTTCGCGTATCGATCGCCCCGCTGCCGAACTGGCTCGACAGCGAGCGGCTCCTGGGAGCGCGCGGCTGGCAACGCACAGAACTCTCCGGGGCGAAGCACCGGGCCGAGATCGAGCTCCCGCCCGACCAGGCCTCCCTGTTGGTCGCGCGCCTGCGCGGTCTGGGCATCGACGGCGAGACCTTGCAGGTGGAGACCCGGCCGGCCCTCGCGCGCGGACTCGTGCGCCAGGGGCGACTCTGGGAGGCCCGCGAGCGCCGTGCGACGACCCCGGGGTTTACCCGGCCCCTCGCGCGGGCGACCGGGGAAGGGCGCTATTCGTTGACTCCGGAGCGGCTCGCGCTGCGCATGGGGCAGCTCGCTGGCGGCCTGCGCGTGGTCGAGGCGTGCGTTGGAAGTGGAGGTAACAGCATCGGATTTGCTCGCGCCGGCTGCGCGGTGACCGGCTTCGAGCTCGATCCCGAACGGCTCGCGGAAGCGCGTCACAACGTGGCCCTCTATGGGGTGTCGTCCCAAGTCCGGCTGGCGCGCGGCGACGCCGCACAGGAGGTGCCCGGCCGGCAGGCGGATCTCCTGTTCATCGATCCTCCCTGGGGAGGGGAGAAGTACGATAAGCGCTCTACGGAGCGGGCCAGCTTTCCTTTGCTCGACCGGCTGTTGGCGGCGGATCTGTCCGGTTATGGGGAGGTGTGGATCAAGGTCCCTCACTCCTTCCGCGTGGCGAGCGTCGCGGGCGCCGAGGCCAGCGCCTGGTTCGGGGAAGCAGATGGAGACCGGCACCGGATCAAATTCGTGCTCCTGCGGGTGAGGCCCCGGGGCGCGTAACGCCCGCAGGCGGCGGCCCATCCAAGGAGACGTTGCAAACCTCGCCTTCTCACGTGTCGGCAGGAGTTGCTCGCGCGAGGGGACAGGGGTAGGCTTCGCCGCCGATCCACCGGGATAGTCGGGCAACACACGTTTCGCAGGCGTGAGAGGACGAGAAGTGGCCAAGAAGAGACGCGGAAGATACAACGAGGACGCGTTCGCAGCGGATGGCGAAGACGAGGACGTACGCGACGACCACGTCAAGCTGGACGGCGTGGTCACCCAGGTCTTCGCTGGCGGACAGTTCGAGGTCAACACGGATGCCGGAGCTGTCGTGCGCGCGCGACTCTGCGGTCGCATGCGCAAGTACCGCATCCGCGTGATCCTCGGTGACCGGGTGACGGTGGCCCTGTCGCCCTACGATCTCAGCCACGGGATGATCGTCTTTCGCGCCAAGTAGGGCGCCGGGAGTGGACGTTCAGCCTGTCTTACGCGCTACCACAGGTAGAGCCGCGTGGGATAGCGCCAAGCAAAGAACGATCCGCCACACAAAACACGCGCGCCATGTAAGGCAAATACTTGATACGATCGTCTTCGGCGAGGCGGAAGCGATCGATGGGGACTCCCAAGGGCGAAGGCAGGTCACGCGGGGGACGTTCGCGGGGGAGCGAGCGGCGCCGCGACCGCGCTTCGCGGATGGTGCAATCGCCAAAGGGCGGAGCACAGCCGGGAAGCGTTGCGGGAGGGCTGGCCGTTGAGGAGGCCAGGGTCATCGAGGTGCAGGGCGCCGCGCAGCGCGGGCGAATGGCCGGAGAGTCGGAGGTCGCCGTTTCGAAGTCGGCCGAAATCGCAGAGCGGGTCCTGGAGACCATCCCGCAGTCGACGCTGCCGGGCGCCGAGTTCCATGGGGCCGGGTCTGCCAACTCCAATTATCGCGCGGACATCGTCAACGTCCCTCCGGCGGCGGAGCCCTCGGATGGGGACGAGCCCGCCCGCGCTTCGCGCGCGAGCTCGCGCGCACACACCGAGCGGCTCGAGGCGGCATCGGTGCTCGACGCCCCGGCGTCGCTGCACGAGAGCGTGCGGCCACCCGTGAAGGCGTCGTGGGCCATGCGGCTGTGGGTCGCCGCGATGCTGAGCATCATCGGCAGCGCGGGCTTCGTGGCGTGGCGCGAACACAGCGCGCAAACCGCGAGCGGCCCGTCTGCCGTCCAGTCCGCGTCCGAGGCGGCCCAGGAAGGCGGTTCGCAGACCCGCGAGCCTCCGCCCACGCGCGAAGCCGCGGGCGGAGCCGCGCCGCCCGCGAAAGCGGCAGCGGCGGTCGCCCCCGGGCCGAACGACACGCCGCCCTCGCTCGCGCCTCCGGACGCCGCGGAGGCGGCCACAGCCGCCCCTGCCGAGGCGGTTCCCACGCCCGAGCAGCGCGCGTCCGAAGACCAGGCGCGCGCTCGGCGCGCGGCGCGCCGCGCGGCCGGGGCTGCTGCATCGGCAGCTGCGGCGTCTGAGGCAGCGAAGGGCCAGGCCAACGCAGATGGGGAAAGCGCGGGTTCGCCAAGCTCGCCGTCCGCGGTCGATCCGGGCGCTGAGGCCCCCGCCGAGTTGCAGCTCCCCCGAAACCCGTACGACGGGGACGAGGTCGCAGGGGAAGCGCCCTGAGCGGACTCACGGGGTCGCTTGGAGGGTCAACGTGAGCACCGCCACGCCGTGGGCGTCGAAGTCTGCATAGAGCGCGTCGGACGCCAGATTCAGCAGCGCCTCTTCCGGGTTTGTGTCTGCCTCGTGCAGCGGCGGCGTGAGCCGGCCTTGGTGATCGACCAGCACGCCGGTTTCGTGGATCACCTGAAGCATCGACGCCATCGCGGGATCGGCGCGCTTCAGCGGCGTCCGCGAGGCCACCACCACGAACTGCGCTTCGCCCGCGGCGCGCGTCATCAGACCGCGCGGCGCGTGAAAGCGGGCCAGCCTCGTGAGATCGTCCGTATTCTCACGCAGGAGCTCGCCGGTCTGTCCGTCCGGCGTGATGAAGATGGCGCGCACGTAGGCGTCGCTGGCGACCTCCACGAGGACCCACAGCGTGTCGGCGCCCGTCAGCTCTTGTCCGACGCAGAGCGGCTCGCGGCGACCGCTGCGGTCGGCCTCCAGATAGACCTGCAGCGCGTGTCCGTGCGCGGCGCGCGTGGCGCCGCAGCCATCGTCACGCCGCGGGACGAGCGCCGTCGCGCCTCCGCAAGCACACACGAGCAGCGGGAGCGCGTATACGAGCCGCCACGGGATCCCCATAGAGCTCGCATGATAGCGAGTCCGCGGGCGGTCGGATACGGTCTCAGAACTCGGCGCGCACGCCCACGTTGGGGATCGAGATGGGCGTGACGGCCGAAGCGATGCACTTGCCCAGCAGGCAATCGGCGTCCAGGTACTCCTTGCGCACCAGCATGTTCAGCCACTCGAAGTAGGCGAGCATGTTGGCGAAGCGGCCCTGCCAGCGATAGCCGATGCGAACGTCGGTGCGTACGAAATAGGGGAGGCGCTGTGCGTAGCTCGGGTTCAACTGCTCGATCAGCCTGCCCGAGCGCGCCGAGAAGCGGCCGCCGAGCTCGAGCCCCCGCCATACCCTCCACTGCATGACCGTGTTGACCACATGGCGCACGTCGAAGTCGGGTTTGAACTTGCCGATCAGCGCGGGGCCGCTGTCGGCCTCAGCGAACCCGAGCGTGTAGGAGATCCAACCGGTAAGGCTCTTGTTGAGGGTGCGCTTGAGGAAGAACTCCACGCCGTACGCGTTGGCGCTCACCAGGGGAGGGTTGTCCGGCACGATGCCGTCGATGACGAGCTCGGGCAACAAGAGGCCGTCGTAGTGATGCAGGTAGCCCTGGACCTCCAGGCGCAGCGCCCAGGGCAGGTCGTACCCGAAGCCGACCTCGCTCTGGATGGCCCGGGTGAGCCCACGGCTCACCGCGACCTCGGTGAGCCCAGGCAACGGCAGCATGAACACCGCGGGCTGATGCGCGGTGCCGAAGGCCGCGTGCAGCTGGAGCTTGCGTTGCGGGCTGTACGTGAGTCGGACCCGGGGATCCACGGCCAGGTCGATGCGGTTGTTGGTGCTCCAGTAGTCGAAGCGCGCGCCGAGCTCGAGCCGTGTGCGTTCGTTCACGTGCAGCGTGGCCTGGGCGAACAAACCGCCCTGGTTGCGAGCAGGGGCCTCGCTGTAGAGCGGGAGCGAGATCTGGATCTCGCCCTCCGGCGGCGTCGCGAGCGTGCCCGGTCCGTCCTCCACGTTGCCGGCCGAGGCGTAGAGATCACCGCCGATGCGCAGTGAATGGGCGCCGAACCGAAGCGCGCTCCAGAAGCGGGGCCCGAACTGGATCGATCGCACGCGGATGGCGCTGCCGAGCTCGGAGTGGTCGTAGCCGAAGCGCAGCGCGGTGCCGAACTCACCTCGGGGTAAGCGATGGATGAACCGGGACTCGACCCTCTGGAACTCGATCTTCGAGGCGCCGGCGCGCGGATCGTTGCTGATGCCGGGCAGGTGCGCGTTGTCGTAGGAGCCGAGCCACACCAACTCGAAGCGCTGACGTTTGCCGACCGGCACCGTGTAGCGCAGCTGGCCGTCCCAGTAGTTGAACGATGTGCCGGGGCTGATCACGCCCATGGCCTCGGCGATGGACAGCGCGAGCCTGGGATAGCCGATGTGCCCGCCCACCGAGACGGTGCCCTTGCCTACGGGGGTCTCGACGAAGGCGCTGACGTCGAGCAGGCCGAGCTCGAGCTCGCCGCTCAGCTTGTGCTGTTGCGCCGCTGGCGGCGCGAGCACCAAACCGCCCGCGCGACGACCGAACGCTGCGTTGGGCACGCCCGCCTGCAGGGAGAGCGGGCCGAGCATGCGTGGATGGATCACGGACCGCAGGAACACGGCGTGAAACAGCAGAGGGAGCTGGATGTAGTCGTAGGCGTAGTTGACGGCCGCAGGCGGTGCGCCGCGCAGGTACACGTAGGGCACCGCGTTGGCGATCGGCACCGCGCCGGGCAACGCGTCGAGGATGCGCAAGGGGTCGCCGAACGCACCCGGTAGATCGCGGGCGTTCTCGAGGGGAACTTGGTAGGTGCCCGCGGAGACCGGGGCGCGCACGCGCGCCTGCGCGCCGTAGGAGACGGGCTCGGGTGCGGGAGGGGGGGCGGCGGACGTCGGGCTGACGATGGTGGGCTGCGCGGGCTCCGTGGGCGCCGGTTCGGCGGGCGGGTCCGCAGGTGGTGCGGCCGGGGAGACGATCTCGCCTTCCTCGGGGTAGATGTACTCGACATCGGGCGGCTGATAGCGCAGCAGGCCGTCGTCCTGTGCGTGCGCGCGCGAGGCCGCGAGCCACGCCGTGCAGGCGAGGGCAAACAGGCAGCGAACGCTCGTGTATCTGGCGAGCCTCACAGCGCGGCAAACCAGAGTCCGCTGCGCTCGCCGTCTTCGACGCTGTAGACGAGCCCTTCGAGCGGCGTGTAGACGGCCACGTAGCTGGTGACGTTGTGATCCACCACGGCGCCGAGCTCTCCCGAGACCAGCCGCGCGTGCAGACTCCCGTTGAGTCGGTTGTCGGTGTCGCTCACGGGCTCGGCGTCTTCGATGAAGACCAGCGCTGGCTCCGATACCTGCGCGAGGACCTCGACGCTGTAGGCGGTGGTCGGCACGTTCATGGCGAGGGTCTCTGGCAAGAGCGAGCGTTGGCTGAACAGCGAGAGCGTGCCGCGCCGATCGGCCACGTCATGCTGGAAGAGCCACAGGACCTCGCTGGCCCGCATGTTCAAGAACGGGATGGCCCGGCCGACGTTCGAGAACAGATGCACGGTGCTGTCGAGACGAGCGTCCCAGAGCACGAAGTCGTTGCCGAGGCGCTCGTTCTTGGCGGTGCCCACGATGCGATTGTTGTCGAGGACCTGCACCGTGTTGAGCTCGAACGTGGGCGTTACGAGCGTGCGCGCGCCGCCTGGCGGCGTCACGTAGAACTGCTTTTCGCCGCCCGGCCCGTAGAGGTGCTCGAACAGAAATCCGCTCTGCGAATAGGCGGCGAACGTGCCCGCCACGAAGGTTTGTGCCTGACCATTGGTCAGATCGATGCGCACCAGTTGCCGATCGTCGCAGGGCGTAAACAGGTTCAGGCTCAGGCCAGAGTAGTTTGGCTCGCAGGCGTCGTGCGCGATGGCGACGGGTTGGAAGTCGGGTCCGGCCGCCTCGTAGAGCGTGGTGCCGTCCACGTACGCGACGCGCAAGGTGTTGAAGAGCGCCTGCGTGAAGTCGCGCACGTCTTGGCCGCGGGAGAACAGGAGCTCGCCCGTGAGCGTGCGCTGTGTAAGCGCGCCGTTCTCGAGCAACCAGAAGGCCTGCGCCCCGACCGGGCTCTCCCCGGTCGTCGGGCGCCGGACGTTCGCGAAGGCGGAGACGCCGGTGGCGATGGTCGTCACTTGTTCGGTCCACGGGTTCACGAGGGTGAGCGTGCCGCGACCGTCGCCCACAGCCGACACCTCCTGACCGCTACCATCGAGGGCGATGGCGTTCGTGACGCGCGCGCGACCGAAGGGGCCGCGCAGGACGCAGTGCTCGTCCGAGTAATAGAGCGCGCGATCCTCGGCTCCATCATTGACGATGATTGGCAGCATGAACGCCGGGCCCGCCTCCTTGGCGGCCCGATCGAACAGCGCCCCGTCGATCTGCACGGTCCCCGCCGGCAGATCGCACACCTTCTTCGTGGCGCGCTCGAAGATGGCCCGCCGCGACCCGCCGGTGGTGCTCGCGGGATCGCGCGTGAGCAGCACGAAGCGCTGCGTGGCGACAGGATCGATGAGGCGATCGACTTTCACGGGGCCGGCCAGCATGAGCTGCGGCTGCACCGGCTTGGCCGTGGGCTGCCACTCGCAACCGGACCCGAGCGAGAGCACGTGCAGGCACAAGAGGAGACTGGCAACCGACAAGAAAGCCCGGCACATTGGCTGGCACAGGCTTGCACGGGCATCGTTTGGAAACAATCCCCGAGCGCGGCCCGGGAGAGGGCACCCGAAAAATGTTGCGGCTGACGATCGACCAGCGCCGAGGTTTCGCGGTGGAGGGCGAGCATCCTGTCGACGCCTGTCTCTCAGATGGCAGGCAGCTCTTGGCACAGATTGGCGAAGACCGTCTCACCACGTTCCGCAGTGCGGCCAAACCCTTTCAGCTCGAGACATCCCTAGGCCTCTTGTCCCCGGCGCAGCGCGGCCCATTGACGCACGAAGATCTCGCGATCGGCGCCGCGAGCCACCACGGAGAGATATTCCATGTCGCACAGCTGCGAGAGCTGCTCGCTAGGCTCGGCTGTGCGCCCGGTCAGCTCTACTGCGGCGTGCATCCGCCGAGCGACCCGGCCAGCGCACGAGCGCTCTACGCGAGCGGGCAGCACCCGGACGTGCTGCACAACAATTGCTCCGGAAAACACGCGTTCATGGCGGCTGCCAGCGCGACCCAGGGGTTTGCCGCGGACTACCGCGCGCCCGAGCATCCTCTCCAGCAGGAGGTGCTGGCCGCCCTGCAGCGGCACACCGACGGCGGGGTGCAGGGCAGCGTGGTCGATGGCTGCGGCGTGCCCTGCTTCGTGCTGCATCTGTCTGCGATGGCGCGGGCGTGGGCGTGCTTGGCCTCGGCCATGGTGCACGAGCGGGGGCCGCACTCCTTGGGAGCCATCGGGAGGGCCATGGCCGAGCATCCGCTGCTCATCGGCGGCACGCACGCGTTCGACGGCTATCTGGGCGGGCAAGTGGGCGGCGTCGCCAAAGTAGGCGCGCAGGGGCTTCTGTGTGTGGCGCTACCCAAGCAGGGACTCGGCCTCGCCCTGCGCGTTCGCTCGGGGAGCGACCTCGCGCGCCCGGCGGCCGCACACGCCGTGCTCGCGCGGCTCGTACCCGACGCGCTCTCGTCCGAGATCCCCGCCTCGTACGCCGTGGTGTTCAACCTGGTGGGCCAGCGCGTGGGCGAGTACGCGGCGCGCTGGGAGGGGTAGCCGGCGCCGGGTTGGGCGGGCCCCGTGACGTTCAGTTCAGGCGTTCTGGGGCGGGCTGACGGGCAGGATCGGGGCCCAGTTCAGGCGGAACAAGAGCTCGTCCGGGATGCGCACGCCGCGGTCGCTGAAGAACAGGGCGTTCACCTCGAGGCCCTCGTGGCGTTCGCCCACGAACAGGATGCCCTCACCCTGCTGGTTGTAGCCGAGCTGCACGATCGCGTTCTTGCGCCACACGCCGGTGTCACCTACGCGCAAGTCCTCGGGCAGCGTGTAGAAGCCTTCGGCGGGCAGTCGCTTGAGCGTGCGCTCCCACAGCGGATCGGTGAGCGGCGTGGTCGGCTCCCCCCAATACCAACGGTTGTGCACGTTGCGCCCCGGGCGCACCACGAACGCCCGCCCGCCGCGGTCTTCGCCCACGTAGACCAGGGCATTTTCGGGGATGGCGCTCTGGGCGAAAGGATGGGCCTGCGTGGTGCGGTAAAGACCTGCCGGGATCGTCATGGTGCGCGCCAAGATAGCAGCAGGCTCAGACCGGGTCGAAGCGGGCGGTTCTGCCCGCGAGCGAAACGTCGAGCATCTCGCGCAAAAAAGTGCCCGTGTGCGAGCCGCGTGCGTTGGCGACCTGCTCGGGTGTGCCCTCCGCCACCACGCGTCCTCCGCCTTCGCCGCCTTCTGGGCCCAGGTCGACGACCCAGTCGGCGCACTTGATCACGTCCAGGTTGTGCTCGATGACCAGCACCGTGTTGCCGGCGTCGACCAGCCTTTGCAGCACGTGCAAGAGCTTCTGGATGTCCGCGAAGTGCAGCCCCGTGGTCGGCTCGTCGAGCAAGTAGAGGGTCCTGCCCGTGTGGCGCTTGCCGAGCTCGCGGCTGAGCTTGACGCGCTGCGCCTCGCCGCCGCTCAACGTGGTCGCGGGCTGTCCGATGTTCACGTAGCCGAGCCCCACCTCCACGAGCGTCTCGAGGATGCGCTTCAGGGTCGGGTGGGCCGAGAACAACGTGAGGCAGTCCTCCACGCTGGTCTCCAGCACGTCCGCGATGGACTTGCCCTTGTAGCGGATGGCCAGGG
>JBIQKA010000122.1:0-14788 GCA_044507075.1 Myxococcales bacterium
GCTACTTGCGGAACAGGGTGAGCAAGATGCTGAGCACCACGCTGATCACGATCGAGGTGACGATCGGGAAGTAGAACGTGGTGTTCTTCTTTTGAATCACGATGTCTCCGGGCAAGCGCCCGAGCCCCAACTTGGATCCGAGCATCCAGAGGAGCCCCGCAGCCACCAGGCTCAGCCCCAGGTAGAGGAGCAGCTTTCCGCCCTGCATGCTGGTTGTCGTACCACGGGCGGCGGGCGCGCGGAGTGACTACCGCAGCCCCTTCTCCGCGATGTACTTGTGCGTGAACTTCGCCTTGTCGGTGTTGCCCTCGACCGTGCTCTTGGCGACGAAGTGTTCGATGATGGAGCCGATGCCGAACATCTTGCAGCTCACCGAGTTCTTGCTGAGCTGCTCCACCCCCTCGGCGTTCTCATCGAGCCGCACGGCGCCGCGGATCTCCACGCGGTCGCCGATGACGGCCGGGATCATCCGATAGGACCAGACCTGCTCGCGCGGATCGAATTGGCTCACCTCTTCGAGGATCACGTGGTCGCCGATCAGCTTCCGGATGGGCAGCGGCATCTCCAGCGGCTTTTCGAAGCGCAGCCGACGGCGCAGCCCGGTCTCGTAGCTCCCCTCGTTTTCAAGCACGTCCATGCGGATGAAACCGAGCGCCTCGCAATAGAGGCGCTGCTGGTAGTCGAGGCTCAGGCATAAATCGCGCCAGTAGGTCTGGGCGCTCACGGGGAAACGCCAGCGATATTCGGATTGGATCACGCGAGTCCTTGTTCTCTCAGGTGCGCGCAGGTGAGTCGGATCCCCTCGGCCAGGTCGACCTTGGGCTCGTAGCCCAGCTCCCTCCGCGCTTTGGCGATGCTGAAGTAGTGATGCCTCACCATGTAGCGCACCGCAAAGCGGGTCATCCCATCCTCTGCGTTGAGCGTGCCGCCCCGCAAGGTGTCAAAGCCTTCTTTGGCGGCCGCGGCCAGGTACACGATGGGGTAGGGCACCCCGCCCAGGATCCGGGGAAGCCCGAGTTCGGCCAGCACCTTGCCCACGAAGGTGAAAAAGGGCATGGGCTCGCCATTGGTGACGAAGTAGGCCTGGCCCGCCGTCGGGCTGCCCGGCACGAGCCGCTCGTCGGCCAGGAGCAGGGCGTCCACCAGGTTGCCCACGTACGTGAAGTCGGAGAGCTTGCGGTTGAACAGGCCCACCGAGAAGCGCAGGCCGCCCGCCTTGGCCCGCGCCAGCACGGCCGGGAAGAAGCGCTGATCCCCCGGACCGAACACCACGTGGGGGCGAATCGCGCAGGTGAGCACGCCGCGCTGCCCGTTGGCCGCCAGGATCTCCTGCTCTGCGACGATCTTACTGTCGGAGTAGGGCGCCTGACTCTTGCGCGAGTAGGGCAGGGTCTCGTCGCCGTTTTCGATGTCGTTGCCCTCGTAGACCGCGCTCGCGGTGCTCACGTACACGAGCTTCTTCACGCGCGCCTTCCAGCACGCCCGCAGCACGCTGCGCGAGCCCCCGAGGTTCACCGACCATACATCGCTCTCGCGGTTGTGCTTCGTGTGCACGAGCGATGCGTTGTGAAAGACGGTGGTCACGCCCTCGCACAGCTTCGCGAGCCTGTCGGTGTCACGGATGTCGACCTTCTCGAAGCGCATGTCCTCGCGCCAGGGCTCGCCGAAGGGCTCCACCACGATGACCTCGTCCCCCCGCGCGATCAGCGCGTCGACCAGGGCTCGACCCACGAAGCCCGCACCTCCGGTCACCAGCGAAACCTGCTTCCCCGTCTGCATGGCCGAGATGATGGTTCGAAAATTAGAATCGTCAATCTAAAAACTGGTTTGCCCGCTTCGGTTCGGGGAGTACAGTGCTCGCCCATGGGGAAGCACAACTACGGGCAGCACAAGCCCGAGCCGCCGGGCTTCGAGGAGGCCACGAACCTGCGCCAGCGCGCGCGTGTGGCCGGCATGGATCCCAACTACTGGTATCCGGCGCTGATGTCGCGGGACCTCCCGGCGGGCGCGGTGAAGGAAGTGGTCTTTTGGCACCGCTCGTTCGCGTTCTTTCGGGGCCACGACGGCGTGATCCGGGCGATGGAGAACCGCTGCGCCCACCGCAACCTCAAGCTGACGGCGGGGCAGGTCGAGGGCTGTACCCTGCGCTGCGCCTACCACGGCTGGGCCTATGACGGCGAAGGCTGCCTGGTGGACATGCCCCACAACGACTTCGGTAAGAAGCTCAAGATCACGCTGGAGACCTTCCCGGTGAAGGAGCGCTACGGCATGGTGTTCTTCTTCCCGGGCGATCCCGCGCTGAGCACCAGGCGCGATGTCCCCAGCATCCCCGAGCTCGACGGCAGCGACCCCTGGGCGCACGGCGTAATGGACTTTCACTGGCACGGTCATCACTCGATGATCCTCGACAACGTCAGCGATTTCACCCACGGCTATCTGCACAGGAAGTGGCGTCCGTTCGAGGGCGACAACCTGCTGAGCCTCGAAGAGCAGGGCGATCGCGTGCTTCTGCAATACAACGCGAAGATCGCCGCGGCGAAGTTCATGGACGTGTTGATCGACCGCAAGCAGCACGCCGGGACGTCGCACTACTCCTGCTACGAGTACCCCTACCAGTGGTCGAACACCGAAGAGTTCGTGAAGCACTGGCTGTTCGTCTGTCCTGAGGACGAGAAGAACACCAAGGTGTTCTTCCTCTTCTACTACGCAGACTTCAAGGTCCCTTTCCTGCCCCTCAAGTTGCCGCGCAAGCTGATGACGCCGCTCGTGCGCATGGGGCACGAGTATCTGGTGCGCCCGCTGTTCAACGAGGACGGCTGGGCCGTGCAGATGGAGCAGCAGGGCTACGACGCCCACTGGGATGCGCCGCTCGCGGAGGTGAACCCGCAGGTGCTCGCCTTCCAGCGCCTCACCGTGCGCAAGTGGGAGGCCTACCTGGAGAGTCAAAAGCTCACCAGCATCAAGCGCAAGAAGCGAGAGCGTGTCGGCATTTCCGGCCGCGAGCAGAACTCGGAGAATGCCGATGCCTGAGACGATCGAGATCAAGAGCAGCGCGTCCGTGCGTGACGCGCTCAAGCGCGCCGAGGCCCGTGGGGTCATCGAGTGCTACGAGCCCGCCACGCGCAAGCCCCTCGGGACCGTGCCCGTCACGGCCCCCGAGAGCCTGCCGACGCTGGTGGAGCGCGCGCGCACGGCGCAAACCGTGTGGGCCAAGACGTCCTTTGACGAGCGGCGCAAGGTGCTCGGTCTGATCCTGGATCATGTGCTCGCCCATGCCGACGAGCTCTGTGAGGTGGTCGCGCGCGACTCGGGCAAGACCCGCCACAACGCCATGCTGGGCGAGGTGTGGCCGGTGGTGGAAAAGGCCCGCTGGACCATCGCCAACGGCGAGAAGTTCCTGCTCAGCGAGGCCGTGCCCTCGGGCGTGTTCCCCCACAAGCGCGCACGCATCGAGTACGCGCCGCTCGGCGTGATCGGCGTGATCGCACCCTGGAACTACCCGCTGCAGAACATCCTCGGCCCCGCCATCCCCGCGCTGATGGCGGGCAACGCCGTGATCGTGAAGGTCAGCGAGTGGGTGGCGTGGTCTTCGGAGCGCTTTCAGCGAATCTTCGACGAGGTCTTCAAGCAGGCCGGCTATCCGGTCGAGCTCGTGCAGATCGTCAACGGCTACGCCAAGACCGGCGCCGCGCTGGTCTCCTCGGGTGTGGACAAGATCGTGTTCACGGGCTCGCTCGAGAACGGCAAGCGCGTGCTCGCGCAGGCCGCCAATACCCTCACCCCGGTGGTGCTCGAGCTGGGCGGGAAGGACCCGCTGATCGTCTGCGACGACGCGCACCTGGAGCAGGCCGTGCACGCGGCGCTCACGGGCTGCTTCATCAACTGCGGGCAGAACTGCCTGGCCAGCGAGCGCATCCTGGTGTTCGCGTCGGTCTACGAGGCCTTCCTGGAGCAGGTCGTGGCGGCCACCAAGGAGCTGCGTCAGGGCGAGCCCATGGGCAGCGCCACGGTGGACCTCGGGGCCATCGTCTCCCCGCTGCAGCTCGAGCAGATCGAGAGCATGGTGCAGGAAGCCGTGCGCCAGGGGGCGCGTCTCCTCACCGGAGGCAAGCGAGCCCACGCCGATCGCGGTCAATTCTTCGAGCCCACCATCCTCGCGGACGTCACGCCGGAGATGCGCATCGCGCAGGAGGAGACCTTCGGGCCCGTGATGCTTCTGATGCGCGTGAAGGACGAGGAGGACGCGCTGCGCGTCGCCAACGGCACGCCCTATGGGCTCGGGGCCACGGTGTGCTCCAAGAGCGCGGCGCGCTGTCGCCGCATGAGCTCGGCGCTCTCGGTGGGCAATGTGTCGGTGAATGACTTCGGGCTCACCTACATGGCCATGGATCTGCCCTTCGGCGGCGTGCGCGGCTCGGGCTTCGGGCGCTTGAACGGCCGCGAAGGCCTGCGCGCCTGCACCAACGTGAAGGCGATCCTGGAAGATCGCCTGCCCCTGCACGTGCCGGCCAAGGTCTTCCCCATCGGGGATGACGCGCTCGCCATGTCCCGTGAGGTGCTGCGGTTGCTCTATGAGCGCAGCCTGGGCAAGCGGGCCGATGCCCTGGGTAAGCTGGCGAGTGTCCTGCTCAAGCGGAGCAGACCATGAGCACCTCGGCCGAGAGCTTCGACTACATCGTCGTCGGGGGCGGCTCCGCGGGCTGTGTCGTGGCCGGTGAGCTCGGCAGCGAGACCCGGCTCGAAGTCGCGCTGGTCGAGCAGGGAGACGACGCCGAAGATCATCCGGAGACGCTGGAGGCGGACGGCTACAAACACGCGTTCGCGAACGACGCCCTGCTGCTCGATCGTTTCAGCACCCCGCAGGAGCACTGTCGTCAGAGCCGCTTGTATTTGGGCTCGGGGCGCGGGCTCGGCGGGAGCGGGTCGATCAACGGCATGGTCTACACGCGCGGCGCCAAGGAGGATTACGAGAGCTGGCCCCGGGGCTATCAGTACGGAGACCTCGCGCCGCTCTTTCAGGCGCTCGAGGACAAGCTCCGCGTGCGTCCGCGCGCGGCCACCGAGTTCACCGAGACCTTCGTGCGGGCCGCCGAGGCGGCCGGGTTCCGTCGCAGCCAGAACATGAACGACGGCGATCTGTCGGGCGTGATCGGCTACGAGACCATGAACTACGAGGGCAGCGCCCGCCGCAGCTCCTATGTCTCGTACGTGCGAGAGGCGCGCCGGCGCGAAAACCTGCACGTGCTCACCAAGGCCATCACGCGGCGCGTGGTGTTCGAGGGCAATCGGGCGGTGGGCGTCGAGATCGAGCAGCACGGAAAGCGCCGCGTGCTGCGCGCGCGCCGCGAGGTCATCCTGTGCGCGGGCGCGCTCGAGACCCCCAAGCTGCTGATGCTCTCGGGCGTGGGTCCCGCGGCCGAGCTGGCCGAGCACGGCATCACGACGGTGGTCGACCTGCCCGCGGTGGGCGAAAACCTGCATGACCATCCCAACGTGACCATGTTCTTCATGGGCAAGCGCGAGGTGGACTCCTACTACCCGCAGCTCTACGGCTTTCATCGCGCCAACCCGGACAGCGACCTGCCCAGGGGCCAGAGCGACACCTGTTACGTGATGTACCCGGCGCGCTCGTCGCTGCGTGAGGCCGCCATGCGCATGCTGCCCACCAAGCTGCCGGTGCCGCTCTACGGGCAGGCCTCCAAGGGCCTCATCCGCGCGGGCATCGCCACCGCCACGAGCCTCGGACTCGTCCGCTCCGGCATCGCCCGCGTCTGGGGCTGCGTGGTGATCCTGGGCAAGCCCAAGAGCCGCGGGCGGCTCAGCCTCGCCTCGCGTGATCCCGCGGCGCAGGCGAACATCGACCCTGGCTATTTCACGCACCCCGAGGACATGGAGACCATGATCCGGGGCGTGAAGCTGGGCCGCCGCATCGCGCAGTCGGAGCCGCTCGCCAAGTGGGGCAACTTGCCGCTCTTGCCGGTGGTGGCCAAGACGGACAAGCAGATCCAGGCGTTCATCGAGGGCAACCTGATGACGACCTTCCACTACGCCGGCACCTGCCGCATGGGCGAGGACAAGGCCAGCGTGGTGGATCTGGAGATGATGGTGCGCGGCACGCGGGGCCTGCGCGTGGCGGACGCCTCGATCGTCCCGGTCACGCCGGTGTCTGCGATGAACGCGCCGAGCATGGTGGTGGGCCTCAAGGCGGCGCAGCTGGTGCTCGAAAAGGAGCGCTCGCTCGGCCCAGCGAACGCGGAGATCAGCGGAGAGCGCGAGGCATGGGGCGGCTGAGTCCGAAGGACGGCGCCAAGCGCGCCAAGGCGGAGATGTACCGGCGCCTCATCCTCGAGGCCGCCGAGGGCATCTTCGCGAGCGCCGGCTTCGAGGACGCCAAGATCCAGGACATCGCGCACGGCGCGGGCATCTCGCTCGGCACGCTGTACACCGTGTTCCCCGGCAAGAGCGAGATCTACGAGGCCATCCAGGCCCAGCGCGGCCCGGAGATCCTCGAGAGCATGTTCCTCGCGCTTCAGGGGCATGCGGGGGTCTACGACGCGTGCATGCGCGGCATCGAGGCCTATGTGCGCTTTCTCGTGGAGCGGCCCGCCTATCTGCGCATGCACTTGCGGGAAGGGCTCTCCTGGACGGAGCGCGCGTCGATGCGGAGCGCCGAGCAGCTCGCGATCTGGGAGCGCGGCGTCTCGATCGCGGTGGGCCTGCTCCAGGCCGGCATCGAGCAGGGCTACTTCCATGGCGACAACCCGCCCGAGCTCCTGCTCAAGATGATGATCGCGAGCCATCAGGTCCAGATCAAGGACTGGCTCGACCGGGGCGCTGCGCCCGATGAGGTCGCCGCGCTCGTGGCGCGCATGCAGGCTCATTTTTCGCGCGCCTTCGTGCGCGCCGACTCTTGCTCGCAGGCGGAACCGCCCGCTTCGACGTTTCGCTCGCAGGCGGAACCGCCCGCTTCGACGCGCATGCCGATCGCCAACAAGACGAAGAAACGCGTGAGCGGTTAGGGAGAGACAGTCATGGAAACACAGGTCACCGTCCCCGGCACCAGCACCCCGCGCGGCAGCTCCGCGACCAAGAGCTATCGACCCGTGCCCACCGTCTCGGGCGCGCGCCCCCTGATCGGCCACAGCTACGAGTTCGCGTTCGGTTTGCTCGAGCTCTTGCGCCGAGCCTACCGGGAGCATGGCGAGGTCGCGGGGCTCAAGGTGTTCGGGCGCAACATCGTTCTCTTGAGCGGGCCCGACGCGCAGGAGGCGTTGTTTCGTGCGCCGGACGAGATCCTCAGCCCCAACGAAGCGTACAAGATGATGACGCCCGTGTTCGGTAAGGACGTGGTGTACGACGCCTCGCCCGAGCGCATGGCGGAGCAGCTCGGCATGCTGCGCCCCGCGCTGCAGGACAAGCGCATGCGCACCTACGGCGAGATCGTGGCCGAGGAGACCCGGCGCGCGGTGTTGGACTGGGGCGAGCGCGGCGAGATCGACCTGGTGGAGTTCTGCGCGCAGCTCACCAACTTCACCTCGACCCACTGCCTGCTCGGGCGCGAGTTTCGGGAGCAGATGAGCACCGAGTTCGCGCAGGTCTACTACGACCTGGAGCGCGGCGTTACGCCGGCCGCCTACATTCATCCGAACCTGCCGCTGCCCTCGATGCTCAAGCGCAACAAGGCGCGTGTGCGCCTGGTGGAGATGATCGAGGAGATCGTCGGCCAGCGCGTAAAGAGCGGCCGCCGCGGCGAGGACTTCCTTCAGACGCTGATGGACGCCGAGTACAAGTCGGGTGAGAAGCTCACGCCGCACGAGATCACCGGCATGCTGCTGGCTGCCATGTTTGCGGGGCACCACACGAGCAGCGTGACCACGGCCTGGACCCTCATCGAGCTCGCCCGCACGCCCGACTACCTCGATCGCGTGCTCGCCGAGCTCCACGGCGTGTACAAGCCGGGGGATGACGTCACGTTCCAATCGCTGCGTCAGATCCCGCTCACCGAGTACGCGATCAAAGAGTCGCTGCGCCTGCACCCCCCGCTCTATATCCTCCTGCGCTCTGCGCTCGTGGACTTCGAGTACCGCGACTACCTCCTGCCCAAGGGCACCTGGCTCGCGACCTCTCCCTGGGTCTCGCATCGGATCTCTTCCATCTTTCCCGAGCCCGATCGCTTCGACCCCGATCGCTTCGGTCCGGGGCGCGAGGAGGACAAGAGGCAATTCTCCTTCATCGCCTTCGGCGGCGGGCGGCACAAGTGCCTCGGGAACGCGTTCGCGCTCTTGCAGGTGAAGACCATCTTCGCGATCCTGCTGCGCGGCTTCGAGTTCGAAATTCTGCACGATCCGATCGTGCCTGAGAGCGGTCTGGTGATGGGGCCGAAGAAGCCGTTCCGAGTCCGCTATCGGCGCCTGCAGCCAAACGGTCAATTCTGAGAGGGACCAATGAAGATCGTGATCGATTGGGGCCTGTGTCAGGGCCATGCCAACTGCACTGGAGACGCCCCCGAGGTGTTCTCGGTGGACGACGAAGGCAAGCTGACGGTGTTGCTCCCCGAGCCCCCCGAGGAGATGCGCAGCCAGGTGGAGCTCGCCGTGCGCTATTGTCCGACCGGGGCCATCCGCATCGAAGGCTAGGCCCAAGTTCGCGCTCCTGAAGCGGCGGAACAAGGCGCCGGAACGTGATAGGAAGGTGCGATGGGCTATCGAGCAGGTCTTTGGCTCTCGTTCCTGGCTGTCGCCCTGGGTGCGTGCGGCGATCCCGATCACGCCACTGCGCCGGACGCGGGTGAGGTCAAGGATTCGGGTGCCGCCGCCCCGCTCGCCCCGTGCAAGCGCCGAAATCCCCTTCGGGAGCCCTTCTTTGGCGATCTTCATGCCCACACGGCGCTTTCGCTGGACGCCAACCTGCAGGGCACGCGTCTGCGTCCGGCCGAGGCCTACCGCTTCGCCCGCGGGGAGATGGTGGGGCTGCCGCCCTACGACGCGAGCGGAAACCCCATGCGCAGCCTCAAGCTCTCACGCCCGCTCGACTTCGTGGCCCTCTCGGACCACGCCGAGTTCCTGGGGTTGGTGACCACATGCCTCACCCCGGGGCTGCCCGGGCACGACTCGCCGGAGTGCGCGCAGTACCGGGATCAACCCGACACCGCGTTCATCTTTCTCAACGGTCAGCTCGCGCAAAGCCAGGCCAGCACGAGCTACCTGCCGCCTTGTACGGAGGCCAACGCCTTCTGTAGCTCCGCCGCCTTGAGCGCGTGGAACGAAGTGAAGGACGAGGCGGAGGCCGCGAACGACGAGAGCGAGGAGTGCGCCTTTACGGCCTTCGTGGCCTACGAGTGGTCGGCTTCTCCAGGCACCCAAAACCTCCATCGCAACGTGATCTTCCGCAACCAAACGGTCCCGGCGTTGCCCTTCACCTATCTCGACGGGAGCGAGGAGGAACAGCTCTGGGATGCGCTCGACAGGGACTGCTTGAAGGCCGGCAACGGCTGCGACGCGCTGACCATCCCGCACAACTCGAACCTCTCGGCCGGGCTGATGTTCGAGCCGGTGAACGCCGCCGGCCAGCCCTTCGACCGGGCCTACGCCGAGCGCCGGGCGTCGTTCGAGCCTTTGGTGGAGATCTTCCAGCACAAGGGAAGCTCGGAGTGCTTGCCGCAGATGGGCAACGACGAGCAGTGTCAGTTCGAGCTGCTCAAGTACAACACGCTCAGCTCGGTGACCTTCGGGTTCGTGCCGAACGAGCTCGTGCCGCGTGACTACGTGCGCGATGCGCTCGGGCAGGGGCTGCGCTTTCAGGCGTCCTTGGGCGCAAATCCGTTCGCGTATGGATTCGTGGCCAGCACCGACACCCACCTGGCCACGCCGGGCGCGGTGGAGGACGACACGTTCCAGGGCCACGGCGGCGCCGGCTCGGGGGCGCGCGAGCGGCTGCCCGCCGGCCTCACCGACAACGTGTGGTTGAACCCGGGTGGGCTCGCGGTGCTGTGGGCCGAGGAGAACCGTCGCGAGGCGCTGTTCGACGCCATGCGCCGTCGGGAAGCGTATGGGACGAGCGGCTCAAGGATCGTGCTGCGCTTCTTCGGGGGCGCGGACCTACCCGCGGATCTCTGCAGCCAGCCCAACTTCGTGGAGCAAGGCTACGCGCTCGGGGTGCCGATGGGCGGGGAGCTCGCGTCTTCCACCTCCGCGCCGCGCTTCGGCGTCTACGCCATGCGCGATCCGGGCACAGCCGAGGTTCCCGGCGTGCCCTTGCAGCGCATCCAGATCATCAAGGGCTGGCTAGACGGAGACGCCGTGCGCTACGCGATCTACGACGCAGCTGGTGGCGACAACGACGCCAGCGTGGATCCGAGCAGCTGCGAGCGCTCAGGCGGCGGTCATGACGAGCTGTGCGGCGTGTGGACCGACCCCAATTTCGATCCCAACCAGCACGCCTTCTACTACGCCCGTGTGCTCGAGAACCCGAGCTGCCGCTGGCACGCGCTGTCGTGCAGCCGCGCGGGTGTCACCTGCATCGGGGCCATCGCCGACAAGCCGGACTTCGCCGGCTGCTGCGACGAGAGCTACCCCAAG
Organism: Myxococcales bacterium; assembly: GCA_044507075.1. Classification (GTDB taxonomy): domain Bacteria; phylum Myxococcota_A; class Polyangia; order Polyangiales; family DASUME01; genus DASUME01. The sequence continues at coordinate 10,578 of JBIQKA010000122.1, forward strand.
GTGCAACAGGAGCGGGCATGGTCGAGCCCCATCTTCCATCGCGCGCCGTGAGCTCGCTGCGCCGGCTCGGACTGTTGCTGCTCCTCGGCCTCGCCCTGTTCGGTCTCAAGCGCGCGCTGCAGCCTGCCCCGGAGCAGCCGCTGCTCGTCGTGCATGTCCCTGCGCAGGCCTCGGAACAGGAGATCGAACGGGCGATCGACGAGGCGGTGTTGGTCGATCAGGGGTTGAGCCGGGGCGGCGCGCTGCTCGATCCCGTGGTGCGCGACCAGCTCCTGCGCAGCATGCGCGTTTCCGAGGGCGGCGAGTCGGCGGACGAGCGCGAGCTGATGGATCGCGCGCTGAGCCTCGGCGTGCACCGCGCCGACCCCGTGATCCGCAAGCGCCTCGCGTTTCAAGCAGAGCAGATCCTGCGCACGCGGCTGCGCGCGGAGCCGCCCAGCGAAGCGGAGCTCGAGCGCTACCTGGCCGAACACGCGGATCGCTACCGCAGGCCGGCGCGCACCTCGTTCGCGCACGTGTTTCTCGGGCGGAGCCGGCACCCGGAGGACCTGCCGGAGGCGACTCGCCGCATGGGTGTTCGCCTGACAGAGGAGCGCCCGGCACCCGAGGCGGCGTTTCGCTACTCGGATCCCACGATCTTGCCGCTCCAGGTGGCGCGCGCGACGGCGCGTGAGGTGGCGGCCCGCTTCGGGGGGCCGTTCGCGAGGGCGCTGGACGAGGCGCCCGAGGCGAGCTGGCATGGGCCGATCCCGTCGAGCTACGGCGAGCACTTCGTGTACATCACAGGGCGTGAGTCCGCCCAGCTCGACGGCGTGCCCTCCCTGCGCGCGCGGCTCATGGCGGACCGTGAACGGGACGCGAAGACGATGTTGGTGGCCCGTGAGGTGCGCGCGATGCGCGCGGGCTACCGCGTCGAGGTCCGGCGAGATCAGACCGAGCCCGCCGGCCCGGAGGCCCGCGCGCCCGAGCTCATGGATTGATGTCAGGCAGCCAGGATGCGCTCTACGCCTGCCTGGGCGTGGGCGATCCAGCGCGTCACATCTGCTTCACATTGCGGGTTGACCACGCCGTTGGTGCCAGCGAGAAAGAGCGGCGCACCGCTCCAGGGCACGGTCCGCACGTGGAGCATGCCCTCACCGAGGTTGGAGTTCGCGGGGAGGGCGCCCTCGAGCGAGATGATCGGCGCGACAGCGGCGAGCTCCGAGCACAGCGCCTCATCTCCAGCGTGCGCGACCACCAGGCCTTCGGCGGTCGCGAGCACGACCGCCTCGAGGCTCGCTGCGCGCTTGACATGCGCGAGTTGGAGCGAGAGTGCGGTGTGGGCGTCCTCCGAGCGCTGTCTGCGGCGCTCCGGGTCGGGCTGTTTGGCTTGTGTCGTCGAAGCGAGCGGTTGTGCACGCGAGCTAAGGGTCGACATGGCTCCTCCTGTAGGTGGAAGGCGTCATGATCCCCAAGCGGCTCCGACGTCTGCAAAAAACTGATGCTTGATCAGTGTGCCGGGGCCGCGGGGTCAGCCCCCTCGGACGTCCGTGCCTCATCGAGCCGCGAGAGGGCCATGAGCACGAGGGGGATCACGCGCGCCGCCGCGCTCACGTCCGGCCGGTAGTGCAGGAACAGCCCCGACAGCGTGCCGAACACGCGGCCGAGCATCACGAACTCCTCGGGGAGGCGCACCATGGGGTCGTCCTCGATGAAGCGTGCCATCAAGGCCACCTGGGCCAGGAGCTCCGCTTGGTTCGGCCAGTCGCCCCCGCGCTCACGCACCACGCCCATCTGCTCGAGCACGATCTTCGCGTAGGCCTCGAGTCCCGCGATCCCGCCGCTCGCCGTCGCGAAGCCCATGGCGTCCATGGCGACCGCCATCTTCTCGGGATCCTTGGCCACGAACGCGCGCGCCAGGTCCACCAGCAGGGCGCGCTGCGCGAGCGGGACCTCCTTGGCGCAGCCGAAGTCGAGCACGACCAGGTTGCCCGCGCGGTCTGCGAGCAGGTTGCCGGGGTGGGGGTCAGCTTGGAACACGCCAAGGTCCAGGGCCTGGCGCGTGTACGCCTCGAGCACCCGCGCCAGCAGCGCGCTGATCTCCTCCTGCGCCGCCGCATGGCCGGCATCCCGCGCCTCCGCCAGCTCGTCCAACACATGGGTGATCTTTTCGCCGCGCATGAACACGGTCACCAACACGCGGCGCGTCGAGAGCTCCTTCACCACGCGCGGCGCCTGGATCGCCCCCTCGTCGCCGAAGAACACCGACACCCGGTCGGTCAGGTCCGCCTCGCGCGTGTAGTCGAGCTCGGCTTCGATCATGGCGCGGGTCTCCTGGATGATGGTGTCGTAGTCCACCGGCGGCAGGTCCTCGGAGAGGGCGCGCACGAAGATCTCGAGCAGCGTCAAATCGAGCGAGACCAGCTCCTCGATGTTGGGGCGTTGCACTTTCACGGCCACCTCGCGGCCGTCGTGCAGCGTCGCCCGATGCACTTGGCCGATGCTCGCGGCGGCCAGCGGCACTTGCTCGAAGGCGGCGAACACGTCTTCGATGGGTTGCCCGAGCTCCTCCTCGATCAAGCTCATCACGGCGGGGAAGGGCACCTCGGGGGCGGCGTCCTGCAGCTTGGAGAGCTCACGGATGTAGACCTCCGGCAAGATGTCGGGGCGCGCCGAGAGCATCTGGCCGACCTTCAGGAAGGCGCCCCCGTGGCGTACGGAGAGATCGTACAAGCGGCGGGCCGACTCGCGGTGCAGGTCCTCGAGCGAACGCGCGGCGCGCTCCCTGGACATGAAGGCCGCCTTGGTGGTGTGCAGGCGGTAGCCCGCGGCGATCCGTGTGAGTACGAACCCGGTGGCGGTCAGTCGCGCCAGGCGCTCCGGCCAGGTCGAGAGATCGTTGGCGAGGTTGCGCGACCCCACGGCGAAGCGCCCGAACGCGCTGTGTGCGCCCTCGAAGGCCTCCTGGGCCGCCTTGCCCACCGAGCGGACCTGCCAGGCGGTCTGCTCGATGGCCACGAGCAGGGCGTCGACCACTTGAAGCCAAAGCTTGATCTGGCTGCGCGCATCGAATCCCACATCGGCGAAGGCATCCCGCGAGCGCTTAGCGCGGGATCGGTGGGGGGTCTTGTAAGGGGGCATCGCGTCCTCCGTCATCTTCGGTATGACGTTTTTGTAATACGTCGGATGACGGATGCGCAAGCGCTGCGTGCGAACAGGTGCGTTTTTGGATCCGAGTGCAGGCGCTAGCGGCCGTTCGAGAGGGTCTCCAGGCAATCGGGGCAAACCCACACCCTTGGCATGTCTGGACGGTCATTCATGCCCAAATAGGCTCGAGTTCCCCGGGCGATAACACAGGCACACTTGGCGCACTCGGCTTGGCGATTGAGCACCAGCTCCTGGAACCCGTAGACGTACTTGAGGGGATGGTCCTCGTCGGCTTCGGGGGCGCTTTGGTCGGCCTCTTCCTCCGCCCCCTCCACGCTGACCACCACCTCGGGCGGTGGGCTGGAGGATGGTGACGCATCCCGGTGGGAGGTCTCGCCACGCGCGGTGGCGGCCAGGCGGGCCGCGTCGCGCTTCAGGGTCTGGGCCATCTCGACTGAATCGGTGACCACGCGGTCGACCTCGGTCACCACGTTGTCGACCAGGTTGAATGTGTCCTCGAGCACATTGCGGATCAGGTGAGACACCGACAAGCGCCGTCTGCGCGCCTCATCCTTGAGCGTGCTTTCGAGATTTTGGGGGACGCGCGTCTGGATCAGTCGGTCCTTGCGCTGCCGGTCGTTGCCGTCCATGCCTGCCATCGCCTCAGGTCCTGTTATAGCGGAGGCAGCCGGAAATCACGGCGTCTTTCCGAGCGACCCGCCTGCGCGCCGCGCTCCGATGGGATGAAAATGAGCTGATTAAACACGGAAAGGCCCGCGATGCGCGAGCCAGCGGCCCATGCGCCAGGTCTGTCTCAGCGGCCTTCGGCCTGCTTGCGCGCGCGCTTGCGACGGTTGCGCTCGGCTTCAGCCTGCTTCTTGCGACGCTTGACGGAGGGCTTCATGTAGCTGCGGCGCTTCTTCAGCTCCCGCATGATGCCTTCCGAGGCCATCATGCGCTTGAGCTGCTTGATCGCGCGCTCTACGCCACGCTCGCCAACCTCGACCTCGACTGGCTTACACTGAACCGGATCCGCTGCCATGAGTGTCCTTTCAAACCGGGCCGCAGTGATATCCGCCCGGCGG
>JBIQKA010000304.1:0-2224 GCA_044507075.1 Myxococcales bacterium
CTGTGACGCAGCGATCGGTCTTTGCCCAGTGCAGGAGTGTGGTGGCGACGGCATCGCCGGCCATCGTATCGTGCCCCTCGATCCTCACCAAGGAGAGCGTCCGGGCGGTCGGGGTGATGGCTTACGGCTCCGTATATGGGGAGTGTGAGGCGCGTGTGCTAGCGGAAGATCTGGTCGAGAGAACGCTTGATGCGCGTGCCGAGTCGGGGAGAATCGGAGGAGCGCTGCTGCCCCTTGGCGCTCCGCTTGGCGCGACGGCGGGACTTGCCCGACTTTTCGTCGGACTCCGCATTGGTGACCGCCGACTTCGCGGCGGCGCCCTCGCCGGCTTCTTCGTCGCTGGCGGCGGGCTCGCTCTTGCGTACCGGGGCCCGGGGCGCGGCGGCCTTGGCAGCCGTCTTGGTGGGAGCGCTCGGGGCGGCGCTGCGCGCACCAGCGGCCGCAGGTTCGGGGTCGCCGCCCGACAGGGCCAAGCCGAGCCCTACGAGCAGCACCAGCGCCGTCGCGGCGATGACGAGGACGCGCTTGGGGAGACGCTGGAGCCGCTGCCCCACTTCGCCCAGCACGCCGCCCTTGGCCCACGCGACACGCGCGCCGTCCAGGCGCGCGTCGCTCAGGCGCAGCCTCCGCAGCGTGTCGCGCACCTCGACCGCGCTCGCGCTGCGCTGCTCGAGCTGCGGCGCGAGCATGCGCGCGAGCAGCGCGGCGAGCTCGGCGGGGACCTCCTGCGCCTCCGCAGGTAGCGCCGGCGGCGCGGGCGCGAACTGCTGGGCGATGATCTCGGTGAGCGAGTCGCCCGTGAAGGGCTGTCGGCCTGCCAAGCACTCCCAGAGCATCACGCCGAGCGCGTAGATGTCCGTGCGCTCGTCCACGGGCTGACCCACCGCTTGTTCGGGCGCCATGTAGCCCGGCGTACCCATGACCGCGCCCACGCGCGTGAGCGCCGTGCGCACGTGCGTGGTCGACTCGGGTGCGCGTGCTTCGGCGCGCAGGTGCGCGATGCCGAAGTCGAGCACCTTCACGTTGTGACCGCCGGCGGGGTTGGGTTCGAGCACCACGTTCTCGGGCTTGAGGTCGCGGTGCACGATGCCCGCGGCGTGCGCGGCGGCGACGGCGTCGGTGATCTGCTCGATGAGCTCGCAGGCCTCCCGCCACGGGAGCACGGGCTCGCGCGAGAGCCGATTGCGCATGCCTTCGCCGCGCACGAACTGCATGACCAGGAACGCGCCACCCGTGTCGAGCGTGCCGTAGTCGAGCGCGGAGACCACGCCGGGGTGCTCGATGCGCGCGCTCGCCATGGCCTCCCGCGCGAAGCGCGCGGCGATCTCGGCGTGCCCCGCGAGCTCCGCGTGAATGGTCTTGAGCGCGACCTGCTTCTTGAGCTTGAGGTGCTCGGCGAGGAACACCGCGCCCATGCCTCCTTCGCCCAGCTTCTCCACGATCGCGTAGCGCCCATCGACGATGCTGCCGGGGCCCCACTCGCCCGACGCGGGCTCAAGCGCGGGCGGCGGCAGCGTGGCGGCGAGCTCGACCGGACGCACGTCGCTTTCGGCGCTCGGCGGATCCGCCTGGGTCGGTGAGTCGGCAGCCACGGGGCCTTTAATGTTCCACAGGATGGACGAGAGCGCGACCCTAGACGGCGCGCCGGGTGCTCGGCTGTGCTCCTGGGTGCCCCCGGGAGCACAGCCTTCCGGCGCGCTCCTCGCGCGACGCGGGTGCGTCAGCGGCGACTTGCCGCGTGCATGTTGGCGAGCAGGCGGTCGGTCACGAGCGGCGCGTAGAAGTACGGATAGCGTGGATGCCCGCTCTGTAGGTCCTCGCGCACTGCGCCGCTTGGGTCGAGGAAGATGACGCGGGGAACGTAGTCTCCGTACGCGCCCAGGCGCTCTGCGAGCCAGGCAGGGGCCTTGTCTTGATCCTGGCGCACCATGACCAAGCCCGCCGCGGCGCTCACCACCTGCGGGGTCTGAAACACAGGCGCGAGCTCCTTGCAGCGCGGGCACCAGTTCGCGTACACGACCACGCAGAGGGGCTTGTTTTCCGCCTTGGCGGTGCGCAGCGCCGCGTCCCAGTCGCGCCACGCGATCCCGTTGCCCCACGCGATGTCGCCGGGCTTTTCGGGCGCGGGGCTCGAGCTGGGCTCAGCCGCGAGCTGCGCGGGCTGTTGCTTGGCAGCGGGAGCCGAGTGCACGCTCGGAGCCTCACAGCCGACGAGGGCGAGGGC
>JBIQKA010000305.1:0-2221 GCA_044507075.1 Myxococcales bacterium
GGATGGCCCGCAGGCGCTCGTCGTGGCTCTGCGCGTCCAGCGCGGCGCGGATCTCTTTGAGATCGAACCTGCCGCTGCGCAGGGTGGAATCGAGATCTGGGGAAGCTGCTCGGGCTACTTCACTGTGCTGCGGCATGGGCCGTCTCCTCGCTCCTCTTCTTGCCGGTCTTCTGAAGTTTAACGCGCGAGGCGACCAGCATGGCCAATGCCATGATGGACACCTGCGGATTTACGCCGACCGCGCTTGGGAACAGGCTCGCGTCGGCCACGTAGCAGCCGGGCAAGTCCCACAATTGCCCGGTCGGGTCGACGACCGAGCGCTCGGGGCGCGCGCCGATCTGCGCCGTCCCCATCAGGTGCACCGTGAACATGTCCATGGTGCTCTTCTTGACGGTCCGCACGTCGATCTTCTCGAGCTCGTCGGCCGAGTGCACCACGTGCATGTGCGCGAAGGGCAAGAGCACCTTGGTGGCGCCCATGGCGAAGTGAAGCTCCGCGAGCCGGCGCGTGCCCTCGAGTAGACGCTCGTGATCGTAAGCGTTGATCTGGTAGCGCGGCCCCCCGAGTCCGAACGGAACCCGCTGTACCACGCCGGTGGTGGAGTCTTCGATCAGCACGCCGGTCAGTGCCATGCGGTTGTAGTCTTGGAGCAGCTCCCAGGCTTCGGTGCCGTGAAACGGCAGCTGTGAGGCGAGCGCCCCCGGAGGCACCATGTTCTCGGCCAGTTTGATGCCGCGCGCCTCGAACTCGCGGATTTGCCCCGCCTGCGACACGCCCTTCCAGCCGCGCAGCTCGAACGGATAAACCGCCAGCACCTTCACGTTGGGGTGGCAGGTGAAGTTCTTGCCGAGCAGCTTGCTCGGGCGGCCCAGGCGGTGCGCTTGCAAGAGGAGCGGGGTCTGCACGGCGCCGCAGGCGACGATCACCGCGCGCCCGCGGATGGCGAGCCTACGCGGGGACGTGCGCGTACGGCGATCGATCGACACGCCGGTCACGCCCACGCAGCGGCCGTCCTCGATGATCAGGCGCTCCACCCGCACCTCACTCAGGCAGGCCGCCCCACGCGCGAAGGCGCGCGGCAGGTAGCTCACCAGCGTGGATTGCTTGGCGCCGGTTGGGCAGCCGAGCACGCAGTTGTTCGCCCCCACGCAGCCGTGCTGGTTTCGGTGGTTGTGCAGGTACGACCAGCCGAGCTTCTCGGCGCCCTCGCGCATGATGCGGCTGTCTTCGCCGATCGACTCAGGCGACTGCGGCTTGGCCGAGATGTCGTCCTCCACGCGGGCGAACAGCGGCTCGAGCGCGGCCGAAGAGAGCTCGCTCAGACCGCTCTTTTCGGCCCACTGCGCGAGTACGCGCTCGGGGGCGCGCCAGGTCATGCCGCCGTTGATGGTGGTGCTCCCGCCCACGCAGCGGCCCTCGATGTACGGGATCGGGGGCGCACCCATGATCACGGTGGCGCTCGCGTCGCGGTACAGGCGCGGCACGGATTCGGTGACGTAGGGGTTGAAGCTGGCCGTCTCATGGTTTGCGCCCTCTTCCACGAAGAGCACGCGGTAGCCGGCCTCGGCGAGCAGCGCGCCCGCGACGGCGCCGCCCGCGCCCGTGCCCACCACCACCACGTCGGCGTCGAAGCTCCGCTCGTGCTCGTAATCTTCGTAGCGCAACATCATGAGAGCACCTCCAGCGCCCGCTTCTTGCGCTGTGCCCCTGCGAGCCTGGCTTCCTCGGCCAGGAGTTCGTTTCTGCGCTCGGTGCGCTCCCGGATGAACGAGCGTGGCTCGTAGTCGAGCATGGCGTGCACCTCGTCCTGGTCGAAGTAGGCCGAGAGCGTGATCGCCTTGGGCGCCAGCATCATCAAGCGCAGCGGCAGCAAGCGGCTCGTCGCGATGCCCGCGAGCACCTGGCTCGCCTCCGCGTGGGGCAGGCCGGAGAGCCTGTGCAAGGAGTGGAAGCGCCACACTGGCGACCACGCGAGCAGCCGCATCAAGAGCGTGAAGCCGAGCTTCAAGGGCGGCGGCATGTACTGCATCATGATGCGCACCTGGCGCTCCACCCGCGCCTCGATATCCGCGGGCCGCGGCGCGGGCGGCGGCGGCAGGAGCGCGTTGACCACGCTGCGCAGCGCGCGCTCGCTCGCCCGCGAGAGCGGCGCCGGATCGGCCAGACACCAGCCGTCCTGCGGATGTCGCTCCACCATGCGCGCGGGCGGGGTCGAGCGGGG
>JBIQKA010000306.1:0-2218 GCA_044507075.1 Myxococcales bacterium
CGCGGTCGCTGTAATGGCGATAAGGCGCGGCCGGACTCACGCCCGCCCAGCGCGCCGCGTCCGCAAAGGTGAAGCCGAACGGCCCCTTCTCCGCGATCAGCTCGAGCGCCGCTCGCTGAAGCGCCTCTTTCAGATTGCCGTGGTGATAGCCGCGCTCGCCGCGGCCCTTGTGCCAGCTCATGTTAAGGGTGTTTACATGGATTCCAGTGGCGGGGCCAGCTTTTACCTGTCCCTCTCCCCGTTTACGGGGAGAGGGTGGCGAGCGACCGCAGGTCGCGAGCCGGGTGAGGGGCAGCGGCGGCTCAGACTCGTTGCGACGCCCCCTCACCCGCCGCGCTTCGCGCGGCGACCTCTCCCCGTACACGGGGAGAGATGAAGTGAGATCGCTTCTCGCTCGATTCAGATTTCAAACAGCCGCTCTCGTTCTCGCGGCGGAATTCCGCCCGAGCTTTGAGAGTGAGGGGGACGGAGCGCCGTAAGAGCGCACAGTCCTTTTTCGGTCGCGCCACACGATTGAGCTGCGAAACCCAATCGCGCCGGGCGCGCAACGCCTCACGGCGCTCCGTCGTGGCGTTCTGGCGGGCGCCACCTGGCTCTTCCCGCTAACCCCGGGCCGCGCTTGCGAACGCAACGCGCTTCTTGCATTGCGGCGTTAAGCTGGCTCCCAGCGCACGGCCCGTAGTGGCCGTAGGGCGGGTTCCCGAGGCTCCCCGAGTGCGTGAAGTACGTTGCTCCACGCCCGCAGGGCCGCCGCATCCTGCTCCGCGATCAAGACGCCTCATGAGCGCGCCCCTCGTGAACAGGACGCGGCGAATTTACCCGCGGCCAGAACAGTGTGGAAAAAGAACCCGAAGAATTTTTATTCGTGAGGAGTGTCAGGCGCTTGGAGCACGGCGCTGCCCACAAATTCTGTCATTCCGGGGCGTCCGCCGAAGCGCAGCGAAGGCGGACGAGCCCGGAATCCATGACCACGGAGCCAATCGAAACCGAGGTGTTCATGGATTCCGGGCCCGGCTCTCGCTTCGCTCGCGCCGTCCCGGAATGACGGAAGAGTCACTCGTCCGCGCGCAGCGCCTTGCGCAACGCCGCCGGAATCCGGAGCGGCTTGTCGCCCGCGACGAACGCGATGCGCACGTCGGCGGCGACCAGCGTCTCGCCGTTCCGCACCACTGCCTGCTTCAGGATGATCGACGCGCCGCCGACCTCGCCCGGCTTCGTCACCACCTCGATCACTTCATCGACGCGCGCGGGGCGGAAGAAGTCGAGCTTCATCGAGCGCACGACGAAATGAAAGCCCGGCGCTTCCTTCGCGGTCTGCTCGAACAACTCGCCCTGGTCGATGCCCAAGAGTCGGATGAAATCCGAGCGCCCGCGCTCCATGAAGCGCAAATAGCTCGCGTGATAGACGAGGCCCGTGAAATCCGTGTCCTCGTAATAGATGCGGATCGGCAGCCGGTGCTCGCCGTTCACGATCTGCCCGGAGAGATGGTGCCAGTCTCCGTCGGACGCTCTCACGCATCGTCTCCCTGATCGAACAGCGGCATCTGCGACGGGTCGCGCTTCGGCTCCGCGAGCCCGAGATGCCTGAAGGCGTGCGCCGTCAGCATGCGCCCGCGCGGCGTCCGTTGCAGGAAACCCTGCTGCACGAGATACGGTTCGATGATCTCCTCGATGGCGTCGCGCGGCTCCGAGAGCGCCGCCGCGATCGTTTCGACGCCGACCGGCCCGCCGCCGTAGTTGAGCGCGATCACCTTGAGATAACGCCGGTCCATGGCGTCGAGCCCGCCCGCGTCCACTTCCAGTTCCACGAGCGCGCGGTCGGCCGCCTTCGCGTCGATGGTCTCGACGCCGTCCACTGCCGCGAAGTCGCGCACGCGCTTCAAGAGCCGCCCCGCGATGCGCGGCGTGCCGCGCGAGCGCTTCGCCACCTCGCGCGCGCCCTCCGGCGACATGCGCACGCCGAGCACGCGCGCCGCCCGGCTCACGATCGTTTCCAATTCGTCGGGCGTATAGAATACGAGCCGGATTGGAATGCCGAAACGCTCGCGCAACGGCGTCGTGAGCAGGCCCGAGCGCGTGGTCGCGCCGACGAGCGTGAACTTCGCGAGGTCGATCTTCACCGAGCGCGCCGCCGGTCCTTCGCCGATGATGAGATCGAGCTGATAGTCCTCCATCGCCGGATAGAGGATTTCCTCGATCGCCGGATTGAGCCGGTGGA
>JBIQKA010000307.1:0-2191 GCA_044507075.1 Myxococcales bacterium
CTCACGCAGCGCGCCGACCGCGCTTGCCCTTGATGAGGTGCGCCACGGCCTCGCCGAGCCCGTCCACCGTGAGCGGGAACATCTCGAACGCTTGGCGCACGACCTCGATGGTGTTGCCTTGCCAGTAGTTCACGGGCTCCGGGTTCAGCCAGCATGAGCGCTCGAAGTGGCGCGCCAGCATCATGAACCAGAACATGCCCGGCTGCTGATCGTCCTCGCCGAGGTAGGCCGAGCCGTTGGAGGCCAAGAGCTCGTAGGGCGCCATCATCGCGTCGCCCACCATGATCAGCTTGTAGTGCGGTCCGCACTCGTGGATCAGGTCGGTCACGCGGATCTTCTCGCTGAAGCGCGCGTCCTTGTAGACCTGCCCATAGACCGCGTTGTGGAAGTAGTAGGTGCGGAGCTCCTTGAAGTGGGTGGCCTTGCTCGCGGCGCTGAACAGGCGCGACACCAGCTCCGCGTAGGGATCCATCGAGCCGCCCACGTCCATCATCAGGATCACGCGCGTGTTGGGCCTGCGTGGTGGCCGCACCTTCACGTCGAGCTCACCTGCGTTCTTGGCGGTGGCATCGATGGTGCCCTCCAGATCGAGCTCCTCCTCTGCCCCCTCGCGGATGAACGCGCGCAGCTTGCGCAGCGCCACCCCCGCCTGGCGCGTGTCCAGCGTGATGTCGTTGCGGTAGGCCTTGTAGGCGCGCTCGCCCGCCACGCGGATCGCCGAGCGATTCTTGCCGGTGCCGCCCACGCGGAAGCCTTTGCGGGCCGCGCCGCTGTGTCCGAACGGGGACTTGCCGCCCGTGCCGATCCACTTGTCGCCGCCGTCGTGGCGCTCCTTCTGCTCGCGCAGGCGCTCCTCGAACATCTCCTGGAGCTTCTCCAGATCGAACTGCTCGAACAGCTTCTTCTCCTCCTCGGTGAGCTCCGGGAAGTTCTCCTTGGCGTGCTGCAGCCACTCGAAGATCTGCGCCTTGATCTCCATCGCGCCGCGCTCGATGCCCTTGAAGTGGTGCAGGAACGCGTCGTCGAAGGCGTCCAGGTGCGCCTCGTTGTGCACGCAGAGGGCGCGCGCCACGTAGTAGAACCCATCCAGCGAGCTCTCGTGCAGGCCGAGGCTCAGGGCCCGCGCGAGCATGACCGCCTCCGTGGTCCCCACCGGGACCTTGCGCGATCTCAGCTCGTAGATGAAGGGCACGAACATGGCGTCACGACCGCCACTGGGAACCGCCCGCGATCTGATCCGCGTAGGCGACCAGGTCCTGCTCCTTCTTGAGCAGGGTGCCGAGGAAGGGCAGGTTCTTGTCGAGCTTCACGTTCTTGATGCCGGAGGCCTTGAGCGCGGCGATCCAGTCGATGAGCTCGCTCGTGCTGGGGCGCTTGCGCAGCCGGCGCATCTCGCGGATCTGGTAGAACGTGTTGATGGCCTGCTCGACCAACGTTTCCTCAAGCCGCGGGTGATGCACCGCCACGATCTCCCGCATCAGGGCCCGGTCGGGGAAATCGATGAAGTGGAAGACGCAGCGGCGCAGGAACGCGTCCGGCAGCTCCTTTTCGTTGTTGGAGGTGATGATCATCACCGGGCGCTGCTTGGCTACGATCTCCTCGCCGGTCTCCGGGATGAAGAAGCGCATCCGGTCCAGTTCGTGCAAGAGGTCGTTGGGGAACTCGAGGTCGGCCTTGTCGATCTCGTCGATCAGCAGCACGACGCGCTTCTCGGAGGCGAACGCCTGGCCCAGCGGCCCGAGCTTGATGTAGCGCTTGATGTCCTTCACATCGCCGTCGTTGAAGCGCGAGTCGTACAGGCGCTGCACGGTGTCGTAGACGTACAGGCCGTCCTGGGCGCGCGTGGTGCTCTTCACGTGCCAGCGCACGAGCTGCATGTCGAGCCCGGCGGAGATGGCCTCCGCGAGCAGTGTCTTCCCGGTACCGGGCTCACCCTTGACCAAAAGCGGGCGCTCGAGCGCGAGCGCCACGTTGACCGCGGCCTCCAGCGCCTCGCTGGTGAGATAGCTGCTCGTGCCTTTGAAATGCCGAAACGACTCGTTCATGGGATCTCTCTTGCGGGTCGGAGCTGCTCTGCCGGCCACGCCCGGGCGTGGGCAGAGGATCTGGGGCTGGCGTGAACGCCGTACACCTTCAGCGAAGCTGAAACTGAGGCTTTTCTAGCGCGCCCACAAGGACCGCGCCGCCCCCC
>JBIQKA010000021.1:0-13111 GCA_044507075.1 Myxococcales bacterium
GCACGCTGCTCGACAGCGCCGTCGACGATCAGGGGCAGCTCTACCTCTCGGGCATTGCCCATGCCTGGACGGACTTCGGGGGCGGCCCGCTGGACCTCTCCCCGACCGCTTTTCGGACGTTCCTGCTCAAGCTCGATGTGCAGGGCAACTACGGCGCGCACACGACGAGCGCCATCTACCAGCTGGCCAGCGGCAAGGACCGCGTCTCCTTCCTGGATCAGGGCGGGCAAGGCTTCGACCTCCTCGAGATCTTCCTCGGCCAAAACCGCCAGTACACACGCAACGTGACCGCTCTGGCGACGAGCACCCTGAGCCCCCTTTGGGCGGTCCAGGTGCCCGACGAAGAGTACTGGTATCAGGCGTTGCTCGGATATCCGGACGGACGTCTCTTGGGGTTCGTCACGCGCGGCGGCGCTGAGAGCGACGACGTGCAGCGAACGGAGACCTTTCAATGGGGCGTACGCCCCTGGGCGGCCGATGGTACCCCCGAACCGATGCTGATGTTCCTGGAAGACACCGTCACCACCCCGGTGGACGCCGACGCGGGGGTCGCGCTCTGGCTAGCGTCCCCGTATCTCTCGCACTCGACGCTCGGTGCGAACGGTGAGGTCGCGCTCGGCGGAGCGTACTATCGGCCCTGGACCATCGGGTCACTCGCCACGACGTTGCCGTATGACGAGCTCGAAAACGACACGGCACGCTATGGCGAGGTCTTCGTGCTCAAGCTCGACGCGCAATTCAAGTTGCTCTGGGCGCGCGCCCCCGACTGGGGCAAGTGGTCCACGCTCGCCGGCCTCGACATGGCCGCGAACGGAGACGTGTGGCTGCAGGGGCAGGGACAAGTGGTGGGTGTGGGGGGCGAGCTCAGTGACGAGCGCGACATGGTGATCACGAAACTGCGCGGCACACCCTGAAAAGCCTCCGTGACGTGGGCGACTCGAGTATGCTCGGCCGTCCATGTTGCGTGCGTGGTTCGCGGTCCTGACGCTGCTCTCGTGGAAGGTATCGCACGTGCAGGCTGCGGATCTCGAGAACGCCTGGCATGCGCCCTACGGTTGTCCTTCTGCGGCGGCGGCGGACCAAAGGCTGCGTGAGCGCAATGATGGCGCCTCGCTGCTGGCGCGTGGAACTGCGGAGGTGTGGATCGATCGCGCGGCCAACGGTGAGCTGCGCGCCCGCATCTCCCTTCGGAGCGTTGACGGCCGCGAGCAGCGCGTCCTCTACGGGCGTGATTGCGAGGCGCTGAGCGAAGCGGTGCTGTTGGTGCTCAGCATGGCCTCCGAGGTCGACGACCCTGCGCCCACGACAGCGCATGAAGCCGAGCCCGCGCCGCCACGCGGATCGCACGCGCCGCCGGAAGAGCCCGCGCCGATTTCCCTCGACGAGCGTCTCGCGCCGCAGGCCACTGTGTCAGCGCCCACGATTGCGCGCGACCTGAGCCGCCCGCCTCCAACGCGCGTATGGAGCCTGCGTCTCGGGCCCACCTTCACCGTCGATCGGGGCTCGCTGCCCAGCGCGAGCTACGCGGTCGGCGGCGCGCTCGCGCTCGGAGCAGATAGGTTTCAGGCGACCGTCGCGGTGAGCTACTTCTCTCGACACCAAGTCCGCATCGTGCCGCTCGACGAAGCGAGCGTGGAGTTCGGGCTGGTCACGACCGAGCTGCGTGGCTGCTATTTCGCGCTCGGCGATTCCTTGTCGCAAGCGCGAGAGCGCACGGGAAAGAAGTATGCGTTGGCGCCCTGCATCGCACTGGAGGTGGGCGCACAGCGAGGTCAGGGCGTGGGGCTCGCCCGCGCAACGACGCAGACGCGTGTCTGGGCCACGGGCATGCTCGGCGTGAGCGCCTCACTCGGCCCCTATGGCCGCGTGGCCCCGATAGGTTCGCTTTCGCTCGGCTTTCCCACGCGCAGGCCGCGCTTCGAAGTGGAGCACGCAGGGCTCATCTTCCAGCCAAGCCCCGTGATCCTGCGCGCCACCCTGGGCCTCATGGTCGAGTTGAATCGGTGAACACACGGCGTTCTCGATAGCGGCTATTGATACGTCACGATCGCGTACCCATTGCCACCCTTGGCGCAGTCTGCCGAGGCGCTGGCCGCGGCCCGACCAGACGGCAGATCCCCCGCACCGAAAGGACTTGCGCCCGATCCAGCTTGCGTGGTGGCACCGGTGCCGCCGCATGCGCCGCCACCGCCGCCAGCGCCCGCGCCGCTGGCATTCGCGCCTGTGCCGCCACAGCCCGATCCGCCCGCAGCACCAGAGACGCCGGAGCCGATGAGGTTCGTGCCCCCGCCACCACCACCGCCGCCGCCGCCCGCGAACAACGCTCGCGTGCCGTTGATGAGGACGACACTCGCAGCACCTCCGCCGCCGCCTGGGCCGAAGGGTGCGGGATAGAGGTACGAGCCTGCGCCTCCGCCGCCTCCGCCGAAGTGCCCTCGGCCACCGTTGCCACTGCCGTTGCCGCCGTTGCCTCCACCTGATTGACTGCCGTCCGCGCCCACGGAGCCGGCCTGCGCGCGGCTCGTTCCACCTGCGCCCCCATTGTAGGTGTTCGCGGGATTGGTGCCGGCCGAACCGCCACAGCCCTGCCCACCTTGACCGACGTTGACCACGATGGTGGAGCTCTCGTTGACCGCCAAGGTCGCGGTCGCGTATCCACCGGGGCCGCCTCGCGCCGCACCTGCGCTGGCGTAATAGCCACCGCTATCGCCGGCCGCACCCGCGCCGCCCCAGAGCCGGACGACGATCGTGCTGCACCCCCCTTGTGCCAGCGTGTGCGCCCCCGCCTCGAGCTCCTCCGTGCGCTCTATGCACGTGTCGATGCAATCGGGGATACCATCTCCGTCACTGTCGGTGTCGGCGGTCCCGCAATCACACGCGCCCGCGACGATCTTGTCGGGGTCCGCGGGGCACGCGTCGTTGCAGTCCGGCGTGCCATCGTCATCGCTGTCGGCGTCGCTGGTGTTGCAGCCACACACGCCCTCGGCGATCTTGTCGGGGTCTGCAGGGCACGCGTCGTTGCAGTCCAGCGTGCCATCGTCATCGCTGTCGGCGTCGCTGGTTCCGCAGCCGCACATGCCCGCGGCGATCTTACCCGGATCCGCAGGGCACGCGTCGTTGCAGTCCGGGGTGCCGTCGCCATCGCTGTCGGCGTCGCTGGTTCCGCAGCCACACATGCCCGCGACGGTCTTATCAGGATCCATGGGGCACTCGTCGCTGCAATCCGGCCTGCCGTCGCCGTCGCTGTCAACGTCCGTGATCTTGGTGGGATCGAGCGGGCACTGATCACTACAGTCCGACGTTCCGTCGCCGTCGGTGTCGGCGTCGGTGTCAGCTTGACCGCAGCCGCAACGGCCGGGCGCGCTCTTGTCCTCGTCATCTGGGCACCCATCCTCGCAATCTGGGATGCCGTCGCCGTCACGATCCTGCGTGCAGCCGTCGTCCCCTGCGTCGCCAGCGCCACCGTCCGTAACGCCATTTCCGCCACGCCCACCGTCGCCGCTGCTTCCGCCCGGGCTGGTGTCGACGCCAGAGTCTGCGTCATTCGGCAAGGGTAAGAGCTCGAAACCTACACGACCGCACCCGCAACACAGCGCAAGCAGAACCCCCATCATCAAAATGGGCTGCAAGGAGCGGAATGACGTCGCAGTAAGCAACCCTTTTATGGTCCCCTCGGTGGCTGCGAGAAAGCAAGCGTTCATGCCCGGAATGCAATCTGGACTGCCAGGCAACTCACTCCGGGGCTTTGCGCTTCGACGAGTACAGCGGAGATCTCGTGAAGGGACTGCTGCGCATGCACCGCGAGCCAGTGCTCGAGAGGAGCGCTCCCGTCCCTCGCGCCCAGTGAGCTCGGGAGGACAAGGCCTCTCACAACTGATCGCCAATGCAAGCGCAGGGGGTGAATGCCGTGCGCCGCCCCCTACGTCGCGGCTTCGTGCCGACCTTCTCGCAACTTCGGTCGCGCGTGTATCTCGTGGCGCTGGTCGGCTCTCTCGCGCTGCTAGAGCACCGAACACCTTGAATCCGTCATATTGAGAGAGACAGGAAGCGCGCGTTCGAGCGCTCCCGTGCAATCCCGGGCGCTCTCGGCGACCTCGTCGCCTTGGCCGCGGTAGGTCATCCGCAACGACCTTCGAACACACCAACTTGGGGGCGTACAGTACCCAAGGGGAGCGCGTGCCTTGGAAGTACCACATTCAGACGATCGTTCACCGAGGGCCCCACGCACAGGTTCTGCGCGCCCGCCGTGTGCCTTCCGGAGAAGAGGTGAACCTCAAGGAGAGCTGCTCCGATCGCCCCTCGGCCTGGGCCGTCGCGTGCTCGAAGCGCGAACTCAGCATCGCCTCCGCCATTCGCTCACCGCACGTGGCGCGCTATCTGGGCGTCGAACACGACGATGGTCGGGTCGCCGTGGTCGTCGAACCCTTCGGAGACACCTCGCTCGCGGAACATCTGGCCCACTCCGCGCTTAGCCTAAAGGACGCGCTCGGCATCGGGATCCAGCTCGCCGCTGGCCTCGCAGACATTCACGCAAAGAACGTGATCCATCGCGCGATTCACCCGGGCAACGTGCTGCTCGACTCGTCCAGCATGCGGGCCAAGATCGTGGACTTCTCTTCCGCTTCGCTGCTCGAGAGCAAGCCGGACCCCTCCCACGGTGACGCCCTTTCAATCCCCCTCGCGTACGTCTCGCCCGAGCAAACCGGACGCACGAACCAAAGGCTCGACTATCGCACGGACTTCTACTCCCTCGGCGCCACCTTGTTTCACGCGCTCGCGGGGCAACCTCCGTTTCCGCTCTCCGATCAGCTCTCCTTGGTGCATGCACACATCGCCAGCGCCCCTCCCCGGTTGCATCAGCTGAACCCGCGCACTCCGGAGGCGGTCTCGGCGATCGTGAACAAGCTCCTGGCCAAGAATGCGGCGGACCGCTACCAGAGCGCCCAAGGCATCGTCGCCGATCTGGAGCGCTGCGTTCAAGAGCTCCAGAGCACGGGCTCGATCCGTCCCTTTGAGCTGGCTCGACACGACGTCTCGGACAAGTTCGTGATCTCGCAGAGCCTCTATGGGCGGAGCGCCGAGCGCGCGGAGCTGCTCGACGCCTTCGATGCCGCGGCGAAGGGAGACAAGCTGTTCCTGCTCGTCACGGGTCCGTCCGGCATCGGAAAATCGGCGCTCGTGAGCGACATCTACAAGCCTACCCTGGAGCGTCGCGGCACCTTCGTGACGAGCAAATTCGACCCGCTCCACCGCCACGCGCCCTACTCGGCGCTGGCGCAGGCCCTCCGACAGCTATGCCGAGGGCTGTTCCGCCTCCCCGAGGCGGAGCTCGCGGCCCGAAGCGCTGAGCTCGTCTCGCTGCTCTCCGTGAACGCGGGGCTGATCGTGGAGCTCGCTCCGGAACTCGAGCAGGTCATCGGCCCGAAGCCGCCCGTACCCGCGACAGGTCTGCTCGAGGCTCAGCATCGCTTCGACCTGACCTTGGCGCGCTTCCTCTCCGCGTTTGCCAACCGGGACCACCCGCTCGTGCTCTTCTTCGATGACATGCAGCACGCCGATCCCGCGACCCTGCACGCGCTGGGAGCGGTGATGCGCCTGTCCGAGCCCACCCACCTCCTCGTCATCGGCGCCTGCCGCGACAACGAGGTGAACGAAGATCACCCGCTCCGCCGTACGCTCCAGGAGCTCCGCGATGCGGGCGTCGACACGCGCACCCTGGAGCTGACCGGGCTTTGCAAGGAGGACGTGCTCACCCTGCTCAGCGAGACCCTGCACCAGCCCCGGGACGCGGTGCGCGAGCTCGCTCGGGTGGTCGTCGAGAAGACCGCCGGCAACCCCTTCTTCGTCCATCAATTCGTGCGCGCGCTCTACGAGGAGAACTACGTGCGGTTCGACCGCGCGAAGTCGGCGTGGACGTGGGATGTCAAGGCGTTCGAAGAACGCGGCATCACGGACAACGTCGTGGACCTGATGCTGCGGAAATTGGAGCGCCTTCCTGCTTCGACCCGGGAGGCCTTGCAGCTGGCCGCCTGCATCGGCACGACATTCGACCTCGCCCTCTTGGCCGCCACCGCCGGTGTCACGCGCGCCTGCATGGGGGCCCGCCTGGCGCCTGCGATCCGCGCCGGCGTGGTCGTGCCGCTCGATCCAGAGTACCCACTGGAACTGGTCGAGGTCTCGAACGATCAGGGGGAGGAAGAGGAGCCCAACTATCGCCATCGCTTCCTGCACGATCGCGTGCAGCAGGCGGCCTACGAGAGCCTCGCGCCCGCCGAGCGCCGCGCGCTACACCTCGCGCTCGGACGCATGCTCGCGGCGAGCGACGTTGCGCAACGCATGTTCGAAGCCACCAACCAGCTCAATCGCGGGGCCCACCTGATCACGGATCCAGACGAGCGCGAGCGACTCGCCCGGATGAACCTGCTGGCTGGCAAGCGCGCCCTCTCCACCACGGCCTACAACGAGGCCCTGTCGTACCTGGAGCATGGCCTGCGACTTCTTCCGAAGCGCGGCGAGGGGCGGCAGGGTGAGCTCGGCCAAGCGCTTCGCCTCGCGTACGTCGAGGGCGCGTACCGCGCGGGCCGGTTCGAGGACGCAAAGCGCACCGCCGACGCGCTCTTACGCAGCCTCCACACCCCCGAGGAGCGCGCGCAGCTCTATCGTCTCCGCATCGGGATCGAAACGCAGCGCGGCAACCACCAGCGCGCGATCGATTTGGCCCGCGTGGTGCTCGAGGAGCTGGGCCATCCACTTCCGAACACCCTCTCCCTCGCGACCCTGCTCAAAGCCAAGGTGAAGGTCGCGCTCGCGATGCGAGGCCGATCCCCCGAGAGCCTCGAGCGGCTGCCCGAGGCCACCGACCGGCGGATCATCGAGGTGGCCGACATCATGGGCAGGATTCAGACGCCTGCGTACATGGCCAACCCCAAGCTGTTCTTCTGGCTATCGCACGAGATCTTGCTGCTAGCGCTCAAGCATGGCCTCGCCACCTCCATGATCCCCGCCTTCTTGAACTATGGCCTCTGCCTGATCGCCCAGAACAAGGACTTCCATCGTGCCTCGTCATTCGGGCGGATCTCGCTCGCCCTAACCAAGCGCAGCGATGCGTTCCCGTACCGCGGCATCACCTACTGCGCCTTCGCCTCGTGCCTGGAGCCCTTCGCCGGGGGCTTGCGCACGGCGCTTCCGATCGCGAGGCGCTCCATCGACATGGCGGTCGAGAGCGGCGACCTCGTGATCGCGTCCTTTGCGGCGACGGTGGTGCCAGACTTGATGGTGTTCTGCGGCGCACAGCTCACCGAGACGCTGCGTGAGGTGCAGCGCGGCGAGCGCCTGATCCGCTCGTTTCGTGGGACGGACATGATGCACGCGGCCCGCGTAATCAGGCAAGCCGTGCGCTGCCTGCGCGGAGAGACGACTCCCCTCGGCAGCTTCTCGACCGCGAACGTATCCGAAGATGACCTGGCGACCGAGATGGACGGCGCGCGCACCCGAGCGCTGCGCGTCTTCTATCCGCTGCGCCGCGTGATGGCGCACGTCATCTTCGGCCAGTATGAGCAGGCCTCGACCCTGGTGTTACGTTACGACGAGCCGATCGAGCGCGGCGTAGCGGCGACGTACGCCTTCATGGAGTACACGTTCTACGCGGCCCTGGCGCTGATCGGAGCGCTGCGCTCGTCGGGCAAGGGCTCTCGGTCGCTTGAGCGATCGCTGAACAGAAAGATGCGCCACATGGCCCGCTGGGCGGAGAGCGCGCCGACCAGCTACCGGCCCAAGTACCTCCTGGTCTGCGCGGAGCGGGCAGATCTGGAGGGCGATCCGCAACGGGCGATGCAGCTCTATGAGGCAGGGCTGAGGGAGTCCGAGGGACGCGACAAGACGAACGTCTCGGCCTTGACGCTCGAACTCGCCGGGCGCGCGGCGCTTCGCCACAAAAACCACCGCCTCATGCGCGCGTACATGGCGGACGCGCGAGCGGCCTACGAGCGCTGGGGGGCGCTCGGCAAGGTGCAGGCGCTCGATGAGGAATTCCCGACGCTCTCTCCGAAGGCCGATCCCCATGGCGCTGCGCTCTCGATCGACGTGATGAGCCTCGTGCGCACGTCACAGGCGCTGTCGCAGGAGACGTCCCTGCCTGCTGTGCTCGAGCGGGTCATGCGCGTGCTCGTGCAGACCTCCGGCGCCCAGCGCGGCTCCTTGCTCCGCGTCCCGGACGCGGAAGGGACCGGCGAGCTCCAGATCGAGGCCCACCTGGACGGCGAGCGCAACGCCGTGCTCGTGCCTGGTGAGGCGGAGCGCCTCAAGCACGGGCTGGTCTCGGAGGCCATCGTGCGGCACACCTTGCGCACGGGCGAGGACATCGTGCTGGCCAACGCGTACGAGGTCGGAGCGTTCACAAACGACCCGTACGTCATGACACATCGCTCGAGATCCATCCTCTCGCTGCCGGTGCGTCAGCGGGACCGCGTGGTGGGCGTGCTCTTTCTGGACAACACGCTCTCCATCGGCGCGTTCACCGAGGAGCGCCTCGAGGTGCTCCGCGTCATCCTCACCCAGGCGGCGATCTCGCTCGAGAACGCCCGCTTGATCGACTCGCTTCGCCGCCAACAGTCGCTGCTGCGCGACTTCCTCGAGGGCATGCCGCTCGGCGTCTACGTGACCGACGCCCAGGGACGCCCTGCCTTCGCCAACCGCATGGCTATCGAGATCGGGGGAGGCAATTTGGAGCCGCCTTCCTCCATCGAGGCCGTGACGCAGGCCTTCGCGGTGTACCAGGCCGGCACCGATCACCTCTATCCGCTGGACCGCAGCCCGTTGGCGCGCGCGCTGAAGGGCGAGTCATCCATGGTCGACGACGTGGAGCTCCGGAGAGGAGGCCGTCGCATCCCGCTCGGAGTCTGGGGTACCCCCATCCGCGGCGAGGATGGCAGCGTGCGCCACGCGATCGTCGCCTTTCAGGATCTGAGCGCTCAGCACAAGATGCGAGCCGAGCACGAGCGGCTCGAGGCGCAGCTGCGGCAGGCCGCGCGGCTCGAGGCCCTCGGACGCTTGGCAGGCGGCGTAGCGCACGACTTCAACAACCTGCTCACGCCCATGTTGGTCTATTCGGAGCTGGCCGCCCACGCCCTGCCCGCCGACTCCCCCATCCGCCGACAGATCGAGCAGGTGCACGAGGCGGCCGAGCGAGGCTCAGGTCTGACGCGTCAACTCCTCGCGTTCGGTCGCAAGCAGGCGATCGAGCCCCACGTGCTCGACCTGAACGAAGAGCTCCGCTCCTTCCTGCGCATGTTTCGCCGGTTGGTGCGCGAAGACATCGAAGTCGAGCTGCACCCCGGCTCCGAGCTCTGGAAGGTGCGCGCGGACTCCGCGTCGCTCCAGCGCATCCTGATGAACCTCGGCATGAACGCGGCGGAGGCGATGCCCCACGGGGGCCGCGTGACATTCGAGACAGCCAATCTGCCCGCGCAGGCTCGCGGGTCCTGCGATAGCGTCGCGTTGCGCGTCATCGACAATGGGCAGGGCATCGAGAAGGAGGTGCTCGCCAAGATCTTCGACCCGTTCTTCACGACCAAGTCCCCGGGAAAAGGGACAGGCCTCGGCTTGGCCACGGTGTACGGGCTCGTCGAGCAACAGGGGGGCCACCTCTCGGTGTGGAGCGAGCCGGGCAAGGGCAGTCGCTTCGAGATCGTGTTGCCGCGCCTGGACGAGGCCTCCTCCGCGGGCCCGGCGCGAGCAGAGCAGGAGGAGAGCTCCTTTCCCAAACGGGGCCACGGCGAGGCCATCTTGGTGGTGGAGGACGACGACGCCGTACGCGCCGTGATGCGGGATATCCTGACCGACGCCGGATATCGGATCGTCTCCACGGACGATCCGCGCCAGGCCTTGACGCTCGCGCGAGGGCTAGGAGAAGAGCTCGCCCTCTTGGTCACCGACGTCGTGATGCCCCACATGAACGGACGTGAGCTGGCGGAGCTCCTTTCGCGGGAGCGTCCCGGCCTGCCCGTCTTGTTCGTGTCCGGGTACTCGGAGGATGTCCTCGCGCCGTCCGATCTCGATGACGCCCATGTCGCGCTCTTGCCCAAGCCTCTTACGTCCGAGGCACTGCAAGCCAAGGTGCACGCGATGGTGAGCAGGCAGGCGGCCCCGAAGCGCGCATAGCGCCCTCTCGTTGCAGCGCGCCGCCACGGATGCCAGGACATATGGGGCATGAACTGCTCGGTGACGCCGCAACTTCTCGCGGTGCTGCTGGCCGTCTCGAGCGCCGCTCGACCGGCTCGCGCCAACCCGGAGGCCTCGTTTCTCTCGGACGCCCGCTCGGTGGCGCTCGGAGGGGTCGGCGTCGCCTCGGACGACTACGCGTCGTGCGTTTGGCACAATCCGGCGGGTCTGTCGTCGGTGCGCGAGCTGAGCGTCACCGGCACGTTCCTGCCCTTGATCACGCGCGTGGACGCGCCGTTTCCCGGGCCTCTGGGCGGCCCAGCCCAACAAGAGCGGGGCGCGTGGCAGTTCGGCGGCCTCGGTACCGTGGCCGTAGGTTACCGGGTGCACGAGCGGGTCACGGTCGGATTCGCCACCTACGTCTTCTCCGGCAATAGCGTGCGCTTCAACAGCGTGATCGCGGATCAGGACGTATCGGCCACCTCCTTTGCAGGCGAGCTCCAGTTCCCGGTCGCGGTCGAGGTCGTCAAGGGACTCAGCCTCGCGGCCTCCTACCGCATGACGTTCGCTCGCCTCACCTCAGAGACCCCGAGCCAGCTTGCGCCACCGGCCACGGGCCTCGCGCTCACCGACTCCCAGCTCCGCGGCTGGGACTTCGCGGGCTTCGCGTTTGGTGTTCGCTATCGCTTCAACGACGCCTTTCGCGTGGGGCTGCTCTATCGCACCAAGGTCGTGGTCGACTTGGATGGGGACACGAAGTCCACGGTGGACAACCGATCCAGCAAGAGCCCCACTTCGAGCGAGTACCCGCTGCCCCACACCCTCAAGCTCGGCTCGGAGCTCCGCCTCCTGGACGGTCGCCTGGTGCTCATCGCGGATCTCAGCGTCTGGCTCTTCGAGGAGTCCCATCCCCGCAACGAGCTGCAAGGGCGCCCCGCCGATTGGAACAACTCCGTGCGCGTCAATCTGGGCGCCGAATACACGTTCCAGGAACGCATCGCCGTCCGAGCCGGGTTCTACGTCGGCAACTCCGCCACTGGGGACGCCGCGGCCACCTCGCTCGCGGTCGCTCCCGACACCCTCTACGCCGTCAGCGCAGGCGCCGGACTCAAGCTGAGGGAGCGCTTCGACCTGGACTTCGCCATGGCCTACGCGGGAGCGCGGAATCTCCCGATCTCTGCGCCCAGCGCGCTCGCCGGAGCGAGCTTTGGGGGCCACGCCCTCTTCTGGGGATTCTCGCTGAACTACGGGATCTGAACTCTTCTGGGGACCTCGCCGCGAATGTACTCGACGATCACGCGGGGGACTCTCCCGCGCGAGCTTCGGCACGGTCCGTTGAGCCGTACGCTCCCTTCCGGCGCGCTCTCCCTTGCCTCGCGTCGCCCTGTGGCCACTGATCGCGGAGATGGCACCAAGATGGCTGCGAGCAGTGGTTCTAGGGGCCCTATTTCTCCTGGCACCCGCCTATGCACACGCGGAGGGCCCGTTCGACGCCTGGCTCGGTTCGTACGACAACACGCGCTCCCTGGCCGAGACGCGACGCGTGATCGACCAGGCCATCGAGCGCGTGACCGGCGACATGAAGGGACTACGGCGCAGGATCGCGCGATCGCGACTCGAGCGCGTCAGCCTTCCCAGCGCACAGCTTCATATCCGGGTAGAGGATGATCAGCTCGTCACCGATTTCGATGGTCGTCGCTACCGCGCGCCGATCAACGGCAACCCGGAGCGTGGCGTCGACCCGCGGGGAAAGCGTGTGACCGTCTCCTATCACGTGGTCGGCAACGTGTTGCAGGCCCGCTACGTGGGCGACGACGGAGAGAAGCGAGTCGATTTCGAGACCGCCGAGGACGGCCATGGCCTCACCATGCATGTCACTTTGTTGGGCGAAGAACTTCCGGAGCCGGTGCGCTATCGCGTGCAGTACCGCCGGGAGTAAGGCGCTCTTTCGATCTCGGTGGCGAGAGGCCACAGCCTTTTCCCGCTTCGCGAGCGGGCAGGCTACGCTCCGTACAAGCGGCTCACAAACCGAGCGCTTCGTCCGTCGCGCTGCCTCTGTACTTCTGGCGCGGAGGCCACGGGCGGTCGCGCCAGTGCGGCTCGAAGGCGAAAGAGGAGCGCTTGCGGCCGGGCAAGAGTCCCCCGTTACCGATGCCCTGCGCGTAATCGTAGTAGACCTTGACGACTTCCTCCTTCGTCACTTGCTGCGCCGCGGGATGCGTGAGGCAAGCCTCACGCCACGTGCGCACGCGCGCATAGGCGGGGTCATCGGGTAGCTCGAAGCCTTCATAGTATTCGAGGAAGCCAAAGCGCACGAAAAATGGCGTAAAGATGACCTCGGCCCAGCCGAACTCCTCGAACAAGTAGCGCCCTTGCGCGTTGTGCTGCAGCAAGAACGCGTTCAGGGCGGCGTACTGGCGCAGCATGTCGCGGTGAAAATCGGGCGCGAGGGACGGGTCTTGGTTCATCACGTAGCGGTAGCCCAGGCTCACGAACTCTCGCTCCATCGCGCCGAGCATGCCCTCGACCGCGTGTCGACAGGGGTCGCCCTGCGCGATCGGCCGTTCACTGAAGACGCTGTCGAGGTAGCGCAGGATCACCAAGCGCTCCTTCAAGATGCTGCCGGTTTTCGTCTCCAACACCGGCAAAGCCGTCGTACCTCGCGTCTTCTCGAGTAACCATGCGGGCCGAGGCTCCGTGATGTCGATGACGTGGAACGCCACCTCGTCGACCACGTTCTTGAGAGCGAGCAAGATCTCGATCCGTTGACTGAATGGACAAACGGGAATGTGATAGAGAGTGTGCATCGGTTGAGTCGACATGAATGGCTCCATAGGACGACGACAGCACGGCCGCCCGCCAGACGATACCACCCCGACGCACCCCGGTGCCGGCCGCGTTCGTCGACGCGATCGTGACCTTGTCTTGGTTTTGCTCGCGGGCGGAACCGCCC
>JBIQKA010000021.1:13211-70009 GCA_044507075.1 Myxococcales bacterium
GTTCGTCGACGCGATCGTGACCTTGTCTTGGTTTTGCTCGCGGGCGGAACCGCCCGCTTCGACCGAACGTGTCGCAGCGCCTCGCTGGGGAGATGGGTGGGCACTTTCGCACTATGCTGCTTTCGGCATGGACTCAGGCCCAGACCCTACGGAACCCGTCGCGCTCGACGAACGCCGAGGTTGGCTCGATATGGCCGAAGTCGGCACGCTGCTCGGCGTACGCTTCGTGGTCGGACTGGGCACCCTGTTCGGCCGCTCGGCGGCCCGGGGGTTCGTCGCCATTCTGGCGCTCTACTTCGCGCTGCGGCGCTCCGACCTACGCAAGTGGTCACGCGCCTACCTGCGGCGAATGGGCCGCGACCATGATTTCGCGGCGGTCTACGGCCACCTGCGCGCGTTCGCGGACACGGCCGTCGACCGGCTGTTTCTGATTCAGGGGCAATTTCAGCGCTACCGCTTCACGCAGAACGGGCACGAGCATCTGGTGCACCTCAAGCAGGAAAAGCGCGGCGCCATCCTGCTCGGGGCCCACCTCGGAAGCTTCGAGTCCATGCGCATGCGCAGCGATGCCTACGACATTCCACTGAACGTGGTGGGCTACTTTCGCAACACCGCGCGCATCAACGGCGTGCTCCAGAAGCTCAATCCCTCGCTCAACATGCGCTTCATCGAGATCGAGCCGGAATCGCCGACCTTCGTCCTCAAGATCAAGGAGCGCATCGAGGCTGGCGAGCTGGTCGCCATCCTGGGCGATCGCGTGGGTCACGGGGCCAAGACCGAGGTGCGTTTTCTGGGCGGACGTGTCGAGTTACCCACCGGCCCGTACGCGCTCGCGGCGGTGCTGGGTTGCCCCATCTACCTGACGTTTGGCCTATACCACCCGCCCGATCGCTACGATCTCTACTGCGAGCCGTTCGCGGAGAAGGTCGTGTTGAGTCGCAAGCGCCGCCAACAAGACCTGAACGCCTACGCCCAGCGCTATGCGGAGCGGCTCGAGCACTACTGCCGGCTCGCCCCCGACAACTGGTTCAACTTCTACGACTACTGGCTCCCGGAAGCAGATGCTGCCGCTGGCACCAACCCCTCCCCCGCCCCATGATCGGCCCCCCATGGCCGTCGTACCCAAGAAGAAGCCACTGTCTCGCTCCCGCAGGAACAAAGACTCGTCCTTCCTCGCCGAAAAGCGGCTCTCCGCCATGGAGGCCAAGGAGAAGGCTCAGTTCATCGCGTTTGGTCCGGTGATCTTCAAGGTGGCGCACGCGCTCCGCAACTTTGGCATCCTCAAGCAGCTCGAGGAGAGCGGCGAACGTGGTCTCTCCTTCGAGGAGCTCGGCGCGAAGCTCACGCTCAGTGAGTACGGCCTACGCGTGCTGGTCGACGGCGGCGTCCAGAGCGGCTTGATCGTGCTGCAAGACGAGAAGCTCGTGCTCTCGAGCACGGGCTACTACGTGCTCAACGACACGATGACGCGCGTCAACCTCGACTTCGTCAATGACGTCTGGTACCGGGGCCTCGACCACCTCGAGGAGTCCGTGGCCACGGGCAAGCCCGTGGGTCTGCGCGAGCTCGGGAGTTGGCCCACTATCTACGAAGGCCTCTCGCAGCTGCCCGAACGCGTCCGTCAGAGCTGGCTCGCCTTCGACCATTTCTACTCGGACGACGCTTTCGCAAGCGTGCTGCCCACCGTGTTCCGCGAGCGCCCCGCGCGCCTGCTCGACATCGGCGGCAACACCGGCAAGTTCTCACTTCAATGCACGCAGCACGACCCCGACGTGCAGGTCACCATCGTCGACCTTCCCGGTCAGATCGCGCTGGCCCAGCGCAACCTTTCTTCCTCCCCCCACGCGGCGCGCGTGCACTTCTGGCCTGCGGACATGCTCGCCCCCGAGGTCACCTTGCCCGCCGGGTTCGACGCCATCTGGATGAGCCAGTTCCTCGATTGCTTCTCGCAAACCGAGATCGTGCAGATCTTCCGCGCTTGCCGCAGAGTGATGGGCCCCAAGACGCGCATCTATGTGCTCGAGCCGCTCACCGATCGGCAGCGCTTTCAGGGCTCAGAGTTCGTGGTGCAGATGACCTCGCTCTACTTCACCTGCATGGCCAACGGCAACAGCCGCATGTACGCGAGCACGGAGCTCGCAAAGCTCGCGGAGCAGGCGGGCTTACGGGTGCGCGAGGTCGTATCGGGGTTGGGGATTTGTCAGAGCCTGATGATCTTCGAGCTGCCGAACTCCGCGCAGTGCGCCAGCGCTAGTGAGCCCTCCCCACGCGAGGGTTGACCCCTCACTCAGCCTTGCTCGAAGCGCCCGGGTGCCGAGGCTCTTGGGGAGGCTCGGCGGGCCTGCTAAACCCTCGACGTGCAGATCAACGCAGCCATCTTCGGAGCTACCTCGGCCATCGCGGGGGATGTGGCGCGGCTCCTCGCAGCGCGGGGGGCGCGGCTATTTCTCGTGGGGCGTTCTCAAGAGAAGCTCGCCGCGCTCAGGCAGGAGCTCGGGAGCGCCGTGGTCGGCGCCGCGGTGCAGAACTTCGATCGGACGGACCAAGCGGAGGAGTGTGTGACAAGGGTGCTCTCCGCGTTCTCCGGCCGCATCGACCTGGCCTTGATCGCCCATGGGCTGCTCGGGGACCAGCTCGAGAGCGAGCGCTCCCTCGAGGTCGCCGAGCAGATCGCGCGCACCAACTATCTGAGCGTGATGGCCCTGGTGATCCCGCTCGCCAACCACTTCGAACAAGAGGGCGGAGGTCGGTTGGTTGTGCTCTCCACGGTCGCTGCCGAGCGCGGAAGGCCGCGCAACTACACATACGCGGCGGCCAAAGCCGCGCTCAACGTGTACCTTCAGGGAGTGCGCAGCCGACTTTACGCGCGCGGGGTCGGGGTGCACGTGATCAAGCTCGGCCCGGTGGACACCCCGATGACAATCGATCACCGCAAGAACGCGCTCTTTGCCCGCACGCCCGACGTGGCTCGGGACATCCTGCGCGCCATCGAGCGCGGACGGAGTGAGGCCTATGTCCCCACTTTCTGGCGCTGGATCATGTTCGTGGTGAGAAACCTGCCCGAGTCCGTCTTTCAACGTATCGGCTCGCTGTCTGGTCGCTGAGATCGCGGATGACTTTCTACGTCACGCCTGACGATCCAGGGCGCGGGCCGCGCCGAAACCGCCGCCCGCACCCGAGCAAACTCAGGCCGACAGTTCCCGTCCCGAGGCGCTAGCGGAGAGCGCTTCGCCCGAGCCATTGAGCGCCCCGTTCAACTGGGGCGTGAGCATGGCGGCATCCGCCGCGCGCAGCTCGTCGCGCTCGAAGCCTGAGAACGCGATTGTGCGGTGCGGACGCACCAGCGAGAGCGCATAGAGCTCTCGATAGGCCTCGAGCACCGCGGGCGCCTTGCTCAGCTCCGCGAGCGCATCGCCGATCGCGAGCGGGTACTGCGCCTTGGCCTCCGCCACGAGCGCGGCGATGCGCACGCTGGTGTCTGCGTCGAGCTGCGCCACGGCCAGCCGTCCGTTTTCCTCCACGTCCACCTTCAGGCGCTCGAGGCGAGCGGCGATGCTCTCGAAGATCTGCCGCGACACCTCGGGCAAGAGGCTTACGTTGCGGATGAGCAAGAGCTCCACCTCGATGCCCCAACGCTGAGTCTCTTCGAGGATATCGCGCCGCAAGAGCTCGCTCAGCTCCGTTCGATCGCACAGGATCTGACGGAACTCGCGGTTGCCGAGGATGCTCGTGGCCGCATGCGTCACGAGGTTCTGGAGCGACCTGTCCCAGTCCGCCACCTGGAACACGGCGCGCGCCGGATCCTTGATGCGGAACTCGAGCCACAGGTCGACCCGGACCGTGGTGCCTCGGGCGTCGTTCAGGTGAACGCCCTTGAAGTCACGGAAGTCGCGGCGCAGCGAGACGCGGCGCAAGCTGACCCAGGGCCAAATTCGACTGGGCAGAAAGTGCAGCCCCGGACGGTCGAGTGTGCGCGCGAGCTTGCCGAAGCGCGTGACCAGCAGGGCCTCGTTGTCCTCGACCTCCACCGTCAAGATGCGGAACATGCTCACGAGGAGCGGGATGGACGCGACGCCAACGGCGACCCCGACCAACAAGGGAAACATTGAACCGTTCACGTGGCCTCCTTGACATAGCGCGAGCGCGCCTCTGAAAACACTTCCTGACGTCGCCGTGCCACGTACTCTGCGAGCGTGCCTTTGCGCGCGAGCTCGGCGAGGTGCTTACCCATGGTCACGATCTCGGTGTGCGTGGCCTGGGCGCGTGCGCGCGCGATCTCCACGCCGCGTTCAGCGGCGAGCACGCGCTGCCGGCAGTCTCCCTCCGCGCGGAAGTAGTGGGTCTCGGCCTCGGTGTGCGCTTGCATCACCGCGTTGAGGGCGTCCGCGAGTTCATCGGGCGGCAGCACGTCGATCAGGTCGACCGCGCTGAACTGGACCCCGTAGCGATTTCCGATCTGCGTGCGCGCGAACTCCGCGATGTGACCGTTCAGTCGGTTCCGTTCGCGGCGGATCAAGGCGTACGAGCCCGCCTGGGCCACGAAGTCGGTGTTCGGCGTGCCCTGGGCAGCCAGCACGGGCGAACGAAAGTTGGCGATCTCGTTGCGCAAAAGGCAGGTGAACAGCGCGGTGATGTGCTCCAGCGGCGCGCGCAGCCCAAACAAGAACTGCTCGAGCTCCTGCTCCACGGGCACGTAGCGCAGGATCGAGTCGAACCTGAGCACCGTGCCGTCGTCTGCCATGGCCGAGCGTCCACCCCGCTCACCGGAGAGCTCGAGGCTTTGCTCCATCATCGGCACGGTCACGACACGTTGCCATGGACGTTTGAAGTGCAGACCAGGGCCGTACTTGCGCAAGCCCTTGTGCGCCTCTGGCGTTCTTTCCGCTGCACCGAAGCTGGTGAGCACCGCGACGGTGCCCTCCTGGACACGAAAGGTGCAGCGGTAAGCCACCAGGAAGGCGTAGACCCCTAGGCCGATGAGAATTCCGATTTCCAGCATTAGAAGCGATCCTTCAGGAGAGGGGTTGACCAGCGGACGTCCCACGGAGCGGGCGTCGGGTTGGGTTCGTAGGCGACGGGCGCGCGCAGCTCACCGCGCGCGTTTCGTTTGTAAGCCGAGGCGAGACCACGGTTCACCTCGACCACGTCTTCGTTGAACTCGGCATGTACTTCGGTGACGAGCGGCAGCGCGTCGACCGCGTCGGCCGAGTCGATGACGCGCCCATGCGGCACGAAGCGTCCGTCGGGCACCTCCACGCCCACGACCACAGCGCCGATGCCGATGTAGCAGTGCGCGCCGATCACCGCGTCGTGGACCACGGCCTTGAAGCCGATGAAGGTATGGTCGCCGACGTAGCAGGGGCCGTGCACGAGCGCGTCGTGGGCGATCGAGACGTTGCTGCCAACGTAGACGGCCCACTCGTCGCCGCCCACGACGACTTTCTTTTCCTTGAGTGCGTGGATCACCACGCCATCCTGGATGTTGGTGTTGTCTCCGATGAAGAACGGAGTCCCCTCATCGGCACGCACGGAGCTGCCCGCGGCGATGTGCACGTAATCACCCAGGACGACGCGGCCAATCACCGTGGCTTGGTCGTGCACGAAGGCCGTGCGCGCCATGGCCGCGCGCGCGCGGATGTTGCTGAGCCACGCGCCGGCCTGGGGTGGAGGCTCATAGCTGAGGGCCGATGCGCGCGGCGCCGAACCCTTCTCCTTGAGCACGGCGCGCACCCCGCGAGAGCGATTGAGCGCGAGCTGGGCGTTCTGCGCCCGCTCGTGGCGGTGCAGGAACTTGTGCAAGAAATGGATCGCGAAGCCGGCGACCAGACCGAGCATCAAGTGTCCGCTCACCGTGCCCCCGGCGGCAGCCCCGAAGGCCGCGGCCTCCCATGGCTCCTTGCGCAGGTACTCCGCGAAGGTGCGCACCTCGATCAGGCGATAGCCGATCACGCAGAGGAGTCCTGCCAAGGCGGCCAGCGGCACCTCGCGGATGGTCTCGCTCAAGAACAGCACCGCACCCGCCAACACCACGGCGTGAAAGAGCGAGGAGACACGCGTGCGGGCGCCGCTCTGAAAGTTCACGCCAGAGCGGACGATCACGCCCGTAACCGGCATGCCCCCGAAGAAGCCGACGGCAAAGTTCGCGGCGCCCTGTCCCATCAGCTCCAGGTTCGGGTCGTGAGGTTTCGCCCCCGACGCCATGCGATCGAGGGCGCGCGCCGATAGCAACGACTCCACCGCGGCGAGCAAGGCCAGGGGCATCGTGACGATCAAGAGATCGAGCCAGCGCTCATCGGGCACGAGCGGCAGGCTCGGCGCCGGAAACTGCGAGGGGACTTCGCCCACGCGCTCCACGGACCATCCGAGGTAGACCGAGACGAAGGTGATGAGACCGATGCCCACGATGGCCGCGGGGAAGCGCTTGTATTGCTGGGTGGACACGACCAGGAAGGCCACGAACAGCCCACACGTGACCGAGAACCACGACACCTCGTGGAGCCAGGCGGGTCGATGCATCATCTGCGCGAGATCGAGCACGCTGTAGTTGAAGCCGAGCAGCTCGGGGATCTGGCTGTCGAACAGCTTGATGCCGACGCCCGTCGTGAAGCCCGCGAGCACGGACTCGGGGACATGCGCGCCGAAGCGCCCCGCGCGCAGGGCGGAGAGCGCGATCTGGATGATGCCGATCAAGAGGCACGCCGCCGCGACACCGACCACACCGAAGTCGTGGGCGATGGCCAACACCATCACGGCCAGGGCGGCGGCGGGGCCGGTCACCTGCAGCGGAGCGCCGCCGAGTATCGCCGCCACGGCACCGCCGAGCGCGCCCGCCACCAGGCCGGCGCTGGGCGGCATACCGCTCGCGACCGCGAGCGCCAGGTTGAGAGGCAGCGCCACGGCGGCGACGGTGATGCCCGCCAACAGATCCTGCGGAACGGACTTGGATCGCAGCACCTCGGCCCAAGAGCTACCGAGGTTCTTGGCCATGCTGCGCAAGGCTTGCTGCGTCGCTTCGACGCTCGAATGATCAGGGCGCGCCTGTGGCGCGCCACCTGCCTCGTGGGCAGGTGCACGAGTGGATGAATGCACAAAGACTCCTTGTTCGAGGGACGCAACGGTCGGGCGCGCCCAGGCGCACGACTCCGGGCAGAACGGGGCCCAGCGCCACCCCCAAGACGGGGAGGCGTAGGCGTTCAGGCTCGGGGAGGGCGCGGATCGGGCGCTTGGGAACGAAGAACGCGCGCTGGCGAATCGGAGCCATGTCCCTGGAAGCTCAGGAGCCGATAGTGCAGCGCGCCGAACCCTTGCTGGGAGGTCAAGAAAACCTTGAGTCGTCTCTCGGTCTCCTCACCGTTGTCCGGGTCCTCTTCCAGAGCAACCTGAGTGGCTCCCAGAAGCAGAGGGCCTTCGACCAGCGCCATGAGGTTCAAGTCTTCAGGTTGCGCGGACACCATGGGAACGGTCCCCACGGCCACGTGGCGATTCATCACGGGAGCCGCATTGGACAGCAGCGCCACGAGGAACAGCACGACCGTCACCGTCAGAGCCAACGCCCTGGAGGCATGATCGAACGCTCGCCTGTGCCACTGCTCGCTCACCGTTGCGCAAGTTGCCAAAGAGCCAGAGGGCCGTCAAATGCGTTTCTGAGGCGTCGGAAAAACCAGACACTGTCGGAAAAACGGCAGACACGTCACTTGGTACTGTCGGAGTGAGTGCCGACAGTGTCGGTCGAGGCGATCAGACTTCGTTGGATCGTCGCCGAAAATCACACGCAAAAAACGGCGCGTCGGCACCCAGAGATGAGGGCCACTAAGAGCGCATTTCATAGATCCCCGCGCCGGATCGTGGAGCGCCGCGGCGTCGGATCCGTCGACCTCGGGCCGAGGCAATGCCCGGCGTATTGTCGCAGTGTCCGAGGTCGGCGGAGGCGGCGCCGCGCCGCCAGCGAGGCGGTGCGGGAATTTGTGAAATGCGCTCCAGTCTAGGACGCGCGATCGGTGGCCCGTCGCGCAGGGCGCCTCACGGCGTTGCGCAGACAGCCCTCCAGCTGCGCCGCCGAAAAAGGCTTCTTGAGCAAGAGTCCGTCACCCAGTCGCCCCTTCTGCAACACCACCTTCTCCGCGTAGCCCGACATGAACACGACAGCTAGGTCGGGCCGGGAGCCGCCGAGCCGCTCGGCGAGTTGCGGGCCATTGAGCTGGGGCATGACCACATCGGTGAGGAGCACGTCGAGATCGGGACGCTGGGCTGCGAGCTCGAGCGCGACCTCACCGTTCTCGGCCACGCAGGCCTCGTGCCCCAAGGACTGCAGCATGTTCGCAACCACACCGCGGACCAGCTCGTTGTCCTCCACCAGCAACACCTTGAGCGGCTCTCCATGCTGCACGACCTGCGGTTCGCTCGCGGGAGCCGACGAACGCGTGCTCGCCTTCGCGCGCGGGAGATACACGCAGAACACGCTGCCCTCGCCGACCTTACTGCTCACCAAAATGTGCCCGTGCAGTTGCTTCGCCGCCCCGTACGTCACCGACAGCCCGAGCCCGGTCCCCTTCCCTTCTCGCTTCGTAGTGAAGAAGGGTTCGAAGATGTGCCGCATGGTCTCTTCGTTCATCCCGGCCCCGGAGTCGCCGACGCGCAAGAGCACGTAGTCCCCCGGTGAGAGCTCCGGGTGCTCCATCACGAAGCGCGAGTCCAAGGTCACGTTTTCGGTCTCGATGTAGATGGAGCCGCCTTGCGGCAACGCATCACGCGCGTTGGTCACGAGGTTGAGCAGGATCTGTTGGACCCCCGTGGGGTCGGCATCGATCGGCCACGGCTTTGGCGTGAGTCGCGGCACGAGCCGGATGTCTTCGGGCACGAGCTGACTTGCGAGCTTCAGACACTCCTCCACCACGTCATTGATGCACAGCGGCTTCAGCTCGAACATCTGGCGACGTCCCAGGCTGAGCAGTTGTCGAGTGATCTCGGTGCCGCTCCGTGCTGCCGAAGCGATGCCCAAGAGCAGCCGGTTTTCGGGGTCTTTGCGGAGCAGGAGCTCGGTCGAACCGATCACCGCCGCGAGCAGATTGTTGAACTCGTGCGCCACCCCGCCCGCCAGCTGTCCGAGGCTATCGAGGCGACGCGCCTGCTCGAGGTCACGTTCGAGTCGCATGCGCCGCTGGTATTCGCCTTGAAGGAGCGCGTCGCGTTCCTCCACTTGTCGACGGGCGCGGGTCTCGAGCTCGAGGGCGGCGATCACGATGGCCGCCGTGAGCAAGAACAGGGGGGCCGTGACCAGCACGCTTTTGTCCATGGGCCAGGCGAGACCGCGCGGTTCGGCGAAGAAGATGGTTCCAGCGAGCAGGGAGAGCAGCGTCGCGGCGATCCCACCGAACAGGCCGCCGCGACGCGTGCTCACAGCGACCGAGGCGATATAGACGGTGTACGCAACCTGCCCGGTCAGCACCGGATCGATGAGCCAACGCATCAGGACGCCGACGGCCACCGTAGACGCGGCGACGCCGAGACTCCGTGCAATGGAAGGCTCGTGCACGCGCGGGCCGAGCCAGCGCAGCGGGGCATCCCATAACACGGCGCGCGTGCGATGAGCTGCATTCAGAGTGGACACTCTAGGCATGAGCCTCCTGCGCTTACACAGCTACGCCTGAACCTCACGACATTCCGCCAGTGTAGCGCTTCGCGCAGCGCGGCTCAGGGCCTTCGTCCGCAACGCCTCATAAAAGTCTGTGGAAGCAGGGCGCTTGTGTGCGGACGTCGAGCGTGAGCAGCGCTGCGCGTGAAAGCTCGCGCGGGTGCGAGGGCGAGCCCCAGGCTGTGCGTGGTCGTCGCACCCGCTGCCGCGCCGTGCTGTTGGCCAGCTGACTCTTCGCGCACCTTACTTTGGACTGCCCCGAACTTTCCGCAGCCTGCCCTAGAATACGCTCCGACCGCCCCCGTCTGCGCTGACACTTCCGTCTGCAAACTGGGGGGATACATGTCACGCACACTTCTTGGCGCGAGCGCGCTGATCGGGCTGCTTTTGAGTGGGCTCTCATCGGCCAAGGCGCTCGATACGACCACGACCGGCAGCGGCGATGCGCAAGAGACGGCGCATACTGACAACAAACCGGCACCGAACTCCGTGTTCCTGGAGGGCATGGGAAGCGGACTCTTCTACTCGATCAACTATGAACGCCGCGTCATCGACGACCTGGGGGTGCGCGCTGGCTTGAGCTATCTCTCGGTCAGCGCCACGGCATCGAACGGCTCCACCACCGCCAGCGCCAGCTCGAGTTACCTCACCATCCCGCTCACCGTGAGCTATCTCGGCGTTCGCGGTCGCAAGAGTGGCCTCGAAGTCGGCGGCGGATTGACGCTCGCCTACTCGAGCGGCTCGGCTTCGACGGGCGTCTCATCCGCCTCGGGCTCGGGCATGGCGCCGATCGGCACCTTCATGGTGGGCTATCGCCTGCACCCTGTGGATCACGCTGGATTTCAGTTTCGCGTGGGCCTGATGGCGCTCGCCGCCAAGGGGCTATCGTTCGATCCGGATCCGAACAAGGTCGGTGTGTTGCCCTGGTTCTACATGAGCTTCGGCGCAGGTTTCTGAGACGCCGCCGACGTTGCGCCACTCCTCTCTGCTCTGACGCGCGAGAAACCCACGCGCACGGCTCAATGAGCCGGCGCGACGCCTACGCGGCTCATCGCCCGCGCTTGCGGAACACAAGCCGGGCTCCGACTAGGCGTCGTGGGCGGGTGCGCTCCGTGGCGGCGCTCGTGTAAGATCAACGCATGCAATTTCAGCCCATCCTCGAGGCGATCGCCGAGGAGATGCGCCCTGAGCTCGGCTCCGGAACGGTGGCCGGCTACATCCCGGCCCTGGCGCGCGTGCCCGCAGCGCAGTTCGGCATCGCGCTCTTGAGCATGGACGGCCAGACGGCCGCCGCAGGCAGCGCGCACACGCCCTTCTCCATCCAGAGCATCTCCAAGGTCTTTTCGCTGACCCTGGCCATGCGTCTGGTAGGCGACCAGCTATGGGAGCGCATCGGCCGCGAACCCTCGGGGGATCCGTTCAATTCGCTCGTGCAGCTCGAACACGAGCACGGGGTACCGCGAAACCCGCTGATCAACGCCGGCGCCATCGCCGTCGCCGATCGCCTGGTGAGCGCCTGCGAGGATCCCAAGGCCGAGATCCTGGCGATGATGTCCAACCTGTGCGGTGAGCCGGTGCGCTACGACGAAGAAGTGGCCGCCTCCGAGGCCGCCACGGGCTTTCGAAACATCGCGCTGGCCAACTTCATGAAGAGCTTCGGCAAGCTCGACAACCCCGTGGACCGCGTGCTCGACGTCTACTTCCATCAGTGCGCGCTCTCCATGAGCTGCGCCCAGCTCGCCCGCGCAGCGAGCTACCTGTGCGCCGACGGACGGCACCCGGCTGGCTACGGCAACGATGTCCTGAGCGAACGGCAGACCCGCCGGATCAACGCGCTGATGCTGACCTGCGGCACCTACGACGCCGCCGGCGAGTTCGCGTTCCGCATCGGGCTGCCGTGCAAGAGCGGTGTAGGTGGCGGGATCATAGCGGTGCTACCGGACACGCTGAGCCTGTGCGTGTGGTCGCCCGGGCTGGACCGCTCGGGCAATTCCCTGGTCGGCATGCGCGCGCTCGAGCGCTTCGTGGAGAAGACCGACCTCTCGGTGTTTTGAGGCGCAAAGAGTCCCCGCCAAGAGCGCCGGAAAATGCTATGACTTTTGGGCCTTTTTCTGGGCGTCCCTCGCGCGATGTTCGCGCGCGAGGCGACGCTCGGTTGCTCGCGGGCGGAAGCCGCTCGCGTCGGTTTTGCCCCCGTCTCCGTTTAGCCCCCCGAGGAAAGAGCCCCACATGCTTCAGTCCTACCGTGAACACGTCGCGGAGCGCGCAGCGCTCGGTATCCCCCCCCTCCCCCTCGACGCCAAGCAGGTGTCGGCGCTGGTCGAGCTGATCAAGAGCCCGCCGGCCGGAGAGGAGGCGTTCCTGGTGGAGCTGTTGACTCACCGCGTGCCGCCGGGCGTCGACGACGCGGCCAAGGTGAAGGCCTCGTTCCTCTCCGCCGTGGCCCACGGGGAGATCAAGACCCCGCTCATCTCTCGCCCCAAGGCCACCGAGCTGCTCGGCACCATGGCCGGCGGATACAATGTGAAACCGTTGATCGACCTCTTGGACGACGCGGAGGTCGCGCAAGTTGCGGCGAACGCGCTCAAGAAGACCCTGTTGATGTTCGATTATTTCCACGATGTTGCCGAGAAGGCCAAGGCCGGCAACAAGTTCGCCCAGGAAGTGATGCAGAGCTGGGCGGACGCCGAGTGGTTCACCAGCCGCCCCGAGGTGCCCAACAAGATCACCGTCACGGTGTTCAAGGTCAGCGGTGAGACCAACACGGACGATCTCTCGCCCGCCCCCGACGCCTGGAGCCGCCCGGACATCCCGCTCCACTACCTGGCGATGCTCAAGAACGCGCGCCCCGGCATCACGCCCGAGGAAGACGGAAAGCGCGGCCCCATCCAGTTCATCGAGGACTTGAAGAAGAAGGGCCACGTCGTGGCCTACGTGGGCGACGTGGTGGGCACGGGCTCCTCCCGCAAGTCCGCCAGCAACAGCGTCATCTGGGCCACGGGCGAGGACATCCCGTTCATGCCCAACAAGCGCTTCGGCGGCGTCACCTTGGGCGGCAAGATCGCGCCCATCTTCTTCAACACGCAGGAAGATTCGGGTTCACTGCCGATCGAGGTCGACGTGTCGAAGCTCGAGATGGGCGACGTGATCGATATCTACCCGTACGACGGCAAGATCGAAAAGGGCGGCCAGGTCGTGGCCCAGTTCCAGCTCAAGAGCCCGGTGCTGCTCGACGAGGTGCGCGCGG
Organism: Myxococcales bacterium; assembly: GCA_044507075.1. GTDB lineage: Bacteria > Myxococcota_A > Polyangia > Polyangiales > DASUME01 > DASUME01. The sequence goes on from JBIQKA010000021.1 coordinate 26,090, forward strand.
GCGGCCGCATCAACTTGATCATCGGCCGCTCGCTCACCGGCAAGGCACGCGAAGCGCTCGGGCTTCCCACGTCCACCACCTTCCGCCTGCCCGAGTCGCCCAAGGCCTCCAACAAGGGCTTCACCTTGGCGCAGAAGATGGTGGGCCGCGCCTGTGGCCTCCCGGAAGGTCAGGGCATTCGCCCCGGCACCTACTGCGAGCCCAAGATGACCACCGTGGGCAGCCAGGACACCACCGGCCCGATGACGCGCGACGAGCTCAAGGACCTCGCCTGTCTCGGCTTCTCCGCCGACCTCGTGATGCAGTCCTTCTGTCACACCGCGGCCTATCCCAAGCCCGTCGACGTGAAGACCCACCGCGAGCTCCCGCAGTTCATCTCGAGCCGCGGCGGCGTCTCGCTGCGTCCGGGTGACGGCGTAATCCACAGCTGGCTCAACCGCCTGCTCTTGCCCGACACCGTGGGCACCGGCGGCGACAGCCACACGCGCTTCCCCATCGGCATCAGCTTCCCCGCGGGCTCGGGCCTGGTCGCGTTCGGCGCGGCCACGGGCGTGATGCCGCTCGACATGCCGGAGTCCGTGCTGGTGCGCTTCAAGGGCAAGATGCAGCCCGGCATCACCTTGCGTGATCTCGTGCACGCCATCCCGCTGTTCGCCATCAAGCAGGGCCTGCTCACGGTGGCCAAGCAGGGCAAGAAGAACGTCTTCTCGGGGCGCATCCTGGAAATCGAGGGCCTCCCGGATCTCAAGGTGGAGCAGGCCTTCGAGCTCAGCGACGCCTCGGCCGAGCGCTCGGCGGCGGGCTGCACCGTGAAGCTCAACAAGGAGCCCATCATCGAGTACCTCAACTCGAACGTGGTGCTCATGAAGAACATGATCGCCAATGGTTACCAGGACAAGCGCACCCTCGAGCGCCGCATCCGCGCGGTGCAACAGTGGCTGGCCAAGCCCGAGCTGCTCTCTGCCGACGCCGATGCCGAGTACGCCGCGGTGATCGAGATCGACCTCGCGGAGATCAACGAGCCCATCGTGGCTTGCCCAAACGATCCCGACGACTGCAAGTTCCTGAGCGAGGTCAGCGGCACCAAGATCGACGAGGTGTTCATCGGCTCGTGCATGACCAACATCGGACACTTCCGCGCGGCCGGAAAGCTGCTCGAGGGCAAGAAGGACATCCCTGTGCGCCTGTGGGTCGCGCCGCCCACCAAGATGGACGCCAGCGAGCTCACCAAGGAAGGCCACTACGCCACGCTGGGCGGAGCGGGCGCGCGCATGGAGATGCCGGGCTGCTCCTTGTGCATGGGCAACCAGGCGCAGATCAAGGAGGGCAGCACCTGCATGTCCACCAGCACGCGCAACTTCCCGAATCGCTTGGGCAAGAACACCAACGTGTTTTTGGGCTCGGCGGAGCTCGCGGCCATCTGCTCGAGGCTCGGCCGCATCCCGACCGTGGCCGAGTACCACGCCGACATGGGCGTCATCAACAAGGACGCCGACAAGGTGTACCGCTACATGAACTTCGATCAGATCGAGGAGTACGCCGACACCGCCAAGGAAGTCAGCGTCTGAGCCCAGCGCGCGCGCCTGCACGGCAGAGGGCCTGCGTCCGTGTCGACGCGGGCCCTCCTTCGTTTCAGGTGCCGCCGCGAAGCGTCGCGCTCACGCCTTCTCTTGCTCGCGGGCGGAAGCGCCCGCTTCGACGTCTGGCACCACGCAGCTATAGCCGGTGCAGGTGTTGAGCCCCTTGCACGTGTGCTCGCTGTAGACCTTGACGTCGCTGTCGTAGGAGAAGCCCTTGCAGGAGTTCGCCCCGCCGCAGTGCGGGTGCACCTCGAGCTTGCCGTTGGCCTGATCGCACAGCTCCTCGAACTTCTCGCGGGTCATGTCAGGGTCGTGTCGCTCGAGGGTAACGGTCGGCTTCTGCTCGCCCGGGGCGTCACCATCGCCTTGACCATCGCCCGCGTCCGACGGGCTCTGATCGCCGACATCGGCGTCCCGGTCGCCGTTGCCGGACGCGTCGATCTTCCCATCGCCGTCCCCGGCCGTGCCCTGGTCGCGCGCCTTCTCTCCGCCGTCCGAGCCGCAGCCCGGCATGCACAAGAGGCCGCTGATCGCAGCAGCCAAGAGCCGCGCCCCCGTGTTCGCGTTGGCTTGCGCCGAGATCTTTTCGAGCTTGGGTCCCGTGATCATGGGCGCAAGAATGGCGGCGCGAGCGGCGGAAATCAACTCCCCCGCCTGATAGTCAGCTCCCCTCGCGTGCGATAGGGTGGGCTCCCATGGAACACCGCCTCGAACGCCGCTTCGGGCGCTACGCGTTCGACAACTTCACGCTGGTGCTGGTGGGGGCCCAAACCGCCACCCTGGTCTTGCGCGCGCCATCAATGACCTCTGTGAAATACGCTCGAGTTGAGAAATCCTGCGAAGATGCCCGAGATGCTTAGTGAGCTCCTCTCCCTCGGTTCCCAGTACGGCACGGGCTTCATCCTGCTGTTCGCCCTGCTGGCGCGCCTGGTGGTCTTCTCCAGCCCCCGCGGCTCGGCGACTCGGCAGCGCTTCCGCTTCGCTTTCTTCCTCGCGGTTATCCACGTCATTTTCTTGATCTGCGCCGCGCTCCTTGCGGCCTACAACCCCGACCTGGTCGGGGGAGTTCGGGTCGGCGTCTCGCTCACCGGAACGCTGGCCGTGGTGACCCTCGGCAGCATCGTCTTGTTCGAAGGACTGGTGCGACGGGTGCGCCCTGGGCTCCCACGCATCGTCCCGGACGTCGCGACCACCTTGGTCGCCATGGTGGGTCTGGTGCGGGCATCGTCGCAGCTGGGCTTCGAGGTAACCGGCGTGATCGCGACCAGCGCGGTGCTCACGGCCGTGGTCGGTCTCTCCCTTCAGGACACCCTGGGCAACGTGCTGGGCGGTCTGGCGCTGCAGCTCGACTCTTCGGTGCAGGTCGGAGACTGGGTTCGCCTCGGCGAGATCGTGGGCCGCGTGACCGAGATTCGCTGGCGCTACACCGCGATCGAGACCAACAACTGGGAGACGGTGATCGTCCCGAACAGCAACCTCATGCGCTCCCAGGTGGTCATCCTCGGCCGCCGCGCAGGTGAGCCGGTGCAGCACCGGCGCTGGGTGCATTTCCAGGTCGACTTCCGCACGGCGCCCGGCGTGGTGATCGAGGTGGTCGAGCGGGCGCTGCGAGCCCAGCCGATCCCGAACGTGGCGAGCGAGCCCCATCCGAACTGCATCGCGGTGAGCTTCAACGAGAGCCAGACCAGGTATGCGGTGCGCTACTGGCTCACCGATTTGAGCGTGGACGATCCGACCGACAGCGTCGTGCGCAACCACGTCTTCCACGCCCTCGCCCGCTCCAGGATCCCGCTGGCGATCCCAGCCCACGCGGTCTTCATGACGGAGGACGATGCCGCGCGACACGAGCACAAGCGCGCCACCGAGCGCGAACGTCGACTCGATGCCCTGGCGCGCATCGACCTGTTCACCACGCTCAGTGAGGACGAGCGCTATGAGTTGGCGCTAAACCTCGAGCGCGCGCCCTTCCCGCGCGGAGCCACGATCACGCAAGAGGGCGCGGTGGCGCACCACTTGTACATGATCCTCTCGGGCGAGGTATCGGTCCGGGTCGGAGGCATCGAAGAGCAGCGCGAGGTCAGCCGACTCACGTCAAGGGATTTCTTCGGCGAGATGGCGTTGCTCACCGGGGAGCGGCGCAGCGCCACGTTGGTGGCCGTCACCGATGTGAACTGCTATCGGCTCGACGCTGGCGCTTTCCGCGCGCTGCTCGAGCGGCATCCAGACCTCGCCCGCCGTGTGGCGGAGGTGCTCGCGGATCGCCAGACCAGCCTCATATCCGCCAAGGAGCGCCTGGGCGTGAAGCAGCGCGCTGAGCTGAGGGCCGCCAACGAGCGCGCCATGCTGTCGCGCATCCGCGAGTTCTTCGACCTCGGCTGAGCAACGATCGCTCACGCTGCGCGTGACGCGCTCACGAAAGATCCTCCAGCGCGCGCAGGAGCTCGCCCGCGTCGGCGAAGCGCGCGGCCGGCTCCTTGGCCAAGCAGCGCATGACGACCTGCTCGAGCCGCGGATCGAGGGGCGTGCCGAGGCGCGCGCTCGGAGGCTCCGGTTCTTTCGAGACGTGGGCCTCCACCAGTTCGGAGGTCGGAACGCCTTCGAACGGCGCGCTGCCCACGAGCATGAAGTAGAGCAATCCCCCCAGCGCGTAGACGTCCGTACGTAAGTCGGCAGAGCCGCCGAGCGCCACCTCGGGCGAGAGATAGGCCAGGGTTCCGAGCGGGCGGTCGGTGTTGGTGATGGACACGGCCTGATCCCCGTCCTCGCGTTTGGCGATCCCGAAATCGAGCACCTTGACGAAATCCTGCACACCTGCCGCCCTGCACAGGAAGATGTTCTCGGGCTTGATGTCACGGTGCACGATGCCGTGGGCGTGGGCCTCCGCGAGCGCTCCTGCGACTTGCATGATGAGCTGCAGCGCGCGGCGCGGAGGCAGTGGCCCGCCACGTTGCACGGCGCTCGCGAGATCCTCGCCCTGGAGCAGCTCCATCGCGTAGTACCAGAGGCCGTCGTCGGTGGCGCCGTAGTCGAACACGCGCACGGTGTGGGGGTGCGTGAGCTCGGTGGTGGCCTGCACCTCGCGTTCGAAGCGGCGCAGCGCCACCTCGGAAAGCCGATCAGATCGCAGCAACTTGAGCGCCACGTCGCGGTGCAGGGTCGTATGGTGAGCCAACCACACCTCGCCCATGCCCCCGCGCGCCAGCTGGCGCACCAAGCGATAGCGACCGACGCTGCGCGCTTCGAACGTCTGACGGCGCAACGCCCAGGTCGTGTGGCCACCGACCAGGGTGGCGATCAGGGTGGCCCAGATCATCGCGTTGTAAAGGGCGAAGATCCCTAGCTTGTCGCTGCTGGAGAACAGCTCCGCCAGGTCGCCGCTCGCGGTCGCAGAGCCCAGCACCACGAACGGATACGCCAGAGCACAAAACATCGTGGAGCCGAGGGCCGCGCGCCAGGGCACGGCGAGGAACGCGGCGCGCACCGTGAAGATCGCGGGAATGCCGGCCGCATACGGGGAGACCAGGCCATCTTCGAGCAGGCACATGAAAGAGACGCCGATCGAGGCTCCCCCGAAGACGAACAGCTCGCTCGCGAGCAAGACCGTCGCCGACGGAAGCGTCACCCCCCGGACGAGCAGGTACCCGACGAAGATGGACACGCTGACAGCCGAGCGGATGGCGACGTACGCCGAGAGGCTGCCCGCGTGGGCGTAGGTCACCATCACCCAGTCGAAAACCAAGAACGACGGCCACATGAGCAGGGCGGTGAGCGCTGCTTGACGCATGCGCAAGACATTGCCGGCCTGCTCCTCGCGTTCGACCTTGGAGCGCAGCGAGTCGAGCGTCTGGGGAAGCTGTACGGGCAGGTCGCGCTGCTCGTCCGCGGGCGGACGGTAATTGCCGTGGTCGCGCGCTTGAGTGTTGCCTACCCCCTCGAGCGTCTTGGTCGGACACGACTGGCGGGCCAACTCAGCGTGAGGAATGCGATCGGACTTCGTCACGCGTGTCTGCTGTCCTTTAGCTGGAGAGCTGCGGTAACGGCAACCCACTTCATATCATCCTCACGGGTGAAGGTTCGTCTGCTCGCAAACATCTAGAGCGCATTTCGCGATCTTCGCGTTGGATCGTGGAGCGCCGCGGCGTCGGATGGTCGATGTCGCACCGAGGTGATGCCGGGATATCGGCGCAGTGTCTTTGGCGGAGCGGCGCCGCCCCGCCCCCGAGGCGGTACGGGGACTTGTGAAATGCGTGCTAGGGCTCCTCGTCATCATTCTCACGGTTCTCCGCGCGCGCCTCGATGGGTGCCGGTCGTGGCAATGGCGGCGGCGGCGCGTTGGGCGCAGCCGCGATCATGATCAGGGCCAGGACACGCAGCGATCGGCTCACGATCCGCCACAGCAGACGCCAACAGACTCGCAGCAACAGGAGACCGCCACGGGCGATCCGCATTCTCTCCCACATTTGAGTGCCCTTCGCGGCTCACACGCGCCAAGGCGCATGGCCAGCTGCAATGGGAGCCGATCTCGAGAACCGGGCGGCGTGGGGGGAGCGAAGGGGACGGAGTACACTCCGTCCCCCGCCCCCCATATGGGCGCTCACGAAGGAGGAATACTCCGTCCCCCGCCTTCAGCGATAACGCCGCGGGCGAGCTCCCGCCGTAAGCTCTGCGGCGGGAATCTTGAGATCGGCCCTAACGAAGCCCAGTTCCAGGCGCCGATGGGCGCGCGAGGCTCAGAGCAGCAGGGCGCAGTGACGGAAATAGCGCGCGGGGAGGGACGTGATCTCGCGCGAAGGATCGGGCAGTCGGGTTGGCTCGAGAGGGCAGAGATCTGCCCAGAGCTGCTGCTGCGCAGCGACCGTGAGCGCCTGACGCTCCTGGCTCTTCCGTATCGGGGAGCGCGCTGCCGTGGCCGGCGCATCCGTGGCGGCAGTCTGCACCGCCACATCCCGCGCGAGGGTCAGGAGCCCGGGAGCCGGGACGAACGTCAGCGCCAGGGCAGCGCAAGCGAGCCATGCGCGCAGGGTGCGTGCCAGGACATGACGCATCGAGAGCATACCGTGCCCAAGTTAACTCATGGGAGTGGACGGCGCTCCGTCCCCTAGTCCAAGTGGGCGCGGGCGCGGGCGATCGAGCTCGGGTCGCCGCGCATGACGACCAGGAAGTTGGCGTTCGCGGCGAAGCGACCGCCACCCTCGGGACGCAGCTTCCGCCAAGTTCGACGGTTTCTATCCGCGATCACCATGTCCTGGATGGAGATCTGATGGTCGCGCTCGAGCGCGCGCACGGCGCGCATCGCCGCGCCTTCGGTCGGGTACTCGCCGATCACACTGACCACGGGGCCTCCTGAGGCTGTTGCTGGCCGCTGCGCCATGAAAGATGGGCACGGAACATGCCAGCGCGAACACGCCGCATGCCCCCCTACTCTTTTTGCTCAGGGAACCGCGATCCACCGAGCAAGTGCCCAACGCCCGTGATCACCGCGAGGATGAGAAAGCCGACGAAGAGCAGCTTGCCCCACGACGCGGCGCCCGATGCGAGCCGGCCAAAGCCAAGGAAGGCAGCGATCGACGCCGCGACGAAGAAGAGGACAGCGTAACGAAGCATGGATTTCTCCTGTCGGAGCGCGCGGGCACGCAAGCCATCTTGCGCCAGTCATCTTGCGCCCTCTCGTTCCCCGCTCCTGCAGAACAGGTGATTTGCAGAACACGTGCCGAACCGCCCTTCGGAACGCGCGCAAGCCGCCGCTCAGGCAGCGCGCTGCGCCCTGCCCCCATGCCGATCCGGGGGCGGTTCACGCATCCTTCCTCGCAACGGCCGACGCACCCGTGTCCGTCGGGCGCGCGCGCACTTCCCAAAACTGTGCGAGGTGTGGCGATTCTGTGCCTCAGGCGAGTCGCGGCGCGCCGGGGGGCAGCGCGAGCTCTCGCCAACTCCTCGCGATCACAGCGTTCCGGCTATCCCACGTCGTTGGTGCACTTCTTGTTAGCTGGGAGCTTCTGCCACCTGCGCCTACCGCCGACGTTCTGGCAGTGCGATAGATGCCTGCGCCCAGCTTGATGTCCCTCCCAAGGAGCCCCCCATGCTCGCCGATAGGAACGTGTCCGACGTCCGCTTGAGTTCGCTCTTCGCGCGAGAATTCTGTCCGCTCTGCAGCGTGCGTGATGAAAGCACTCAGGAAAACTCGGCACGCGGAGTGGAACCTTGGTGCTGCCCCTGTGAGGCGAGCTCAGGAGACCTTCTGCACGACCCAGTCGATCACACGCTTTTGGACGTTCTCGTTGTTGAGGCGTGAGATCTGCTGGATTCCGGTCGGGCTGGTGACGTTGACCTCGGTGAGGTAGCCGCCAATGACATCGAGCCCCACGAAGTAGAGCCCATCGGCGCGCAGCTTCGGCGCGATGGCTGAGATGATGCGCTGGTCGGCCTCGTCGATCTGACCCGCCTCGGCGCTCCCGCCCATGCGCAGGTTACTCGCGATGTCATCGGCGCGCGGAACGCGCAAGAGCGCGCCGATGGGCTCTCCGTCGAGCAACAGGATGCGCTTGTCCCCAGCCAGGTACTCGGGCAAGAAGCGCTGCACCATCGCCACCCGCGTTCCATTGTGCGTGGTGGCATCGATGATGGCGCGCATGTTCGGATCGCCCTCGATCAACGCCATCACGCCCTCCCCGCCGGCGCCGTCAATCGGCTTGATGACCGCGCGCCCGCCCACCTGCTGCACGAAGCTCCTGATCCGCTCGCGGTGGCTCGTCACCAGGGTCTCGGGCATCAGCTCCGGAAAGTGACACGCGTAGAGCTTCTCGTTGGCCTCGCGGAGCCCGCGCGGATCGTTGACCACCAGGGTCTTTCCGCGCAGGCGCTCGAGCATGAGCGTGCACCAGAGATACTGCGAGTCGAACGGCGGATCCGTGCGTACGAAGACCGCGTCGAGGGACTCCAGGTTTACGTCTTCCTTCTGGGCGAGCGAGATGGGCTCGATCGGATCACGCTGCATCTGCGCGCGGGAGATCTGCGCGTGCACTACGCCGCCGACCAAAAAGAGATCCTTGGCCTCGCAATGATCGACCCGATGCCCCTGGGCTTGCGCCTCGAGCATCAACGCAAAGGACGTGTCCGAGTCGACCTTGATCGCCTGAGGCGGATCCATCACGAAAAGAAAACGCATTCTTGCTGGCTACAACGTGGGGGCCTGCCTCGCAAGGCACTCGCGCGTTCGCGCACGCCCCTCCTGCGTTACAGGCCCCGCGGCTCACCGCCCTTGCGGGGATCGCTGCCCGCCTTGAGACGCGCTGGGCCTGACTCCCCGATCGCGATCGCCTGCACGTTGGCGGAAAAGCCCATCGGCCGAAGCGCGTGGCCGCGCAAGACGAGCTGCTCGTAGGTCGCCGCGGAGAGATCGCGCGCGTCGACCATGGGCGGCGAGGCCTGGTGGTGTACGCGCGGAGCCTCGATGGCGCGCGCCGGGTGGAGACCGTCCACGAGGACCCCGAGCGCGACCTGCTCCACGGCCGTGATGATTCGGCTGCCCCCGCTGCCGCCGATACACAGCACCGGCGCGCCGTTCTTGAAGACGATGGTGGGGGTCATGCTCGAGATCGGCCGCTTGCCAGGGGCAGGCAGGTTGGGGGCGCCGCCGCTCAGGGCGAACGCGTTGCGCTCGCCCACCTCGCGCGCAAAGTCATCCATCTCGTCGTTGAGCCAGAGCCCGCCGGCGGAGAAGCGGGCGCCGAAGCCGAGGTTGACGGTGGTGGTCACCGCAGCGACGTTCCCCTCGGCGTCGACCACGCACAGGTGCGAGGTGCCCGGATTGTCGGGTTGCACGGCCGGTGCAGGGGTCTCGGCGAGCGGATCGAGGTAGACGGAGGCCTTCGCAGCGAGCAACGGGTGGTAGTGCCCAGCGCGCCGCGTGAGGCGCTCGGGCGAGAGCAGCTGCGCGAGTGGAACGCTTACCTTGTCGGGATCGCCGAGGTAGTACTGCCGATCGAGGTAGGGCCCCTTCCAGGATTCGATCAAGGCGTGATAGCGCTCCGCGCTGCGGAAGTGTTCGGGGGTCGGGAGCCAACGCTCGAGCAGCGCGAGGCTCGCGAGCATCGTGTAGCCGCCAGCGCTCGGCAGCGGGGCCGTCGCGAACTCGTAGCCGAAGCGGGTGCCGAGCAGGGGCTCACGCGCGATCACCCGATAATCCGCGAGGTCCTTGGCCGTGATCACGCCCCCGCGGGCGCGCACCGCGGCCACGATCTGCCGCGCGATGGGCCCACGATAGAACGCCTCGGCGCCCTGGCTCGCAAAAAGCTGCAGGGTCTTCGCGAGCGCCTCGTTCTTGAGCTTCGCGCCCACTTCGGGCGGGTTCGCGAACAGCTTGGCCCCGAGCGGGTCCTTCAAGAGCTCCTTGCCTACGTAACCCAGCACGCGCCGCGTGGCCGCGGTGAAGGCGAAGCCTTCCTGCGCGAGCTTGCGCGCCGGCTCCACCACCTGGGCGAGCGGGAGCTTGCCGAAGCGGGACACGAGCTCCGCGATGCCCGCAGGTTCCCCGGGCACGCCCACGGCCAGCCCGCCCACGCGCGAGCGGGCTGCCGCCACGTCGTCCGTGTCGCCCGGCCTGCGCGCGAACATCTCGGCCGTGGCCGCGGCGGGCGCGGCCTCTCGAAAGTCGAGGAAGGTCAGGCTCTGGTCCGATGCCCGGTAATAGAGCGCGAACCCGCCGCCCCCGAGGCCGCTCGAGCCCGGGCTTGCGACGCCGAGCGCCAACATGGTCGCTGCGGCAGCGTCGGCCGCATTTCCGCCCGCCGCGAGCACCGCGGCACCCGCTTCGGAGGCCTCCACGTTGTCGGCGGCGACCGCGTACTTTTCGAAGGTGGGCCCATCGGAGGATCGACCGACGGGTGTAAGCAGGAACAGCCAGCAGCAGCAGAGCGCGAAGAACCAGGAGAGCCTCGAGCGGAACATGCGCTCCAGCGAAGCCCACATCGGGGCCCCTGGCAAGTGGTCCGAGGCTTTGGCCGCCACCTGGGAGGCGCGGGCGTTGTCGGGGGTGAATCCTTGCGGTAGCGTGAGATCCATGAAGGGCGTGAAGAAGAACGATCGCGAACTCGCCCGCGAGCTGCTCAAGGCCGCCGGGTTGCGGGTCACGTCCTCGCGCGTCGAGGTGATCGCGGTGCTGCGCTCGGCCGACACGCCGCTCAGCCACGCCGACGTCGCAGCGCGCGTCGATCGGCTCGGGCTCGATCGCACCACCGTGTACCGCAACCTGATGGATCTCGCCGAGGCGGGCATCGTGCGGCGCAGCGAGGTCGGACACATCTTCCGCTTTGAGCTCGCCGCCGGCACCCACAACGCCCACGGCAGCGAGCAGCACCCGCACTTCGTATGCAAGAACTGCGGCAAGGTCTCTTGTCTGCCCTCGGGGAGCATATCGGTGCGCGCAACGCGCGGGGCGCCGAGCGCGCTGCGCAAGAGCGCAGAGCTCGAGATCCAGGTGCGCGGTCAGTGCGACGCCTGCGCCTGATCACCAACGTTTTGCGCTCGAGGCGACGACCTCACTCCCACTCGAACTGCACCGGCGCGCGATTCTGCATGCTCTGCAGGATGGCCTCGTAGGCCTGGCTCCCCCGCTCGATCACCACCTGACCGGTCCCCTGCGCGTCGAGGGCGAACAGCGCGTCGACGTCGATGGGCACAAGCCACGCGTAAGGATCCACCGAAAGTGTCAGCAGATCGCCGTCGGCGAGCTTGTGTTGCGTACGCTGCCCATGAACCGCGGTCGCGCCCGGCATGAGCGGGAGAGCGTCGATGTTGGCCACGAAGCTCAACGTCCTCCCATCGCGCGTGACGGTGCCCTCGAGCACGGCGCTGTGCGCTACCTGCGGGAGCGGCGCCGGCTGCGCCCGCGTGAGCAACCAGGCGACGCCATAGTCGTACTGGGCGCTCTGCACGAAGCCCGTGGTGCCGGGGAGCGTGAGGCCGGTGTCTACGGTGGGCGCGAGTCCATCGATGATCACCACCTGGGTGAGCTCCGCGAGCGCCGTCTCGCAGAGCTCGGTGTCCGCCCCCGCCGCCGCACAGAAGTAGATGGGCCCCACCGCGACCTGCGCGCGGGTCAACGTGAAGGACGCCCCCTTCTCCTCGAGCCCCGTGCGTTCGCTGCCGCGCACGGCGAGCGAGAGCTCGATGCGCTCCTGGCCGGTGGTGCCGCAGGCGGAGCCGAGCAGGAAGGCGAGGAGCCACGAGGATGCGCGACGAGGCAGGTTCATAGCGTAATGCCCAAGGTAACGAGGAACATGCGAGGGGAGCCCGCCTGGATGTGGCGCGCGGGCAGGCGCGACGGGACCGCGTTCGGATCCCAGTTCGAGGTGTAGCTGAGCTCCTGGGCCGCCCACTCGACGCCGATCAGGTTGTACACGGAGGCATCGAGGCTGAAGGCGCGGTAACTCGCGCGCAGCGAGAGGTCGAGCAGGGAGACGGGACTTGCACGCTCGTCGAAGGGCAGCGGCCTGCGCGCCCAGTATGTGAAGCCAAGCCCAGCGCGCCCGACCAAAGGCGCTCCGCGGACCTCGGTCAGCGCGTGCTCGGCGCTGCAGTCGAGGCGCAGCACCACAGGGGGCACGTAGGGCAGCAGATCGCCTTTGCCGAGCGGAGGACGGGGATCGCTCGCGGTACGGGCGGGCGGATCGGTGAGCACGGCGCGCACGTAGGTCACGCTGGCGGCAGCCAACAGCCAGGACAGGGGTCGGGCATCCGCGTGGAGCACGAAGCCCACACGGCGGCTCGGGCCCACCGGCTCCGCGCGCCCCTCACGCGGATCGAACACGATGTCGCTGTCGAGGGCCGTATAATAACCGCTCCCGCGAAGGCTGAGCTGCTCGCGCGCGCCAAACGCGATGCGCGCGCCGAGATCGCCCGAACGCACCTTGGTGAAGGGCGCGGGCTCGCCCTCGTGGAGCAAGAGCGCCATCGGTGAGCGGTAGCCCTCACCGTACGCTGCGCTGAGCACGAACTTCTTGAGCGGCTCCACCTCGAGCACCACGCGGGGCCCTACCGCGATGCCTGCCGCCGTGCGTCGATAGCCCATGATGTAGTTCTGCGGGCGATCGGCGGGGATGAAGTTCTGGAGCGCGTCGTCGATGCGATAGTTGAGCATGTCCGCGCGCACGCCCCCCTTGAGCCGCACGAACTTGGTGAACGCGAGATCGAGATCGAAGTAGCCCCCGATGTCCGCGGCCGTGATGTCGGCCGCCACCTCGCGGTCCCAGACGGTGTTCTGGGGCGCCTGCACGAGGTTTTGATTCTGCCCGATGAGATCCACGCGCGAGTAGAGGCCGAACTCGAGCGAGCCCTTGACCTCGGGGTGCGGAGCGTAGCTGGTGCTGCGATAGCGCGCGCGGAGCCCGACGGTGCGCGCCAGGTTGGTCTGCTCGATCAGGTCGCCACGCCCGCTCCAGGCCGGGTTGTGGCGGGAGATCTCGCTGAAGCCCGAGTAGTTGGCGAGCAGGCGGAAGTCATTGACGACGTAGAAGAGGAGGACCTCGGCGTTCTCCCCCGCGTGCCCGATGTAGCGCAGCTTGGCGGAGAGCTGCGCGCGCGTGGCGTAGCCGCTCTGACTCTGCGCCGTGGGGTACGGGTAGACGTCGTACCAGCCCACGCTTCCTGCTTCGATGTCGTCCAGGCGCAGCACGTTGGCGGTGCGCGCGCGCACGGCGTGGGCCGATCCGTGAAGCGTCAACTTCAGCGGTCCGCGGCCGAACGTGCCCTGCGCGATCGCCGCGGCCCAGGTGCTGGCCCGGTTCTGCCCAAAGCCGTCGCTCTTACGAAAAGAGACGGCAGCGAAGGTGTCGTCTGGTTGCCCTTTGGGGGCCCACACCGCGGTCTCGCGGAAGGTGTTGAACGAGCCGTAGCTCGAGTGGAGCGAGAACCCGCGCTGCTCCACCCCGAGCTGGAAGTTGGCGCTCCCGGCCACCGCGAAGTCGCCTTGCGCCGGGTCATATACGCCCTCGGTCACGCGGATGCGCTTGACGGTCTCGGGGATCAGGAAGTTGAGATCCGCGTAGCCCTGCCCGTGAATGTGCGAGCTCTGATTGACCGGCACCCCGTCGACATTGAGCTCGATGTCCTGGCCATGATCGGCGTCGAAGCCGCGCAGCATCAGGCGATGGGCGACCGCGTCCCCTTCGATGCGCGCGACCACCATGCCGGGCGCGGCCTTGAGCAAGTCGGCGGCCTCGAGGTGCGGGGCGGCGTCAAGGAGCGCGCGATCGAGGTGAAAGTCGCTGTTGCCGCGATCTTCATCGCGCAAGAGTGCGTCGACCTCGGCGTGCGCCTGAAACTCCGGCTCCGGCTCCCCTGCGTGTGGCGCGGGCTCCCCTTGGTGCGCGTGCGGCACCAGGGGTTCGGCCACGGTGATCGAGGCGATCTCGAAGGTGCCAAGCTCGGGCAGCTCGAAGTGCACGGCGACGCTGACGCGGCTCGCGATGGCCTCCCCCTCGCGCCTGGCCGGCTCGAAGGTCCACTGCTTCACCGCGGCGATCGCGGCATCGTCGAAGTCCTTCCCCGCGGAGTGCTCGATCTGCATCTCGGTGATCGCGCCGTCGGCGAGGATGGTCGCCTTGAGCACGACCGTAGGGTGCTCGCCATGGCTGAGGTGGGAGACCGGATAGATTGGCGCCACGCTGTGCAGGACGCGCGGCGGCGTGAGCGCGGGAGCATTGGGCCTCGACACCTCGCTCGCCGTCGGGGCCGCGGGCTCAGCGGGCGCGGGCGGCGCCGCGGGCGGAGCGGGCGCTTCTTCGGGTTCGTCGCCTGCGGCCTCCTCGGGCGCAGGAGGAGCAGGCGAACTCGGCTCGGCCCCCGGCGCCGGTTGCGCGTGCACCGCGGGCGAGAGCGCAGAGCAAAGCTCGAGCCCCCCGGCCACGAGCAGCCACACGAAGCCGCTCTTCTTGCAACGCGATTGCATCAGTGCGCCAGTGCGTAGCACGCACCTCACGCCGGCTCACGGCCGCAAAAGCCTGTGTTTTCAAAGCTTCAGTTCACACATTGATGAAGTGACGCTTCTTGCAACCTGGTTGCATCTGACGGCGCCAGCCAGCATCCTAAGTCCTCTGTGTCCGAGCCATCACCCACTTCTGCCGCTCACGACGAAGCGCTCGAGCCCCGGCGGCTCGAGCGCGCGGCCACCTGGGTGAGCCTCGCATGCGCGGTGCACTGCCTGGTGTTTCCGCTGCTCGGCGGCCTCTTGCCGGTGATCGGCGCAAGTCACGTGTTCGCGGCGGGCAGCGGCGTCGAAACCCTGCTCACCCTCTCGGTCGTGGGGAGCGTGACCGCGGGCGGAGCGCTCGGCTTCGCGCGGCACCGCGACCTGCGCGTGCTGATGGGCATGATCGGGGGCCTCGTATTGTACCTGTTCGGGCACGCCCTCGAGGGCAAGCCGCTCGGCTTGGAACTGTCGATCGCGGGCGCGCTGGTCCTTGCGTCTGCGTCTTTCTTTAGTGCGCGCCTCTCGCAGCACTGCGATCACCCGGGCCACGCACACTGAACCGCACGTCTCCTCGGGAAGCGAACGGATGGGTTTCCCCCGGCGTCGATGCCCTTCTTGGGCAGCCCGGGGCGAGCGAGCACGAAATCTTGGAAAGTCCGCGCATTCGGATCCATCATGGAACGAATGTTCGCTTTCTCGGAAAGCGCCGGCCGCTGGGGCCCCGCTTCCCACCCCACGCATGGGCCCTTGCCCATCGAGCGACTCCGGGTCGCCACCTATAACGTCTGGTTCGATCCCTACGAACTCGATCGACGCTGCCATGCGGTGCTGTCCATTTTGGCGGAGGAAGACCTCGACGTGATCGCGCTCGAGGAGGTCACCCAACCGTTCCTGGGGACCCTGCTCGCCACGCCCTGGGTGCGCGCACGGTACTTCGTGTCGCGCGACCACGTGGACCCCATGCAGCGCTACGACGTGCTGATGATGAGCCGGTATCCGGCCCGCTATGTCGCCCACGCTCTCCCGTCGATCATGGGCCGCCGCATGCACGCGCTGGAATACGAGACCACGTTCGGATCGCTCGTGGTAGCCGGCGTTCACCTCGAGAGCATGCGGGAGATGACGCCCACCCGTCTCAAGCAGATCGAGGAGTGTTTACCCCTGCTCGCCCAGGCCGACAGCGCCATCTGGCTCGGAGACTTCAACGCCACGCCCGAGAGCGAGGAGGACGCCCGCATTCGCGCGCACTTCGTGGACTCCTGGGCGGCGCTCGAGAGTTCGCCCGGTTACACGCGCGATACCACGCGAAACGCCATGCTCGCGCGCGTCAAGGACGATCGACACCAGCGCATCGACCGCATCTTCGTGAGGAGCGCGCGCTACGTCCCCGAGCGCATCCGCATGCTCGGGACCACGCCGCTCGAGGGCAGCGACGGAGAGGTGTTCCCGAGCGATCACTTTGGGCTTGCCGCAGAGCTTCGCGCACAGCCATGACCAGCTCCCGTTCGCAAGCGCCCAGCGAGCTCGATCCGGCCTTCCTTTCGGACTGCCCCTATGCCCCCGAGGGTGTCATCATCGATCGTATCCTCGAGGTGGATCGCGAGAGCTCGCGCCTCGTGGCCCGCATGCCCACCCACGAAGACCTCCCGCTGACGCGGGACCAGCGCGCCCATCCGTTCTTTCATCCGCGCCACGTGGCCGGAGGTCTGATGGTCCACGTCACCGGCATCGTGGGCTTTGCGCACGCCTACTACGTGACGGACCTTCGCCACAAGGATGGCTGGGTCGGCTTCGGCGCGCGCATCCACGCAGCGCGCTTCCACGCGCTGGCGACGCCCGGCGAGCCCATCGTCATCGCGTGTCGCGCCTCACGCATCCGCAAGGGCGCACGCCGCGTGCTCGGGCGCTACGAGTTTCGCTTCACCCAGGGCGACAAGCTCGTATACACCGGCGACCAGACCGCCATGTTCATGAAGCTGGTCGAGGGCGAAGCGCCCCCGGAGCTCGAGGGCTAAAGAGCAGAGCTCGGGTGCCCCCTCAAGGACGGTGAGAGATGGGGCGCGGCGCGCGGTCGAAGAGCCTGAGGACGAACAGCAGCGCCAGCGAGCAGATCGGCATGGCCCACGGGATCAACAACCCCGTCGCGATCGGGACCACATACAGAAAGCACCTCAAACTCCAGCTATACAGCACGCCTGCTTGCTGCACGTAATCGCTGGCGAGCGGCTCGTACGCCTGACGCTCGGGCGTCCCCGACGGCATCGACAGCACGAAGCCTGCGTGGTGGTAGAACCGCATGGCCAGGGCCGAACAGACGTAGGCCGCGAACAGCGTCAGGACCAGCGCGACCTCCAACCCTTGGCGAAGCAAGACCGGGACCAGGACGTGAGGAAAGGAGCCCTCCCAGGCCGCGATCAAGCTCACCGACCCCATCAAGAGGAGCGCCGCGGTGGACGCGGTGATGGTCGCTGACATCAGCGAGTTGCGCAGGGCATGAACCCCGAGGAGCTCCGACTTCGGGTGCGCCGAGAGCGTCTTCACCCACTCGGCGCGCAGCATCCGGTGGGCAGAGCGCGCCGTCGCAAGGGGGTTTCGATGAGTCACCCGCAGGAGATGAAGTTCGTACCCGAGCACCATCAGCACACTGGAAGCGGCGGCCAGCCAGGGCAGTAGCTCGCTCATAGGCTTCTCTCCTCGCTGTCTGAGTCCGGAATCGATTGTTTCATGGGTCGCGCGCTCAGCCGCAGTAAAGATCCTTGAGCAGCTTGATCAGCCGCTTGGTGCGCGGATCCGCGATGCGATAGTAGATGCATTGGGCCTCGCGACGTGAGTCGACCAGCCCCTCCTCGCGCATCTTGGCCAGGTGCTGCGAGGTCGCGGAGGGGCTCAGCCCTGCCCCCTGCCCGAGCTCACCCGCGGTGCATTCGCCCCGCTCGATCAACCTGCAGAGGAGCATCAAGCGCCGCTCATTGGCGAGCGCCCGGAGCAAGGCGGCGACCTCACCTGCGCTGCGCTCCAGTGTGCTGAGATCGTGGATTTTCGTGCGGGTCTTCGCTGGCTGCATTTTAGACCTTGCTAAAGTTAGCATTCTCTAAATAATGAAATATGTCAACCTAGGAAAGAGATGGAGGCGTGTCGTGACCACCGGCCCCGAAATACAATCGTTCTTCGACCCGACCACGAAGACCGTCACACACCTCGTGCACGATCCGGCGACCCGCGCGGCTGCGATCGTGGATCCCGTGCTCGACTTCGACCCGCGTTCGGGCAAGATCTCCACGCGCTCGGCCGACGCCGTGCTCGCGGCGGTCCGTGATCAGCAGCTCCGAGTCGAGTGGATCCTCGAGACCCACGCGCACGCGGATCACTTGACGGCCGCGCCTTACTTGAAGAGCAAGACCTCCGCCAAGGTCGGCATCGGCGCGCACATCCGCGAAGTCCAAGGGATCTTTCGCCCCGTGTTCAACCTGGACGACGTTTCCGGAGACGGGCGCGAGTTCGACCATCTGTTCGAAGATGGCGAGAAGTTCAAGGTCGGCAACCTGGAATTCGAGGTGATGCACACGCCCGGCCACACGCCCGCGTGCGTCTCCTATCGCGTGGCCGACGCGGTGTTCGTGGGTGACACGCTGTTCATGCCGGACTACGGCACGGCGCGGGCCGACTTTCCCGGGGGAAGCGCCCAGGCGCTGTATCGGTCCATCCAGCGGTTGCTCGCGCTGCCCGAATCGACGCGCGTCTTCCTCTGTCACGACTATCTCGGCCCAGGGCGCACGGACCACGCCTGGGAGACGACGATCGGAGAACAACGTCGCGCCAACGTGCATGCCCATGCGGGGGTGAGCGAACGCGAGTTCGTCGACATGCGCCAGAAGCGCGACGCGACGCTCGCGGCGCCGGACCTGCTCTTGCCCTCGATTCAGGTCAACATCCGCGCCGGCAAGCTCCCCCGACCCGAGGCGAACGGCACCCGGTATCTGAAGATCCCGCTGCGGATGGTGGAGCACGAAGGAGCCTCCGAGCGGGAGAGCCCAGCATGACGATCGCGACCTGCGGCGCGGCGGCCAGGTCCGCCGTGCTCGGCCCTCGTGAGGCAAGGAGTTAGAACGCAATGGAGAACTTTACCCCGTTTTTGTCGACGCTCGGCGGCATCCTGATCGGCGCGAGCGCGGCGCTCGCCCTGCTCGGGCTCGGTCGCATCGCGGGGATCAGCGGCATCTTCGGTGGCTTGCTGTTCCCCCGGACCGGAGACACCGCGTGGCGCGTGACGTTCATTGCCGGCCTCGTCGTGGGCGGCGTCATCATGCAGCAGTGGCACCCGGAGTTGTTCACCGCCACAGATCGCTCCCTGCTCGGTGTGGGCGCGGCCGGCCTCTTGGTAGGGGTGGGTACCCGCATGGGCAGCGGCTGCACCAGCGGCCACGGGGTGTGCGGCATCAGCCGCGGCGCACCACGCTCCTTGGCTGCCACCATGACTTTCATGGCGACGGGCATGCTGACCGTGTTTCTCGCGCGCCACGTGTTTGGAGGCGCCTCATGAGCGCGCCGCAGCCACGGGTGCGCGTCGGCGTCGCGCAGCTGCTCTCCTTCGCAGCCGGCCTGCTGTTTTCGGTGGGGCTCGCGCTCGCGGGCATGACGCAGCCGAGCAAGGTCATCGGCTTCTTGGACGTGGCGGGGAACTGGGATCCGAGCCTCGCCTTCGTCATGGGGGGCGCCATCGCGGTCTACTTCGTTGCCAACCAGCTCATGAAGCGTCGCTACGCCCCGCTCTCGGGCGGCCGGTTCCAGGTGCCCGGCGGGCGCGATATCGATCCCAAGCTGATCGTCGGCGCGGGCGTGTTCGGCATCGGCTGGGGCCTCGCCGGTTACTGCCCGGGCCCCGGCATCACCTCGCTCGGCGCGGGCACCCTCTCCGCTTTCATGTTCGTTGCGAGCATGGCGCTCGGCATGTTGATCTATGAGCGCGCTCAGCGCCTGCTCGTTCGACGCAAAAGGTTGGTGGAAGATGACGCATCGCGATCTGGCAGCCCAGGCCACCCATGACGAACCCGGCTATGTAGAGATCGATCCGCAAGCCCTCAGGGACCTGCGCGATGCGCGCCTCGTCGACGTGCGCGAACGCGATGAGCATGAAGGCGAGCTCGGCCGCATCCCCGGCGCCTCGCTCGTTCCGCTCGAGAGCCTGCAGCGTGCGGCCCTCGAGTGGGAGCGAGCGACACCGCTGGTCGTAATCTGCAGGAGCGGACGTCGCTCCGCACACGCTGCCGCCCAGCTCGCGCGGCTCGGCTTCAAGCAAGTATTCAACCTGCGGGGCGGCATGCAGGCCTACCGCGCGGCCAACCTTCCGACCGAATACGGACCGGGGAAGCAGCGCGGCGCAGGCCGCAGAGGAAACGGAGTGTGCCCGTGAATCGCTTCCCCTCTTCATTCAAGGCGCGAGGCGGCCGGCTGGTCGTCCTGGCGCTCGCCGCCTGCGCGCTGCTCAGCGGCTGCCGTGCCCAGCAACGTCCCGACGGAGGTCGCGGATACCTATCGGCCGGCGCGCACGCCCCGGACCTCACGGGCAAGGACCACCGTGGGCAGTTGGTCCCCCTACGCGCCGAAGTGGTCACGCTGGTTTACTTCTATCCGCGCTCGGGCACGCCCGGATGCACCAAAGAGGCCTGCGCGTTTCGCGACGCCTGGACGCGCTTTGCGGACGCAGGCGTGCGCGTGGTCGGCGTATCGAGCGATTCCAACGAGCGTCAGCAGAAGTTCGCCAAGGAGCACCAACTGCCGTTCTCATTGATCGCCGATCCAGATCACGTCTGGTCCGATGCCTTCGGCGTGGGTTCGTTCCTCGGCTTCGACGCGCGCGTGAGCTTCTTGATCGACGCCGAGGCGCGCGTCGCCAAGGTGTACGAGGACGTCGACCCAGGCGTGCACGCCGAGGAGGTGCTCGCGGATGTCCGGCAACTCGGGCTCGCCCGGGAAAGCCTGGACGCGAACGCCCCGTGAGGTCGCTAGCGACGACCCCTTGCGCCCTGCTCCGCGGCGCGCAGAGAGTGGGCGAGCGCTTCGAACAGGCTGGGACGTCAAGCTTCTCACTTGCATGCCCCCATCGGGACAAGCGCGAGATCGCAGGTGGATCGGCCTCGAACGGGCGCGCTGTCTGCCCCTCTGCCCAGAATCGAGCCATCGTTAGTCGGTCTTTGCTATGCTCTCCCGATCTCCCGCGCGGATTTTCCGTCAACGGGAGGGGGGCGACCATGGAACCCGGCCAACTCATCGCGGAC
The DNA here is from genome assembly GCA_044507075.1 of Myxococcales bacterium. Classification (GTDB taxonomy): domain Bacteria; phylum Myxococcota_A; class Polyangia; order Polyangiales; family DASUME01; genus DASUME01. The sequence goes on from JBIQKA010000021.1 coordinate 46,912, forward strand.
AGGTACCGGCTCGAGCGCGTCTTGGGCGAGGGTGGCATGGGCACCGTGTTCGCGGCGGCCAACGCGTTGACCGGCAAACCCGTGGCCATCAAGTGCCTTCACGCGGACCTGACGGAGAACGAGGAGTACACGGCGCGTTTTCTGCGCGAGGCGCAGGTGGCGGGGCGCATCGACCACCCCAACGTCGTGAACATCTTCGACGTGGGACGCCACAAAAACCACATCTTCTTGGTGATGGAGCTCCTGCAAGGCGAGACGTTGGCCGCGCGCATCGAGCGTGGGCCACAGGAGCCCTCGCAGTTCATCCAAGTCATGCTCCCGGCGTTGCGCGGAGTGCACGCAGCGCACCGGATCGGGGTCACCCACCGGGATCTGAAACCCGACAACATCTTCTTGCCATGCGGGCCCGATGGAGAGTTGCGCGAGGCCAAGGTGCTCGACTTCGGGATCTCCAAGATCAGCGAGGAGATGGTCAGCGCCGGGCGCAAGCAGCTCACGCGCGAGGGCGCCATCTTCGGCACGCCTCAATATATGGCGCCGGAGCAGATCCGGGACGCCCGCAACACCGACGCCCGCTCCGATGTGTACGCCCTGGGCGTGATCTTTTATCGCGCGCTCTCCGGAGAGTTTCCGTTCAGCGCGGAGACCCTTCCGGGTCTCGCCCTGCGCATCGTAGAAGGGGACACGGTGCACCTCGCGGAGCTCTGCCCTGAGCTCGACCCGGAACTTGCGGCCGTGATCATGCGCGCCCTCTCGGTGGATCCCGAGCAGCGCTTCCCCACGGTGGCGGCCCTGGGCGAGGCGCTCGAGCCCTTCTCCGGCGGTTACACGTTCGCGACGAACGCGGGCGCGAGCTGGGTGGACCTGGGAGCCGGTGAAGCCGCCGGAGAGCTCCACGCGCGCACCCCCGGTTCGAGGCGCGCGGCCGGGCAGCGCACACCGGCCTCGCAGCCGCGGGTCTCGGTTGCGCGCAGCGAGCCGGGACGGGAAGACAGCTCGGGGCGTGAGGGCAGCGCGCCGGGGCGCACGGGACACGACGCAGATCTTTCGCAGCGCGTCAGCGCGGCCCCCACGCCTGCCGGACAACATTGGACGCACGCGCGGAGACCGGCCTTGGGCCTGGTGGCGCTGCTCCTGGTGCTCGGCGGGGGAGCGCTGTGGCTGATCACCACGCAGCTCCCGGGAGCGCGAACCGCCCAGCCCGAGGCGCCCGATGAGCGTGGTGCGACCCCTGAGCGGGCTGTCGCCCGGCCCGTCGCGCCGGCCCCCACAACCGCAACACCCACGACCGCCGCGGCGGCGGCACCCGAGCCCGTGAACCCGCTCACGCCTGCGTCGGTGGCAGAAGAGCCCGCGCGCGCCGAGCAACCTGCGCAGGATGCCCGCCAGGATCTCGCGCCGCCTACCCAGGAGGACTCCGAGCCTCGGCCGCGCCGCCAGCGCCGCCCCGCACGCGATTCGGCGTCCGAACCGCGCGCGCCCGGCAAGGGCCCCACAGGCCCCGTGCCTGCGGTCGAAGCGCCGCGCCCCGCACCCGAGCCCGTACAGCAAGCCACCCCAGCCCTCGAAGGCAGCGAGAGCAACCCGTACCTGCGACGTTGAGCGCTCAGTTGGCGGCGGGGGCGGTCAGCGAGAGCTGAAGCTGGTACTCGAACTGCGCAGACACTTCGAGCCTGGAGAGCTTGACGAAGTAGGTCCCCGCGGCGAGCTCCTGCGCGAGCTCCGGGCAGCCGCCGCTTTCGCCCGCTTGATGGGCGAGGACCACCCCGTCGCGCAGTTCGAACGGATCGGCGGAGGTGAGCACGAGCTCAATGGGAGGCGCGCCAGCGCATTCGGCCCCAGCGCCGCCGCGCACCTTGGCGCTGAGCAGTCCGGCGCTGGGCAAGCGGATCAGGAAGTAGTCGGGTTGGCAAGAGTTGCCGCCGACCCTGCCGTTGATCTGCACGGGCTCACTCAGGTCCGCAGTGACGACGTTGGCCAAGTAAGAGTCGTCATTGGGCTCCGTTTCTTCGACCGTGGTACCGCTCAGCTCCACGCGGCAAGCCTCGTCGCAGCCGTCGCCGCGCACTTGATTGCCGTCGTCGCAGCCCTCCCCGTGCACCTTCTTGCCGTCGCTGCACTCGGGGCTGATGGCCAGCAAGCGGAGATCTCCACCTTCAGCGTTGATGCCGTCGACCACCACCACGTAAGTGCCCGCCTGCTCGGCCACGAAGGTGAAGTGCTCCGACTCGTTGACGCCACACACGTCGGCGGCCGCGACGCACTCGCGCAGATCACAGCTCGCCGCGGCGAACACCGCGAGGTTCTCGTTGGGCGCAGGATCGAGGTGGAAATGCCAGCGCTGTCCGGCACGGGCTCGGACCTGGAAAAAGCCGTCGGCCTTGGCCAAGACATCGGGCGCCACGGAGCAGTCGCCGCTCTCGGCCGAGTTCGAGACCAGCCCCGAGACCTGAATCAGCCTGCTCTTCTCGTCGCTTTCGATCTCTGGAATCGAGGTGGAGCACGCGTCGCTGAGCAGGATCGACTCGGAGCTCATGGGGCCGTCTCCGTCGCCTCCGATCCGTTCCTCAAGGGATTCGTCGAAGACGTCGCATGCGCCGGTGGCGAGCACCACAAGCGCGACGAACCACAGACGCGGCTGCTTTTCATGGCGGGGACCCATCAGAATGCCTTCCTCACGTAGAGATGTCCTCCCTGACCGTCGGCGCCCACGCCCCAGGCGGTGGCCGTGGCTCGGCGGTTTGGGATGCGGCCAGCCTGATCCAGCCCGCGCGTTCGGCTTGCGGTCTCGGAGCGGGCGCGATCGCCTTTGAACTCGGTGAAGAAGGCCAAGATCGCGGTGGTCACCCCCAGCGCCGCGGTTCCTGCGATCAGGATGCTCGTGCGCAGATCCTTGCTCTCGCCCGCCTCGAAGGCCTTGCGCGTGGGCGACTCCTTGCTCTTGAAGTCGTCGCGCGCCTGGAAAAGGTCGACACCTGACCAGATCGTGACCGCACCCAGGGCCGCGGTGGCGGAGAGCCCCACCCAGAAGTAGGCCGGCGAGAGGCCGCGTTTTTGCGCCGGCTCGTCCACGGCTGGGGCGAGGGCGGCAGGAGGAGGCACGTTCGGCCCCGCCTCCTCCGCGACCTTTGCGGGAGCGGGCGGCGCGGCGGAAGGCTTAGGCGCGAACTGCATGAGCACGCGCTCACCGGCGTTCGATTGGAGACGCTGCTTCGCGGTCTCGCCCGACTCGAAGTGGGCGACCAGCGTATGGGGCCCCGGCTCCAGATACACGACATGGGCCTGACGCGCCCCCGTCGACACGGCCAGGCCGTCGACGCTGAGCGTGCAGAGCTGCGCACAACTGGCCTGGAGCCGGCCCAACTGCGGCCGAGCCTTCGCGAGGATTTCCTCGGCCAGCTGGCGCGACGTGGCATCGGCCCCGTAGCGCCGCAGGAGCTCCTCGGCGGCGGCGGCGGCGGGCACCAGCCGGTCGGCGCCGAACCAGGCGCGGGCGGCGGCGCGCAGCGCCTCCGGCGTGGGCGCGATACCGTCCGCGAGCTCATAGAGCTCCGCAGCGCGCGCCGAGTCCCCAGCCAGCTCGGCCCGCTGCGCCTGGGCGAACGCGTTCGCGGCCGCAGACACGTCGTCGCCTTGAGCGCGCGCCACGCTCGCCCCAAGCAGGATCCCGCCCAGACACAAGAGCTGCAGGATCCAAGGCACTCGATTCAGTGACAAGAGCTCCCCCTTCGGAACCGATGGTCTCGTAGTCCTCGGCTGTAATGCAAGAAGCGCTCAGGCGCACGTCACCGGCCCCGCGCTGCCCGACTTTGCGCGAGGTCAGGCGCGCGCGCCCGGCCGCCTCTCCGGAGGGGCCGCGGGTATGCCACGCGAGAGCTCTGCTCCAGTGCGACTTTCGCAGTCGACCCGCAGCTGACGATGGAGCTCAGCCCTGGTGATGCGCTACGAGTGACCAGGCCAGGATCCCGATCAGCGCACAGAGAAGCGACACCGCGATCACGAGAGCACCAGGCAAGATGCCGCCTATCATCAAGAACACGATGGCGCACAAAAAGCCGAGTCCTCCGAGGCCGAGCGCCCAGGCGCCGATGCGCGAAAGATCGCGGTCATTGTCCAGGCGCACTGGCGAGGCCGACCTGGGTTTCGCTGTTGGATGACCGAGCGGCGCGCGTTCCTCGCGCTGCTCAAGTTCCTCGCCCTGCTCAGACGGAAAAGCACGCTCATCTTCCCGTTCATGAGGTTGATCGATTCCCACATTTGCCATGGTTCCCTCTCTTACAGACTCTCCCACCTTCGTTCGCAGACGCAATGCACGCGCCTTTGAAAGCCGGCCCCGAGAAAAGAGACCGCCGCTCATCCCCTCGACCGGGACCGCGTGGGAGCGAAGCTGGAGACGCAGGTGTTAGAACGTGTCGCAACGAATGGTCGCGAGGAATCCGGCGCCGAGTGTCCTCTAGGCGAAGCATCCCGCGGGAGGCTCGCACATGTGTGCCGCAGGGTCTGCTTGTGGCACAAGCATTCGCGGCGCGAGGCGTGCTGCGCTTTTCAACATACAGCGCATGGCGATATTCTGTAGCCGAGTCAGGCCGGTGAACCGGGGGGGAGGCTGCATGCGCGCGCCGGCGAGGGTGATGCTTTTAATGGGGTCCTTGGGATTGGGGGCGTGCGGCGGCGGTGATCCCGGGCCCAGCGTGACCAATCTCGTGGGCCCCGAGGGCGCCGTTCTGGAGCTGGAAAGCGGCGCCAAAGTCACGATCCCCCCGGGAGCTCTCACCAAGAAGGTCGCGATCGAACTCAGCGAGGTGAAGCCCGACAAAGTCGCCAAGCTGTCCGAGGCAGTCCAGGCGGCAGGCAGTCACTACGCGTTCAAACCGCACGGCCAGATCTTCCAGAAGAAGGTGACGATCGAGGTGCCGTACAAGGGCATGCCGAACGGCGTGCACCCGATCAAGCTTCCCGACGAGACCAAGGACAGCTCGAAATGGAAGAAGGTGGACGAGTTCAAGACGGACGACTCCAAAAAGAAGCTCAGTATGGAGAGCCTGAGCTTCAGCGTGATCCTCGCCGTGCGTCCGGTGGGCGACGTGGACACCACGCACGACGGCGCCGTCTTGAATCCTGACGTCGACGCGGCGATGGGCGGGGATGGCGGCAGCGACCTCGACATGGACGCCGGTCTGAACAGCGGCGAAGACCTCGACGGCGCGACGGATGACCACGACGGATCGGATAAAACCAGCACCGACGCCGGAGGAACGCTCCTGGACGCCGCGCGCGACGCCCTCGTCGAGGCGCAGGTCGCGCCCCTGTACCCCACCGACGGGCGATACTGGAACGATTGGATCGCCAACGACGGCGCCAACATCGCCACGGCCACGGGGGCAGCTTGCGATATCGGCTCGGCGCTGAACGGGCCCGGACTGTGTTTGCACGCGGGCGAGATCCGTGCCCTCGATCTGCCGGCGTTCGGGAGCTGCTCGGGGGTCACCGTCCACGACGAGCTCGGCGCCTTCGACTGGCTCTGCGACGACAGCGCGGCGACGCCTCGCGCCGTTTCCACGAGCCTCAAGGCGGGCAAGTACCTGTCCGACCTCATCGACTGGACCGACCCGGCCCCCGCCTTTAGGCCGAATCGGGTGGTGGCTACGGACGGCAGCACCGTCGTGACCAGCGCTGCCTCCGTATGGTGGGACAACCCGCTCCTCATCGACAACGATGGCGGAAACCTAGGCACTGCCCGCACCCTCTACCTCGTGACCGAGGACGGCGCGGCCAACTACGCCTACTCGAACAGCAAAGTGGGGCTCGTCGTGCGTCCTGGAGTCACGCTCAGCGGCAACGGGACGGGTGGCGCCGTGGTTTCTTCGAACAATAACTACTTTGTCTGGTTCGAAGGCAGCCTGACCGCGACCGGCAAGCAGTACGGCCTCAGCTTGGGGGGCGAACGCTACTCCGTGGTCCGACGCGCTTCAGCCACGGGCGCGAACAGCGCGGGGATGAGCATCACCTCCAGCTACAACGTATTCGTGGACGACATCGTCGTGAGCGACAACCTGGCCGAGGGCCTCGTCGCCTCCGGCGGGGATCATCGCATTCGCGGTGTGGTCGCCGACAATAACGGAAGCAACGGTATCCGGATGTGGGGCAGCGGCGTCAACCCGTCAGGCATGAGGCTCATCGGCGCCCAGGTATCCAACTCCGGCGTCCACCTGGGAGGCCCGTCGCTTTCCACACGACAAACCTACGTCAAGGATCTGACCATCGATGCTGGCCCGCTCACCCTCGAGAAGTTGAGCAATGGTCGGTTCTTGGACGTGACTATCGCGAACTATGCTGGCGGCGCCGCGATCAACGGCGACGGGGCCGCGTCCATCGGTAATATTTTCCACCGCGTCACGGTCGTGTCCTCGGGTTCGGCCAGCTCGTACGCCGTGGAGATCCCTTCGAACTCCATCGTCGTGCAGCTCTCGCAGCACGACTCGCCCAACGGGGGGCTCGTGACCGACTCCGGCATGGCGGCGCTCGGACTCGTCACATCGACCAACGTGGGCAATCGCGGCATGTTCTTGGGCGGGAATGTCACGCTGATGGCCGGCCTGAACCGAATCAGCGGCGATCCAGACTCCTCCAGTCCCCAGGGGATCTATTTCGATCAGATAGCGCCCATCGCACGCAACATCGCCACGACCTCCGATGTGGGTCAGGGTATCGGACTCGCTTCGCCCGCCGACGGCATGCTGCTCACCGGGTTGCTCCGCGTGGACGGATCCAACGAATGCTGGCTCAGCAGCGATGCCGAAGGTGCGCCGTTCGACAACACGTGCACGATCGTATCCGGGACCGGCACGGTCGCGTTCGGCCCGAGCGACACCGGATTGCTCGGCGCTCCAGAGTTCCGGCTTGCAGAGACGGACACCCTACTTCGTGAAATCGTATCGTACCCGACGGGAGACGACGTCATCGTGCATCGATTTTCCGCCAGCAGCTCGAGCTGCGGTTCCATTCCCGGCGCGTCCTGGGCTGGCACTCTCTGCACCCTCGCCTTCCTACAAGACAGCTTTGAGCTTTTTGACGACGAAGTTGGCAACGACAACGGCCTGTGTGAGTCGAACGAGACCTGCGTCTTCATGCCGAACATCGGAGTGTATCAAGGTCACGGCGAGCTCATCCCGGGAGCGACCATCGGCAGCGGAGGCACCATTCAAAACGTGACGCTGTTGCGCTACGAGACGAACGGAGAGTGAGCTCGGGGATCGGTAGCTCGCGCTGGGGCCCATCTTCATGGGCAGCCGCCCATGCTCTCGATCCAGCGTTCGAGGACTTTCTGACCGTCTGCATCGACCTGCTCGGAAGCGAGCGGAGGCATCGCGCCCTCGCCGCGGCGTGAGGCACGCAAGAAGAGCAGCGAGTCGTTCGGCCTTCCAGGCGTCAGGATGCGCGCTTCGGGAGCTCCGAGGTCGCCCTGCGTGGGCTCGGTCATGCAAAACGAGCTGCTTGGGCCGCTGATGCGAAGGTCCATGCTGCCGAGTCCGGCGCCGCCTGGGCGATGGCACGGCGAACAGTTCACGTGGAGATAGGCTCGCGCGTGCGCTTCGCTCGAGGCACTCTCTTCCGGGGCAGGCAGCGGATTTAAAGCGCTGGGGTTCAGCGTGGACATGGTGCGGACGTTTGGCAGCATCCCGACATGCGTCAGCGTGTCGAGCTGATTGGCGCGCTTCCCGGACGCGTAGCTCAGATCTTTGTCGAGCTGCATCGTCTCCAGGCCGAGGATGTACCCGGCCGCTGGCGTGTGACACCGGTCGCATTCGGCCCGGCTCGGGAAATACCAGGGCGCTCCGCCCACTTGGTGGGTCTCACCGCCCTCGGGCAAGAGCGTCGCTTCCGTCTGCTCGTCGTTCCATAGGTAGCTATAGCCGCCGTAGCTTCCGTCTGCCCAGCGCACGAAAAAGCGCGTCTCGACGCGGTGGTTCGCGAGCCAGAAGGTCTTGATGGTGAGGGCGCGTGGAGGGATCACCATGTGTCCGTCCGGCTGCACGGAGAGCTGCGTCTCATCGGGCAGGGCGAGCCAGCGCTCCTTGTCCGCACCGTCAGACCAAAAGGACACGCGCACTTGATAGGGGATCAGCGCGGGCAAAGGTGAGGTCGGGTCGGCCGGGTCGAAGCAGCCCGTCTGGCTCAGGCGCGTGGGGAGTTCGTTCGCTGGCCCCTCGGCGCGCGCCGCGAGGCGATACACCGTGCCCGCGTAGTAGTCGAGGACGTAGAGCTCACCGTCTGGATCTTCGCCGAACGCGGAGATGTAGAGATCCGAGTCGATCAAGACCTGGCTCGTGAAGGTGCTCCCGTTGCGCGTGAGACCGTACACGCGACCGTTGCTGGCGTCGGCGTAGAGGTACGTGCCGACCCTGTCCTGCAAGCGCGAGCCCCGATACACAAAGCCGCCGATCACCGTCACGCCCTCATCGCGACCGTAGGCATGGACAGGATCGGTGAGGCCGGGATCCTGACACGCGGGCAAGGTGGGCAGCGCGCGCCCCGGATAAACGGGCGTCTGGACGCAAGTGCGGCTCTCTGTACACGCGAAGCCCTCTTTGCTGTTCCATCCGTAGTTCTTGCCGCGTTCGATGAGATTGATCTCTTCGAATTTGTCTTGCCCCACGTCACCCACCCACAGCTCGCCCGTCTCCCGGTCGAAGCTGAAGCGCCACGGATTGCGCAGACCGAGGGCCCAAATCTCAGGCCGCCCACCTCCCCGGACGTAAGGGTTGTCGTCGGGGATGGCGTACGGCTCTCGCGGGGAGCTGGAGCGCACGTCGATGCGCAGGATTTTTCCCTGCAGCTCCGCAGCATCCTGTGCGAAGCAGTAGGCATCGAACATGTTGCCGTCGCCGACGCTCACGTAGAGGTAGCCGTCACGGGGGCTGAACGCGAGCGACCCGCCATGGTGAATCGGCGAGGGCTTCAAGATCGAAAGCAGCAAGAGGCGCGACGCCGGATCAAAGCTCCTTCCTCCGTCCCGGCTCGTGTAGCGCTCCACCACTGAGCGCAGCGGCTCGTCGCTAGGGTTGTAGAACACGTAGATCTGACCATTGCGCTCGAACGCCGGGTCGAACGCCATGCCGAGCAAACCCAACTCTTGGGTTTCGTCGTCCAGCGCAGCGCGCACCTGCAGCGAAAGCACGTCTTCCACTTCGCTCGCGTCATCGGCGGCCAGGAAGCGGCGAATCCGGCCGCTGCTTTGTTCCAACACGTACGCGTATTCCCCGTCAGGAGAAAAGAAGAGCCCAGTCGGCTGCTGGAACGTGAGCCCCGGAAATGCTCGCTCTAGCGTAAGTTCGGTGTGACGTGGCTTGGGTGGCGCCACGCAGCTCGGGTTGGGAGGGCGCGCCTCGAGCCCCCAGCGTGCTGGGATGGCATTCTCGCCACCTGGTCCCCAGGGGTTCACGCCGGCTTCTTTGGCGGCAGCTTCGGCAGCGTTGTCCCCCGAACAAGCAACGACCCCCATCAGACACAGCCAGAGCGGGGCCCATCGCGCGTGCACCAAGTGAGCGAGGGCGTGCGCAGAACCTCGCCGTATCGCCTGTGTCGAGTCGCGCATGACCGATGAAACGTTGCACCATCTGCGCCACAACGCTCGACCACGCGAGCCCCGAGGCGCGTGGGCGCGCTGTTGGGTGCACGCGCAGGAGCGAATGTGTAGATGATCGGTGTTCGGCGTTCGTGGATGGGCGAGTCCGGGCGTGCGAGCTAACGCGGCTCGCGAAGTGTTCGCCCACCCGGTCGCCCGACTTCACCGGTACAAGCGAGGGCGCCACCACCTCGCACTGCACCCCGAGCTTCGTGAGCTGCCAATACAGCACGTGCACACGCCAACTCCCCCTTTTCGCGTAGCAAAGACGTTGCAACGGCGGGTTCCTCGCGTAGAGATGGGCGATCGTTCTCTCTTCATCCGAGGTGCGTCTCACCATGCTTCCAGCCCAGATTCTGCTCCCGATGTTCGCCCTGGTCGGTCTTACCTTTTGCGTGCTCTTGATGATTCCGCTCGCGCGCTTGCGGGCGGTCGCGGCCGGTAAGGTCAACGCGGGTGACTTTCGCCTGGGGGAGAGCGCGCGTGTCCCGCCGGAGACGGCGCTCCCGAACCGCAACTATATGAACCTGCTCGAGATGCCCGTTTTGTTCTACGTGGCGTGCATGAGCATGTATGTGACCCACGAGGTCGACGCGGTCGCCGTGGCCATCGCCTGGACCTATGTGGCCATGCGCTTCGTCCATTCGGCTATCCACCTCAGCTACAACAACGTGATCCACCGCCTCGTGGCCTTCGCGGCCAGCAACGTGGTGCTGAGCGTGTTGTGGATCCGGTTTTGCTTGGTTTTGCTCGGGGGCGGGACCACCGGCTTCAGCGTCATGCTGGGCTAGCGGCCTCTGCCTCGATGAAGCGCACGAGCTCCGAGAGGCGCGACCAATCCTTGGGCCGGACCAGGCGCCGCATCGGGATGGCGTTGGCGAGCGCGCCGGCCACCTTCATGTGCTGTCCCACGCCGATAAGTCCCGTGTAGTGCTCGGCGTGATAGGTGTGGCGCATGAACTCGATCATCGCGTCGGCGCGCGTCAGCGATTCAACGGCGAAGTCCTCGCCATCCGCGAGCACATAGGCGGCGTGCAGCGGCAGCGCCGTGGCCACGAACTTTCGGGCCGGGAGCAGCCACTTGTCGATCGCTCGGTAGGCGCGCGCGAGGCCCGCGGTGGATTCTCCCACCCGCTCGAGCGAATCGGGGTGGGCGCGCATGCGCGGGAGCGCGGGGTGGACGAGCACGGGATCCGCACGCCACTCGAGCGCCGCCACGTCGTCGCACATCAGCGCGTGACCCGCGCGATGAAGCGCCAGCGCCAGCGTGGACTTGCCCGCCCCCGAGGCGGCGAGGAACGCGAGCTGACGCTCCCCCACGCGCAACACACAGCCATGGAGCACGAACTTCTCGCGCTGCCACAGCACCTGGGCCAGCACCGGGCCGAGCAGCAGATGCCGCATGTGCGCCTCGTCGGCGCCCGGCTGCAGATCGACCAGCACGTCCCGTCCGCCGAGCACCACATAGCGGGCGACGCCCTCGAACTGCGTGAGGATGGCGGTCTCGCCGAGCCGCTGTACCCAGCTGCCCTGGGCGCTGTCGGAGGCGGCCCCGCCTGGGGAAGCGCCTGCGCGGATTCGGACCGCGATCTCGGCGGCCTCGGCTGGCATGGACGTCGTCTGCGTGTCGGAATTCGACGAAGCGTGCACGACGGAGCTCGACGGCTCGAGCTCAGGCAGCGGAAACTCGGCCTCGATGGGCAGGCCGTAAACCCGATATCGGTGCACGCCCTAGGGTATCAGGGCGCCACGCACCGAACAGACCTAATGGCTCAAGCCCGGGCCGTTCGTGCGGAAACCGATGCGGTTGGCCTCGGCGGCGGCGCCGCCGCCACCCTGCGGTCCTCCGAAGAACTCGCCCGCCTTGGAGCCCGTCCAGCCGGTCACCTCTTCGATGGAGCCATGGCTCCGCAGCTCTGGCTTTACGTACGCGCGCTTGGCAATTCCGTGTTCCATGGATCCTCCCCTGAGGGGCTCAATCGACCGACCCACATGGGCCGGGTAACGCGATGGCTTCGACAGTCGCACACTGTACACGAAGCAAACGGTATGCCCGCAAAGATCTGGCGTTTTGGTGATCGATCGAACCTCTCCAGGCGCCCGGAAAGAGCCGCAAACCAGCTACTTTGTGCAGATCCGTGCACTTTCGAGTGGCTACTCCAGTAGCCTGCGAGCCATCCCGCTATGCCAAATCCGTCACAGCGGCGCGGCCTCAGGCCAGCGCCCTGCCCCAGTCTGAAGCCAGGCGCCGAGGGTTAGAGCCGACCAGAGGTCCATCACCCGCTCGGGGAGCCGACCCGCTTCCAGCTCGGGCAGGTCACGCCGCAGCCGGTCGAGGTCGCAGTAGCCCGCGAGCGGCGAGGCGGGAGAGACGAGGAGGGAGCGGATGCGTTCGCCTTGCCCGTGAAACAGTTGGCGCTCGAAGTTGTGCGTCCACACGGACTTGCCCTGGCGCGCGCGGATGGGCTCGGGCACCAGGCCGGTGAAGGCCCGCCGCTGGATCACGCGATCCCAGCCGTCGAACAGGCGCTGTTCACTCGGGAGCGCGAGGCAAAACTCCATCAGTTCGAGATCGAAGTAGGGGTGACGATGCTCCACTCCGAGGATGGCGGCGACCTTGTCGTAGACCTCGAGATAGAAGGGAAGAATCGGGTGGGTGAGCGCGCGATGGTGCAAGGCGCGCAAGGTGGTGGGCGGCGCGAGAACGTCCGGGGCGCGCCGCGCGAGATCCTCCAGCAGGCCGCTCGCTCGGGCGAACTCGGCGCTCGCGTAGCCAGAGGGCGCAAGGCGGAAGCGCGCGAACGTCTCGAGCAGGGCCTGACGCTCCGGCTGAAACACGAAGTCCCGCAACATCTCGCGATAGGAAACGCCCATCCTGCGATGCAGCGCCCGCAAGGCGCGCGCGAAGCGACGCGGGCGGCCGTGCAGCAAGAGCTCGCGCAAGGCTCCATAGCCGTGGTCGACCACGGTGTCGCCGTCGAGTCCGTCCAAGAGCACGCGGGTCCCGTGGGCGCGCGCGAGCCGGGCCAGCGCGTAGTAGATGAAGAGGTTGGGGGCGTGGAACGGCTCGTCGAGGGCGGCGTGCAGCGCGTCGAGGTCGGCGAGCGGGCGGATGCGATCGGCGCGCAGCTCCGCGCGCACCACGTTGGGGCCGTCCAGGAGCGCGAGCCAGTGGCCCTCGTCGATCTCGGGGAAATCCACGAAACGGGCCGAAAAGCAGGGGATTTCACGCGCGGGCGCGAGCTCCCGGAGCGCGCCCAAGAGCCCAGACGAGTCCACGCCTCCGCTCAACAGGCAGCCGAGCGGCGCGCAGGTCCGGGTGCGCACGCGGACGGCGGTGAGGAAGAGCTCGCGGAACTGCTCGGCGAACTCGGCATTGCTGCGGGGCGCGAGCTCGCGCCGCGGATCGAAGGCAAAGTAGCGCTGCTTGCTCGGCGCGGCGCCGCCCGGACGCACGAGCAAGCGGTGGCCGGGCGCGAGCCGCTCGACCCCGCGGAAGAACGTGCGCTCCGCGTCCGCGAACACGCCGACCAGGTATTGCCCGATCCGCAGCGCATCGAGCTCGCGCGCGAGCTCCGGGTGAGCGAACAGCGGACGAGCCTGGGACGCAAACAGGAGCACCCCCGAGGCCGTGAGCGCCCAGTACAGCGGGCGCACCCCAAACGCGTCGCGCGCCAGCAGCAGCGTGCGCTCCCGCGGATCCCACAGGCAGAGCGCGAAGTCTCCGCGCAGTCGGCTGACGAAGTCCGCGCCCCAGCGCGAAAGGGCCGCGGCCACCAGCGCGGCGTCGCTCCGCCCCCTGAGATGTCCAAGCTCCGAGCTCAACCGCTCACGGTGGTCGAGACGACCATCGAAGAGCACGAAGACGCCGCTTTGGGGGTCCTCCCAGGGGGGACTTTGGCCCTCATCCTCTTCCGCGAGCCACTGGCTGCGCGCGCCCAACAAGAGTGGGCCTTGCTGGTGAAAGCCCTGCGCCTCGGCGGGCCGCTGCGCGAGCGCGTGTGCCATCTTCGAGCCGAGCCCCGGCGGAAGCGGCGCGCCGCGCATCGAGAGGGCCCCGAACAGCGCGCTCACGTAATCTGGACCTGAACCAGCCCCTGGGAATGCATGGCCTCGAGGATCTCGAGCACGTCGGCCTCCAACACCTCGGGGGACACCTCGTATTGCGCGAGTAGGCTCGCGCAGATCGCATCGACCGACTGCGGCTCCTGGATCAGCTCCCAGATCTTCGCCCCGACCTCGTTGAGGCTGAAATACTGCCCGCGCTCGACGCCCAAGATCACGGTCTCGGAGCCGAGCTGTGTGGAGACCTGGCGCGGGCTGGCACGCACCACATTTCCTCGCCGTATTGTCGATCTTGTCATCTGGGTCCCTGAAGACGTGCCCGTCTGTTCAGCTTTTTACGACATTCGAGCCGGGGGCCTCCGGCTTCGTACGGCTGCGTAGGTGGATGAAACACAGCATAGCAAAGCCCGCGCGCGATCCGGAACGCCACTTCGAGCCCGCGCGGCTCCCTCCTAGACAACACGAGGCCGCGCGTGATTCCCCGATCCGGGGACGTTTACCGCGGCACGGCATCAGCTAACATGAAGCGCCCGCTCTCCCCTGTGGGCTCGGAGCGGGTACGCTCGCAGCAGATCTCCGGGCGAGCGCGCGCAGCGTGCACGGCAGAACAACGAGGCAGCATGAAGATCGTGGTCACCGGCGGGGCCGGATTCATCGGTTCGAATTTCCTCAACCTCCTGGTGCCCAGGCACCCGGAGCACACGTTCATCAACGTCGATGTCCTCACGTACGCTGCCAACCTCAAGAACTTGAGCAGCATCGACAAGCTCCCCAACTACGCTTTCGAACGCGTGGACATCGCAGATTTCGAGGCCGTGGACGCCCTGTTCAAGAAGTACTCGCCCGAGCTGGTGGTGCACTTCGCGGCCGAGAGCCACGTGGACCGCAGCATCAAGGGCCCACGCGCCTTCGTGCGCGCCAACATCGAGGGCACGTTCAACCTGCTCGAGGCCTGCCGGGCGCACTGGAAGCCGGGTGAGGGCCTGTTCCACCACGTGAGCACGGACGAGGTCTACGGGTCTTTGGGCGAGACCGGGCTCTTCACCGAGGAGACGCGCTACGACCCCTCGAGCCCCTACTCTGCGACCAAGGCCGGCAGCGATCATTTGGTGCGCGCCTACGAGCGCACCTTCAAGCTCAACACGAAGCTCACCAACTGCTCGAACAACTACGGTCCCTATCAGTTCCCGGAGAAGCTCATCCCGCTGATGATCTCCAACGTGCTCGAGCGCAAGCCGCTGCCCGTGTACGGCAAGGGCGAGAACATCCGCGACTGGCTGTACGTGACCGACCACTGCGAGGCCATCTGGACGGTGATCCAAAAGGGCGCCATGGGCTGCACGTACAACATCGGCGGCCACAACGAGCTCAAGAACATCGAAGTGGTCAAGAAGCTGATCCAGATCGTGGCCGAGGAGACCTCCGCGGACGAAAAGGAGTTGCTCAAGCTCATCACCTACGTGACCGATCGCCCAGGCCACGACGCGCGCTACGCGATCGACGCCTCCAAGCTGCAGCGGGACCTCGGATGGACGCCGAGGGAGACATGGGAGAGCGGCTTCCGTAAGACGGTGCGATGGTACCTCGAGAACAAGGCCTGGGTCGAAGAGGTCCGCTCCGGCGACTACCGCAAGTGGATCGACCAAAACTACGGCGCGCGTTGATTTCGCGGGGAGGGCACGCGCCCTCCCCGCCCGCCGCGGTGAGGCCGCGGCGGGACCCACCCCACCGCGAGGTTCGCTTCGCTGACGAAATGCGAGTGTGACGATGATCGAGAAGGGCATCATTCTGGCGGGCGGATCGGGAACGCGCCTGCATCCTTTGACCATCGCCGTGAGCAAGCAGCTCATGCCGGTCTACGACAAACCCATGATCTACTACCCGCTGAGCACCCTGATGCTGGCGGGCATCCGTGAGGCCCTGGTGATCACCACGCCGCACGACCAGGCGGGCTTTCAGCGCCTGCTCGGCAACGGGAAGCAGTGGGGCATGGAGATCTCCTACGCCGTGCAGCCGAGCCCCGACGGCCTGGCCCAGGCGTTCGTCATCGGCCGCGACTTCGTGGGCAAGGACCCGTGCGCGCTGGTGCTCGGGGACAACATCTTCTACGGCCACGGCATCCAGGGCATGCTGACCGATGCCGGACAACGCACCGAGGGAGCCACGGTGTTCGGCTACTGGGTGAGCAACCCGACGGCCTACGGCGTCGCGGAGTTCGATGGGCAAGGCAAGGTGATAGGTCTCGAGGAGAAGCCGGCAGAGCCCAAGAGCAACTACGCCGTCACCGGGCTCTACTTCTACGACAACCAGGTCGTGGAGCTGGCGGCGGACCTGAAGCCGAGCAAGCGTGGCGAGCTCGAGATCACCGATCTCAACCGGCTCTACCTCGAGCAGGGCAACCTGCACATGGAGATCTTCGGGCGCGGGGTGGCCTGGCTCGACACCGGCACCCACGACTCACTGATGCAGGCCTCCACGTTCATCCAGACCATCGAGCAGCGCCAGGGCCTCAAGGTCGCCTGCCCCGAGGAGATCGCGTTCAACAAGGGCTGGCTCACCCAGGAGCAGGTGCTCGCGCTCGCGGAGCCGCTCAAGAAGACCGGCTACGGTCAGTACTTGATCGAGCTGATCCAGCGGGGCAGGTGAGATCGTGAAGGTAACGCCGCAGAAACTCCCCGAGGTCCTCTTGATCGAACCGCAGGTGTTCGGCGATGAGCGGGGCTTCTTCATCGAGACCTTCCAGGCCAAGCGCTACGCGGAGGTGGCGGGTATCAAGCTCCCCTTCGTGCAGGACAACCTGTCCCGCTCGGCGCACGGCATCCTGCGCGGCATGCACATGCAGCTGCCGCACGCGCAGGGAAAGCTCGTGAGCGTGGTGGAGGGGGAGGTGTTCGACGTGGCGATCGACGTCCGCGTGGGGTCGCCGAACTTCGGGCAGTGGGTGGGGGTGTACCTGTCCGCGCAGAATCACCACCAGCTCTACGTGCCCCCGGGCTTTGCGCACGGGTTCTGTGTGACCAGCGAGTTCGCGCAGTTCACCTACAAATGCACCGACATCTATCACCCGGAGTGCGAGCTGGGCATCGCCTACGACGATCCGGAGGTCGGGATCGCGTGGCCGCTCGCGAAGCCGATCCTGGGCGGCAAGGATCAGAAGAACCTCAAGCTCTCGCAGATCGACAAGAGCAAGCTCCCACGGTACGAGGACTTCCGATGAAGACCACGTTGATTGTCGGCGCGCGCGGCATGCTCGGACGCGCGCTGCGCGAGCGCTTGACCGCGCGCGGAGAGTCGTTCGAGGGCGTCGATCTGCCGGAGTTCGATCTCACGCAAGAGGCCCAGGTCGAGGCGCAACTCGAGAAGACGCGCTACCGCGCGGTGCTCAACTGCGCGGCGTACACCAACGTCGATGGCGCGGAGACCGACGAGGCGGCGGCCACGCGAGCCAACGGCGAGGCGGTGCGCGTTTTGGCCCAGGCCTGCGCGAAGCGCGGGGTGCCCCTGGTCCACTACAGCACGGACTACGTGTTCCCGGGTGAGTCCGACCATCCGTACCGGATCGACGAGCCCCACGCGCCCCTCAACGCCTACGGGCGCTCCAAGGCGGTCGGCGAGCGCGCCGTGTGGGACGCCAAGGGCCCGCACCTGGTGTTGCGCACGAGCTGGCTGTACGCCCCATGGGCCAACAACTTCGTGCGCACCATCTACAAGGCCTCCCGCGATCGGGACGAGCTGAAGGTAGTGGACGATCAGCGTGGGCGGCCCACCAGCGCGGAGCATTTGGCGCAAGTCACACTGGCGCTGCTCGACAAGGAGGCGCGCGGCACGCTGCACGTCACCGACGGTGGCGAGTGCACCTGGTTCGACTTCGCCAGCGAGATCGTGCGCATCGCGGGCCATCGGGCGCGCGTGCTCCCGTGCACCAGCGCGGAGTTTCCGCGGCCGGCCAAGCGCCCTGCCTACAGCGTGCTCGACCTCGGCCCCACCGAAGCGTTGGTGGGCCCGATGCGCGACTGGCGCGAGAACTTGGCCGACGTCATGGCGCGTCTGGAACCGGTCTGAGACTTCGTCTCCCTTCCCGCTTCGGTACGAAAAGTTGACGTTCTGTTCGGCCGGCGCCTTCCCGCTTGCCGCGCTGTACCGAAAACAGACCTGTCAGTTTCTTTTGCTTCCTGACGAGCGTTGATAGCGTGCGCCTGCGTTCCTGTATGGGGGCGTGTCTGCGCCCGTTCGCGGGCTATCGGGCCTCGGGCCCGAAAGGGTGGAGCAAAAATGCTGCAAAATCGGAAGCTCTTGGTGGGCTTGCTGTGCCTGACCGCCAGCACGACGTGGATGGTCGAAACAGCCCACGCCGATCGCCGTACTGGCTTGGGTGGGAACCTGTTGATCAAGGATCCGGACGACGTCTTCCCCTTCCCGCAATACGCGGTGAAGCACCGCAACATGATCCGTCTCGACTACGGCGGAAACTCGGGCTCGGGCAATGGCGTGTTGACCCTCGGCAACGAGAATCAGGCCTTCGGTCTCGCCCTGCACCGCGGTGATCTGCTCAACCCCGACATCGTCGGGTACAACACGGAGCTCGCGTATCTGGCGGGCGTGCAGGATCCGTTCGTGGGTACGGCCTCCGGCGCCTTCACGGGCCCCGCGATCCCTCCGCTCGGCGTGGCCGCAGGCCCGGTGGCCCCCGCGACCGTGTTCGACCTGATGTGGGGCAAGGCCATGGGCGACAACGCCCTCGGCGTGCGCGTGGGCTTCGGGCGCGGCGTCCAGGCCGTCAATCAGGACGGGGAGACCGCCAAGGGTCAGCAGACCTTCGTGGTTGGCCAGGTGGGCTACAGCCTCACGCCTCCGGAGGGCCTCAAGCTCGACCTCTCCGGTAACGTTTCGGTCGGGTTCGCAAACTCGACCGGTCTCAACGCGAACAACAACGAAACGGACCTCGCCAGCGGCTTCCGCATCCGCGCGGGCCTCCTCGCCCGAGGGTACATCCCGCTCAACAACATCGTGGACATCGGCTTCCTCGGGCACGCTTCGTTCACCAACGAGCACCTGAACAACAAGGCGGCGAGCCCCGACCTCAAGAGCAACGACTTCAACGTCGGCTTGATGGGCGGCATCGGTCCGGTGATCAACCTGGAGCGCGCCAAGGTCGCCGCCTACGGTGGTTTTCAGGGGCTGATCGGCAAGTCCGATCCCAACAGCGACGCGGAAGATGACGCAGAAAAGCGCCTCAGGTTCCTGGTGCCGATGGTGAACATGGCGGCCGAGGTCCAGGTCCTCGACTGGCTCTTCGTGCGCACCGGCACCCAGTACAGCTGGAACATCGACCGCTGGCGCGACACGGCGGACCCCTTCACCAAGGCGCGCGCCAGCACCGGCGCCTTCGCGTGGACGGCCGGCATCGGTATGGCCAAGAACAACTTCGCCTTCGACGGCGTGGTCACGAACGGCTTCGTGACCGGCGGCCCGAACTTCATCGGCGGCAACGCCAATGGCTTCCTCGCCATGGCCTCGATGACCTACAAGTTCGGCGACGTGTTCTCGAGCGCAGAGGGCGCGGCGTCTGAGCCCGTCGAGGCCGAGCCCGTGCCGGCTGAGCCGACCCCGGAGCCGACGCCTGCACCCGAATACACGCCTCCGCCTCCGCCTCCGCCTGCCCCTGCGCCCGAGGCCCCCGTCGAGGGCAACCTCGAGGGCACGACCAACCCGGCAGGTGGCGTGAACGTGGGCGGCAGCGTCGGCGGGAGCGTCGGCACGCCCTGAGCTGCTCGAGCTTCGCGGCTCGCTTGACTCATCGCGTAGGGCTTCGCCCGGGATTTTCCCGAGCGAAGCCCTGAGCGTTTTAAGGGCGGCGCTCAGCGCGCGCTACAGCGCGCTGGTCTCGTCCAGATCCTTGTTTCCGGTCTCTGGCAAGCGCGTAAGGATCAAAGCCAGCGCCAGCAAGGGGAAGATCGCGGTCGCCGCGATCGTGTGGCTGTAGCCCTGGTGCTGGGCGATCAGACCGACCAACCACGGGCCTCCGATGTACCCGACGCGGCCCAGCAGGTTGTTGGACCAACCGAAGCCGTTCGCGCGTAGCTCCGTCGGAAACAGCTCCAGGGTAAACGCGGTGAGGACCGGTAGCGAGGCGCTCGAGGCGAAGATCACGCCGGTCAACCCTACGGTCAAGAGCCAGAAGTCATGGGGCAAGAACGCGAGCAAGGCCGACAGGCTCGCGACGGTGAAGATCACCACCGCGCCCCACCTGCGGCCGATCACGTCGAGCAGTTTGCCCGAAGCGAACACGAGCGGGAGCGAGACCAGGGCCGCGATCATGAGCGCGAGGGCGGTCTCCTTGTCGGTCATGCCCCGCTCCTGGAAGGCGAACTCCTTCCAGTACATCACGCACACGTAGGTGCACATGTAGACCAGAGACCAAATGGTCGCGAGCAGCGGGATGCGGCGTCGGTGCGGCGTGCGGAAGATCCGGAACAGGTCGGGCTTGGGCAAAGGACCGCTCGCCCGCAGGCGCTCGAAGCGCTCGGTCTCGCGCACGTTGCGGCGCAACCAGATGAGGATGCACAGGGGCACTGCGCCCACGAAGTACACCGTGCGAAAGCCGTGAGGGGTCTGGAGCAGGAGCGGCACGAGCCCGGCGCAGACGATGGAGCCCAGGCTGTTCATGCCCTGGATGATCCCGACCGCAAATCCGCGGCGGTCCGCCGGAAACTCCTCGGTCACGTAGACCATGCTGAGCGCGTACTCGGCGAGCAAAAACGCCCGCGCGCAGACCTGGGCTGCGCCGAACTGGAAGGCCGACTGCGCGAACCCCGAGAGCAAGGAAAAGAGTGTGTAGCCGGCGATGGTGTAGCTCAGCACGCGGCGACGTCCGATGACATCCGCCCACAGTATGAGCCCGTAGGAAAGCGGCGCACCCACGCCCGTGACGGCCAGGAGCGTGCCGCTCTCGCTCACCGAGAGCTGAAACTCGGCGCGCAGCGACGGTAAGATCTGCGAGAGCGCGACGTAATCGAAGCCCTCGAAGAACGTCGCGACACCGAGGAAGACGAACAACTTGCGCTGGTAGGAGTTGAGCGGCGTCAAAGGTTATCCCTGACCTCGAGTTTGGTGGTTTCGAGATTGTGCGCCCGCAAAACCGCCGAGCTCGAACCTAGCTTGGGCGCCATGAAAGCAACGCTCCTACAACGTGCGACTGCGGAAAACAAGGCACGCGCTCGCCTCGCGCGTGATGGGTCGAGCGCAAAACACAGGCGCGAACGTGCAGCGTGTGATGATAGACTGACCCCCATTAAAGCGTGCCGAACACCACAGACATCTTCGCAGGTCTCCACGTCCTCTTGATCAGTGAGGACGAATCGCGGACACAAGCTCTCGGAAAGGTCCTGCGCGAGCAGCAGGCCCGCGTGGGCAATCTCAAGATCTCCGCCCGGGATCCCATCGCGCTGCGCGGCGCAGACGTCTTGGTGATCGATACCCGGAGCGCCCAGCGCACCCAGCCACGCGTGAACGAGATGCGTGCCGACGTGCGCGCGCGCTGGGCTTCGGTGATCAACCTTGATTTCGCGAAAGTGGTGTCCGATTCGGGCGCGGTGCAGTTCGCCGTGCTCGAGAACGCGGTGGCCCCGGTCACGGCGGCCGATCGTGCGCTCACCGAGCGCGCGCGCAAGGAGCAGGGCTTCAGCACAGAGCTGTTGCCGCTCGGACCCACGCGCGTGTTGCGCGCCCTGGGCATGGCCGGCACCACGCTGCAGGTGGAGTTCACTGCGGGCCAAGACCTCAAGGCATCGCTCACGCTGTCGAACGAGCTGTTGGTGAACTGCTTCTTGGAGCGCGGCGGAACACGCTGGGAGGCCTGGAAGGCCCTCGCGCGCGTGCTCGGCTTGAGCGACGCCACCGTGACAATCTCGCGTCTGCAGCATCCCTCGTCCATGAACATCATGGAGCCGCTGGATCACGCGCTGCAGACGGCCGCGCAGGAGCGCGCCACGGCGGCCGCCGAGCTTCGGGACGAAGAGCCGAGCGCGATCAAGCCCGAACGCAAGGACGATCCGGCCCCGGCCAATCCGTTCAACGCATCCGGCGCGGCGACCGCTCCTGTGGCGGCGCTCGCGGCCAAGGACTTCAAGGTGCAGCCCGGGCGCACGATCATGGGCATCGCCCCGACCATTCCGCGCCCGCCCGCCGCGGCTCCTGCCGCAGCGCCCAGCGGCGGAGCGCCCGCGGCGCCTGCGGCGCTGCCGAACGTGGCCTCTGCCAAGCCCGCAGGCGCGGGCCCGCAGCCGGCCGCGCGGCCCATGGGCGGATCCGACCTGGGCAAGCCTGGGCGCACCATCATGGGCATCGCGCCCGGAGCACTGCCGGGGCTCGGCGCCTTCGGCGTACGGAGACCTGCTCCCCAGCCTCCACCTCAGCCGGAGCCTGTGCTTGCGCTCACCGAGATCCCCGGGGCGCTCGCCAGCGGGCCGGCACCGAGCGCGTCTGCCAGCTCCGCGGAGACCAAGCCCCAGCCCGAAATCAGCAAGGTCGCACCGGTCGGCGCCCCCTCGCCGTTGCTCGATGGCCTCTCGCTGCCCGTCCCCGACAACAGTCAAGACCGTGAGCTCATGCCGACCATGCCGGCGCCCGCGCCGAGCGAGGCCGAGCTGCATTACAACGAGCAGGGCGAGAGCCGCGTCGAACGCATCGACCGCATCAGTCTGGGGGACACGCCCACCGATCCGGCGCCCCCCCGCGGCGCGCAGCCGCACGGGGAGATCGAACTCGAGGACGACACCGAGCGCGAAGAGACCACGGCCATCACTGACGGCTCCAAGATCGACCAGCTGCGCGAAGAGGCCGCGCGCATCAGCCACGGCACGCTGCCGAGCAGCGGCTCCACGCTGGGCGAGGACTTCGATGGCTTCGTGGCGCCCGCGCGCAACACCGCCACCAAGCCCTTCGATGCGCAGGCGCTCGCGCGGGCGGCGGAGCCCATGTCGAGCGAGGATGGCAGCGAGCCGCTGAACTTCTCCCGGGATGAGTCTCAAGAAGAGACGATGGCCATGGAGCGGCCCAAGCCTCCCTCGCGCAAGGGCCGCATGATCGCGGTGGCGTTGCTCGCGTGCTTCGGCGCCGGCGGGCTCGGGTACATGTCGTGGTCGCGCTCGAACGCCGCGCGCACGGCCGGCGCCCCTGCCGCCACGCAGACCGCGGACGCGCCCGCCGCACGCGCCGAGCCTAGCCACCCCGCGGCGGAGAAGGCTGCGGCACCCGCACCGCTAGCGGCCCAACCCGCGGCAGCGGACCAAGCGACCGCAGCAGCGCCCAGCGCCGCGGAGGCGCAGCCGAGCGCAGCAGAAGCCGCGGTCGACCCCAGCGCGCCTGCGCCCGAGGCCGAGCCCAGCGCGCCCGAGGTCTCCGCCAAGG
>JBIQKA010000021.1:70109-73791 GCA_044507075.1 Myxococcales bacterium
CCCAGCGCGCCTGCGCCCGAGGCCGAGCCCAGCGCGCCCGAGGTCTCCGCCAAGGACGACGGCAACGCGCTCGAGGCACTGCTCAAGGACGGAGCGCGCTTGCTCGCGGAGAAGAACCCGAGCATGGCCAAGCCCTTGTTCGAAGCCGCGGTGAGTCGTGATCCCCGAAACCCTCACGCCCAGGCGGGGCTCGGACAAGCGCTGCTCGACACGGGCGAAGCTGCGAAGGCGCAGACCTCGTTCGAAGCGGCCGTCAAGCTGCGTCCCAGGCGCGCGCGCTACCGTGTGCAGCTGGGCGACGCGCTCAAGGCCCAGGGCAAGCTCGAAGAAGCCCGCGCAGCCTGGGAGAAGGCGCTCGAGATCGATCCCAACGACCGCGAGGCCCCGAAGCGCCTGAGCAAGTAGCGTCACGCGTCTAGATCACGGTGCGCAAAGCGCGCGGCGGGTGGACAGGCGGCCACGCGAGCTGGCATCGTCCAGGCCGATGCAGCGCCTCCTTCTCCTCTCGGGCCTTTGCCTCGGCATGACGCTCACCCCGACTGTGCTGGCGCAAGACGCCCCGCCGCCCGCCGCGCTCCAGGGAGAATCCGCGCCCGCCGCGCCCCAGAGTGAGACCGCGCCCGCCGCCGGGGAGGCTCCTCCTACGTCGTCCGAGGGCGAGGCTCCAGCCACCCCGCTCGCCGAACCCGACGCGGCACCCCCCCCCGCTCCGGCGTCGGACGAGCCAGCTCCGCTGCAATCGCCCGTGCTCAACGTCCCCGAGGAGATCGCAGGCGGAGTGCGCGCCTGGATCGAGCGGCCAGCCGCTCTGCCCGTTCCGACCGCGCAAGAGCTCGCGAGCCAAGCCGAGGCGAGCCGCGCCGACGCCTGGATCCAGGCCATGCAACGCAAGGAGCGCGAGCGCAGAGTCGGTGGTCGCTGGTCTTCGACCATCGTGTCGGGCGCGATGGCCACCGCGGCCGCGGTGTTGCTCATCCTCGACGAACCTTCGGAGAAGGCCGCGCGCTGGGTGCTCGGCTCATCGATCGCGCCCTTCGTCACCGGCGCGGCGCTGGGTATTTTTCTTCCGGAAGACCACGCGACGCCCTGGGCAACCACGGCCTGGGCGCTCGGCATGGCCACGGCCGCGGTATCCGTGGGACTGCCCTGGTACGAAGACGAAACGTCGACCCACCGGGAAAAGCAAGCGGTGGCGTTCATTGGGGGCGCGTTTGCCACCCACTTCCTCACGCTGATCCCGCTGGCCTTTCTCGACCGCGGCCTCGGGCGCAGGGCCTACGCGGACTACTACGGGCTCTCGGCCCGGGATCGCGCGAAGGCCGCGACGGACATGTTGCTTCGCTACGATCAGCGCGCGCGGGCCAAGATCGCCACCTTGCTGCTCGGTGGACTCGCCAGCATGGCGGTCGCGGGCATCGGCGCGGCCATCACCGAAGATCCATTGCTCATCATCGGCGCCATCCCCGCGCTCACCAATATGGTCACGCTCATCCCGATGCTGTTCCGCGAGTCGAGCCTGGAGATGTTCTTGCAGGGCCCCGCGCGGAGACCAGGCGTCTACCGCTTCTGAGCGCGGCTCAGTCTCCGCTCGCCATCGCGTTGCGCACGAACAGCTCCTCCAGCGTCTCACGCTCCTGCTCCAGCTCCACCACAGAGGCGCCCGCCTCGAGCGCCTCCTTCAGGAGCGGGCTTACGCTCTGATCCCCCTCCACGGTGATCTCCAGTTCGTTCGCCGAGGCCTGCTCGCGCGCCGCACCGCGGGCCTCGACCTCGCGTACCGAGAGCCCCCGCGAAACCAGCGCCTCACGGAACACCTGGGGCGCGCCTGCGAGCTGGATGCGCACGCGGCGCACTTCTCGTCGCAGGAGCTCATCGAGCGTGCCGCGCGCCACCACGCGCCCCTTGTTGAGGATGGCGATGCGATCGCACAGCATCTCCACGTCGCTGAGCACGTGGCTGGTGAAAATGAGGGTCTTTCCGGCCTGTCGCTGGGCGAGGATGATCTCGCGCACCTGCTTGCGACCGATGGGATCGAGGCCACTCATGGGCTCGTCGAGGATGAGCAACTCGGGGTCGTGCAACAGGGCCTGCGCGAGCCCCATGCGCTGGGTCATGCCCTTCGAGAAGCGCCCGATGGGTCGATCCGCCGCGTGCGCGAGGCCCACCAGCTCGATCATCTCACCCGCGCGCTTGTCGCGCAGCGCGCGCGGCATCCCCATCAAGCGCCCGCACAGGTCCAGGAACTCGGGCGGCCGCAGGTACTGGTACACGTAAGGGTTCTCGGGCATGTAACCGATGCGCCGCATGCTCTCGAGCGAGAGCGGGCTCCCGAACACGGAGATCGCGCCGCGGTCGGGCGTGATCAGGCGCAGGATGGACTTGATGGTCGTGGTCTTACCCGCGCCGTTCGGGCCGAGCACGCCGAAGGTCTCGCCCTCGCTCACCTCGAAGCTCACGCCGCGCACGGCCTCGACGCGCTTGCGGAAGAAGCCGATGCGAAAGGTCTTGTGGACGTCATTCACGGAGAGCACAGTCTTCATCCGAGCACCTCCCGCAGGGCCGAGGTCACCTGCTCGAGCTGCTCGGGCCGCATGCCCGGGAAGAGCGGCACGCACATACCACGCGCCGCGATGTCCTCGGCCACCGAGAGGGAACGGCCCACGCGCGCCGCCTCCTCCGCCTCGCGCGCGAACTGCGGCAGGGTTTGGAGCGCATAGCTCAGCTTGCCGGCTTGCACGCCGCGGGACGCGAGCTCGACGACCGCGCGATCACGCGCCTCGGAACCCGCGAAGGGCGCGCCGACCAGGACACCCAGGGTCTGGCGATTTTCGCGTCCATGTTCGGGGGTGCGCTGCGTGATTAGGCCGGGCAGCGCGCGCAGGAGCCGGTCTGCGAGCGCGCGCCGCTCCGCGCACAGTTGCCCGAGCTTTTCGAGTTGCACCTGGCCGATGGCGGCGGCGAGCTCGGTCATCCGCGCGTTGCCCGCGGCGGTGACGAAGTTGCCGGGCTCGAGCTGGCCATGATTGCGCAGGACGCGCAGCCGCTGCGCGAGGCCTCGGTCGTTGGTCATGCAGGCGCCCCCCTCGCCCGTCGTGAGCACCTTGCGGGGATGAAACGACGTGCAAGCGATCAGACCGTGGCTGCCGCACGGCGCGTCGCGATAGGAGGCGCCGAGTGAGCACGCTGCGTCGACGATCAGCGGAAGATCGGGGATCGCCCGGGCGATGGCCTCGTGGCGCGCGGGGTTTCCAAACTGCTCGATCAGGATCGCAGCGCGCGTGCGGGGCGTGCGCGCTGCGGCGAATTGCACCTCGGTGGCGTTCCATTCGTGGGGGTCGACGTCGACCAGCGCGACGCTCGCGCCGACGCTGCGGATGGCATGCGCCGGGCTCGGCCAAGTGAGCGCAGGACACAACACCTCGTCGCCAGGGCCGAGCTCGAGCGCGCGCAGCGCGAGCTCGAGGGCCGAGGTGCCGTTGCTGACCGCCACCGCGTGCGTCCGAGACACGACCTCTGCCAAGCGCGTCTCGAATGCCTGCACCTCCTTGCCTTGCACCAACATGCCTGACTTGAGTACGCGCTCGCAGGCAGCCATTTCTTCTGCCCCGAGGGCCGGTATCGTGAGCGGGATCATCGCCGCGATGATAACGCGATTCGGCTGGTCTTGGCGGTTTGCGCGCGC
>JBIQKA010000123.1:0-11805 GCA_044507075.1 Myxococcales bacterium
GCGCTGCTCGGGGGCATGCCCATGCTGATGATCACCGGGCAGAAGCCGATCTTGAAGAGCAAGCAGGCCAACTTCCAGATCCTGGACACCGTCGCGATGATGCGTCCGCTGACGAAGCTCTCCGAGCAAATCGTCGACGCGGGCACCATCACGACCCTGGTCCGCAAGGCGTTCCGTATCGCGCAAGCGGAGCGCCCAGGCCCTGTGCACCTGGAGCTCCCCGAAGACATCGCCGCGCAGATCACGGAGCGCGCGCGCCTGGTGCCGATCGCCAAGGCACAGCGGGCGGTCGCGGCCGATGAGGTGGTCTCGGCGGCGGCGGAGCTGATCGCCGCCGCCAGTCGCCCGCTCGTGATGATGGGAGGCGCAGCCAATCGTCCCGGCCTCTCGGACGCCCTGTCGGCGTTCGTGCGTACTGCGCGGATCCCCTTCTTCAACACGCAGATGGGGAAGGGCGCCGTGACCGGCAACTCGGGCTTGTTCCTGGGCACGGCAGCGTTGAGCGAGCACGACTACCTGCACGACGTGATCGGCTGCGCGGATCTGATCGTGGCGATCGGGCACGACACGGTCGAGAAGCCGCCGTTCATCATGCACGCGGGGGGCCCGCGCGTCATTCACGTCGATTTCCACCCGGCCGACATCGATGAGGTCTACTTTCCGCACCTCGAGGTGACAGGTGACATCGGCGACAGCGTCTGGCGGCTCGCGCGCAAGCTCGACGGTCGCCTGGAGCGAGATGCCTCGTCGGAGTTTGCCAAGGTCATGAAGCTGCGCGATCAGCTCCACGCGCGCATCGCCGAGGGCAGCGACGATCCGCGCTTTCCGATCACGCCGCAGCGCCTGGTCTCGGACGTGCGCCGCGTGATGCCCGAGGATGGGATGCTCGCGCTCGACAATGGCATGTACAAGATCTGGTTTGCCCGCAACTACCGTACGCAGACCGCGAACACGCTGCTTCTGGACAACGCCCTGGCGACGATGGGCGCGGGCCTGCCCTCGGCGATGGCCGCGGCGCTCCTGTTCCCCAAACGGCGCGTGGTGGCGGTGTGCGGCGATGGCGGCTTCATGATGAGCGCGCACGACCTCGAGACCGCCATCCGTCTGAAGCTCAACCTGGTCGTGCTGATCATCGAGGACCGCGCGTACGGGATGATCCGCTGGAAGCAGGAGGCCGACGGCTTCCCCGACTACGGCTTACGCTTCGAGAACCCGGACTTCGTGAAGTATGCGGAGGCGTTCGGCGCCAAGGGCACGCGCGTGGAGTCCACCGAGGCGTTCGCCCCCTCGCTGGAGCGAGCCTTGAAGGAGGGGGGCGTGCAGCTCGTGGTGATCGCCATCGATTATTCGGAGAACCAGCGCGTGCTGAATGAGGAGTTGGCGAACCGAACTCGACTCACGCTGCCGAGCGCGTGAGCGCGCGCAAGACGCTGGGATGCGTGCCGGTCTTGTGGTAGGAGCGTGTAGATTCGAGCTCCTTACCGATCGGTAAATCATGATTTGGATTGCTAAACGTCATGTCGCGGGCCTCCTGGTCGGTCTCGCCGCGCTCGCGTGCCCCGCCTGCGGGGAGAGCGACAAGCGCGCAGGAGAAGAAGGCGACGGGGGCGCGCTCGGGGACGGCGGCGTCACGCCGCTCCCTCCAGACGGCGTGAGCGCGCAACCCTCGGCCGGTGAGGTGACCGTCTCCTGGCTGGACCGCAGCGACAACGAACTCGAGTTCGCGATCGGAAGGGCGGTCGTCGAGCGCGCGGATGAGATCCCCCCGGCGAGCTCCTTGGTGATCATCGGCTCGGTGGCTGCGGATCAACAGTCGTACACAGATCGAGACGTGGAGGCGGGAACGCTCTACTTCTATGGCGTCGCTGCCCGCACCGCGCGCGAAAGCAGCAAGATGGTCTTGCAGTCGGGGGCGGGCGTGTCGCTCATCTCGGGGAGCTCCGAACTGCGGTGTCGAGGGGCGATCACCCCCAGCGATCGCGATGGCGACGGTCTCGACGACGCGCTCGAGGAGCAGGGCTGGACGGTGGTCGTCAACGAGGACGGAGCGGAGGCCATCACGACCCGCATGGTGAAGAGCAGCCCAGACCGCGCGGACACCGACGGCGATGGTCTGTGTGACGGCCAGGAGAGTCAGCTTCGGATCGATCCGCGACGCGCGGACACGGACGGGGACGGCCTGAGTGATCTGGACGAAGTGAACCGCTGGGGTAGCTCGCCGACCAACGTGGACAGCGACGGCGACGCGCGCGGAAATCCGACGTTCTACGATGGCGCGGAGCTACTCCACTTCGGGACGTCGCCCACGCTCGCCGACAGCGACGGAGACGGGCGCAGCGACTTCGACGAGATCAACCAGAACGCGACCAACCCGCTCCTGGCCGAGCTGCCGGAGCCCAAGCTCGAGTTCGTCGGGCGCATGGATCTCGGCGTCAACGTGGTGCTCGAGAACGGCAGCGTCCGGACCGACGCGGTGACCTCCTCCTACGAGCGGCGCACCGCCAACACGCTGGAACAGACCTCCGAGGTCGCCAACAGCCAAACGACCGAGAGCTCCTACACGCTGAGCACGGAGGCGACCGCCGGCTATCCGGCTAGCGCGGGCGTGAGCGCGAGCGGCTCCTACAGTGAGAAGAGCAGCTACGTGCAGGAGACCTCCGCGAGCTGGTCCCGCCAGTCCACCTCGGGGGCCCAGCAGAGCTATCAGCAGCTCACCAGCAGCGCGATCTCGGAGCGTCAGGAGATCGAGTCCGGGCGGATCGCCATGAACCTGGAGATCGCAAACGTCGGGACGCGCACCTTCGAGCTGAGCGGGCTCGTGGTGACCGCGCTCCAGCGCGATCGCGCGAATCCCTCGCGCTTTACGTCGATCGCCACCCTCGAGCTACCGGAGGAGGCCGATCGCTTGGTGCTCGGCGAAGGGGACCGGCGGGGCCCGTTCCGCGTGGAGGCCACGATCCCCGCCAACGCGGCGCTCGACCTGCTCGCCAACCCGAGCACGACGTTCTTCCGCGCGGCGAGCTTCGAGCTCACCGATCGCGGCGGGGAGAACTTCGCGTTCACCATCGGTGAAGACACGAGCAGTCGCACCGCGCTCATCACCCTCGACTACGGCGGCGTGCGGCCGCTCGAGCGGTACCGGGTCGCCACCAACGTCGAGCGGACCCAGGACGGTCGCGCCGCGGGCGTCCGCCTCGGCAAGGTCTTGGAGCAGATCCTGGGGCTCGCGCCGACAGTAGGCTTCGAGACGGCCCCCAACGCCTCCAACGTGCGGGTCTTGACGCGCCTGCGTGACGTCGAAGCGCTGCCGAGGCCGGGCGGTGGTGCGGAGCGCTTCTGGGCCCTGATCGCGACCCCCAACGAAGACAGCGCCCTCGCGCCGGTGAGCGAGCGGCTGCTCTCCAAGCAGATCGACTTCGAGGACCTCGTGCTGATGCCGCGCGACGCGGTGACGCTCGCCTACGTGGCCGATCGCGACGGCGACGGCCTGTTCGAGCGCGAGGAGCGGATGCTCGGCAGCTCCGACGCGCTCGTGGACTCGGACGGCGACGGCTTGTCCGACTTCGTCGAAGCGCGCGAGGGCTGGGACGTGCAGGTCGACGCCGATTTCTACCGCTCGCACACGCGCGTTTACTCCCATCCGGCGATCGCCGATCTCGACGAAGACGGCTGGGATGATTTCGCCGAGCGCCAGGCGGGCACGGACCCGAATTCGAACGACACCGACGCCGACGGTTTGCTCGACTCCGTCGACCCCGCGCCGACCCAAGGTCCCACCGGCGGGTGGGTCCAGATCCTGGGCACGAGCGCGGCCGAGAGCGTCGACCACGTGCTGCCCACGGACGACACCGTGTACGTGCTCGGCCTCTCGAGCGGCGACCTGGACGGAGACGGAACGGCAGGCGGCGCGTTCGTGCTCGCGCTGGAGCCCAGCACGGGGGCCGTGCGCTGGAGCAAGCAGTTCGAAGGGACCTCCGAGTACGCGAGGAAGCTGGTGGCCAATCCCGACGGCACCGTGCTGTGGGCCGCCGAGCTCGCCGCGTCGGTGATCCCGGAGGCGCCCCAGAGCGCGTTCTACGGCCTGCACTGGAACAGCGCAGGCGAGGTGCTGCACGCGAACGACCTCAGCGACGCCGTCGGCGCAGGGAGCCTCGATCGCACGCGAACCATTCCCTACACGGCGTCGCCGGTCCCGGGAGGCGGTGCGCTCGTCGTGCTGCAGTATCGTCAGCTCAACGACCAGCTCGCGACCATGTACCTGCGGCTCGACGCGCAGGGGGCCAACGTGACCTCCGTCTCCATGGTGCAGAACGCGGCGGACGTCCCGGTGATCCAGGACAGCGCTGCGTCGGGCCACCTGCTCGCGACGTCCATCGACTTCGGGTCGGGGCGCTGCGGGGTGACCCTGATGCGCTCGGTGGAGCCGCAGGGCGGGTTTTCGGTGTGCGCGAGCCCGACCTTTCCGGGCCTGGTGCGGCAGATCGCGTTGGGCGGCGACAACTCGCTGTACATGTCGGTGCACAGCGGCGGCGCGGACGCGCTCGTGCGCAGCGATCTCACGGGCTTCCAGGTGCCCCTCTATAACGAGGATTCAGGCAAGGCCGTGTACGACTTCCCAGGTTTCACGAGCCCGCGCATCACCTCCCTCGATCTCGACGCGACCAACCAGCTGTTTGTGGGCGTGCGCGGCGAAAGCGGCGGCGCGGGCCTCGAGTTCTTGGGGCCGGACGGGCGGCGCGCGAGGTTGCTGCGGCTCGGGAACACGACCACCACGGTCACGTCGTCGCGCCGCGATCGTTTGGGGAACCTCTTCGTCGTCGGCGCCACCGCCGGCGGGTTCGAAGCCCACGGCGCGAGCAAAGGCGGCGCCGACGTCCTTGTCATCCGTAACCCGCAGCTCGTGTTCCCCGCCGAGGCACAACCATGAAGCGCATCATCCATCAAGGAGTCCTGGCCCAGACGCTCGGGCTGCTCCTATCGTTCTCGGCGTGTTCGGACGGAGAACGTTCACGCGGGGATGGCGAGCTCGACGGCGGAGTCGGGGCGCTCCCCGTGCAGCCCTCGCAGGTGACCGTCGTGAGCGGCGCGGGCTTCATCCGCCTCTCCTGGACCGATCAAAGCACAAACGAGCTGAGCTTTGTGATCGGGCGCGTGACGCTCGCGAGCGCAGACGACGTGGTGAGCTCCGACATGCTGGTGGAGCTCGCGACGGTCACGCGCGATCAGGTCGTGTACCGCGATGAGGCGCTCGAGCCCGGAAAGTTCTACGCCTACGGGGTGGCGGCGCAGAATGGGGCCGGGCGGAGCGCGTTCGTCGTGCAGGACGGCCCCCCTGCGGCCGTGATCAGCGCGCAGCCCGCCGAGGTCTGTCAGGTGGCTTTGCCCTCGGCCGAAGACCCCGACGGCGATGGCCTCTCGAACGAGATCGAGGCCGCGGGCTGGATCGTGCGCATCGACGAGGGCAGCGCAGGGCAGGTCAGCGAGCGCGAGGTGACGAGCTCGCCGAGCTCCGCGGACAGCGACGGGGATGGCCTGTGCGATGCCTTCGAGCGCATCGTGCGCAGCGATCCGAGCCGCGCCGACAGCGACGGCGATGGCCTGTCGGACGCGGACGAGGTGATGATCTGGGGCAGCTCGCCCATCCACGTGGACAGCGACGGGGACGCGGCCGGCAACCCTGCGTTCTTCGACGGCTCGGAGCTCGATCGCTACGGCACCTCCCCGACACTCGCCGATACGGACGGCGATGGACGCAGCGACTTTCAGGAGATCAACCAGAACTCCACCCATGCGCTGCTCGCGGATCTCCCGCAACCCGAGCTGCGCCTGGTGGGAGGCGTCGATCTCGGGGTCAACGTGCGCCTCGCGAACGGAACCACCCAGGACAACGCGGTCAGCACCACGCTCAGCCAGGACACGGAGTCGACCGTCGGGAAGACCCACTCGGTCTCGACATCGACCTCGTCGGAGACCTCCGCGGAGGTGACCGCCTCGACCGAGGTGAGCTTCCCCGCCGGGGCCAGCGTGAGCGTCTCGGCCAGCTACACGCAGACCAACAGCTACATGCGAGAGGCCGCGATGGGGGTGAGCAAGGCCTCGGTGGAGAGCGCGCAGCACGCCTACGAGTCGGCGACGTCCAAGGAGATCGACGAGCAGTCGACGCTGGAGAGCGGGCGCATCGCGGTGCAGCTTCAGATCGCGAACGCGGGCAAGCGCACCTTCGAGCTCAGCAATCTCGTGGTCACGGCGCTGGCGCGCGATCGCGCGAATCCCAGGACGTTCTCCTCCGTGGCTACGCTGAGCCTCCCGCCCGCTGCGGACACGATCACGCTGGGCGACGGCGAGGCGCGCGGCCCCTTCCGTGCGGAGGCCACGGTGCCCGCGAGCGTGGTCCTCGATCTGTTGGCCAACCCGGGCGCGCTCTACTTTCGGCCAGCGAGCTTTCAGCTCAAGGACCAGACCGGCGAGAACTTCGAGTTCAGCGTCGGTGAAACGACCAACAACCGCACGGCCCTGCTCGTCATCGACTATGGCGGGGAGCGCCCCCTCGAGAGCTATCGTGTCGCCACCAACGTGGCGCGCGTCGACGGCGGAAAGCTCGCCGGGGTGAAGCTCGGCGCGGTGCTGGAGCACATCATCGGGCTCTCCCCCGACAGCGACGCGGGCTACCGCACCACGACGAACGCGGAGGGGGTCCGCGTGTTGACCCAGGTGCGCGACTGCGCCGCGCGTCAGGGGGGCCAGGGATCGTCGAAGTTCTGGGTGGTCATGGCGGCGCCCAACGAGAGCGCGATGGAGCCCGTGTCCAAGCGCTTGCTCGACGCGAGTGTCCACTTCGAAGATCGCGTCTTGATGCCGCGCGACCAGGTGTATCTCACGTTCGACGCCGATGAAGACGGAGATGGCGTGTTCGCGCGAGAAGAGCGGGCGCGCCATACCTCGGACACGAACCCGGACAGCGACGGGGATGGCCTCAGTGATCTCGAGGAGATGCGCGATGGGTGGCTCGTTCACTCTCCGCTCCCCTACTATGCGAACAACCCACGTGTGTTCGGCAACCCAACCCTCGCGGACGCGGACGGGGACGGCCTCGACGACGCCGCCGAGAAGCAAAAGGGCACCGATCCCAACCGCGCCGACACGGATGGCGATGGACTCGATGACAGCGTGGACGCCGAACCGCTCGAAGGCCTGCTCCCGGCGTACGCGCGCAGCTTCGGCACGGTCGCCAACGAGCTGCCGCTCGACATCGCGGTCGACCGCGCCCAGAACGTGTACTTGCTCGGCTCGGGCGGCGGAGACTTCGACGGGGACGGCTATGTCGCCAGCAACGGGTTCTACCGGTCTGCGTTCATCGGGAGCTGGGACGCGCTCGGGCAGCGGCGCTGGCTGCACGAGTTCGAGGACGCGCTGCCGCAAGCGCTATCGGGCGACCCGCGTCAGACCCGCTTGAACCTCGGGGAAGATGGGCACCTCTTCTGGATCGAGACGCTCAGGGCGGGAGCGCTCCCCGGCGTGACCAAAGAGGGCCCGCACATCGTGGAGTTCGGCGCAGACGGGAGCGTGGTCGCGGCGCGACGGCTGAGCTACCCGAGCAGCCCAGGGCACGTGGACTCTTTTCTTCCTACCTGGGCGCAACGCTTGCCGGACGGACGCTGGGCCCTAGTGGGCGCGAACTCCGCAAACGGCTTTACCCGCGTGATGATCACGGACGGAGACGGGCTCGTGAGCGCCGTGCGCGACGTGGCGAGCTCTGGACTCAGCGGCTTCGTGCGCGCGAACGGCATGGCCCTGATCTCCGGATGTGAGCTGCTCCACTACGACTTTGAGCTCGAAGAGCAGGGAAGCTCCGACTTTTGCGCGACCTATACCTATCTCGGCCGTGGCTTCGAGCATCCGAACGGGACCCTCTACCTCACCGATGTCTACGGCAGCCTCAGCGCGTTCAGCGAAGCTGGGACCCTCCTCTGGACCCAGGTCGCCGTCGCGGACGCCAACGGGATGAGCGCGCTCCACGTGGACGCCCTCGGCCGCGCCTACGTGGGCAACTCCCGCGACAAGCCGGGGGCCTTGGCGAGCACGATCCGCGGCGTCACGCCAGGGGGATCGTTGAGCTTCTCGGCGAGCCCCCCCGAGGACTTCGCGTCGGTGGCGCTCACGGTGGATCCCATCGGGAACGTCTACACCGCCGGGTACAGCGGCAACGGCATGGGTGGGTTCGTGCAGGCGCACGGCGGGCTCGACCTCGTGGTCATGCGCAACCCGCAGCTCCTGTTCGAGTAGTCGCGGGCGCGCTCACCGCGCCCTCAGTCCGCTGGCGTGGTCCGGGAGGACGCCCAGGCGCGCAGGCGTGCGATCGGCTCCGCCATGGTCACCGAGAGCGGGCGCGTGCGCCGGAGCTCCTCGAGCAGGTGGCGATCGGTGAGCTCCGAGCCCTCGGCGAAGGCCGAGTAGAGCGCGCCCACGACGGCCTGCTCGAGCTCTGCGCCGCTGAAGCCCTCGGAGGCCTCGGCCAGCGCCTGAAGGTCGTATTGCTTGGGATCGCGGCGGCGCCGGCCCAAATGAATGGCGAGGATGTCGCGTCGGTGCGGCTCGCCCGGGAGGTCCACGAAGAAGATCTCGTCGAAGCGTCCCTTGCGGATCAGCTCGGGCGGCAAGCTCGAGACGTCGTTCGCGGTGGCGATCACGAACACGCTCGCGCGCTTCTCCTGGAGCCAGGTGAGAAACGCCGAAAGGACGCGCTGCGAGGCGCCGCTCTCGTCTCGCTGACCTCCGCCGAAGATCTTCTCGAGCTCGTCGATCCACAGCACGATCGGGCTCATGCGCTCGGCGAGCGTCATGGCCCGGTGCAGGTTGCGCTCGGTTTCGCCGAAGTACTTGCTGTAGATGCGCGCGGTGTCGAGCCTGAGCAACGGCAAGGACCAGGCGTTGGCGACCGCCTTGGCGCACAGGCTCTTGCCGCAGCCCTGAACGCCCAAGAGCAGGAGGCCGCGCGGCGGGCTCAAGCCGAAGTCGCGGGCGGCCTCGGGGGCGTGAAAGACAGGCGCGCGCGCCGCGAGCCAGCGCTTGAGCTGGGTCAGGCCCGCGATGTCGCCCAGGTCGGCCGCTGTGGGAAAGTACTCAAGCACACCGCTCTGTTCGACGATCTCGCGCTTGCGTGAGCTGATGAAGTCGAGGTCGCCGGGGTCGAGCGTTCCATCGCGGACGATGGCCTGCGTGATCACCTTGCGCACTTCATGAAACGAGAGGCCGCGCAGGTGGCCGATCAGGCGCGACGAGTCCGTGGGCGTCATCTGCATGCGCACGGGCATGCGGGTCCGCACGTCGGCGAGGATGGCGTTCACGAATTGGAAGTACTCGTGGTCGTCTGGCGGCCTGAGCGGGATCACGGCGGCCCGCCGGCGCAGGGTCTCGGGCAGCTGGGAGGCGGGCCCCGTGAAGAGCACGGCGCTCCGGAGCCGCCCGAGCCCCTCGGCGAGGGCGACGAGCCTGGCACTTCGGTGGAGATCGTCGAACAGCTCTGTCGCCCCCTGCAGGTGATACACCGCGTCCGAGAGGCTGGAGGAGCCGATGTGCTCGAGGCACGCGTCCAGCTTGCTCGTCCCGTACAACGCTTGGGCCTCGCCCTCGCGGCGCAGGCCATGGGCGGCGTTCCAGCGGAAGTAGGCGTGCCCGAGGCCAGAGAGCGCGCGCGCAACGAGCGACAGCGCCCGGTCGTCCTCTTCGGCGTCCAGCACGATCAGGGGATGGCTCGAGCGGATGAGCAGTTCGACTTCATCCAGCGGGGAAGGGGTCACGGGTCGATCGTACGCCAGCGGCGAGCTCGAGATGTAGCTTGGGTTTGTTGGAATTCGGGCGCACCG
The DNA here is from genome assembly GCA_044507075.1 of Myxococcales bacterium. Classification (GTDB taxonomy): domain Bacteria; phylum Myxococcota_A; class Polyangia; order Polyangiales; family DASUME01; genus DASUME01. The sequence goes on from JBIQKA010000123.1 coordinate 9,864, forward strand.
AGCGCGGAGGCTCTTGGACCCACCCGCGCGCACACGTCTGCACTCCACCCGATGACCGCGGCAGCGTGTGCCCCGAACCCGCCCTTTGCCGCGTCTAGTCGCCAGCGAGCGTGAGGTGCAGGCGGCCGTCGACCTCCCGCTTTCGGCGCTCGAGCTGCCAGGGCTCCTCTGCGCAGACCACGCCTCCCGGACGATCCATTTCGGCGATGCAGCGGTTGCAGGGCGTGCAGCGGCTCTCGCTCGCCTCCTGTGCGCGGTAACGCGCGATCAGGTCGGGCTCGCGCAGCAGCGCCCGCCCCATGGCCACCATCTCGAAGCCTTCGCTGCGGGCGCGCTCGAGATCGGCGAGGTGCGCAGCGCCGCCCAGATACACCAGCGGCATCTTGACGGCCGCGCGCACCTGCTTGGCCTGCTCCAGGAAGAACAAGCGCTCGAAAGGCACAGAGCGCACCAAGAACGGCCCAAAGAGGGCGAGCGCGACCTTTTGCAGCGGGTTGCTCTCCACCGCGATCATGTCCTTCAGCGGCCGTCCTCCGCGCAGCAGGTAGAGCGCGCTGTGGGACACGAGCCCGCCTGAAAGCACCAGCGCCGTCGTCCCCAGCGCCTCGAGCGCGCGCGCGATGTGCACGGCCTCGTCCACATGGAGTCCGCCCGCGACCCCGTCATCCAGGTTCAGCTTGGCGAAGACCGGGAACCTGGGGCCCAGCGCCTCGCGCACCTGGGCCATGACCTCGAGCGGAAAGCGCATGCGATTTTCCAGCGAGCCGCCGTACGCGTCGCAGCGCTTGTTGCGGTGCGGGCTGAGGAACTGGCTGAGCAAGTAGCCATGACCGAGGTGCACTTCGACGGCGTCGAAGCCCGCTTGTACGGCGCAGCGCGCCGCGCGCACGAAGTCCTCGCGCGTACGCGCGAGATCCGCGAGGCCCATGCTGCGCGCGAGCGGCATCCCCTTGAGCGCGCCGTAGGCGTTGAAGTCGCGCGAGGGGCCGAGCGGCCCGCGCACGCCCAGCGCCTCGTTCTTGCTGAAGCCTCCGCAATGCCCGAGCTGCAGCATCGCCGCGGCGCCCTCGCGGTGTACGGCGTCGGTGATGGCGCGCAGAGGCTTGATGGTCTCCGCGCGCATCACCATCTGGTTTGCGAACGTGCGTCCCTCGGGGGACACCGCGCAGTACGCCACCGTGGTCATGCCCACGCCGCCGCGCGCCAGCTCCACGTGGTGCCTCGCGAGCGCCTTGCTCGGCATGCCGTCGACCACCATCCCTTCGTAGGTGGCGGTCTTGATGACGCGGTTGCGCAACGCGAGATCACCGAGGGAAAGGGGCTCGAACACGGAGGCGGAGGAGGGCGCTACTTTTTCTTGCATGCGATCAGAGGTCTTCGTCGAAGGTGCCCGTATGGAAGCACGCGCTTTCGCGCTGCGCACCTCCGGGCATGGCATGCCGAGGGCAGCTACGAGTCGATCTGCTCGTGGCGCTCGGGGGTCGGCGCTCGCGCACCCTCATCAAGGGCAGGGGCGATTGCAGGCGACGGACCCGTCGGGGCAGCTGGTCGGGGTGCCGTTACAGGTGACGTTGCAGACTAGCCCCGAACCGCAGTGCAACAGGCAGCTGGCACCACTGGCGCAGCTGAGATTGCAACTCGTGGAGCGGTCGCAATCGAGCTCGCAGCTCGCTCCTTGACCGCAGCTGAGCCCGCACTGAGTCGTCTTGCCACAGCCGAGGGAGCAGAACGCTCCGTCTTTGCAGCTGAGACCGCAGGTCGATCCCAGGCCTGCCTTGCACTCGCTGTGGCAGCGTGAGCCTTCCGCACAGGTGGATTGGCACTGCAGCTTGTTGCACGCGAAATGACATTCTTGTTGGCCCGCGGCGCAGGTTTGGCTGCAGGTCGGAAGCGCGCCGCAAGGTTGGCTGGTCGGAATGTCGTCCCACCAGTTGCCCTGGTC
>JBIQKA010000123.1:11905-14505 GCA_044507075.1 Myxococcales bacterium
TCGTCAGTCTGTGCGTCCTGGCTGGCATCGGGGACGGGCCCGGAGTCCACCATCGCTTCGGCATCGTGGGCCGCGTCGAGGCCCATGGATCCGTCGGATGCGTCGAGGGAGACGTCGCCCGCGTCCCCGTCGGCGTCGAACATGTGCGCGCTCGCGTCAGTGCGCGCCGATCCATCCAGATGGGGCCCGCTGGCTCCGTCCATCGCCCCAGAATCCTCTGGCGCCACCTGCAGCCCGTCGTAACCGATCAGGAAACAGCCGCTGTGCGAGGCCAACACGAGCGCCAGCAGCAGCGTCTTGAGGAGCGGAGACGCCGGACGGCGGAGACGCGTCATCCCAAGCAGAATAACACGCAGCCTGGGAGGCCCCGCAATCTTCCATGCAGGCTTGGAGCGCATGAAATGGCGGCTGGCTCACGTCGATGTCGGCTCGGACACAGGCTACGCCCAACCCTTACACGCGCGTCGCCTCTGCTGGCCCGTGTGAGGCGACGTGCGCCGCACCTTGTCGCCACGCGTGTGCGAAAGGACATTTACGAACGGGTCAAATTGCTGCAAGGGTGCGGTCCCGAGATGACCGTGATCCGACGTGCTCTACAGGGTTCTTCCCTCGCCATCTGTGCTCTGGTGGGAACAAGCTGCGGCGACTCTGCCCCCGCGCTCGGCTCCGGCACCAACGTCCGCCAAGACGCCGGCTCCCGAGCGTGCCGCGAGGACGACACGCAGCCCTGCGACTGCCCGGACGCAGAAGGTGAGCAGGTATGCAGCTCGGGTCGCTGGGGCGCCTGCGACTGCGGTGATGGGGAGCAGGTCACCGGCGATGGCGATGGCGACGGCGATGGGCGCAGTGGCGGCCAACTCCACTGCAAAGCCGGCTATTACGTGGGTACCTTCAAGGGCGGCTGGAAGCCGGGCATCGGGGACATTCCGCCCCTCGGCACCTTGATCAAGGTGACCATCACCGCGAGCGACCAGCCCGACAAGCCGGGCCTCGCGCTCACGCTGGAAGAGCAGTCCGAGCTGGGCGGCGAGTTTCCTGTCTACTCGGTGAAGAACGGCTGCCTCGTGGGCACCGCCAGCAGCGGCGAGGGGCAGAACCATCCGTTCATCGGCACCATCACGGGAAGCTTGAGCTGCGAGACGGGGAAGTTCGAGGGGCATGTCGACGGCTACTACAAGCTGTTCGGCGAGGCGCTCGGCGACACTTCCATCTGGTACTTCGCAGGCAGCATGGACGCGACCTTCGATCTGGGGGCCACGAGCCTGAAAGATGGCACCTGGGATCTGCGCGAGAAGCAGAGCACGGCCCCGGATGGCCCCGGTGGCAAGGCCGAGTGGCAAGCGACTTGGCAGTCTGCGGAGGGCCCTGCGCTGCCGCCCGAGTGTCAGGAGCTTCTCGATGGCCGCGGCGATGCAGGCGTGGGCGAGAGTCCTTAGAGCGCGTTTCATGAATCCCCGCGCCGGATCGCGGAGCGCCGCGGCGTCGGATCCGTCGACCTCGGACCGAGGCAATGCCGGGGTATTGTCGCAGTGTCCGAGGTCGGCGGAGGCGGCGCCGCGCCGCCCGCGAGGCGGTGTGGGGATTTGTGAAATGTGCTCTTAGGGGCGGTACGAAGCGCGCGGTGCCTCAGGCGCCCTCGGCCTTCTTGCCCTTGTGCCAGCCGCGGTGGCGCCGACCGAACTTCATCTCGTCTTCGGTGAGCTTGCCGTCGCCGTTTTTGTCCAGCTTGCTGAAGCGCGCCTTCACCTTGCTGGTGAGCTCCGCCTTGGTGAAGGTCTTGTTGGCCTCCGGACGTTCACCGCGCGGCCCCTTCTCGCCACGCTCACCGCGGAACTTGCGCGGTCCCCGGTTCGCGTGTTCTCCCTTGGCTTTGCGCTCCGCCTTGAAGGCCTCGAACGCGGCCTTTCGCTCCTCGGGCGTGACCTTGCCGTCTTTGTTGACGTCGGTCTTGTCGAAGCGCGCGACGGCGCGGCTCTCGAACTCCTGAAGCGTCACGACGCCATCACCGTTTGCGTCGAGGCTCGCGAAGCGCTTTCCGCCGTTGGGCTGCGCCGAGGCCATGCTGGCGCCGCCGGCGAGGGTGGCCAGAGCAGAGAGCATGAGGATGGTGCGCTTCGTGTTCATGATTCGTCATCTCCTGGGTTGAGTTTTGCCGTTCTGAACATGCAAACGGAGCAGTCCGGAGAATCCGTCGCGACCCCGCGAACTTTTTTCGAAGGGCAGTGACCATGTAGGCAAGTGGGGGAAGTGGTGGCAGGTGCTGCGCGGGTAGCGTGGGCCCGTGGGCTCGCTCCCGCGTATCGTCGATGCTTCGCCATCCACCCGCATGCTTGCGGCGGGAACATCGGACGCCCTACCGTCGTAGAGCCGTTCTACACGCTCGTGCGTGTCCCGCGCGCGGGCCCTTGCCCCGAGGGCTTTTGTCATGACCCATCGCCTGTGTTCGCGTGCATCCGAACTTCGTTCGCCCCTGGCGCGAGGGTGGAGCTTGTCGCTTCGCTGCGCGCTGCTGCTGCTCTTCATGTTCACCGCGTGCTCCGAGGATGGGCCCTCCGATGATTCGTCCTTGCCGGACGACGTGAGCGCCGAGATCGGCAAGG
>JBIQKA010000124.1:0-14344 GCA_044507075.1 Myxococcales bacterium
TCGGCGTCGACCATCTCCTGGGCCTTCTTGAGCGCGGCGTTCACCCCCGCGACCAAGAGATCCTGGGCCATCTCGAGGCTCTCGGCCTTGAGCAGCTCGGGGCTGATCGTGACGCTCACGAGCTCCATGCCCCCGTTGGCCACGACCTTCACCTGATCGTTGCCCACCGAGGCCTCCACCGTCTCCGACTTGAGCTCGGCCTTGCGCTGCTCAATTTTGCGCTGCATGCGGCTCGCCTGCCGCATTAGCTCGCTCATTCCGCCACGAAATTGCATGGCGAGGCTTCTACCCTTGGGTCTGGTCTTTTTCAAGCCTGGGCGGGGGAAAGAAGCCCGTCCGAGCGCGAGGGGCGTGCCCGGCGGCGAGCCCTGAACGGCTGGGTCTCAGAAGGGGCTGGGCAAGCCCGCGCAGAGGGGGACCGGTTGGTTGCAATTGTTGTTGATTCGGCAGGTGTCGCAGTTGGGGCTGTCGCCGGTCAGACACTGGGTCAGGCAGTTGTTGCTGGCGCACTGGGCCGCGTCCAGGAAGCACCCCAGACATTCGTCGGAGGAGTCGATCTCGGGGGCCATCTTGACGCACGCCAGCGTCTTTTCGCGGATCACCGCGTCGGAATCGAGCGCGTTGAGCGGGTTGGACTTGGTTTCTCGGGCACACTTGGCGACCCGGGTGGTCACCGTGCCGGCGCACACGTCTTCGGCGGTGGGGTTACATTTTCCGCTGCCGGACTTGAGCTCATTTTCGATCGTCTTCTTGGAGACGCCGCAGTAGTAGCCCGCGCACTGGTTGTCGCCCTCGCGGGCCTGGTAGGAGCTGCAGCCGGCCCTCATCGCCGAGCCCTTGATCAGGCTCATCGTGGAGCCGCCGCCTTGGTCCCCGTCGCCGCCGGAGGTGTCGCCGTCGCCAATGTCGTCGTCCGTGTCGCCGTCGCCCTGGGTTCCGCCGTTGTTGCCGCCCTGGTTCCCGCCGCTGTCGTCGTTTTTGACCGGGGGCAGCACGGCGTCGTAGTTGCTCGCGGTATCGAGGCACCCAAAGAGCGCGACCAGCAGCAGCCAAGGCGCGAGGCGCGTCGCGCGCTCTTTGTTCGACCTGGGTTCGATGAACGAGAAGTTCATGGGATCCTCCTCAAAAAGACGCGTTGAGCTGGAGCGAAAACACGTTGAGCGCGGCCGTGAAGCGCCCCTCGTTGACGCCGGTGGACTTCGCTTCGTCGATCGAGGCGATGTCCTTGACCTGGCCCGTGCCGACGGCGACCTCGGTCGCCTGATAGAACATGTGGGCATAGGCCACGTGCACCTTGAAGCGCTCGAGGAAGGCGAGCGTCGCGCCCAGGTGCAGGCCGAGCTTGGCCACGGGCCAGTAATCGATGTTCATGGTCTCCACGGGCACCGCGCGCGTCGCGTAGGAGATGCCTGCGCGCAGCGTTACGCGCTCAGGAACGGCTTGGAAGTCGCCGCCCACGCGCACGGTCCAGGTGTTCTTCCAATTCTTCGGCACGAACGTCGTCTGCCTCGGATACGAGAAGGTTGCGTCCTCCGCGTTGGCGAACTGAATCCGGGGCACGTCGGGGTCTTCGACCAGCTTGTCGTGGAGCCTGACGTCGAAGCGGTCCACGGCGCTGGTCTGCGTCCAGGCGAGGTCCAGCTCGAGATCGAAGAGCTCGTCCTTCATGGGGTCGAGCACGCGCTCACGTTTGTTGCGCGGGACGACCAGGCGCGCGCCGAAGGTCACCTCGAGGGTCGGGAAGGGGACGCTGAGCTGCACGCCGTCGATGCGGCAGTGGGTGCCTGGCGTGGGATCGCTGCAGCTCTTGAGCGGGGCGCCGCGGATGCCGTTGGCGGTGAGCACGGCGTTGCCCGTGGCGTTGATCCCGCTCTGATAGGTGAGGACGCCGAACAGATCGAGCTGAGCGAGGGGTGAATAGACCACGCTGGCGTTGGCTCGCGCGAGCGACCAATCCGTGACGCGGATCTCGTTGAGCACCTCCTGATCTCGAAAAGTCCCGCCGAGCACGGAGACCACGCTCTTGTTGTACACGCTCGCGAAGCCCCAGCCTGCGCTCGCGCCGAAGCGCAACTCGCGGCTCGGGGCGTAGCCGACGCCCGCCATCAAGAACGCGGTGACGGCGTCGCGCTCGATGCCCATCTGACGGGTGGGAGATTCGGCGCCGGTGCTGGTGACCTGATAGATCTCGTTTTCACTCGGGTACCAGCTGACGATGGTGTCGTTGCCGTACTTGGAGCCTCCGACACCAGCCGGCGTAAAGAGTCCGACGCCGTAGCCGAAGCCGCTGTCGAACGACTTGGCCCAGCCCGTGTTGGCGGTCAATCCCGGTGCCGCCTCGTTGCACATCTTGCCGATGATCTCGGTGCCGTGGAAGCCATCGTACGCGCCGGGCTGTCTGTACTCGGCGTTCTCATCGACGAAGCGCCGATAGCATGCGCTCAGGATCGGCATGCGCAGCTCGAACCCGAGGTCTGTGCCCGGCACCACGGCGAGGTTGGCCGGGTTCTGCCAGGTGGCCATGAAGTCGTTGACCCGCCCGTAGATCGCCGCACGCCCGAGGCCCACGGCGCCCCCGACGGTGTCCTCCACGCCTGCGGCCTGGGCGCGCGCGCCAGGGAGGGTCGCGGCGAGCACGAACAGGGCGTGTATGAAGCGTTGCTTCTTCATCGCTCAGAACCGCCCGTTGATGCTGACGCCCTGGGCGTGCCAATGAAGCAGCGGGGCCACGCCGAACTCCACGCCTCGGGCGGCTCCGCTGTGGCGCCCGTGGTTGCGGATCGCGGCGTTGGGACGGGTGAGGATCTGCAGCTCCGACACGAAGAAGGTCGCAAAGACGCGCTGCGCGGCGAGCTTGAGGCTGTGCTCGTAGATCAGCGCCACCGCGGCGCCGGAGCCCACCGCGGCCCCGATGCCGAGCAGGTGACGTAGCCAGGAGATGCCCTTGCGGTCCGCGGTGGCCTGACCGGCCAACGCCTCCTCACCCATCGCGAGCTTGGCTTCCTTGTCGCTCGTGGAGGAGGAGGGCATCGCGCGATAGCGCGTGACGGCGCCCATGCCGGGGCGCTTGCCGATCAGCAAGAGCCCGATGCTGGCCGCCGCGACGCCGGAGCCGATGAAGTAGCTGCCGCGCGTCGGATCGTCGTCCGACGTGGAGGCGATCGCGAGCTGCACGGTGACCAGGCCTGCCTGCACGGCGAGCCACGTGTAGAAATAGCGGCGCGTGGGGGCGTCGATCTCCTCGAGGTAGCCATCGAGCGCGGCGAGCTTTTCGTCTAGGTCGAGCGACGAAACGTCGCCCTCTGTGTCCTCTGACGAGGGCTCGGACGACCGTTCGCTCTCCGCGGGGGTGGGCGGAGCCGAAGAGCCCTTGAGAGCGCTCACCTCTTCGAACTCCCCGGTCTCCCAGTCGGGCACCTGCGCGTACACCAGCGCGGGTGAACAAGCCATGAGCGCGACGAAAGAGCACGCGCGCATCAATCGAGGAAACGGGCGCCACATGGTTTTCGTGGCTAACACGAAATGCCGAGGCGCCGGGCGTCAGCGTGTTCAGTCTTTGTTGACCAAGGTCATTGCGGTCAAGGCCCTGTAAGTCAATTGCGGTGCTCACGTGTCAGCCTTGGCCGACAGGTCGTGCGGAGAAGGGATCAGTCGACGCTGACCTCGTGCCTCTGCGCGAGCTCCGGGAACACCTTCAGCGCTTCGAGGACGCGCGGGTGATTGAGCGCCTTCTTCTTGATGGCCTCTTTACGCTCGTCGACCTGGGCCGCTTCCCGCTGCGCGAGGCTCGTGCCGGTGACCTCGGCGGAGAGTCGGATCTCAACTTGCGGATCTGCCTTCAGCACCGAACGCGCCGCCCGCCGCAACGCTTCGGAGCCGTCGTCCGTGTGCGCCTGGCGCCCGAAGAAGGAGCCCTCCGGGAACATCACCACCAGCCGCTCGGGGCTCAACAGGTTCGGCACGCCGTGTTCGTAGATGGCGGCCCAACGCGGCTCGTGGTCGCGCAGGTACTGGACGAGCGCGACCCACCTTCGTTGATCGACGTCCGAACCGGTGTGGGATGGGCGAGCGGCCTGGCCTCCGGGGACGGCGACCAGCTGGGGGGCCGCGGCAGGACGTGCCACCGCCAGCGCGGGCGCGGCTGCGGCTGTCGCGGGAGCCTGGCTGAGCACGGGCGCCTGGACGGGGCTCCGCGGGGCCGTACTCGGCGCGGCGAACGCGCGCGGAGGCGTGTTGTCGGCATCGTGGTCGGGGATGAAGCGCTGAAACTGGCTCGCCTTGTCGTGGCCCGCCGAAGGCGTGGTCCCCGCGCCCGCGGGAGCGCTGGGGGGGTGGGGAGCGCTCCGCTGTCCCCCGCCCAGCGCGCCCGGGCCTGGGCGGGCGGGACCGCCCCTGGGAGCGTTCGGCAAGGCGCCCGAGCCGCCGCCGCCTTTTTCCAACTCGTCGAGGCGCGCGATGAGCTGCGCGAGGTCGCGCAGCGGGGGGCGCGTCGCGATGCGCACGGCGCCCATCTCGAGCGTGGTCTTGGGGGCCGAGGAGCGCCCGATCTCTTCGACGAGCTCTGCCACCGCCGCGAAGGCGCGCTCGAGCTCCAGGACCTCTGCGCGGGCGCCGCTCGCCAGCGCGCGTGCCCGCTCTTCGGGCGGGAGATCCACGAGCTTGGGGTGGTCGCCGGCGACCCGCAGGACCACCATGTCACGGGTGAGGTCGAGCCATTGCTTGGCGAAGTGCAAGAGATCCAGCCCCTGACGGGCCAGATCGTCGATGACCTCCAGGGCGGCCTTGCCGTCGCCGCGCAAGACGGCCTCGCTGAGCGCGTGCACGTGCTCCCGGTCGGCGATGCCGAGCTCTTCGGCCACCTTGCTGCCGAGCAGCTTCTCGCTGGAGAACGCCAGGACTTGATCGAGCAACGTGAGCGCATCGCGCATGCTGCCCGCCGCCTCGCGCGCGACGAGCGTCACCGCGGGTTCGTCGGCTTCGATGTTCTCCTTGGCCAGGATCTCGCTGACGCGGGCCGCGATCACCGACTGGGGGATCAGGCGGAAGTCGTAGCGCTGGCAGCGCGAGCGGATGGTCACCGGGACCTTGTGGGCCTCGGTGGTGGCGAAGATGAACTTGACGTGTGCAGGCGGCTCCTCGAGCGTCTTCAAGAACGCGTTGAAGGCGCCGGTCGACAACATGTGGACCTCGTCGACGATCACCACCTTGAAGCGATCGCGCGCTGGCCGAAACGGGATGGACTCCTGCAGTCGGCGCACGTCCTCCACGCTGTTGTTGGAGGCGCCGTCCATCTCGATCACGTCGAGGTCGACGCCCGCCGTGATCTGCACGCACGGGTCGCAAGCATTGCAGGGCTCCGCGGTCGGGCCGCGCTCGCAGTTGAGGGCCTTGGCCAGGATGCGCGCGCTCGTCGTTTTCCCGACCCCGCGCACGCCCGTGAACAGGAAGGCGTGGGCGACGCGTCCGCTCGCGATCGCGTTGGTCAGGGTGCGCGTCACGTGTTCCTGGCCCACCAGGTCCGCGAAGGTCTGGGGCCGATATTTCCGCGCGAGGACCGTGTAGCTCATGGTCGGGCGCGACTGTAGCACCGTGCCCGCTCGCTCGCGCGGCTTGTTGGCTCACCGGGGGACGGCGGCCGGGCGGGCGCCACCGGAGAAACGCCGCGCTGCGTATCGGCGCGAACCCCGAGACACGCGAGGTGCCACACGAATTCGGCTCAGCCGCAGTGCCCTGGTCGATCGGCCGAGAGGCAGGTCGCGTTACACGGGCAGATGCTCACCTCGAGGCATTGCTGGCCCGGGGCACAGTCGTCGTCGGACCAGCACTCGCCCGCGGCGGCCAGGCTCTGCCACGACGGTTCGCATTCCTCGCTCGGGCACGCGAGCCACTGGTAGGCGCAGCCGCCTTTCGGCTTCTGCACGCACGTGGGCCCCGCGCGGTGGCGGCCGTCCTGGCATAGCTCGCCCGCGGGCTGGCTGAAGGACACGGTGGGGCATGCGTCGCACAACGTGACTTTCTCGTCGCAGCGCCCGTTGAACGAGACGCTGACGCCCGCTTGAAACGCCTTGCAGGTGTTGGCGTAGGTGACGCCGTCACAGCCGCACACGGGCGCATCGAGCTCGGGGCACGCGCTGCTGCGCGCCTGGCAGAAGGCCACCTCTTCGTTTCGCCCGCAGGTGCCCAGGCTGAACACACAGAACGATCCGGGGGGGCAAGTGTCCCGCGCGAGGCTGCAGCTTACCTCCTCCGGACAGCGATAGGAGCAGTACCCGGATTCATTGCGCACGCAGCTCGGCTCCGTGCCATCGGCACAACCGAACTCGTCGAGCAGGCTCGACGTCTCGAAGGAGATGATGAACTCGCAGTCGTCGGGACGGCAGGGGCCCCCGTTGGGGCCGCCGTCGGAAGGCGGCGGACACTCCGGGAGCACCCATGCGCAGCGTTCGCCCGAAGGAGCGCAGTGCGCCTCCACCGCGTTACCATCGTCGCACAAGCGGGACTCGGGGCGCGTCTCGCCGCACGCGCGCGCGGCGCAGGATGGGAGTCCTCCATCGACGGGGCCGCCGTCGAGCACCTGGGCCGCATCCGGGACTTGCTCGCCGCGCTCCACGCCCACGGAGAGCTCTTCGATGCAACCTCGCGCGCCGAGCAACCACGGCGAGATCGTAAGGAGCGCCCAAAGACGGAGCCCGCGCACGGCGTTCATGGCTCGCGCTCGCACGCGGCGCGCACCCGCCCGAGCAATGGTGAATTGGGGGAGAGGCGAGTCAGCGCGGCCACGACCTCGGCGCCATCTTCGCCGCGCGCGCAACGCGCGAGCGCCTCGATGCCGTAGCGCTCTTCGCGCAGGCTGCCGCGCGGGAAGCGCCGGCGATGCTCGTGGGCATGCGCGAGGGCATGGCCCGGTTCGCCGTCACGGAGCGCCTTTTGCGCCCTGGCCAGCAGCGCGAGCTCCTCAGCGAGTGAGCTCGCGCTCTGGGGCTCCGCTGCCAGGGGGCGACGCGGAGCCATCGGGACGCGCTTGCCTACGGGCCCCTCGCGGCCAGCCTGGGCGGCGGGCTGCGCCGGAGGGTTTGCGACCTCCGGCTCCACGGTGGCCTGCGTCGATCCGGGAAGGGGCTGGGCCAGGGCCGCCTCTTCGTGTGCGCTCGCGCTCGACGCCGCGGCCGCGATCTTCGCGGAGGCGGGCTCCTCGGGGCGCCGCGCAAGCCAGGCGGCCGAGGCCCCGATCACCGAAGCCAACCCAGTGACCATCACGATCTTGAACAAACTGAGACCGCCCGCCCCCTGCGCGCCAGCGGGCGCCGACAGCGCGCCCGCGCGCACGCCGCCTGAACTCGCGGACACGACCGTGCTGCTTGCGGCCAACGAGGCGCTCACCGCGACCGCCCCGAGCTGTGCTGCCAACCGGGCACGCACGCGCGCGCGGTCCTCCTCGCTCGGATTGTCCGCGTGCAGTGTGCTCTCGATCAAGTCGCGGGCTTCTCGGCTGAGCTCGCTCATCGCATCCTCCACTCATCGCGAATCCGGAGGCGCTTCAGCGCCGCCTCGAAGTTCTGGCGCGCCGCCCGCAAGCGCGAATACACCGTGTTCACGTTGATCTCGAGGGCGCTCGCGATCTCGGGGGCGCTGAGCTGCTCGAGCTCACAGAGCACGAACACCTCGCGCTGATCGTCTTCGAGTGAACTCAACGCGGCGTGCAAGAGCTGCTGACCTTGTCCTCGCAGCACCGCCTCGTGCGGGCTGAGCCCGTGCCGATCGGAGGGCTCGCGCTCGAGGGGGTGCGAGGGCTTTCTGCGCTGGCTGCGCCGATGATCGCGCACCGTGTGGCGCAGGATGCCGAAGATCCAGGTCTTGAGCTGGGAGCGGCCTTCGAAGTCGGACAATCGCCGGTAGACCGTGACGAAGACGTCCTGCACCACGTCGTCCAGGTGAGCTTCGAGCACCCCGAGCCTGCGCGCCGAGCGCCACACGAAGTCGAAGTGCTGCTCGTACACACGCGCGAAGGGCGGCACCCCCGAGGGGGTAGGGAGCGCCCCCGGCCTGCTGTCTTGGGTCGCGCTGGGCGCCTCTCGCATGCTGTCTGGGTGGCCAGGCACGTGGGGCTCCGTGTAGCTAAAACCGCGTCTCGACGCCCAGGCTAAGCCGGGCGGAGACGGGCGCGGGAGTGTGGAGTTCTGTCCGCACGCCGCGGGCAGGTTCGCTGACGGGCGGGGCGTTTGGCCCTGTGGTTTCGCTGACGTAGCTCGGGCGGCCCAGCGGGACCGCGAGGCCCGGGGTGAGCACCCACGCCCAGTGCGGCGAGAGCTGGCCCGTGATTCGTAAGGCGGCCCACGCGCTGCGGAACAGCCAGCTAGGCTCCTTGCGTTCGCTCAGGTCGTTGCCCCGGGCCCGCGTGCGGCCCAGCTCCAGCCCGAGGCATACGTCCGCCCCGAGGGCGTCGCCCTCACTTCGCCAAAGTGCGATGCAGCCCGCGGGCCGAAGCGCCCACGTCGCCACGGCCACCCGTCCGCCCGGATCAGGTTCGCTCACCCGAAAGGGCAACCAAAAACCCGAGAGCTCCACGCGGCCGCGCGTACGCACGAGGGCGATTGCCCACTCTGGACCCACGCCGACTTGCGGCAGAAAGCCGACGTCGACCATTCCCGACAGGCGGAGCGCGAGCGAGGGGGGATGGTCCGAAAGGGGCTGCGCCTGCGCGCCATCGCGTCCCACGGGGGCTTTGAACGGCGGGGAGGGCGTGGGGGCCGCCGCGGGGGAGGCGGTCGGTCGCTCCTCTCGCTGATCCTCGACCGCCAGCGCGATCACCAAGATGGCGGCCTGGGCGAGCTCGTCGCAGCGTGCATCGGACAAGCTTCGGGTGCCCTGGTCGCCCGTGCTGCGGGTGGTGATCATGGAAAGCGTGTAGCCGCCGGGTTTTCGTCTCAGCCGCGCAGCGACGTGCAGCGACGCGGCGGGGGTGGGCGAGAGCGGGCGACCGAGGCGATCGCGCAACTTCTCTTCCGCCCATGCGCGATCTGGACAGCTCGGATCCGCGTCCCACTCCAGGGCGAACTCGGGCAGCTCCTGCGCTCGCGCGCGGGGCACCGTGCTCGCTGCGCACATGACGAGCGCGAATACACAGGCGAAGCTGCAGCTGGCGCTCAGCAATCTCCTCGCCCGCCCGCTTCCGATCGACATGCCCACGCACGAGCTAGCACGGCACGCCTTCGGGTCACAAAGGTTACTCACAGGGCGCGAATGCGGCGCGCGCGCGTTGACAGAACAATCCCGTCTTTCTATGGTCAGGGCCCGTGCACACGTTCGAGCACGGAGTCTTCGCAACTACGCAACGCACCCGTCGGCTTGCACCAGCTCGCGCGGCGGAACCTCCCGCTTCGACTTCAGCATCCCGCCCAGCGACAGGCGGTGTGCGAAGGCTCGGCGGGTTTCGAGTTTTTGCCGGGGAGCGGAGCGGCGCGCCCCGACTTTGTTGTGTTTTTGCGGGGCGGCGTTTCGCCCGCCCTGTTCTCGTGAAGGATGCGGAATCATGAAACGCACGAAGTACATTATCGTCACCGGTGGTGTGGTGAGCTCTATCGGCAAGGGCCTCGCTGCTGCCTCCGTGGGCGCTCTGATGGAGGCGCGTGGCCTCAAGGTCACCCACATCAAGCTCGACCCGTACATCAACGTCGACCCCGGCACGATGTCGCCGTTCCAACACGGCGAAGTGTTCGTGACCGACGACGGTGCCGAGACCGATCTCGATCTCGGCCACTACGAGCGCTACACGTCGGCCACCATGCGCCGGGGCAACAATTTCACCTCCGGCCGCATCTATGACGCGGTGATCAACAAGGAGCGCCGTGGGGAGTATCTCGGCGCGACCATTCAGGTGATCCCGCACATCACCGACGAGATCAAGGCGCGCGTGCGCGACGCGGCCGAGGGGCACGATCTGGCGATCGTCGAGATCGGAGGCACCGTCGGTGACATCGAGTCACTGCCCTTCCTCGAGGCCGTGCGTCAGCTCAAGGTCGAGGCGGGCCCGCAGAACACAGTCAGCGTGCACGTCACGTTGGTGCCGTTCATCGCGGCCGCGGGCGAGCTGAAGACCAAGCCCACGCAGCATTCCGTCAAGGAGCTCTTGGGGCTCGGCATCCAGCCCGAGATCCTGATCTGCCGCGTGGATCGTCCGCTCGATCAGGACGTGAAGCGTAAGATCGCGCACTTCACCAACGTCTCCGAGAAGAGCGTGATCAGTGCGGTCGACGTGGATTGCATCTACGAGCTGCCGATTCGCCTGCACGACGAGGGCCTCGACAACGTGATCGTCGACGCGCTCAACATCTGGTCACGGCAGCCGGATCTCACCCAGTGGCGGCGCGTGGTCGACGGCATGCAGCGCCCCGGCAAGGGGCACGTCTCGGTCGCCCTGGTGGGCAAGTACGTCCACCTGCGCGACGCATACAAGTCGCTGCACGAGGCGCTCGTGCACGGCGGGCTCGCCAACGACGTCAAGGTGGATCTCAACTACGTCGACAGCGAGGAGCTCACCGCCGAGAACGTCGCCGAGAAGCTCGGCGCCTTCGACGCCATCCTGGTCCCTGGCGGCTTCGGTGATCGAGGAACCGAGGGTAAGATCCAGGCGATCCGCTATGCCCGCGAGGAGAACGTGCCCTTCTTCGGCATCTGCCTCGGCATGCAGCTCGCGGTGATCGAGTTCGCGCGTCACCTGTGCGGGCTGCCCGGCGCGAGCAGCGAGGAGTTCCGACCGGACGCCGAAGATTTGGTCATCCACTTGATGCCCGAGCAGCTCAAGGTGCGGCAGAAGGGCGCGTCCATGCGCCTCGGCGCCTATCCATGCAAGCTCGCGCCGGGCTCGCTGGCCGCCGACGTGTACGGCACCACCGAGATCAGCGAGCGTCACCGCCATCGCTTCGAGGTCAACAACCTCTATCGTGAAGCCCTCGAGCAGAACGGCCTCAGGCTCTCGGGGGTGTCGCCCGACGAACGCTTGGTGGAGATCGTGGAGCTGCCGAGTCACCCGTACTTCCTCGGCTGTCAGTTCCACCCGGAGTTCAAGAGCAAGCCCCACGCGGCCCATCCGCTCTTCGTGCGCTTCGTGCGTGCGGGCGCCCAGCGCGCCATGGAGCGCGGCCGGATGCGCGCGAGCGAGCCCGCGAGCGCCGCGATCCACTGAGCGAAGGGCGCGGCGCTCGCGCCGTCGCTCGCCGTTATCCACGTCGCGGGTCGAGCAACACCTTGAGCGTGCCCTTGCTGTTCGCGGCGGCCAGGGCGCGCTGCGCGTCGTGTAGCGAGAAGCGCGCGCTGATCAACGGGGTGGGGTCGATGGCTCCGCGCTGCATGACCTCCAGCGCGGGCGGAAAGGGGCCGCAGCGCGAGCCCACCATGGTGATCTCGTGGATCACCAGGGGCGCCGTCTCGAGCGCCACCGCTCCATGGAAGGTGCTCTTGAGCACCAGCGTCCCACGCGGCCGGGTCGCTTCGATCGCGACCTTCAGCCCGTGCGCACTTCCGGTGGCTTCCACCACCAGCTCGAAGGTACCGGACGGCCGGTCGGGGAGGGCGTACGTCGTGACCCCTTGGCGACGCGCAAGCTCCAGCTTGTGAGGATGCTTTCCGACCAGGTGCACCTGCGCCCCGTGGTTCGCCAGCACCATCGAACACAAAAGCCCCAGCTTGCCGTCCCCCAGGACCAGCACCCTTTGCTCCGGGGCCAGCGAAACCTGCTCCAGAATCTCGTAGGCCGCCGCGAGCGGCTCCGTGAACACCGCGGCCTCGTCGCTGAGCCCTGCGGGGACCTCGACCAGGTTCGCCTCCGGGAGCGTGACGTACTCCGCGAAGCAGCCATCCTTGCCGAGGATGCCCAGCACCGTCCGCGCGGGGCAGTGGCGCGTGAGCCCTCGCGCGCACGTCTCGCAGCGCCGGCAGGCCAGGTTGATCTCCCCGTTGACCCGCTTCCCGCGCAAGGTCGGATCGTCCGATTCCACGACCTCGCCCACGAACTCGTGCCCGAGCACCCCGCTGAAGCCCATGTAGCCTTTGATGATCTCGAGGTCCGTGTTGCACACGCCAGCGAGCGATACGCGGATCAAGGCTTCGCCGGGGGCGCGCGGGGGAGGAGCCATTTCACGCAGGGCGAGGTCGGGGGCAAGGGAGAGGGCCAGCATGGCTGAGTAGTACTACGTTTGAGGCCAGATGACGCTGAGACCCTGGATCAAACTCGGACGCCGCGAGTGGCAGGTGACCCGGATCTTCACGCTGTTCTCGGAGCGCTGGCTCTCCCCCCGTACCGGGGTTGAGCACGACTTCGCCGTGATCGATTCGCCGGATTGGGTGAACGTGGTGGCCCTCGACACCGCGGGCCAACTCATCTTGATCAAGCAGTTCCGGTTCGGGATCGGCGCCTTCACGCTCGAGGTGCCAGGGGGCATGGTCGATCAGGGCGAGGAGCCCCGGGCGGCCGCGATCCGTGAGCTGCGCGAGGAGACGGGGTATCGCGCAAGCTCAATCGTAAATTTGGGATTCATTTATCCAAATCCGGCCGTGCAGAACAACAAGGCATACATGTTCCTCGCGGAAGGTTGTGCGCTGGAGGGACCCCCGGAGCTCGACGCCGCCGAGGATATCGAAATCGAGCTCTATTCGGTCGAGGAGGCGGCCCTGGCCTTGCGAAACGGGCAGATCAGCCACGCCTTGGTTGCGGTCGCCTTGCAGCGCTTTCTGCTGCACCGAGCGGGCCAGCTCGAGCTCTGAGTGAGGGCGTCGCCGGGCCGATGTAAGGCATGGTCGCCTCTCCGCGCGCGTTCTTGCCGGGCGCGCGCGAGGAAACCTGGGAAATGGCCAGGAAACGCCCCGGCCCGAGCGGCGCCGAGCGGTGCTCGATGGGGAACCAGCGATGCATGGAAGCGTCGTCTTTTCGCGGTTCTGGCTAGCTACGGCCGTGCCGGTGGTGTAATCATCGAAGTGGTTCTTGGCTCGACCCTGAGTGCGTGGGTTCAAGGTCGCCATCGGCGTCCACACCCGCCACCGCGCACCCCCGAGAGCGGGGCATTCGGCAATGCCGGCTTGGGACAGGGGAACGCGCACGAAACAGGGTTGATTGATTGCTCGCGGGCGTAACGCCCGCCTCGACTCGGATGACTTGCGAGGAGGACTCGGAGATGAAAGCGCAGATCAAAGTCGGAGATGTCAACTTCGAGGCGGACGTCGTCGTTGGCAGCGAGGGCGAGCGGGGCATCGATATCGGGAAGCTGCGCGACCAGACTGGCATCGTCACGCTCGATCCGGCGTTCGTGAACACGGCGTCCACCAAGAGCGCGATCACCTTCATCGATGGCGACAAGGGCATCCTGCGTTACCGCGGCATTCCCATCGAGCAGCTGGCCGAGCACAGCTCGTTCGTGGAGACCGCCTACCTCTTGATCTACGGGCACCTGCCCACGGCCGATGAGCTCACCAGGTTCTCCACGTTGCTCACGCGCCACTCGATGATCCACGAGGACATGAAGCATTTCTTCGATGGCTATCCCTCCACGGCCCATCCGATGGCTGTGCTGAGCGCCATGATCTGCTCCATGTCGAGCTACTACCCGGACGCGCTCGACGTGAACAACAAGGACGTGATCGACATCACGATCGCGCGCCTGGTCTCCAAGGTCCGCACGATCGCGGCCTACGCGTACAAAAAGTCCATCGGCCAGCCCTTCGTGTATCCGAAGAACTCGCTCAAGTACGGCGGCAACTTCTTGCACATGATGTTCAGCGTGCCGGCCGAGCCCTACGAGGTCGATCCCGAGATCGAGCGCGTGCTCAATCAGCTGCTCATCCTCCACGCCGATCACGAGCAGAACTGCTCCACGTCGACGGTCCGCTTGGTCGGCTCCTCCAAGGCCAACCTATTTGCGGCCATCGCCTCGGGCGTGTGCGCGCTCTGGGGCCCTCTGCACGGCGGCGCCAACCAGGAGGTGCTCGAGATGCTCGAGGCCATCCAGGCGGACGGCGGCGACGTCAAGAAGTACGTCCTCAAAGCCAAGGACAAGAACTCGAACTTCAAGTTGATGGGCTTCGGCCACCGCGTGTACCGCAACTTCGACCCGCGCGCGAAGATCATCAAGGTCGCCGCGGACAAGGTGCTGAACAAGCTCGGCGTGAAGGACCCGTTGCTCGACATCGCGATGCAGCTCGAGGAGGCCGCCCTCACGGACGACTACTTCAAGGAGCGCAAGCTGTACCCGAACGTCGATTTCTATTCGGGCATCATCTATCGGGCGCTGGGCTTCCCCACCAACATGTTCACCGTGATGTTCGCGCTCGGCCGCCTGCCCGGCTGGATCGCGCA
>JBIQKA010000308.1:0-2151 GCA_044507075.1 Myxococcales bacterium
CCACCACGCTGCTGATCTGCCCCGGTGCCATCGCGAACAACACGTTCTCGAACTCAGGCACGAGCTCCCCGCGCGTGAAGCGCCCGAGCTCTCCACCATCGGGCGCGCTCGGGCAATCGCTCTTCTCGCGCGCCAGCGCGGCCATGTCCGCGTGGTCCATGGCGATGCGCTTGTGGAGATCCTGCGCGAGCGCCTGGGCCTCTTCCTTGGTGCGCTTCACCTTCGTGTCCGCGCCCTGCGCCCCCGTGTACTGGATCAGAATGTGGCGCACGCGGGCCATGGGGAACGCTTCGACGCTCGCCTGCTCGGCCTGCACGCGTGCCTCGGGCGTCTCCTGCAGCGCGCGCTCGACCGCCTGCTCGAACGACTCGTACGGCTGCGCGCCCTGGATCAACCGGCCGTTGATGAAGGTGGCCGGGGTCCCGAAGCCTCCCGCTGCCGCACCCGAGTCCACGAGTTGCTGCAGCTCGAGCTGAATGTGCGGCGCATGGCGGTGATCGGTGAGCGCAGCGCGAACCTGCTCTGCGTCCACGCCCTCGATGGCCTTGGCCTTCTGCACCAGCCCCTCCAGGTCGAGGCTCTCTTGATGCTGAAACAGCGCGTCGTGGTAGGCCCAAAAAGCCTTGTCGCCGGCCTGACTGAAGACCTCGAAGGCGGCCTCCGCCGCGGGCAGCGCGTGCTCATGGAAGGGCAGCGGGCAGTTGCGCCAAACAATCCTCACCAGCTCCCCGTAGTTCTCCGCCAGATCATGCACCGTGGGCACGATGCGCGCGCAGAAGGGGCACTGAAAGTCCGAGCACACCTCGATCCTCACCTTGGCGTTCTCGGCGCCGAGCGCCGGCTGCTTGTCCATCGGCGCGATCACGAAGATGCGCTCGGTCGAGTTTTGGACGGCCTCCTGCGCGGCCAACTCGAGCTGGCTCACCCCGGATGACGGCTCCTCTTCGTGCGCGTCGCTCGCGGACTTGGGAGGCTCCTTGGCCTTGGTGGACATGCACGCGGTGGAGATCAACGCCACGCACAGCGAGAGCGCGTGGACAGGACGCAGGTGAGCCTTCATGGGGTTCAGGGTAGCAGGCCGGAACGAGCAGACGACGTAAGTCAGGCGCCCTCAAATCAGCCATCCCCCGGCTGGGGCTGCTTCCTTGTGAAAGCCGAGCGGCGCTGGTAGACCTGCCGCCTCCATGCTGCGCACGCACTTTCCGTGGCTTCTGCCCGTCGCGCTGGTCACCATCTGGTCCGCCGCGCCCGGCGCGTTCGCGCAGGCTCCCGCGCCCAGCTCCCCCCCCACCGACGAGGCTCCCGCCCCGCCGGTCGACCCCGAGGCGCTGGTCGAGCCCAAGCTGCTCGCCTTCGTAGACGCAGGTTATCCGGACGAGGCCCGCGAGCAGCGCCTCGAAGCCAAGGTCCTCTTGGTGCTTACTATCGGCTCCGACGGCTTCGTCGAGGATGTGCAGCTCGCAGGTCCCGCGGTGGGCCACGGCTTCGATGAGCTCGCCGTGTCTGCGGCCCGCAGGTTCGTGTTCGAGCCGGCCAGCAAGGGCGGCGAACCCGTCCGGGCGCGCATCCGCTACTTGTACGAATTCCGCTTTCAGCCCGAGGTCGAGGGCCCCGGCGCGGACGTAGCCGAGACGCCCGCGCCCACCGGCGCACTCGAGCTCACCTTGCTCAGCGCCGAGTCCAACCAGCCCGTGGCAGGTGCAGAAGTGTTCGTCACGGCGGTGGCCGATCCCACGCGCTCGGGGCGCCTGGTGACCGACCCGCAGGGGAAGCTGTCGGCTGCTCAGCTCGCGCCCGGCAACTATGAGCTGAGCCTCTCCGCCCCAAGCTTTCGCTCCGAGATCCATGAGGAGGAGGTGGTGGCCAACGAGGTCACCACGCTCGTCTATCGACTGAGCACGGAGACCGCGGAGGACGACGCCTATGGCGCGGTCGCGCGGGTGCAGGCTCCCCCCCGCGAGGTCACGCGCCGCACCATCGAGAAAGAGGAGCTCACCCGCGTGGCGGGCACCAAGGGCGATGCGCTGCGCACCATCGAGCTCTTGCCCGGCGTCTCGCGTCCGCCATTCGGCGCGGGGCTCGTGCTGATCCGAGGATCGGCGCCGCAGGACTCCCAGGTGCTCCTCAACGGCGTGCCCGTCCCCATCCTCT
>JBIQKA010000125.1:0-14040 GCA_044507075.1 Myxococcales bacterium
CCGTCGTACTCGGCTCCATCGTCAAGGCCCTGTTCGGACTCCGCCCGAGCGCCGAAGCCGAGGAGGCCGGCCTCGACTACACGGACCACGGTGAGAGCGGCTACAGCGATATGGTGGGCGGCTACGTCGAGCCCGCCGAGCCTGCGCTCGCCGAGATTGCGCCGACGGCTGCGACCTCGCCCGCGACCAGCGGCTGATCTCGTGGATGATGTGCGCGCCAGGGTCAGCCAGGCTGCCGCGTGCTTCGTTGCGAGGAACGGCGCGCCCCGAAGACGGCGCGCCGTTCGCGCGCGTGTGCACGCTCAGGGCAGCTTGATCTTGTCGATGCGCTTCTTGATCAGCTCCTTGGTATCGCCGAAGGTCTGCTGAAGAAGTCCGTAGAACTTGTCGACAGATCCGTCGGCCTTGATGTTCTCGTTGTTCGTGAGCTCGCCCAAGATGACCTTGGCGCGACCCTTCAGCTGCCCCAACACACCCTTTACCTGATCCCGGTTCATCATCATTCTCCCGCAGACGATCGCGTCATACAACGTCATCAATCCAAAGCAAGGCGTTTCGAGTAGCCTTCGTGGGTCTGGCGAGCCCACAAAGACGCGTCTAAGACGGAGTTTCGCACGCGTCTGTGAACTGGCACACCAAAGGATTCTTTGTGCCAGTTTTCAGTGCAATTACTCCCACGGAGGGACTAGCTAAAGTCAGCCAATACGAGCTAACGCTTCTAGCCATGCTCATGAAGACCGGCTCATCGCACCCCTTTGCGCCGCTCCTGTCGCGTCGGCAGCTCGCGCCCGTCAGCGTGCTTGCGCTCGCCACCCTGGCCGCCTCCGCGATCGTCTGGACGTTCGTCGCGGGCCCACGCGTCGCGCCCTTGCTGGCCGGCTTCTCGCTGCTTGGCCTGGTTGCCCTGTGCGTCCTTTGGCTCGCGCAGCGTGGGAGCTCCCTCGAGCGTCGGCTCGCGGCAGAGGCCGCGCACGAGCTGGAAAGCATGCGGCGCACGGACGCAGATCTGAGGGCGGCGATCGCACGACACCAGAGCATCCTCGAGAGCCTGAGCGGAGGCTTCGTGATCGTCGATCGGCTCGACCGCTACATCCACGTGAGCTCCGGCGCAGCGCGCGTGCTCGGTCGGCCGAGCCTGCGCCTCGGAGAAACCATCACCTCCACGCTCTCCGAAGAGGAGGCCCCGGACTTCCACGAAGTCTACCGGCGGGCCAAGGCCACACGCACTCCCGAGGAGTTCGAGCTTCCTTGCGGAGAGGGTCAACGTTGGCTCTCCATGCGCATCCACCCCTCCAGCGATACCACCACCGTGTTCTTCCGGGATGTCACCGAGCAGCGGCGCGCCCTGGAGCGGGTGCGGGAGACCGAGGACTCCTTCCGCCTGTTTGCCGAGAACGTGCAGGATCTGTTTTGGGTGATCGACATCCCCGCGCGCAGGCCCGTTTACACCAGCCCCTCGTGGGAGCGTCTGACCGGGCTCTCGCTCACCGAACTGCGTGAGCGGCCGCGCAGCGCGCTGGAGCTCGTACATCCCGACGATCGTCAACGCGTCTGCGAGCACCTGCTCCGCTGCGGTGCCGACGCCGACAGCAGGCGCTGTGAGATCGAGTTCCGCATCCTGCGTCGAGACGGCGAGCTGCGCTGGATCCATCAGAGCTCGGTCGCCCAGCATGACCCAAAGGGCCGCGTCACGCGCATCTCCGGCCTTGCGAGCGACGTGACCGCGCGCAAACAGATGGAGGCCAGCCTGCGCGAGAGCGAGGCGCGCTTTCGTAGCCTCTCGCAGTCTTCGCCGGTCGGCATCTTCCGCACCGACCTCGCGTATCGGATCATCGACGTAAACGCTCGCCTGCTCGAGATCTGCGCCCTGCCCGGGCGCGTCGCGGGCTCCTCCTTGCTCGACCTCGTGCACTTCGACGATCGCGACCAGGTCCTCTCCCAGTGGCGGCGGGTCGAGCAGGAGGGCACCTGGGAGTGCCGGGTGGGCGTCGTCAAGGGCGCCCTGCGCACGGTGCTCATGCGGGTAGCGCTCGAGCGCAGCGCGGAGGGCGAACCGGTTGGCTATATCGGGACGATCTCCGATCTCACCGAGTACCGCGAGGTCCAGACCCGGTTGGCGATGAGCGAGCGCATGGCCTCGCTCGGCACGCTGGCCGCCGGGGTGGGCCACGAGATCAACAATCCCCTCACCTACTTGATGTGCAACCTGGAGTTGGCCCAGCGCAACGTGGAGAAGGTGTTCGCCAAGCTCGCCCCCGGCGACGAGCGGGTCGCACGCACCGCGGACTTTCTGCGCATCGCCTTCGAGGGCAGCTGCCGCATCCGGGACATCGTGCGGGAGCTGCGCGTGTTCGCCCGCGCCGAGAGCGAACAGATAGGTCCCGTGGATGCCCTCACCTGCGTCGAGGCGGCGCTCAACATCGCGCTCAACCAGGTCCGCCATCGCGCGCGCATCGTGAAGAAGCTGAGCCCGATCCCGAAGGTGCGCGCCGATGAGACCCGGCTCGGCCAGGTGTTCCTCAACCTGATCGTCAACGCCGCGCAGGCCATCCCCGAAGGCCACGCCGACGACAACCAAATCACCATCGCCTCCTACCTCGAAGAAGAGTCCTCGCGCGTGGTGCTCGAGATCTCCGATACGGGATTGGGCATCTCGCCCGAACTCCTGAGCCGCATCTTCGATCCCTTCTTCACCACCAAGTCCGTGGGAGAGGGGACGGGGCTCGGGCTGTTTCTCGCGCAGCAGGCCATCCGCAGCTATGGCGGCGCGATCCACGTCGAGAGCGAACCCGGCAAGGGCAGCACGTTCCGGGTTTTCCTGGGCATCAGCAACGAAGACACGGCACGCAAGGACGCGAGCCGCGCCAAACCTGCGCCCAAGAAGGCGCGCGCCGCGCGCATCCTGGTGATCGACGACGAGCGCGAGGTCGGACAGGCTGTCGCAGCCCTCCTGGAAGCCGAGCACGAGGTGACCACGGTGGAGCACGCCGCCGACGCGCTCAAGTTGCTGCTCGAGTCGCGCTTCGATTTGGTGTTGTGCGATCTCATGATGCCCACGATGAGCGCCAACGACTTCTATCGCGAGCTCAAGCAAGCGTCGCCCGAGCACGCGCGTCGGGTCTGCTTCATGACAGGGGGCGTGTTCACAGACGGAGCGCGAGCGTTTCTCGCCGAGGTCCAGCGTCCGTTGATCAACAAGCCCTTCAGCCTCGCCGGCCTCCGCGCCATGGTCGCGCAAAGCCTGGCGGAAGCCGGGAAGTTGAGCTCGCCCAAGCGCGCCACCAAGAGAAAGCCGGTCTCGGTTTGACCCAAGACCGGCTTCTGTGGAGCGCCCGCCACCATTGGCGGGCCTCACCAGCGTAGGGAGAGCCTATTTCGCCTGCGTGTCCTCGGAGCGTCGCTCGCGGAAAAACAGCTTTCCTACCCTCCCAGCGCCAACTGGGGCAGCTCCGGCTTGGCCCGCGGGCGACACTCCGCAACGCTGTCGAACAGGCGCATGCGACTGTCCACCGCCACCACCTCACCGGGCGCCATGGCGTACCAAAGGTTCTCGCCACTCAGCGGTTGGCTCGAGAAGATCAGGTGATTGACCTGCCCGTCCGGGCTCGGTGCCTCACACGAAGCGGAGAGGCTCGGGCAGACGCCGCGATCCGCGCAGCGGCTCTTGTAGGTGGAGAAGTGCAGCTCCTTTCCGCCCTGATAGCCGACCATGGTGCCGCCGTCGGTGAGGATGCACGTGAGCAGGCTCGTGCTCGACTCATCGTCGCAAGCAGCGCGCACCAGCGCGAGCGCGGCCGTCAACGAGGCGACCACGTCGGAGAGTTCGTAACGAGAGGAGAGCGCGCCGTAGCGCAAGAGCTGGGTGAGCACGAGGAAGAAGATGAGCTCGCTGTCGGTCTCACCGAGGATGTAGCGGCGCAGGCGAGGTGAGACCTCTTGAAGGAGGCGCTCACGGTGCTCGGCGATGTTGGGGACGTCTCCGTTGTGCGCGAATACCCAGCGACCGTGCTGGAATGGATGGCAGTTGAGCACGCTCAGCGTGCCCTGCGTGGCCTTGCGCACGTGGGCGAGCACCGTCTCACTGGCCACCACACCGCTCACACGTTGGAACACACGGTCGCTCAGGGCGGAGACCGCGCTGCGCGTGAGGTGCGGCGTCCCCTCGACGTAGTACGCCACCCCCCAACCGTCGGGATGTTGCTCGGAGAGCGAGCAGAGCGCGTTGTCGGCCTGCACCAAGGAACGGTGCACTTGGCTTTGGAGCACGCTACGAAATCCGAACAGGCGGCACATGGTGGCTGAGATCTTAGTGTGGCACCGGGCCCCGGCTCCCTCCAAGCGTCTTCATTCGAACGCCCGTGCGAAAGCGAGGACCCGGTCGCGCGTAGCCCCGAGGCACGCGCGCAAGGACCGATGATCTCAGACTACTGCCGATCTCAGTAGCGGTAGTGTTCCGGCTTGAACGGGCCGCTCGCGGGGACGCCGAGGTACTCGGCCTGCTTCGCGCTGAGCTTGTCCAGCTTGACCCCGAGCTTGGGCAAGTGGAGCGCCGCCACCTTCTCGTCCAGGTGCTTGGGCAGCACGTACACCTTGCCCTTCTCGTACTTCTCCGTTTCGCCCCACAAGGTGAGCTGGGCGAGCACCTGGTTGGTGAACGAGCAGCTCATCACGAAGCTGGGGTGCCCGGTCGCGCAGCCGAGGTTCACCAGGCGGCCGCTGGCGAGCACGATGATCTTCTTGCCGTCGGGGAACACGTAGTGGTCCACCTGGGGCTTGATGTTCTCCTTCTTGACCTCGGGGTTGTTGTCGAGCCAAGCAATCTCGATCTCCGAGTCGAAGTGGCCGATGTTGCAGACGATGGCCTCGTTCCTCATCGCCTGAAGGTGACGACCCGTGATCACGTCCACGCAGCCGGTGGCGGTCACGAAGATCTCCCCGAGCGGGGCAGCCTCGTCCATGGTGGTGACCTGATAGCCCTCCATGGCGGCCTGGAGCGCACAGATCGGGTCGATCTCGGTGATGATCACGCGCGCGCCGAGCGCGCGCAGGGCCTGGGCGCTCCCCTTGCCCACGTCGCCGTAGCCGGCCACGACCGCGACCTTGCCCGCGAACATCACGTCCGTCGCGCGCTTGATGCCATCGCCGAGCGACTCACGGCAGCCGTAGAGATTGTCGAACTTGCTCTTGGTGACGGAGTCATTGACGTTGATGGCGGGGCAAAGCAGCGCCCCCTTCTTCCCCATCTCGTAGAGGCGGTGCACGCCGGTGGTGGTCTCCTCGGAGAGGCCGCGGATGCCGTCCGGGCCCGAGAACATCTGCGGGTACTTGTCGTGCACAAGCTTGGTGAGGTCACCGCCGTCGTCGAGGATGAGGTTCGGCCCCTTGCCCCCCTCGAACGCGAGCAGCTGCTGCTCCATGCACCAGTCTGCCTCTTCGAGCGTCTGCCCCTTCCAGGCAAACACCGGGATCCCGGCCTTGGCGATTGCGGCCGCGGCGTGGTCCTGGGTGGAGTAGATGTTGCAGCTGGTCCAGGTGACCTCGGCGCCGAGTTCCTTGAGCGTCTCGATCAGCACCGCCGTCTGGATGGTCATGTGCAAGCAGCCCGCGATGCGCGCGCCCTTGAGCGGCTTGTTGGCGCCGTACTCGCGCCGCAGCTCCATCAGGCCGGGCATCTCGGTCTCGGCGATCTGGATCTCCTTCCGGCCCCAATCAGCAAGGCTCAGGTCCGCAACTTTGTAGTTCTCTGCCATGGTCTCTCTCCGTGTGTCTATCTTCGTCCCGAACCCGTGATCTTGAGGTTCTTTGGCTCTTCTTCCCTCGTATGCCCGAGGGCGTGCTTCGGCTCCTGCTCGCGGCGTGCCACCATGCACTGCCAAGAAACCTGGCTGTCCGGCCCGCTGCCGCAGCGCTCGCGCGGGATGCCGCGCACGCTGATGTTCAGAAAGCCCGCGCGCCGGGCGAGGTCTCCTAGCTCCTTCGCGTCGAAGCCGAGCCACAGGTCAGCTTGCGCCTCCCGCATGGCCTCGTCCTCGTGCGCTTCGTAATCCAACACGAGCAGGGTGCCACCTGGCCTGAGCAGATCGCGCAGCGCCGCGAGCGCGAGCGAAGGCTTGGGCGCGTGGTGCAGGACGCGCGACGCGAACACCACGTCGGCGCCTCCCGCGGCGTGGACCGCCGAGGCGAGCTCCTGACCGTCGTAGGCGCCGCACACGAACTGCACGTTGAGATAGCCCCGCACGCGGGCGCGCTGGCGCGCGGCCTCGAGCTGCACGGCCTCGCGATCCACGGCGATCACCCGCTCGAAAAGCGGCGCGAGCGCCTCGAGCAAGAAACCTCCGCCCGTCCCGGCGTCCACCGCGAGCGCGCGCTCCGGGATGAGCGGCGCAAGCGCGGTCAAGTAGGCCGGCAGCTCGCGTGGCAAGAGCGAAGGATCCACTTCGTTTGCGCCGCGCGCCGAGCCGAAGAACTCCCGGGCCGAGGCGTCTCGCTGGGCGATCACCTCCGCCACACGCCTCAAGCTTCCGTCTTCCTCACACAGCGCGGAGCCTGCCGCGACTCCGTCGGCGACCACCGGATCGCGCTCGGCGCCCTCCGCGAGCCGCACCAGCATGCGCGTGCCGTGGCGGCGCACCGAGACGAGGCCCGCCTTACGTAGCGGGGCCACGTGACGCGAGACGTTGGGCTGGCCCTCCCGCAGGAGCTCCGCGAGTTCGCCGATCGCGAGCTCCTCCTCCGCCGCCAGCGCAAGCAGGCGCAGACGCACCGGCTCCGCCAGCAGGCGGTAGAGCTCCCAGCGCGCGGGGGACGTGGCCACGGCGTCCATTGGCACTATTTATGCCAATATTCACATGGATGCAAACTGTGCCTGGACCGGGCGGGCAAGGACGGCGCAAGCGCTTGAGATCAATAGCTTTTCGCCCAGATCACCCGCTGCTTACTGGGCTTGCCCGTAAAGGGACACGTCCCTGGCTCGTCCCCTTCCAAGGGAATGCAGCGCACGGTGACCGCGAGCTCCTCCTTGATCTTGGCCTCCAGCTCCGTGTCGCCCGAGAAGTGCGTGAGCGCGAATCCGCCGTGGATCGGCGGGGGGGCGTTCTCGTCGTGCCGCTCGGGCGTGAAGAACGCGTAGAACTCCTCCTTGCTGTCGATCCGGTGCGTGTGCTTCTCGCGGTAGGCCTTGGCCCGTTCGAAGAGCCCGTCCTGGATCTCCGCGAGGATCTTGGTCACGTTCGCCACGAACTCCGCGCGCGCGATGCCGCCCTTCTCCTTGGGGGATTTGTCGCGACGCGCCATGAACACCGAGTCGTTCTGGATGTCGCGGGGACCTATCTCGAGCCGGATCGGCACGCCCTTTTTGATCCACTGCCAGACCTTGTCGCCGCCGCGCAGATCGCGATCGTCGAGCTCGACGCGCACGGGCCGCCCGGCGTAGCTCTGCTGCTTGAGCTCCTTGGCGAGCGCGTGGCAGTAGTCGAGCACCTTCTGGCGCTCCTCCGCCTTGTGCGTCACGGGCAAAATCACCACGTGGGCCGGCGAAAGCTTGGGCGGACAGATGAGCCCGTCGTCGTCCGAGTGGGTCATGATCAACCCGCCGACCAGGCGCGTGGAGACGCCCCAGCTGGTGGTCCAGGCGTGTGAGAGCACGCCCTTGTCGTCGAGGAACTTAATCTCACTGGCCTTGGCGAAGTTCTGCCCGAGGAAGTGGCTCGTGCCCGCCTGCAGGGCCTTGCGATCCTGCATCATGGCCTCGATGCAGAACGTGGACACCGCGCCCGGGAAGCGCTCACCTTCGGTCTTCTCGCCCTGGATCACCGGCATGGCCATCCACTGCTCGGCGAACTCCGCGTACACCTTGAGCATGCGCATGGTCTCCTCGGTGGCCTCCTGCGCCGTGGCGTGCGCGGTGTGGCCCTCCTGCCAGAGAAACTCCGCCGTGCGCAGGAAGAGGCGCGTGCGCAGCTCCCAGCGCACCACGTTCGCCCACTGATTCACCAACAGCGGCAGGTCGCGATAGCTCTGGACCCACTTGGCGAACATGGCGCCGATGATGGTCTCCGAGGTCGGGCGCACCACCAGCGGCTCCTCGAGCTCGCCCGCGGGCACGAGCTTGCCGTCTTTGCCCGCTTCGAGGCGGTGATGGGTGACCACCGCGCACTCCTTGGCGAACCCCTCGACGTGCTCGGCCTCCTTCTCCAAGAACGAGAGCGGGATGAACAGGGGGAAGTAGGCGTTCTTGTGCCCGGTCTCCTTGAACATGTCGTCCAGTTGACGCTGCATGTTCTCCCAGATCGCGTAGCCCCACGGTTTGATGACCATGCAGCCGCGCACCGGGGAGGTCTCCGCCAAGTCGGCAGCGCGTACGACCTGCTGGTACCACTCTGCGTAGTTCTCGTCTCGGGTAGGCGAAATCGCGGTTTTCACGGCTTGGTTCATCGTGGCCGTGTGGTACTGCCCGAAACCCGCTTCTTCAAGCGAACCGTCAGAGCACCAGATCGGGCCGGGTGGAGTCGCCCGGCAGGTCGAGCATCAGGGCCTCGCGGCGGGGACCCTTGAGCTGCTCCCGCAGCCGGGCCAGCTCGAGCGAGAGCTGACTTTCCCTGCGCTCGAGCTCTTGGACCCGCTCCTCCAGGGCGTGGCGATCCGCTCGGGCCAGGCGCAGCTCCTCCTCGAGACGGGCTTGCTCGAGCCGGCCCCGCTCCAGGTCCGAAGTCATGGTGCGCCGCGTGCTCTGGGCGCGCAGCAGGTCTTCGCCGATGTGCTCACGCTCGGCCCGGAGCTGGCTGAGCTCCTGCTCCAGCAGGCGCAGCGTGTCTTCGAGCTGGAGGGTGCGCTCGCCGCTGCTCTCGAGCTGACGCTTGAGCTCCTTGATCGTGCGCTGGTCGCTCTCGACGACCCGCTCGAGCACGCGCTTTCTGGCCTGCTCGCGCGACAGCTGCGCTTCGAGCACGCCGTTCTCCTCGCGCGTGGCCCTCACCTCCTGAGCACGCGTGCGCTGTTCGCCGTTGAGGGCGACGATGGCGTCGCGCGCGACGTCGATCTCGGCCGCTTGCTGCTCGATCCGCGCGTCCTTCACGCGCGAGCGCACGCGCTCGGTGCGCAGCTGAAAGGCGAGCGCCGTGATCAGGATGGCCACCAGGCCGAGCGCCGGGCCCACCCGCATCATCACCCGGCGCCGCTCACGCCGGCGCTCCTCGCGCCGGGTGAGGACGGCGAGCTCCGCCGTGAGCTCACGCGCCGTGGGACGCTCGCTCGGGTCCACCGCGAGCCAGCGCGCAAAGGCCTGCTGGAGATCGGCGAGCTCGGGCAGCGCGGGGAGCACGACGCCGTGCTCGGCGCGCTGGGCAAGCACCGCGGGGCTGGCCGCCTCGGGGCTGACCGGGCGTGAGCCCGGGGCGAGCGCGTCCACCAGCGTCAGGGCGAGCGCGAACACGTCGGCCTTGCCGTCGACGGAGACGGGCTTTTCGCCGTTACACAGGGCGAGGTGCGCGTGTGCCATCTCGGGCGCGACGTAGTGCGCCGTGAACGCCGGCAGGTGCTCGTCGTTGAAGGCGCCGACCCCCAGGTCCAAGAGGATCGGGTAGATCTCCTGGCCTGCGCCGAAGCGCGCGAGCACGATGTTCTCCGGCTTCACGTCCTGATGGCGCACGCCGCGCTCGTGCATCGCCGCCAACGCCGCCGCGAGCGGCTGGAAGATGGCGGCGGCCTCCTTTCGGCTCAACGGCCCGTGCGCACGCAGCCGCTGCGCGAGCGTCTCGCCCTCGTACCAGGGCATGACGATGTAGAAACGCCCACGGTGCAGCCCGTGGTCCTTGAAGCTCACGACCGAAGGATGCGAGACGGCGGCGATCAGCTGCACCTCGCGCAGGTTGCGCGCGTGCTCGGCCTCCGACGCGGCCGGACGGTGCATGACCTTGAGCGCGACCACGTGGCCCACCACATCGACATCGTGCGCGCGATAGACGGCGCCGAACGCGCCCTCTGCCACGAACTCCACGATCTCGTAGCGCCCCGCGACCACGCTGCCGATGTCGAGCCGCGTGGACAAAGGCTCCTTGGCCCGGCCCGACTTCGCTTGCACCGTGGCCAGCTCGAAGCGCGAATCGGGCTCGCCCGGGGAGCGTCGGGGCGCTGCCAACGCGCAGTCGACCGACGTGGAAGCGAGCGCGAGCGGCGGTCCGTGGTTTTCCACGGCCGGAAGAACGCCCGGAGTGGATCGCCTATTCGCTTCTTCGCACGACATCGACAGCTTTGTCACGCTGTCACTCTGTTCGTGGAGGCTCAAGAAAAGAGCCCCAAAAGAGGAGGAGTGAGCGCGTGTTGACGCGACCTCACCGCCCATCGGCTCACAATGGGGCCTGGCCCCGGCGTGCGCGTCTTTGGCCTGGGTGAACGGCCACGTTTTTCCGTAAACGCAAACGTGCCTGCGCTAGACGCGCACTCGATCGGTGCGGCACTGCCACTCAGGAATGCGCGCCGTGTCATCGCGGGAAGTGCCCGAGAGCCGCGTCCCGTCCGCGCTCCTTCGCCGGATCGAAAGGCCCTCGTCAGCCCACCAGGCCTCGGCCTCGCGCATCCCCCAGTTTCGCGCGTCTAGGCAGTTCAGCATGGACTCGCGCAGTTCGAGCGCGCTCTGGGGCCGCTCGAGCGGGGACTTGGCGAGACAAGTCATCACCAACCGCTCGAGGTCGCGAGGCAGCTTGCGCCGCACGCGCTGCGAGGGCGTGACCGGGTCCTGATTGAGCTGCAGTGAAACGAGGTGCTCCACGTCGCGCGCCTCGTCGAACAGGTCCTCGCCCGTGAGCATGTAGTACGCGACGGCACCGAGCGCGTAGAGGTCGGTGCGAGCGTCGATGCGGTGCGTCTCCACCAGGGCCTCAGGCGCCATGTACATGGGCGTTCCGAGCAGGGTGCGCGGGCGATTGTCGTTGGGGTCGATCGGCGCCTGGAGATCCGCCACCAGGCCGAAGTCCACCAGCTTCGGAAAGTCCACGACGCCGCCGCGATCGCAGAGCAGGATGTTGGCGGGCTTGATGTCCCGGTGCACGAGGCCCATCTCGTGCGCCTCGGCGAGCGCGTGCGCGACCTGCGCCAGGATGTAGATCACGCGGCCCGGTGAGAGCGGCCCGTAGCGCATGACGAGGTCATCGAGGGTCAGCCCGTCGATGTACTCCATGGCGTAGTAATAGATGCCGTTCGGAGCCGCACCGAAGTCATAGATCTGCACGGTGCTCGGGTGCGTGAGCCGCGACGTCTGCTGCACCTCACGCTCGAAGAGCTCCAGGCTCTCTTCGCCGGCCACGCGCGTGCGCAGCAGCTTCACGGCGACGGGCCGCGGCAAGCGGTCGTGGCGCGCCCGATACACGGCGCCCATACCGCCCTGCCCCACCTTTTGCTCGAGGGTGTAGGGGCCAAGCTTGGTCCCCATGCCCAGCGGATCGGGTTTGCGCACGTCGCTCTCTACTTCGCCGAGCGCACGGCGCAACACGTTGCTGAACGAACGCATGAGCGGCTTGGGTCGCTGGTTCCCAAGCAACTCCCCCAGGGCTTCAGGTTTCACCCGCAAGAGGGTACCCGAGCTGGGGGTGGGGTGATCTACGGCTTTTTTCGCGCCTCTGCAGGTGACCCGGAACGCGCGCGCCGGTGGTTTCATGTCGTCGGCTAGAGGCTGGGTTCAGGAGGCTGGACGACACGCGCTCGTCGATCCAGGTTGGAGCGTGGCCATTTCCCCCGAACGCACGCTCGGTCTAGGTTTC
The DNA here is from genome assembly GCA_044507075.1 of Myxococcales bacterium. Lineage (GTDB taxonomy): Bacteria > Myxococcota_A > Polyangia > Polyangiales > DASUME01 > DASUME01. Next base: position 11,754 of record JBIQKA010000125.1, read on the forward strand.
TCGAGTTGTCCGAACGATACCTTCATGTTCCATGCCCTGGTTCATGGGTTGGTCTCCGTGCCCGGAATACGGTTTCAGGTGCAAATGGCGGACATCGAGGCGCTCAATTACCGCGCCCTCGGTGAGACATCCGCCCCCCGCCTGCCGGTCACCAAGCTGAGCGCCAGCGCCCTGTCGTTCGTGGCCGACGATTACGCAGTGCTGCGGGCGGGGGCGGCCCTCGGGCGCGGGGTGGGTCCCCTGGTGGTCGCCCGGCCCGACCGGGGCTTCACTTCGCTCGCGGACCTACAAGGCAAGCACATCGCGGTCCCAGGCCTGCGGACGACCGCTTACTTGCTCCTGAGCCTGTTCGCCCCGAGCGACGTGCGGATCACGGCCCTGCGCTTCGACCGCATCATGCCTGCGCTTGCGGCCGGCGAGTTCGACGCGGGGCTCATCATCCACGAGAGCCGGTTCACGTACGCCGATCACGGCCTCGTGGCCCTGGCCGACGTGGGGAGCCTCTGGGAGAAGGAGACGGAGCTACCGTTGCCGCTCGGGCTGATCGCGGCGCGCCGCGAGCTCGGCGTGCCGCTCTTGCGGGAGATCGAAAAGGCGGTCAGCGACAGCGTCCGCCACGCCTTCGCGCACCCCGAGGCGAGCAGCGCCTACGTGCGTGAGCACGCCCAGGAGCTGAGCGAGGAGGTGTGCCGCCAGCACATCGGCCTCTACGTCAACCAGCAATCGGTGGACATCGGCGAGCAGGGCCGTCGCGCCGTGGAGCTCTTGCTCCAACGTGGAATCGACGTGGGCCTTTTGCCGCGGCTCAAGCGCTCGCCCTGGATCGAGTGAAGGCGCGCGCCCTGCCTGCGCCCTCCCCGCGCTGCGTTGCGCCGGGCGCCGCTACGACCTGAGCATGAAGTAGATGATCACGCCCGTGACCGACACGTAGAGCCAGATCGGAAACAGCACGCGCGCCACCTTGGCGTGCGTGCTGAAGCGCTTGCGCCAGGCAAAATAGAAGGCCGAGAGCGCGAGCGGGACCACCCCGATGGAGAGCAGCACGTGGCTGATCAGCACCGCGAAGTACACGGTGCGGATGGGACCCGTGCCGGTGAACTTCGTGTCGCCGTGCACGTAGTGATAGGCGACGTAGCCGATCAGAAACAGGCTCGACGCGGCGAACGCGCTCACCATGAAGCGCTTGTGGAGCTCGATCCTGCGCTGTTTGATGCAGACGAATCCGCACACCAGGAAGGTCGCGGCCAGCGCGTTGAAGCCGGCGTTGACCCCCGGCATGAACGCGAGATCGTGCCCCCCCGGGGCCGCCCGCCGGATGAGCAGGAGCCAGCCGAGCAAGGAGAGCGCGAGGACCGAAACCAGCGCGTTGAAAAGGAAGAACTTCTTGTCCTCCACGCTGAGGGTCGGGCTCTTGGTACTGCCATCCATCGTCAGACCTCGTACTCGAACAGACAGTGACCGATCGCGAGCTCATTCGTGTCACAGACCCGCACGGTCAGGGCGGCCTTGCCGGGCTCGAGCACCCAGCCCTCGACGCGCAAGGCGTTGCCAGGCAGCACGGGGCTCGTGAAGCGCGCCTCCAGGCTCCTGAAGCGCGCCGGATCGTCGCCAGCGAGCGCCTTGAGCGCAGCGTGACCGGCAAAACCGTAGCTGCACAGCCCGTGCAGGATCGGCCTCTCGAAGCCGGCCGCCCTGGCGACCTCGGGATCCGAGTGAATGGGGTTGATGTCGCCGGTGAGCCGGTAAAGCAACGCCTGCGTCTCCTGGGTGCGCCACGCGACGGAGAAGTCCGGCGCCCGATCCTTGGGCACCTTGACGCGGAGCAGCGACGGGGCGCGTTCGCCCTCGAAGCCCCCCTCTCCCCTCAGGAGCAGGGTCCACACCGTGCGCATGTGGAGCTCGCCCCCGATCTGCGTGCGCGTCTCGACGTTCGCCAGGGCGCCGATCCGCAAATCCCAGATGCCGAGGACGTGGCCGGTGGTCATCATCACGCCCGTGCTGGGGAAAGGCTTGACCAGCTCGATGCGCATCGCGCTATGCAGCAGCTGCACCCGATCGCCGCCGATGTGATCGAGCGCCGCGAAGACCGGGACGAAGCCAGGCACCACCCCCCAGGTGGGCAAGACCTTGGGTCTGGGGTCGACGAGGTAACCCAGGTCCGAAGTCCCCGCGCCCACGGCGAGCGCATAAAGCGCCACGTCTTTCCAGGTGTAAGGGTGTTCGAACGGACCGACGGTGGTGCCGACGGCACCAAGATTCAGGGCCATGTGCGGGAGCTAGCGCATGC
>JBIQKA010000126.1:0-13739 GCA_044507075.1 Myxococcales bacterium
CCACGAACAGACTGATCGCGCTCAGCTTGGGGGCCGCGCTGATCATGGGGACCTTGGTCGTGTGCCTGGCGGGCATGCGCGAGGCGTCGGCATTGAGCTTACGCGATCTGGAGTACAGCCAGACCACGCTCATGAGCTGCGACCGGGACGACGGTCCGCTCGGCGGCGGGGAGCTTTTGTGGTGTGCCGATCCGAGCTCGCCCCTGTGCCTCCCTGCGCTGCCCCCCTCGGGCCACATCGAGCTTGCAGACGCGCCCCCGCTGGCCTTCTTTGCTCACGGTCCCGCGGTGGCCCCTGCGGCCTCGTGGAGCCTACCGTCCTGGGAGCGCCCGCTGCCCAGCGAGCGTCCCCGTTCATGCGTTCGCGCGCGCCTCGAGCGCCCTCCGCGCGCCTGATTCAGCTCTGCGTTCCGTCTGCCTTGTCGCGCAGTGACCCCCGCCCTCGGGGCGCGTGTCCGTGTGCGCGAGCGCACCCCGCCCGGGGCGCGTGGATTGTCCGGCGCGCTGCGCCACGGGGCGACCCCTCGCCAGGCCTTCCGACGCACGAGCTGACCGCCAGCCTTTTGGTTTTCGATGAACTGTGGTGTCAGAGCGCCACGGCGCAGGCCGTGGCCTGAGGAGAGAACATGAGTAAGGGATCAGCCATTGTGATGACTATCATCGCCGCGGTGATCGGGTTTGTACTCGGTCAGATCACGGCGAAGAAGGGCGACGGCGAGATCGCCGATGCCAGCGCGGAACAAGCCGGAGAGGGCGCTGGCGCCGTCGCGGGGGTGCAGGAAGAGGACGCCCCCGAGCGCCTCAAAGTGCCCGTCACCTCCGCGCAGCCCCAGAAGGGCCCAAGCGACGCGCTCGTGACCATCGTGGAGTTCAGCGACTTCGAGTGCCCCTTCTGCAGTCGCGTGGGCCCCACGCTCGCGCAGATCGAGAAGGAGTACGGCAAGAAGGTGCGCATCGTGTGGCGTAACCAGCCGCTGCCCTTCCACCAGAACGCGGGCCCCGCGGCCCAGGCGGCGTTGGAGGCGTTCGATCAGGGCAAGGCCCCCAAGTTCTGGGCCATGCACGACAAGCTGTTCGAGAATCAGCGCGCCCTCACGCGCCCCGACCTCGAGAAGTACGCCCAGGAGATCGGCCTGGACATGAACAAGTTCAAGGCCGCCCTCGACAGCAAGAAGTGGGAGAAGACCATCGCGGAGGACCAGGCCCTCGCAGCCGACGTCGGCGCGCGCGGCACCCCCTCGTTCTTCATCAACGGCCGCAAGTTGGCCGGCGCACAGCCCTTCGCGAAGTTCAAGGAGATCATCGACGACGAGCTCAAGCGCGCCGACAAGCTCAAGGCCAAGGGCGTGCCCGCGGCGAGCCTCTACGCGACGCTGATGGCAAACGCCAAGACCAAGGCCTCGGAGGCCGCCGCCAAGCCCGCCGCGCCCGCCGCCGAGGACAAGACCGTCTACAAGGTTCCGGTCAGCGACAAGGATCCTCAGAAGGGTCCCAAGGACGCCCTGGTCACCATGGTGATCTTCAGCGATTACCAGTGCCCCTTCTGCGCGCGCGTGGAGCCCACGATCACGGCGCTCGTCGGCAAGTACGGCAACGACCTGCGCGTGGTCTGGAAGGACAACCCCCTTCCCTTCCACAACGACGCTGGCCCCGCCGCGCAGCTCGCGCTCGAGGCGTTCGCCCAGGGTGGCGACAAGAAGTTCTGGGAAGCCCACGACCTCCTGTTCCAGAACCAGCGCGCCCTCACGCGCCCCGATCTCGAGAACTACGCGAAGCAGCTCGGCTTGAACGCCAAGAAGGTCGCGACCGCGCTCGACAACAACACCTACAAGGCGAAGATCGAAGAGAGCCAGGCTATCGCGCGTGGTCTCGGCGCGTCGGGCACGCCATCGTTCTTCATCAATGGGCGTAGCCTGCGCGGCGCGCAGCCCCAGCCGGCGTTCGAGAAGCTGATCGACGAGGAGCTCGCCAAGGCCAAGGCCAAGGTCGAGTCCGGTACCCCCAAGGCCAAGCTCTACGAGGAGATCATCAAGAACGGCGCCACCCAGCCCGCCGCGGCCCCCGCCGCTGCTGCGGCGCCCGACGCCAACAAGATCTACGAGATCGCCGTCGCCAAGGACGCACCGTTCAAGGGCGGCAAGAACGCGAAGGTCGTGATCCAGGAGTTCAGCGACTTCCAGTGCCCCTTCTGCGGACGCGTGAACCCCACCATCAAGCAGCTGCTGGACACCTACAAGGACAAGATCAAGATCGTCTGGCGCAACTACCCGCTGCCCTTCCACAAGGAAGCCCAGCCTGCGGCCGAGGCTGCCATGGAGATCTACGATCAGGCCGGCGCCGCGAAGTTCTGGGCGTTCCACGACATCCTGTTCGAAAACCAGCGCGCGCTCACGCGCCCGGATCTCGAGAAGTACGCCGAGCAGCTCGGCGGCGTGAACATGGCCAAGTTCAAGGCCGCCCTCGACAACAAGACCCATGAGGCCCGCGTGAAGGCGGACATCGAGGCGGTCGAGAAGTCGGGCGCACGCATCGGAACGCCCTCGTTCTTCATCAACGGCAAGCTGCTCCAGGGTGCCCAGCCGGTGGAGCGCTTCAAGGAAGTGATCGACGAGGCCCTCAAGGCCAAGTGATCGCGAGGCTCGCGCAAGCGAGCCGAAGTGCCACGCGCGTGCCCGCGGCCCCGTACACGATCGACGTGTACGGCCGCGGGCACGGGTCGTTTAATGGCCACCTCGCCGGGCCTCTGTCGTCGAACAGCTCAGGTCCTCGTCGTCGTCGTGGACGTTGACGGCGACTCTGACGGCGACGGCGACCTGAACGGGACCACGCGATTTCCGCTCGTCGTCGCCGTTCAGGTCGCCGTCGCCGTCAAAGTCCACGACCAGGTCCACCGGTTGGGCACGGGCTCCGTATGTGGGGGCTTTCCCCATCCCGATGTGCGTCTTGACAGGCCCTCCGGCGGTCTTAATCTCCTCGCGGAGTCCACGAATGCCGACGTACGAATACGGTTGTGAAGCCTGCGGAAAGAAGTGGGAGCTCGAGCAGCGCATCAGCGAAAACCCCATCAAGAAGTGCCCCAAGTGCGGCAAGCTCAAGGCAAAGCGCTTGATCTCCGGTGGCAATTTCGTGCTCAAGGGCGGCGGCTGGTATGCCGACGGCTATGGCAGCAGCACCAAGAGCAGCAAGAAGAGCGAGGCCGGGGAGTCCAAGGCCGAGGCCAAGTCCTCGAGCAGCTCCTCGGGCGATTGAGTTACATCCGCCCCCCGGCGGCGCCTTGGCGTGCACGGGCAGACTCAGGCCTCCCCTCTCCCCTCCCTAGCCCCATGCTGTCGCGCTGTGCAGAGTTCGGACCCGGCAAACACCGATCCTGCTACCATCCCGAAAGTCGTTCGGGCCCAAGGCCTGGGCCCTTAGGGCCCGCAACAGGCTGAAGCACAGAGGTGGGAAAGTTTGCATCGGCACACCGCGTTCGGCCTGCAGATTGACTGCGAGTGGCCCCTTCCAGACCTCCTCCCCGGTGAGCTCGCGATCCGGTCCGCCGACGTGGTGGTGGCGGCGGCGCCCATCGAGGTCCCCCGCGACGATTCCTTCACGCCCCCTGAGGGGCACGACGGCTGGTTCATCGCGCGGCCAGGCGAGGTCGTCTACGTGTACCCCGGACTTGCGCGCTATCGCGTGCTGAGCGGAAATCGCATCGAGGTCGACGCCGACTCAGGCGTGGATGAAGGTTTGGTCCGGCATGTCTTGCTCGGGCCGGTGTTGGCCACCTTGCTCTGGCAGCGCGAACTCCTCGCGCTACACGCGTGCGTGCTGTCGATCGGGGGGCGCACCTGCGCCTTCGTCGCGAACTCGGGCGACGGCAAGAGCACTCTCGCGAGCGCGCTCTATGTAGCGGGCCACCGCGTCTTGTCGGATGATGTGGCGGTGATCCCGTGGGGAGAGGCGCCGATCCGAGTCTTGCCGGGGTACCCGCGAATGAAGGTGTACCCAGAGGTCCTGGCGCACATGGGCGTGAGCCTCGAGGACAAACAACGTGTCCACTCCGGTATCGACAAGCTCGCCTTCTTCGCAGAAGGACTACCAAACGAGTCACAGCCGCTCAGCGCGATCTACCAGCTCGCCGTGGGCGAGGCCGAACGTGCCGAACGTTTGATGCTACCGCAGGCCCTCCTTACCCTGATGACCTTCTGCTATCGACCGCGACAGCAGACAGCCTGCGTCGGGACGCGCGAGCTCATGAAGCGCTGCGCGAAGGTCGCAGAGAACGTACCGGTGTATCGGCTCGAGCGACCGCGGGACCTGGCGCGACTCACCAGACTCTCCCAGTTCGTCGAAGATCACGTCGCCCAGCTCGCATGACCACTCGCGCGATCGACATCGTCAATCTCTCCAAGACCTTCACCCCAGCCCTGATGGGACTACGTCGGATCTTGCGAAAGCCGAGCGGGCGGCCCGTGCATGCCTTGCGGGACGTGAGCCTCTCGGTGGACCCCGGAGAGGTGTTCGGACTGGTCGGGCGCAACGGACAGGGTAAGACCACCTTGATCAAGAGCACCTGTGGCCTGCTCGAGCCCACCCTCGGCAAGGTACGCGTGTTCGGGCACGACACGGTCACCGACGTCATCCGCGTAAAGGGCCACGTGGGCCTGGTCAGCGCCGACGAGCGCACGTTTTACTGGCGGCTCTCGGGCCGGGAGAACCTGGAATTCTTCGGTCAGCTCCATGACCTCCGAGGCAAGGCGCTCCGTCACAAGATCGGCGAGCTGTGCGAGATGTTCGAGCTGGGCCCGCTGCTGGACCGAAATTTCCAGGAGTACTCCACCGGCAACAAGCAGCGCCTCGCCATCGTGCGCGCGCTGTTACCCGGCCCTCCCCTCCTGCTGCTCGACGAGCCCACGCGCAGCCTCGACCCCATCAGCGCCGAAGGACTTCGCAAGGAGATCGCGCGCTGGGTCGCCGCGCGGCCCGAGAACACGGTGCTGATCACCACGCACAACCTCGCCGAGATCGAGCGGCTGTGCGGGCGGGTCGCGATCCTGAGCCGCGGTCGCATCATCGAGTGCGACTCGACGGCCGCCCTGGTGAGCAAATACCTCGGCCACGAGCGCGTGCGTATCACGCTGCGCGCGCGCCCGGAGGAGGCTTGGCTCGCGAGCGCTCGCGAGCAGCTGGACACGCTCGCCTGCTCACCCGCCGAGGACCAGAACTGGGTGCTCAACTATGCACGGCGCGCGGGCGACGACAGCCTCGACTTTCTCTTGGGGCGCATCGTCGCGGCCCAGCTGCCCGTGGTCGGCTGCGACACGGAGCACTATGGCCTGCAGCAGATCCTCGAGCGCATCGAGGCCGAAGAGCAAGCGCGGGAAGGCAAGAAGACGTGAGCGCCTTCTTTCGCATCGTGCGCGCCTTCTTCTGGCGCGACTTCAGCATGGAGCGAAGTTATCCGCTCAACTTCGCGCTAGGCATGGCCTCCGCGCTGATGCCTGTGTTGATCCTGTACCTGCCGGCGCAGCTCGTCGGGCACCTCGACGTCATGGGTCCCTACGGGGGATTCTTGCCCTACGCCATCGTTGGCTCGGGGGTGATGAACTTCTTCATGTCGAGCTATGGCGTCTACGCGGCGGCCATCCAATCCGAGCGAGCCATGGGTACGCTCGAGTCCGTCCTGATGACCCCCATCAAAGTGTCGGGCATCATCCTCGCGTCCACGGCCTACCCGTTCGTGAAGGCCACCCTAACGACGCTGCTGTTCATCGGCGGCGGCGCCCTGCTCTACCAGGTGCCCCTCAAGGGAAACCCGCTGCTCGCGTTGCTGATCATCGCGTTGACCACGCTGATCTTCGCGAGCCTGGGCATCGTGTCGGCGAGCTTCCTCATGGTCTTCAAGCGCGGTGATCCGATTCGTCCCCTGATCGGCACGGTATTCTTCATGCTGGGCGACATCGTCTATCCGGTCGAGATGCTGCCCAAGTGGCTCGGCGTGATCGCCTCGTGGCTACCCGTGACCCATGCGGCACGCCCGCTGCGGGGGGTGTTGCTCAAGGGCGAAGGGCTCTCCGTAATCTGGTGGGATCTGAGCATCCTCGTCGCCTACGTGCTCGTGCTCTTTCCCGCGAGCTTGTGGCTCTTCACGCGCGCCGTCCGCCGCGCCACGCGGGACGGAACCCTGCTTCAGTATTGAGCCTGCGTAAGATCGTCAAGTCCAGCGCACGAGCTGCGGCGCAAGAACGTTCAAGGCGGTGTCCGCAGGCCACAGCCATAGATCGTCGGACTCGAGCCGCGGCCTCTTCTCGTTGGTCCTGAGCGCGAGCCTCTGCGCCACCACACGCAGCCACCCCTTGGCGCCCGGAAGGCCCCAGGGGCGCAGCCGCCGCTGGCGCAGGATGAAGCCGAGCGAGAGCGGCGGAATGAAGCGCAGGTACGGGCGTAGCGCGGCAGGGATCTCCTCGCCCTCACGCTGGAGGAAGCCGAGCACGCGGAGAAAGAGCGACCAGTCCGCGTCCGACCCGCAGAGCACGCGGATGCGCGCCGGATCCAGCTCGGCTCCATGGCGACGGAGCACGAATGCCACGTCGAGCAGCCACATCAACACGGCGCCGATCTCGGGGAGATGCCCGCCCATGTGCACCACAAGATGCGCCACCATGGCGTTCGGCTCGAGCGTCAGGATGGGCGCGCCGTTCAAGCGCGTGAGCTGCGCCTCGCGCACGATGGTCTCCCACGGATGCGCAGCGAAGATGCTGAGCCGGCGATGGGCGTCGCAGATCAATCCCTGCTGATTGACGTAGGTTACGCCATCCTCCTGGATGTGATGCGTCTCGCTAGGGCGAAAGCCCAACCCCTCCAAGATGCGGAACAGCGGCTCGTAGCGCTCAGGCACGGGCACCAGGTCGATGTCCCCCATGGGCCGCGTCGAAATGTCAGGGTAGTAGCGGTCCGCCAAGACGAGCCCCTTGAGCGCGAGTTGCGGCTCGTCCTGCGCGCGCGTCACGCGGAGGATGCGCTCGGCGGCCAGAAACAGGAGCAAGTTCTTGCGCCCCACCGCGATACGAGCGGCCCGCAGCCCTTCGTACACGGGCGTGGGGATCTGTTTGTCCAGCCCGAACTCGGCCAGCTGGTACGCCAAGAGGGGCAAGACCTTGTGGATCGCAAGGCGGGCGATGGCCGATTCGAGCTCTGTGCGCTCGGCGCCAGTGATGGCGTTGCGCATGGCTTCATCGAGGCCTCGCCCCGGACGAGCAAAAAGCAGCGATACCAGGGATTCTGTTAGAGAGTTCACGGTATTTTTCGCCAGATGTCAGCTGACAGGCGCTCATCAAAGCGCAAACTGCCGCTAGTAGAACTCAGAACTAGCGGCGAAACCACTGAAACATCTTGGCTTCCGCGGGCCCCAGAATCTTCCACGGAACTTGGCAGAAGTTCTCCGGGGCCTGGACGAACCTCAGCTGCCGAGGTCCGAGCCGCCGTGACCCGGCTCCGGAATGAACACGCTGCCGATGCCGTTGCCCACGAGCAGGTCCGTGAAGCCGATGCCGCCACCCTTGGTGAGGTCTTCGACGGAGCCGTGGACCGTGATCGCAGGAGCTTCGTAAGCCTTCTTTTCCATGTTTTCTCGTCCTTTTACCTGGTGAGTGTAGAGGTGCCACTCGGGCGACCCGGGTAAATCATTAGCACACACCCTGCGCCGCCAACGCAGAATTGTGAACGTTCGGAGAGCTGGGATCCAATTGGCTAACCTGGCTGAGCCGAGAGCCAACTGCCGAAGCTGCCGGCCATCCAGAGATCCATCAGCTCTGGGCGAGGCCACCCTGTTCGCAGCAAGTCGCCCAGGCGCGGCCGCGGGAGAGGAGCCGGGAGCCCCTCTTCGAACGCCAGCACTTCGATGGTTTTGCCCATGGCTGCCGCGTCCACATAGGCAGTAACGCGAGGCTGGGACGCGAGGCTACGCAGCCGGGCGGCGTCTCCGCGCAAGAACTGTCGCTGCAGGGGGCCTTCCCACAGGGACTTGGCGATACGAACCTGGATTTCCTTGGGGATCCAGCCCTCGAATGCCCGGCGCTGGATCCATCGATCCCAACCATCGCGCAGGCGTTGCTCGGCCGGGATCGCTAGACAAAATTCCATGAGCCGCCGATCGAAGTAGGGGTGGCGCGCGTCGATCCCCACGGCAGCAGAGAGATCGTTCGCATTCTCCGCCAGCACCGTGATCACCCCGGAGTTGATATGTCGGTGGTGAAGCTTGTGGAAGTCGGTCACGGGCCGAGCCGACGCTTTGGCAGTGCGTCGCGTGGACGCGAACCAGCCGGCACGCTCACTAAGTCCCCGCGACATCAGGGCAGGCGGATGTTGGCGTGTCCAGGGAGCATACAACCCATAGAGATCCAGCAGCGACTCGACTTCGAGGCCGACCAGGCTCGCGACCGCGTATTCTCGCCAGGTCCCCCCCAGCCGACGACGGATGCGCGCGAACTCCCGCAGGGCGCGGACGACCTTGCCTTGATGCCAGAGCACGTTCGGATAGCGCCACCCGTGGTCTACCACGGAGTCGCCGTCCAATCCGTCCAGCAACGTGACGGCGCCCTCTTGCCTGACGCGCCGCGCGAGCATGAGGAAGATCCAGGAATTGGGGCCGGCGAGCGGCGCCTGCATCAGGTGCTGCACGTCCTCGAGGGTGCCGAGAGGAAAGCCGCGATCTACCGCCACGTCCTGATATTCGGCCTGTCCCCGCTGGTGCCAGAGCGCGAGAAAGCTCCCCTCGTCGCACTCCGGAAAGTCCGGGAAGCGCGCCGAGAAGCAGCGCAGCTTCAGGTCGGGGCGAAGGGATTGCGCGGCCCCGAGGATCCCGGCCGAGTCGAGCCCGCCGCTCAGCATCAAGGCAGGCGCGCTCCGCGTGCGCAGGCGGGCGCGGACGGCCTCTTGAAAGAGCTCCCGAAACTGGTCGACATAGTCCTGGTTGCTGGGGAGGTGCACGCGGCGCGTCGGGTCGAGTTGCCAATAGGTGTGGACGTTGAGCCCGCGCTCCGTGACCCGGAGCTGATTGCCCGGGGGAAGCCGAAAAACGCCCTCGAAGAACGTGCGATGTTTGGTGCTGTATTGGCGCGTGAGGAAGTCCGCCACCATGAAATCGTCGATGCGGCGCGAGAGCTCGGGCGCGGCGAAGAGCGCGCGCGAATGCGAAGCGACCAACACGTGTCGTGACGTCTCCGCATAGCAAACCGAGCGCACGCCGAAGTGGTCACGGGCCACGAACAGACCACGCGCGCGCTCGTCCCACAGCGCGAACGCAAAGTCGCCGAGCAGGCGCTGCGTGCAGTCCTCGCCCCAACGCGCGTAGGCGTGCAAGATGAAGACCTCGTCCGGTAGGCCCGCTGCCTCCGCGATGGAAAGCGCGTCGGCGAGCTCTTCACGATTGTCCAGCCGGACGTCGCCGACCAACCACAGGCCCGCGTCCGGCAAGCGGAACGGGGGCGTGGAGCCCGCCTGTTCGGGGGTGGTCCAGAGCGAGACTTGCCCGAGCCCGCAGCGTGCGAGCGACACCTGGCCACGCGCATCTCCCCCGAGATAGGCCAGCGAGGTCTCCATGCGCGCCAAGAGCGCAGGATCGATGGGCTCGTCGGTTCGCGCGAAAACCGCGAAAAATCCGCTCATTCCTGGAGGTCCGCGCCCACTACCACCAGGCCGTGCTCCTGGAGCTCGGAGATCAGCTTCAGCACATCCGCAGCGACGACCTGCTCTGGTGCGTCGTACTCCCGCGCGATGGCGGCCACGATGCTGCGCACGTCGGTCGGCTTCTCCATGAGCTCCCATACACGGGCGCCCACGGCATTGAGCCCAAAGTAGAGCCCTTTGGCTCCCCCCATGATCACCGTCTCGTCACCGAGCTGCGTCGAGACCTGACCCGTACCGGCGACCACACGCGTTTCTAGCGTCACTGTCATGAAGAAGTTCCTCGGCCGCCTATCATGCCGTCGATGCACGCCCGAAGAAAGCGCGTTGTGGTGCCCCTCAGCCCGGCTCGAGGTAGCTCGCAAGGATCTGCTTTACGCCCCACCCCGAAAACCTCACCGTGACCTTGGGCGGCCGGCCCGCCTCCACGCTGAGCACCTCGCCTTCGCCGTACTTGGCGTGCCGCACCTGCATGCCGCTCGCGATCTCGCCGTAACCGGAGCCGTCCACGTCCGAGCGATCGACGTAGGACTCACCGCTCGCCCTGGAAACGCTCGATCCCCCGCCGCGCACCCCCGTGAAGCCTTGACCGGCACGGGGGCGCGCGGCCGGACTCGAGCGCGTGAACTGCGGCCTCGCGCGGGTGAAGCCGGTGCTCGTGCGCGCGGGGGCCAAAAAGTCCAGCTCGGCCCCCGAAGAGCGTGCCGGGGAGCGCCCCCCCCAGCGCGGCTCATCGTACTCGTAACGCGCGCCGCCCTCATCGTGGGTCCGGAGCCGTCCGTAGGTCTGCGGCTGTGCGCCGTAGCTGCGGTGGCGCTCCACGCGCGAGACCAGCTCCAGGTGCTCGGGGGGAATCTCGTCGAGAAAGCGCGAAGGAATGCCGAGCATCATGTCTCCGTGGAGCCTGCGTGCGCACGCGTAGCTCAAAAACAGCCGCTGCTCCGCGCGGGTGAACGCCACATAGGCGAGCCTGCGCTCCTCCTCGAGATCGGCGTTGCTCAAGCTCTGCTCGCGCGACATCGGGAAGATGCGCTCCTCGAGGCCCGAGACCCACACCACCGGGAACTCGAGCCCCTTGGCGGCGTGCACGGTCATCAGCGTGAGCTTGTCCGCGGCATCGACCTCGTCGCTGTTGGTCTGCAGCGTGATCAGCTCCAGGTATTGCGCCAAGGTCGGGATCTCGGCCTCGCCCTCGAACTCCCGCATCGACGCCAAGAGCTCCTCGATGTTCTCGATCCGACCGTCGGCCTCCACGCTGTCCTGCTCCCGCAAGAGCGTCAGATAGCCCGTCTCCTCCAACACCGCGTCCAAGACCGAGGCCGGCCCCATGCCCGCGGCGGCCTTCTCCATGAGCCCCTGCATCATGGCCACGAACGCCGAGAGCTTGCCGGTGGCGGCGCGCGGCAAGGTTCCCATGGCGCGCGTGTCGAGCAGCGTGTCCCATACCGGCTGGCCGGCCTGCGCGGCGAGCTCGAGGACCTTGTCCAGGGTGGTCTTGCCGATGCCCCGGGCCGGCGTGTTGATGATCCTGAGCAGGCTCACGTCGTCGTTGGGGTTCACGAGGACCCGCAAGTAACCGAGCACATCCTTCACCTCGGCGCGCTCGTAGAAGCGTTGTCCCCCCACCACGCGGTAAGGGAGATTCGAGGCCCGCATCTCCTCCTCGAGCACGCGGCTTTGGGCGTGGGTTCGATAGAAGATCGCCACCTTGGAAAGCGCGATGCCGTGATCGCGCAGGCTGCGTACGGCTTCGGTGATCGCGCGAGCCTCGTCGCGCTCGTCGGCGCAGGTGATGAGGCGCACCTTGGTCCCGGGCGGGTTGTCGGTCCACAGGCTCTTCGGCTCGCGCTCGGCGTTCTTGCTGATCACCGCCATGGCCGCGGCCAGGATGTGCGCCGAGGAGCGGTAGTTCTGCTCGAGCTTGATCACCGCCGCGTCGGAGAAGGAGCGCTGAAAGTCGAGGATGTTTCGCCGATCCGCGCCGCGCCACTTGTAGATGGACTGGTCGTCGTCGCCCACCACGCACAGGTTGCGGTACTTCTCCGAGAGCAACCGCACGAGCTCGAGTTGGACCAGGTTGGTGTCCTGGAACTCGTCGACCAGGATGTACTCCCACTTGCGCTGCAGGTTGAAGCGCAGCGCCTCGTTGCTGCGCAACCCGTAGACCATGCGGACCAGCAGATCGTTGAAGTCGAGCGCCCCTGACTGCTGCATGCGCTCTTCGTAGGTACGGTAGACCCGTTGTCCGACCTCCTCGTGGGCCGAACGCACGGACACTTCGTCCGGCCGGATCAGCTTCTGCTTCTGCTGTTCGATGAAACGCGCCATCTCGCGGGGGGGAAAGCGCCGCTCATCGATGTCCAGGTCGCGCAGGACCCGCGTGAGCATCGCCTTTTGATCTGTATCATCGTAGATAACAAACTGCGGGTGGATCCCCAGCTCGGCCGCGTTCCAGCGGAGCAAGCGGGCGCAGATCGAATGGAACGTGCCGATCCAGGGGCTGCTGCTCGCGCCCGCCAGGATCGTGGCGATCCGCGCCCGCATCTCGCCGGCGGCCTTGTTGGTGAACGTGACGGCCAGGATCCGCTCTGCGGGGACCCCCCGCTCGCCGACCAAATGGGCGATGCGGTACGTGATCACCCTCGTTTTTCCGCTGCCCGCCCCCGCGAACACCACGAGGGGGCCGTCGCCGTGCAACACGGCCGCACGTTGGGGGGGGTTGAGGCGCGAGAGGTCCAGCATGGGTCGGGCACTTTAGCAGCCACAGGGTCGGGGGGAGGCTCCCCCGGGGCGCGGAGCGCTCGCGGGCGGCCCCAAGTCGGTTGCTCGCGCGGGTTTGGGGGCACCTCGTGCTACAACCGGGAGCCAATGAGTGGGGCGGGATCCAAGGACGCAGGGGAAACGGGACCGATGAATGGCTCGCCCGGTCTGGCGTCGGAGCAGGGTGCGAGCGCGTTGCCTGGCGAAGATGACCTCACCCTCGTCCATCGAGCCCAACAGGGAGACCGGACGGCGTTTCGTCAGCTCTTCGACAAGTACCACCGGAGGGTGTTCGCGGTCGCGCTGGGCGTGGTCAAAAATCCGACCGACGCCCACGACGTGGTGCAGGAGGCTTTCGTCAAAGTCCACCGCCACCTCGCGACCTTCCAGGGAGCCTCGAGCTTCTACACCTGGCTCTATCGGATCACCATGAACCTCGCGATCGACCACCTGAGACGCAAGAAGGTCGCACGCCAAGTGGACTTCGACGAGTCGTTCAGGCGTGAGGACGAGCTCGAGGACCCGAGCAACCTGGCGCCGGTGCTGACCAACGCCGACCCGGCCAAGACCCACTCGCGCAAGGAGCTCGCCGCCAAGATCCAGAGCGCGCTCGGCACGCTGCCCGAGATCCACCGCCAGTGCATCCTGCTGCGGGAGGTCGAGGGCTTGAGCTACGAGGAGATCGCCACGATCATGAAAGTGCCCAAGGGGACGATCATGAGTCGGCTGTTCCACGCGCGCCGCAAGATGCAATCCGCCCTCGCCGACTATGTGAAAGGCGAGCTCAAGCCCCAAGACGAGCAAGACCAAGATGTCGATAGAGCTTGATGACGAGACCCTGCAGCGTTTCTACGACGGCGACCTTTCGCCCGTCGAAGAGCGCGCCGTGCGTGCGCGGATCGAAAAGGAGCCCCGCGCGCAGCAGCGCCTCGCGGATCTGGAGCGCCTGAGCGCCCTGATCCAGGTGGCGGCCGAGGAGGCCGGCAGCACCCTCGACTCCGACGCCATGTTCGCAGACATCGAGAAGCGCATCGCCGAAGGGCGGGATCGCGGGCTGCGGGTGGTGGGCGGCGGATGGCTTTCCGAGCGCAGGCGTGTGCTCTATCCGCTGATGGCGGCGGCGGCAGCGGCCGCGATCGGTGTGGTCACGCTGACCGCGCGCGACGCGGACGATGAAGCCACGGCGCGCTCACGGCCGCAGCACGAGCGGACGCGCTACGCGGAACAGATGAACTCACCCAAGTTCCACGGCACACGGGTGGAGAACGTGGACTTCGGGAGCAGCACCGGCACGGTGTTCGAGATCGAATCGGA
>JBIQKA010000022.1:0-47939 GCA_044507075.1 Myxococcales bacterium
ATCGGCGAGCGGGGGTCGCGCGCAGTACCGGACCAGCTCCTCGATGCGGGTCCGCCGCTCGGCCCGCCGGGCCCTTCGGCGAGTTCGCTGAACGGGACTTATGTCGCCCCGGGGGAGGGCAGGGAGCGTTTGTTCCGCTTATCCGCTCGGTCCGCATACCCTTCAATGGCCACCCGCGTGAGCTCGGGACGTTCTTCGAGCATGCGCGCCACCTCGTGCAGCATGGCCACCCCGAGCGGCTCGAGCGCATCGGAGTCACTGGAGAACAGCACCGGCGCGAGCAGCTCCACGCGTTCGCTCGCGGAGGGAATGGCGTTCTCGATCAGCTCGAACAGCTCCCCGTCATTCACCTGAACCTCATTGACCACGGTGGTGGTGGTCTGGGTCGTGTGGTGGTGTTCGTGGACCTCCTGAACCTTCGTGACGTAGATCGGTCTTGGCGGTGGAGGTGGGGCGGGCCGGTAGCTGAGGCCCAGACCGAACCACACGAACTTGGCATCTTCGGAGTAGTAGGGACCAGACTTCTGGAAGATCTGCGTGAAGCCGAAGACCGGCCCCATCATCACGCCCCTCCGGATGCCGATGTCCACGCCTGCGCTGAGCCGAATGGTCGTCCGCACGTAGTCGCCAGTGAAGCCTGGACCGAGCTCCGTGCGCAGAAAGGGTGAGAGGCGCTGCGAGGGCATGTGCAGGAGAACCCCAGCCAACGGGGCCACCAGGCCGCCCGGGGGGTAGCCGTGGGAGGCCGGAAACAGGCCGCCCACCATACCCAGCGCGAGGTCGACCCAGCGCAGAGGTTGGTAGGTGATGTGGACGTCGACCAAGCCACCATAGTTGTCGTAGCCCAGCCTCAGCAGCTGGTCCTTGCTCACCATGATCGCGCCGTGGAACGAGGTGCGAAAGCCCAACGGAAGCTTCTCAGCCCGCGCGCTTCCCCCAAGGGACGCCAGGGTGAGCAGGCCGATGAATCCGTGAAGCAAAAGCCGTCCCACTGAGCCTAGTGCCATGACGCCCCAGGAAAGGCTCAACGCTGGCTCACCTTCGAGGCTCGGAGCGCGTGCCCGCGGCGACTCGCCCTGCGCCGCGTGTACGCGCACCTGCGCCGTCTCGAAACGAGAGGCGCGTACACGACCCTTTCGATTGACGGATGTCATATAAGCGCCGCCTGCATGCGGCTGAAGCGATGCAACCGAGCCCGTCACATGCCAGGGTGGGGGCCATGCTGTCCACGTCGCCACGACGCCTCGGGCTCAGCGCGCTAGCGGCCTTGCTCCTCTGTTCGTGTGCGAGCACGCCGGAGGCCGCTTCGGACGCGGATGCCGCGACGAGCGCGCCTGCGGTCCCCTCCATGCCGGAGGGCTGGGACCAGGAGATCCGCTTGCCCGTGGCGCTGGATCAGGACCCGGCCCCCGATGTGGTCGACATCTCTCTCACCGCCTCGGTCACACAGGTGGCCAACCCCGATGACGGAAGCCTCGTGGAGCGTTGGGCCTACAACGCCGCGGTCCCCGGGCCGATGATCCGGGTGCGCGAGGGCGAGCGGCTGCGCGTGCACTTCACCAATCAGCTACCTGAGCCGACCACCATTCACTGGCACGGCCTGGAGGTACCGGCGGCCATGGACGGCGCCGATCCCGAGCACCACGCCATCGCGCCCGGGGAGAGCTTCGACTACGAGTTCGTGGTCCCCCACGCGGGCACCTATTGGTATCACCCGCACATGAACTCCGCAGCCCAGGTGTGGCGCGGTCTCTACGGTGCGCTGATCGTCGACCCGGCGGAGAAGCCGGAGTTCGGGGCCGAAGCGGTCGTGGTGCTGAGCGATGTGACGTTCGCGGAAGGACGCGTGCGCGAGCTCGATCCGACCGACGATCTCGATGCCTTCTTCGGTCATCAAGGCGCGCTCCGGCAAGTCAATGGCCGCACCTTGCCCACCGTGCGTGTGCGCGCAGGCAACCCGCTGCACTTGCGCTTCATCAACGCCGCCATCAGTCGCTACTACCTGCTCGGCGTCGAGGACCACGAGCTCGCGCGCATCGCGGGAGACAGCGGGTCGATTGAACGCCTCGACGTGCGGGACAGCATCCTCCTGGTGCCAGGTGAGCGCACCGAGGCCGTACTCGTCCCGGAAGGCAACGTGGGCAGCTCGTTCTTGCTGCGAGCACTCCCGTACGATCGCTTCTTCTGTGGCGCCGGCGCCTGCGAGGACACGGCGCCGCTCTTGCGCATCGAGATCGTGGAGGAAGGCGGCACCGCCCCCGCCTTGCCCACCACGCTTGCGGCGATCGCGCCGCTCGAGATCTCCGGGGCCGAAGAACGCACGATCACCTTCACACAAAATGCGCGCGACGGCATCTCCACCTTCGGCTTGAACAATCAGCTCTACCCGGAGACGCCGCTCGTGCTCTCCTCCGAGGTGGGTAAGACCGAGATCTGGACGCTCGAGAACCAAACCACCTACGACCATCCCTTCCACTTGCACGGCTTTCGTTTCCAGGTGCTGGAGCAAAATGGCGTGGTCCCCGCGATCGCGGAGTGGAAGGACACGCTCAACGTCCCGCGCGAGCAGAGCGCGCGCATCGCCGTCCACTTCGATGACCGGCCGGGAATGTGGATGCTCCACTGCCACATCCTGAATCACGCGGAGATCGGCATGATGGGCATGCTGCACGTCTCTCGGCCGGGTGAGGCCGAGCCGCACGTGCACTAGCGCCCCAAGAGCTCGCGCACGCAGCGCGCCAACTCGTGCCGCGCTGTACACGGGACCAAATCCGAGCGGTGGCGAGAAAGGCCTGAACTATCCTATCGCCATGCAACTCGACTTCATCTCGGGTCACGACGGTAGCCGATTGCACGTAGCCCATGCGGTTCGGCGCCGACGGTGGTGCTCGCCCATGGTTACTTGGTTGACCATTCTTCGTATGCCCCGGTCATCACCCTCCTGCTCGAAAAGGGCTACCGGGTAATCGCGTTCGATCAGCGTGGACACGGCGCATCGCGCGTGGGCACGAGAATAGGTTGCTAATTCTGAAGTGCCGCCGCGCCTGCCTCAGCGACCTCCTGGTCTTGCACACCCGTTCCGCCGCTTACTCCGATGGCGCCGATCACCATCCCGTCTGCTTTGAGGGGAATGCCACCTGCAAAAATCACCACGCGCTCATGGTTTGTCGCGTGGATGCCGAAGAACGGCTCGCCAGGCTGCGCATTTTTGGCGAGGTCCTGGGTTGGTAGATCGAACGCGCGCGCCGTAAACGCTTTGTTGATCGCAATATCGACGCTCCCCAGCCAAGCGCCATCCATGCGCACGTGCGCGATGAGATTGGCGCCCTCGTCGACGACAGCGATGTTCATCGGCTGACCGATCTCCGCGGCCTTCTTCTCCGCCGCTGCGATGACCTTCCGTGCCAACTGAAGGTTTGCTTTTATATTCTCCATACTGACCCATGTCACGTCATTCCATGCTTCGCCAGAGCGTTCTGGGTCTCACGGAAAAGCGTTGCGCGGCGCCGATACGAGGTGTTGCCACCTTGGGTCGACGCTCACGTTACCGTCGAAAGCCTCGCTGACAACGCAAGCAACGCAGCTAGATTTCGGGTTCTCACTCCCGCAAGAACCATCAACGTCCGAGAGAAGCTCCGATGACACACACTTGCTCTGCCCGCGGTCGTTCGCATGCTCTGCGCGCTCACCTGCTCACCACGCTCGCTTGCGTCTGGTGCGCCGCTTCCTCGGCGCGCGCGCTCGAAGGCGATGAGGGTACGCTCGGAGTTCCGCATCCAATCGGAGGCAACACGGCCCATACCAGCGCCAGCGCCGGAATGTTCCTGAGATTTGCCGAGAGCCCCTCCACCACGGGCCACGCGCTCTTGGTCGAGAGCCATGCCGGCTACGACGGCGCAAGGAGCGGAGCGGCGGCAGAGACGCGCGGCGAAGCGGTTCTCTACACCAACCTGAAGCGCTCCGATGGGCCTCGCGTCGGGCTCGCCCTGTTGGGCGGAGGAAACCACGCAGGAGCTGCGGGCAGGCGTGAGTCCAGCTCCGCTGGCTACGGCGGCATCAAGGTTCAGCCCATTTTTCAGGCGCTCCACGGCCTGGACGGCGCCGTCGCCGTCTCCTACGTGTCACGGGGCTTCAACCTGCGCCCGGCGGTCGCCACGGACCTCCTCGTGTCGCGTCGCGTGGGGACCACCCAGCTCCTTTTGAACCTCGTCTACGGGCAAGGGCTCGAAGACGGCGAGCGCTATGGAAGCGTGAGAGCCGCCGCTCTCACCCGCGTCGTCGATGAGCTACGCCTCGGGCTGGATCTGCAGATCAGCGCGGATCTGGAGCTCGACGAGGACGAACCCGAGAACGAGCCCGAGCTCCAGATCCTGGCGGGTCCTGCGCTGAGCTATACCGCCTGGCACCTGTCCTTCACTCTGCAGGGAGGCATCTCCGCCATGCGCTACCGCGATTCCGAGGCCACCCTGCTGGGGGCAGCCACCAGCTTCGGGATTGGCGCCACGCTATGAGAGATTGCGTGCACGCGCGTGGTTAGAGCACATCGGCGCGCATGCGCAGCCCAGCTCGGACGAACAGAGGTGCGCCGATGGTATCCACCCCCGCACGTCCCACGAGATAGCGAGCGTTCAGCAAGTTCTCGGCGGCCGCGAAGAGCTCGATGCACCAGAACAAGCGTCGACTGATCAGCAGGTCTACGACGGCATACCCCGACATTCGCAGCGTGTTCATGTCGTCTTCGTACTGAAAACTAGAGGCTCGCACCTGAAGCGTCGCCGCGAACAGGGAGGGGTCGGCAAAGGTGATCAGCATGGACCCGCGGTGCACGGGGTCCTGTGCCAGGCGCTTGCCCCTGAGCTCCGACGCACTCCCTGCCTGCGTCACGCGAGCATCGGCCAGCGTGTACGCGAGGACCGCGGAGAACTGAGAGCTCCAGCGGAACGAGAGCTCGGCTTCCAGGCCTCGAATGCGCGCCCGTCCCAGGTTTTGTCGCTGCCGTTGCGCCCCGTTCGGGAGCGGCTCCGTGAGCGTCCGATTGGTCACCGGGTCCTCCAGCATGTTCCAGAAGCCCGTGGCGCGAAGAGAACAGCTCTCGTGCAGTGTGAGCTCGAAGCCCGCCTCTGCCCCTGTCAGGGTCTCGGCCTTGAGGCGCTCGTTGGAGGCCGTCAGGATGGTACCTACCTGAAAGGGACGATAGAGCTCGTTGAGGGTCGGTGCGCGAAATGCACGGTAGGCGGACGCTCGCAGGCTCAGCACGTCGAGTGGCCGCACGAGGACGCCGCCGCGCGGGGTCACGGCCTGCTCCGTCCGGGTACGAAATGCGACCTGGTCGCTCGTGCCATCGAGATAGGATTGAGCCCGCTCGCCGTGCACGTTGCGCCAGGTATCGAGGCGCAGGGCCGCATCGAGCTGGAGCCAAGGGACCGGTGTGTACAGATCCTCGACGAAGGCGCCCACCAACCACTGCTCACCGCCTGCCTCGCGGCGCGTGAGGGAGCCCGCCATGGGGACCGCTGGAAAGATGCGCTCCCGCGAAGTCCCGCTCACGTGCCGAGCGTCCGCACCGGCGACGAGCTCGTGTTTTCCACCGAGCTCCAGCTCCAAGCTCCGCCAAAGAAAGCTCCCTCCCTGGGCGCTCGCCGGTACATCCTGGCGGGCCGCGAGTTGTTCGCTCTGCCGCCCTTCCGAGATCCGCGCACGCGTCTGCTCGAATCGTTGAAGGCGACCGTAAAGGGTAAGTTCGAAGGAGCCCACGGCCCCAGCGCGCTGCTCCGCTCGCACGGCAGCGTGGAGCAAACCGACCTGGGCCTCGGTGAGGCGTGTTCCGCCGTTCTGGCGCTCGCGAAACGCCCCGAGCGAGGTCGTTATCCTGAGACGGGAGGAGGCGCGCACGTGTAATCGTGCGTTGATTGTCCCGTGCATGCTCGGGGTGTCGCCGTCGATCGGTCCCCGCTGCGCAGGCGCCACCACTGGATAGCCGTCGGAGCGTAGCCATTCACCCTCCACTGCCCCCGACGCACGCTCCCAGCGCTGGGCAACGCGAGCTGCAAGCATCGCCGTACGAAAGGACCCGTACGACGCATCCGCATCCACGCTTGCGCGGGTAATCGGTCTGGGAATTAGGCTCAGAACGCCCCCCAGGGCCCCGCTGCCATACAGCGCCGAGGCGCCACCGCCTACCAGCTCCACACGCTCCAGACCGAGGCGAGGCAGCGCCCTCCAGTATACCCATCCGCCAAAGGGATCATTGACAGGCACATCGTCCACCAACACGAGCGCGCGCGACACGCCGGACGGACCGATGCCTCGCAAGTTGAGCCCCTGGGACGATGGGTCAGCGACGAGGCTGGCACTTCGTCGGAACGTGGCCGCGGAAGGCAAGCTGCGGATCAGCGCGTCGGCTGTCAAAGTCGGGTGATTGGCGATCTGGTCGGACGCAAGCAAGCTCACGCTGGCGGAGGCGTGCTGCGGCGCGCGGGATGCACGCGTAGCAGTGGCCACGGCCCCGTATTCGAGGGGCTCGTCCCCGCGGACCGGCGCGGCGCCGAAGCTGCACATCGCGAGCGCCACGAGCGATCCCGCCGCGGGGAGAACGGCTGCGGCGTGACGCTGTGTGCGAACAAGCCGGTGAATCACGTTCATGCCTTGCTCCTTCAGCCCGCAGGCTTCGCTCCCATGCGACGCGCGCTCTCGCCCAGCCAGGCTGCGAACAGGCCGAGTCCGATCGCTGCAAACAGGATGCCCGCCGGGATCCACATCAACAATCCCGCCAACTGCTGATCTACCAATGCATCGCGCGCGAGCTCCTCGGTCCGGGCCTCGTGTAGCGGATACCAGCTCTGGCGCGCCAGAATCAGCAATGCGCCGAGGGCGCCAGTATGCATCGCGGTCGCGAAGACAAAGAGCACCGCCACACCATAGCCGGCTCGCCCGTAGCGCCCTTCGATCAGCGCCCACCAGAAGATCGCCGCGCTCGAGAAGAAGGTGCCATGTTGGAGGCCGTGCACCCACTCATTGCGTAAGGCGGCCTCGAACAGGGGAGGCGCGTGCCAGATCCAGCGCACGACCGCGTGCAATCCGACGGCGAGTGCTGGCCAGGTAAGGATACGCCACAGCGACACGACTCGGGGACGGCGAATGAATGCTACGAAGGGGGCTTGAACACGCGGGGAGCAAGCTGCCAGGAAGGCCTGCCAGGGCCTCGCGAACACCAACAACGGCGCCGCGACCAGCATGAGCAGCTCGTGCTGGCCCATGTGGGCCGAGAAAAGACTGTCACTCAGCCGATCCAGCGGCGAGATCAGGGCAGCCACCAGCGCGCTGATTCCCATGGCGAACGCCCAGTCTTGCCCTCGGCGCAGTCCCCGGCCGTTGCTCGCCTGGTTCAGAAGCTTCTGCTTCATGCGCCGGGCGCCACGCGCGTAGAGCAGCGTAGCGAGCGCCAGCGGCAGGATGAGCCAAAGGTCCAGGTTCCACGTCAGCGGAAGGGCATGAAGCCGCGCCGGCTCATCGTGGAGCGACCCGCGTTCCTGCTGAACACCGTGCGCGCGCGCCAAGGGCCGCAGCCACAATGCGTGAGTAGCGACTACGGAGGCCACGCACGCGACCTCCCCTCGCGCCGACGTTCTGCGAGGCGGGCGCCCACGTGCCATGGAACGATCACCCCTCTGTAGTCTCGACACGGCGCCTCCTTCGAGATTGAACGAACGGACATCCTCTCTGCACTCCGAAGCCAGCTCTACTTCGACACCACGACTCCCCACGGGGAGCCGCCCACTTGGATGCGGGCCACGACCTCGCCCGTCTGTACACTGATGACCGAGACGTCCCCGGAAGGACCGTTCGCTGTGTAGATCTTGCTGCCGTCCGACGTCACTCCGATCCCCCAGGGCCGTGCACCCACGTCAGGCACCTCACGCCGCACGCTCGCTGGATCGGCGAGGTTGACGAACACCACGCTCTTTCCGCGACCCGTGGAGACGAAGAGGGTCTGGGCATCGGGGGAGAGTGCGAGGCCCATCGGCCTCGCGCCATGCCCCGGGATCGCAAGCTCACCTAGCGACGCGTGACGCTGGGCATCGATGACGCTCACCGAGGACCCGTTTTCGGCCGACACGTACGCCCGCGCGCCATCCGGAGTGAAGATCACCGCCCGAGGTCTCGGACCCGTAGAGATTCGAGCGATCACCCGACGCTCCCGGGGTCGAACGACCGAGACCACGTTTTCGACCTCGCTCGTGACGTAGAAGACCTCTCCGTCGGGGCGCGTAGTGACGCCTTCCGGCTCTTCGCCTACACCGAGGGAGTACGCGATACCCCCGCTAGAGACCTCGAGAATCGAGACTGTCGCGGCGTCCTCATTGGACACGTAGATCTGCTGCTCGTCTCGAGCGAGATCGAAGCACTCTGGATCGCTCCCGCTTTCGAGCGTGCGCAGCACGCGCACGGAGGCAAGATCCAGGACCGCGATGCCATCGGCCCGACGGTCTGGAGGTGGCAGGCTTTTTTCGTCTACCCCAGGTGGCGCTTTGGCGCTTCCACTCACGGCCACGTACAGGATCTTGCCGTCTGCGCTCATGCGCATGCCGCGCGGGCGCTTGCCGACGAATACGCTCCCCACCACGCGGTCTGTCGCGCTGTCGATGGCGATCACCTCTCCGGTGTCCTCGTTGCTTATGTACACGCGCGCTTCGAGGGCTGCGTCGAGGCGCGCCGCCGCGGCTCTAGGTGCTGCGGCCGCCTTGGTGACCACGGCCCCTCCGTTCGCCCGCTCTTCGGAGAAGCGAGACGGCGCGGCGGCAGGCTCCGTGCACGACGAGCTTATCGCCAGGGACCACACGAGAGCCCGCGCGCAGTTCAGGGTTCGACTCGGGAACGAGCGCATCAATGCACGATCGACTCGAAAGAACGACACATCGCCCTCCGCCGCCGAGACTCGCACAGCGCGACGGTGACACCAAGCCTTCGTGCAAGGCCAGAACACGCTCGACCGAGCGGACGTCTCCATCAAGGGGCTGGGTGTGGACTGCGCACGCGCCTCCTCGTTGTGGACTACGCCGAAACGGCGAACCACAAAAGCGGATCGATCCGCGCTCATCTCCCGTGCACGACGAGCGGTCCTCGTGTAGACAAAGTACTCTCGCCGCACGAACTTCGCAGAGCCGACACGTCGAGCTCCATGCGATCGGTCACCATTTCCTCTTACTTGCTCGCCCGCGGGCACGCTTCGCTAAGTCGCAGCACTGCACGGACGGACCCATGCTCGACCGCACGCTCACACATGCATCCAAGGCTGCGCTTTGGTTCCTCGCCAACGGGCCAGCGCTCTCCGTGCTCGCTCTCGACCCCGGATGCAGTCGCTCCGACAAGAGTGCGAAGGCGGATCACCAGCAGCCCGTCTCCGAAGTGACCGAAGCGAGTCCGAACGGAGCGCGTCAGCCCGTTTTCGTCGCCAGGGACGACGGCCAATGGACGATGGCTCCAAAGAACTACGCGTCCACACGCTACAGCGAACTGAGCGATATCAACACGGCCAACGCGCAGAACTTGCAGCTCGCTTGGCACTTCTCGACGGGTGTCCTCCGCGGACACGAGGCGGCGCCGCTGATCGTGGACGATGTCATGTACGTCGTCACTCCGTACCCGAACATTCTCTTCGCGCTGCAGCTCGTCGACAGCTCGTTCCACCTCAAGTGGAAGCACGAGGGTGCACCCGATCCTGCCGCTCAAGGCATCGCGTGCTGCGACGTGGTCAATCGCGGAGCCGCCTACTGGGAGGGCAAGGTCTACTACAACACGCTGGACAACCACACGATCGCGGTCGACGCCGCGACGGGTGAGGAGGTCTGGAGGACCAAACTGGGTGAGATCAATCGCGGCGAGACCATGACGATGGCGCCGCTCGTCGTGAAGGGGAAGGTACTCGTCGGCAACAGCGGCGGCGAAATGGGGGTACGAGGCTGGCTAACCGCGCTGGACGGGAAGACAGGTCAGCAGGTGTGGCGAGCGTACAGCACCGGGCCAGATTCGGAGGTCCTCATCGGAGCCTCGTTCAAGCCATTCTACGCACAAGATCGCGGGAAGGACCTGGGAGTCACATCCTGGCCGCCGGATCATTGGCGCATCGGAGGAGGTACGGTCTGGGGCTGGATTTCCTACGACCCCGAGCTCGACCTCATCTACTACGGCACTGGCAATCCAGGTCCATGGAACCCGGATGCGAGGCCCGGAGACAACAAGTGGACTGCGGCGATCTTCGCGCGCCGCAGCGGCGACGGGCAGGCCGTCTGGGCTTATCAGTGGAGCCCCCACGATCTCTATGACTACGACGGAGTAAACGAGAACATCCTCCTCGACATGCCGGTCCAGGGAAAGGTACGAAAAGTCCTGGTCCGTCCCGAGCGCAACGGCTCCATGTACGTGCTCGATCGCGCCACCGGTGAGGTGCTCTCGGCCACGCCGTTCGTTCACACGACGGTCACGCGCGGGGTCGACCTGAAGACCGGAAGACCAAACGAGGTGGAAGAGAAGAAGACGGGCATGGGGCGCACCGTCCGCGAGATCTGCCCATCGGCTCCCGGAGGCAAAGACTGGCAACCTGCCGCGTTCAGCCCGCGCACCGGCCTGCTCTACGTCCCTCACAACAACTTGTGCATGGATATGGAGGGCGTGGAGGCCAACTACATCGCCGGCACACCGTATGTTGGAGCGAGTGTGCGACAGTACGCCGGACCAGGCGGGCACCGCGGGGAGTTCACTGCCTGGGATCCGGTAGCCGCCAAGCCGGTCTGGAAAATCAAGGAGAAGTGGCCCGCCTGGAGTGGTGCGCTCGTGACCGCCGGTGACGTGGTCTTCTACGGCACCATGGATCGCTGGTTCAAGGCTGTGCACGCCCGCACAGGCGAGGTCCTCTGGCAGTTCCAGACGAGCTCCGGAGTGATCGGGCAACCGGTCACCTACCGCGGGCCGGACGGAAAACAGTACGTAGCCATCTTCGCCGGGGTTGGTGGCTGGACTGGAGTCATCGTAGCCGGTGACTTGATGCCCCATGACGAGACATCTGCACTTGGCATGATCAACGCGACCAAGGACCTCCCCCAAGACACCACCAAGGGCGGAACCCTCTACGTGTTCTCGGTTCCTTGAGGAGGAAGAGTAAGCATGCACGGCGATTTGCTCGCTCAACGCACTCCTCGGCGGTCCTCCCGCGCACGCCCGCGCGCGCTCTTCAACTCCTCCGCTGGTATGGCGGTCCTCCTCGCGTCCGCCACCGCATGCCAAGGGGAGCGTGAGCCCCATGAGCGTCAAATAGCCCCCGGTACCGGAGTGATGATCTCGCCTCCGACAAGCGGCATCCAGGCGGGTGCGAACGGCTCAAGGCAAACTTACGCGAACCCATACGAAGGCAACGTGCAGGCTCTCAAGGAAGGAGAGCGCCTCTACACATGGTTCAACTGCGCAGACTGTCACGGCGTGCAGGGAGGCGGCGGGATGGGCGTTCCTCTCGCCGACTTCAAATGGATCTATGGTGAGTCCCCCGCTCACATCTTTCAGAGCATCTTGCAGGGGCGACCTCAGGGGATGCCCGCCTTCGCGGGGAAGATCTCCGAGAGCGATACCTGGAAGCTGGTCGCCTACGTGCAGTCGTTGAGCGGGTCGCCCGATGAGTGAGCGGGCAGGAGCGCTCTTTGCTGCGTGCTTCGCCGTAGGTTGCGATGGCATGCAGTCTGCACTCGACCCGCGGGGACCACAGGCCGCGCGGCTCGCGTCACTGTGGCAGGTCATG
The DNA here is from genome assembly GCA_044507075.1 of Myxococcales bacterium. Lineage (GTDB taxonomy): Bacteria > Myxococcota_A > Polyangia > Polyangiales > DASUME01 > DASUME01. Next base: position 11,786 of record JBIQKA010000022.1, read on the forward strand.
CTGATCGGAGGAACCGTCATCTTCGTCGTCGTGTTCTCCCTGGCTCTCTTGGCCACACTGCGCAGGCCAAGCCCCGAGAACAGCTACCACGAGCACGACGTACGCCGCGTGATGGGCGTCGCGCTCGGCGCGGGCCTCACCATCCTCACACTGCTGGGATTGCTCGTCTGCAACGTCCTCGTCAGTCGAGCCATCACCGAGGTTCCTGGCGATCCCCTCAAGGTGCAGGTCGTGGCCCATCGATGGTGGTGGGAGATCGTCTACCCAGCCGAGCCAAGCAGCCGATCGGTACGAACCGCCAACGAGCTCCATATGCCCGTAGGCCGTCCAGTGGAGATCTCGCTCGAGTCACGCGACGTGATCCACAGCTTCTGGGTCCCGAGTCTCCACGGCAAACAGGATGCCATTCCCGGACGCAAGAACGCATTTTGGCTGCAAGCGGACCAGCCCGGGATGTTCCGCGGCCAGTGCTCCGAGTTCTGCGGGTTGCAACACGCGAAGATGGCGCTCTTCGTGGTCGCGGAAACAGAGCAGGCCTTCGCTCGGTGGCTGGAGCATCAAAGTCGTAGCGCCTCGCCACCGCGAGATGAGCTGGCGCTCAAAGGAGAGGGAGTCTTTCTCTCGGGTCCATGCTCGATGTGTCACACGATTCGAGGGACCCACGCCATGGCAAGCGTCGGTCCGGACCTCACCCACTTGGCGAGCCGAAAGAGCCTCGCGTCCGGCACGCTGATCAACGCTCCCGGCCAGCTCGCCGGCTGGATTCTGGATCCGCAGCACGTCAAGCGCGGGTCCTTCATGCCCGCAAGTGATCTCGAGCCCGATCGCCTCCACGCCTTATTGCACTTCCTGGAGTCGCTCAAATGACCGACCACGTGCAGCCCATGGCGATCGCCTCCGCACCCGGAGCTGACTCACACGAAGTGGCCGAGCTGGACGCGACCTGGAGCTCACCGCCAGGTTTTCTGGGATGGTTCACCCATGTTAACCATCGGAGCATGGGCCGGCGCTTTATCATCACGGCCTTCGTCTTCTTTTTCCTGGGCGGAATTCAAGCGCTGATTATGCGCACCCAGCTGGCGGCCCCGGAGAACGGCCTGGTCCGTTCGGACCTGTACAGCCAGCTCTTGACCATGCATGGGACCACCATGATGTTCTTCTTCGCCGTACCCGTCATGGAGGGCTTCGCGATCTATCTGGTTCCCCTCATGATCGGCACCCGCGACATGGCCTTCCCTCGCCTCAACGCGTTTGGCTACTATGTGTACTTGATCGCCGGAGTAGTCCTGTACCTCGCGCTTTTTTTGAACATGGCGCCGGACGCGGGTTGGTTCAACTACGTCCCATTGGCAGGACCGGATCACTCGCCTGGGCTGCGCATCGACATCTGGGCGACCATGATCACCTTCATCGAAATCTCGGCGCTGGTGGCGGCCGTGGAGTTGATCGTGACCGTCCTGAAGTTCCGGGCCCCCGGCATGTCCTTGAATCGCATGCCGCTCTTCGTGTGGGCGATGCTGGTGACCTCGTTCATGATCGTCTTCGCCATGCCGCCCGTCATGGTCGGCAGCGTCATGCTCGCGCTCGATCGAACCGTGGCCACGCACTTCTTTCAGGTCTCAAGTGGGGGGGACGTGCTGCTGTGGCAGCACCTGTTCTGGTTCTTCGGGCACCCCGAGGTCTACATCATCTTCGTTCCCGCGCTGGGCATGGTCTCGTCCATCGTGGCCACCTTCACGGGCCGACGCGTCTTCGGCTACACGGCGATCGTCATGTCCCTGGTGGCGACCGCGTTCATCTCGTTCGGCCTGTGGGTGCATCACATGTTCACCACGGGCCTGCCACAGCTGGGCATGAACATGTTCACGGCGGCCAGCATCATGGTCGCCATCCCCACGGGGCTCCAGATCTTCTGCTGGATAGCGACGTTGTGGGGAGCCAAACCGAAGCTCAACACGCCGATGCTCTTCGTCTTGGGCTTCTTCTTCATCTTTATCATCGGTGGCCTCACGGGGGTGATGCTCGCATCCGTCCCCTTCAATCTTCAGGCCCACGACACGTTCTTCGTGGTCGCGCACCTGCACTACGTGCTCATCGGAGGCGCGGTATTTCCCCTGTTTGGCGGCTGCTTCTATTGGTTTCCCAAGATCACGGGGCGCCTGCTGCACGAGCGGTTGGGGAAGGTGAGCTTCGCGATGATGTTCGTGGGCTTCAACGTCGCCTTTCTTCCTCTGCATCACGTGGGTCTCCTTGGTATGCCTCGACGGGTCTACACCTATCTCCCGGAGACGGGCTGGGCGCCGATCAACCTGACCGCCACCCTGGGTGCCTACCTGCTGGCTCTCGGAGTGTTGGTTTTCCTCGCCAATGTGCTGCTCACGCTGCGCAAGCCGATGAACTGCTCCCGAAACCCCTGGGACGCGGACACCCTCGAGTGGAGCACGACATCACCGCCACCGAACTACAACTTCGCGCACTTGCCTGTCGTCAAGGGGCGGTGGGCGTTGTGGGACGAAGACGGAAGTCACGTGTTCATCGAGGGCGTGCGCGGCGATCGTCGCGAGGTTCTGCTGACCGACGTGCTGGATGCGGAGGCGCAGGCCAAGACCGTGCTGCCGGGGCCTTCGGCATGGCCATTCGTCCTCGCGCTGGCGGTCGCCGCGACCTTCCTCGGCGTGATCTTCTCGCCGTGGGCACTCCCGGCCGGCGCAGCCCTCTGCTTCCTCGCTCTGCTGGGATGGCTGTGGCCGCGCGCAGAACACCTTCGCGCGCCGCGAGAGGATGAGGAGCCGGTATGACGCGCAGCTCCGCGATCCAAGTCGGACACCTCGGGGTGCATGGCACCGAGACTCAGTCCCCGCTCTGGTGGGGTATCTGGGGGCTCATTTTGATCGAGGGCGTGGTCTTCGCGACGCTGCTCGCCTGCTATTTCTACCTGCGTCTGGGCGCCACGAATTGGCCTCCGGCCGGGACCAAGCCCCCGGACCTCCTCTTGCCGACGCTGAACACCTTCATCCTCCTGGCGAGCGCCGTTCTGGTGCACAAGGCGGATGCGGCGATGCGAGAGGGGAACAGGCGGTGGGTGCTCGGCGGCCTCGCTGGAAGCGTGCTGCTCGCCGCGACGTTCTTGACCATCAAGTATGTGGAGTACAGCGGGCTCTCCTATCGCTGGAATAGCGATGCGTACGGCTCCATCGTGTGGACCATCACCGGTTTTCATACCGCGCATGTCATCGTCGCCGCGCTCAAGGGCGTCGTGTTGTTCTACCTCGTTGCCCGCGGTTACCTCGACGCGGAGCGCCGCACCCCGGTGCACGTGGCTGGGATCTACTGGCAGTTCGTGGTGATCGTTTGGCTTCCCATCTACGCCACACTGTACTTTGCACCTCGCGTGCTCGACTAGGGGCCTACCGTGGACTCGAAGACTCAAGCGTACTTCCGGAGCGCTGCAGGGATGCGTGCTCTCTGGTTCGGCGTGCTCGCCGGACCTATGGCGTGGTCTCTCCAGTTTCAAGCCAGCTACGCTCTCACCCCCTACGTGTGCGAAAGTCATCTGGTCATTCTGCTGTACGGCGTCTCGGTCGCAGCGCTCGGCTTTTGCACGCTTGGTAGCTTGACCGCCTACCGTGTCTGGGTGAAGGCCGGACGCGAACACCACGCGGCCGGACCCGGTGTGGTTGGGCGTAGCCGTTTGATGGCACTGGCCGGCCTCGGATCGAGCGCGTTCTTCCTGCTCGTGATCCTGGCGCAAGCGTTGCCCATCGTCCTCATTGATCCTTGCATGCAGTGAATGTCGGGAGGTCTAACATGCGCAAGCTCTTCTATCCGAAAGCTATCGCGGCCACCCTGCTCCACGTTCTCGGCTGCAGCCCAGGGCAGTCAGAGGTGGGTCCCGATGCCATCGGGGACGCCCTGCGTGGAAAGCGCCTGGCAACGCAGTATGGCTGCGCGACCTGCCACACCATCCCCGAGCTCGGCGGCGCCTCGGTGGGGCCACCGCTCGACCATTTTGCCGAGCGTGTCTACGCGGGAGGCAGACTGAACACCCCGGAGCATCTGGTGAAGTTCATCATGGATCCAGCCCAGGTCGATCCGGACACGCCGATGCCGAACGTGGGTGTCAGCGAACCCGATGCTCGAGACTTGGCCGCATTTCTGTACAGCCTTCGTTGAAGGACCGCCCCATGAACCTCGCGCGGATAGTCTCTGCCCCATCCCTGTGCCTGTTTCTGATCTTGCTCGCCGATGCCAGCTCTGCGGGCGGCTCTGCAAGGACGCTAAGGGTCTGTGCAGACCCGAACAACCTCCCTTTCTCGAACGCACGCAGTGAGGGCTTCGAGAACGAGATCGCGGACCTCGTGGCCGCGGAGCTGAAGGCAAAGCCCGTGTACACATGGTGGCCCCAGCGCCGCGGCTTCGTCCGCAACACGTTGAACGCCGGGCGTTGCGACGTGATCATGGGCGTGCCTAGTAACTTTGAGCTCGCGCTGACCACGCGGCCCTACTATCGCTCGAGCTATGTCTTCGTGAGCCGCAAGGACCGAGCCCTCGGGCTCGGCGACCTCGACGACCCTCGCTTGCGCACGATGAGGATCGGCGTGCACCTGATCGGAGATGATTACGCGAACGCGCCACCGGCCCACGCGCTCAGTCGACGGGGAATGATCGACAATCTCGTCGGCTACAGCGTCTACGGTGACTACCGGGCCGAAAGTCCGCCCGCTCGACTCATCGACGCGGTGACACGTGGCGAGATCGACGCGGCGGTGGCCTGGGGCCCCCTCGCCGGCTACTTCGCTCAGAACAGCGCGCTTCCCCTGGCGCTGGCTCGCGTGACGCCCGAGATGGACGGCTCCGTGCCGATGACGTTCGAGATTTCACTCGCCGTGCGGCGCAAGGAGCACGACCTGAGAGACGAGCTGAATCGCGTACTGACACGCCGCTCCTCGGGCGTTCGCGCGATCCTAGCCCGATATGGGGTCCCGTTGCTCTGATGCCTGGCACAAGCACACGCATCACCGCGGCTCGCGCTGCTTGCCGCGGCGCGGCCACCTTCGAACGCCGCTCCTAGCCGCATGACGTCGGCCAAGCCCTGCGTGCTCTGCGCAGTGGACCGTCGCTCCGTAGACCATTCACTCGCTTGCTGAGTTGCTCCCGCTCAGCGCGGCGCGCACCACGGTCGCGAGCGTCGATAGCGTGAACGGCTTCTGCACGAACTTGGTGGACCCGTCAGAGTCCCCCTCTCGCCATCCGTAACCGCTCATGAACACCACGGGGAGCGTTGGGCGTTGCTCGCGCAAGCGCTCGGCCAGCTGCATACCCGAGAGCGAACCTGGCATCCTCACATCGGTGACCAGCAGATCGACCGACATTCCAGTGCGCCAACCTGCAAGGGCCGCGTCCCCCGTTTCGGCCTCGCGGACCCGATAGCCGCGGCTCTCGAGGGCAGCGCGAATCATCTCGCGCACCGCGGGATCGTCTTCCACGAGCAAGATGTTCGCGCTCTGGCTTTCTTGCTCTTCCGAAGGAGGCGCGGGCACGGCCTCCTCGGACACCGCCGCAGCCACACGGGGTAAACACACGTGGAAGGTCGTGCCGCGTCCGGGTTCGCTCTCCACTTCGACCCAGCCGCCGTGCTGCTGGACGATACTGTACACAGTGGCCAGACCGAGCCCCGTGCCCCTTCCTTGATCCTTCGTGGTGTAGAAGGGCTCGAAGATATGGGGCAAGTCGAGCTCCGAAATACCGCTGCCCGTGTCGCTCACCGAGATGCGCGTGTAGATACCCGCCGCGCGCGTCCCCGGTGGCGCCTCGCCATCGGCGATCAAGGGCTCGAGGCGAACTCGGATCGTGCCGCCCTCAGGCATGGCATCACGCGCGTTGATCGCGAGGTTCAGGAGCACTTGCTCGATCATGTGCACATCCACGTGCGCCGACGCCTCGCGCGACCCGAGCTTCGTCTCCAGTGCGACTTGCTCACCGAGCACCCGCCTCAGAAGTCCTGCCACATCGGTTACGAGCGTCCGCAGGTCGACCGTGCGCTGCTTCATGGCGCGTTTCCGGCTGAACGCCAGAAGCTGCGCCGTGAGGGAGGCCGCGCGCTCGCCGGCCGCTCCGATCTGGGCGACCACCTGATCGTGCGCGAGCCCGTTCCCTTGCTGCAGCATGGCGACTCCGTTGAGGACCACCGTGAGTAGGTTGTTGAAGTCGTGAGCGATGCCGCCTGCGAGCCTGCCTACCGCCTCCATCTTCTGTGATTGGCGCAGCTGATCCTCCAGGGACAGGCGATCGGTGGTGTCCTCCAGCGTGATCACGAACCCTTGCAGGCGATGCTCATCGCGTACAGCGCTCGCCAAGGCGTGCGCCGTACGCGCCTCACGCGAGCCCGCGACGAAACGGCAGGTCAGGTCCTCACCCCAGGTTTGCTCGTGCAGAAGGCGTCGCCAAGCTTCGCGAGCTCTGGGGCGGTCGTCTGGATGAAGGTGCTCGAGCCAGCCGTCCCTTTCCGTCTGCGGCCGGCCCATTCCCACGATCGACCGGAGGGCGCGGTTCGTGTAGAGGGCGCGGCCCTGTGCATCGAGCAGACAGACGCCCAACGGAGAGTGATCGAAGAGGGCCCGCACGCGAGCTTCGCTCTCACGCACGGCGTCTCGGATGCGCGCTCGTTCGAGCACCATACCGGCGAGGCGGGCCGCCCGCTGCGCTAGCCAGAGCGCCTGGTCGGGAGGAGCCCCCTTGTGACGCGAGTATACGGCGAGGGTACCGAGCAGCCCCTGCGTGGGGGAAGCGATGGGCGCCATCCAACATGCCTTGAGGCCATGCGTGAGCGCGACTTGGCGGTAGGCTGCGCAACGCGGATCCTGCTCGATGTCTTCGATGACGACCGTCGCCTGCGGCGTCGGAGGCACGCCGGAGCGGGGGCCTAGCCCCAGCGCTTCGGTCATCTGCACCAGCTCGCGCGGGATCTCACCCGGCGCGCCCACGACACGCTCCCCTGCGTGTCCCTCCGAAAGAAGCGTCACGGTCAGGGTGTGCGGAAACAGGCGGGCGAAGTTGTCGGCGCCGCGCTGGAGAAACGCGTCGACCGAACTTTCTCGCACGGTGAGCTCAGTCATCTCAGAAGAGATCGCCTCTCTCAGCGCGGTCCAGCGGCGAACCTCGGAACGCCGACGGCGAGCCGCGAGCAGTCGGTCGATACGCGCCGCGAACTCCGGCGCGTCCAGAGGCAGCAGGGCGAAATCATCCACCTCACGCAGGCTCTGCGGGCACGACGATAGGCGCTCGCGCGAGGTGACCAGAAGCAGGGCAGATGGTTCCTGGGAACACTGACGAGTGGGTGCGAGATCCTGGAGAGCGCGATAGCCGGCCTCATCGACGACACAGAGCGCAAACGCCTCCCGGACCGTGTCGGCTCCTGGCTCGAACTGCACGCACTCGAACGTTGCGCCGAGCTCCTGCGCCAGGCTCGCTCTCAGTTGAGCCTCGCTTACGCAAAGCAGAACCCGCTCCATACCACCTCAGTGGGTTCATGCTGGCGCGCGCGGCAGGACTTGCAACCAGCTTGGCATGCGGCTCCACCTCCAGCGCGGCTCTGCGCCCACGCAGGGTCTGCATGATCATCAACGTTGGAACGCCGACGTCGCTCACGGACTCTGCTGTGCACCGGACAGCGGAGTGACCTCGCTACGCACTTTGCTCGTGAAATCGAGGGCTGACACAGCCGCCGCTCGGCCCGCCGGGCCCTTCGGCGAGTTCGCTGAACGGGACTTATGTCGCCCCGGGGGAGGGCAGGGAGCGTTTGTTCCGCTTATCCGCCTCAGGCCTGCCGTCACGCTGTTGACCCAGGTCCCGGACCCTGTTCTGCGCTGGACCTGCGCGCTGAAGAAGCCATCGGGATCGCCGCCGCAGATTCCGAAGTGTGTGCTCAAGTTGTGGTTCGTACCCAGATAGGCCGCGTAGCCGGGGTACCAGTCGAAGTTCTCCCATGGGAAGGGCGCGTAGACCTGCGACACGACCACCTGCGTCACCCCCTCGTAGGTCTCCTGCCAGTCCTGCACGAAGTTCGAGCCCGGGTCGCAGTCGAACAGGTCGATGGGCACCCCGGAGAGCGGCGGCAGCACGAGGGTACGCGGTGCGGTGCCGGAGGCCGCGCGGTGATCACGCAACAAACTCGAAGGGACGGGCCATCGGGCAAGGGTGCCATCGGCAGGGGGGCCTGCAACGGAGTTCAGTGGAGGGGAGGAGGGATTGGAGGGGACCGAGGGGGTCGATCGGCGACAACCTGCGAGGAGAGTCCCGGACTGCTTGGGGTATCCGCCAAGCGCCATCTGCGATAGAAGGGATGCTATTCACGGCGAACTACCTTTGGAAGGATGTGGCGATGCGCGTAGCGGGTTGGGTTGCAGCGATTGTAATTTCGGCGGCGTGGGGATGTGGCGGCGATGAGGCAGCCGAGACTGCTGACACCGCGTCACTGCTGGTGGGGCCTGAAGGGGGCGAGGTCGCGCTGCTCAACGGGGGCAAAGTAACGATCCCCGCGGGCGCGCTCTCCGCGAAAACCGAGATCAAGATCACGAAGCTGGAACTCAGTGACGTGAAAGCGCTGCCCAGCACGCTGGAAGCAGCTGGCAAGCCCTATGCGTTCACGCCGCACGGCATGAAGTTCGCGCAGCCTGTGAAGATTGAACTCCCCTACGAGGGCGAGGCCGCCAGCGTGGTCCCGATGAAGCTTGCGGACGAGAAAGCCACCGAATGGCAAACCGTCGTCGGCAGCGAGAAGGACGAAGTCCGAAGCAAGCTCTCGTTCGAGACCGTGAGCTTCAGCGTCTACGTGGCAGCACGCGCGACGGATGGCGGGACGGATGTCGGTTGCAGAACGCTGACTTCCGCTGATGTCGCCGATGGTGGCACGCTTGTGGAGGACACTTGCTACGACGCCCCGAGCCCGCTCACGATCAGCGGTGGCACGTTGACGATCGAACCTGGCGTCCGCATGGCGTTCGGAGCCAACGGATACCTCGTCGCGGCCAGCGGCGGGAGCCTGAACGCGGTCGGCACTGCGGAGAAGCCGATCACGTTCACGAGCGCGGACCCTGTGGGTCACTGGCGCGGTATCCGGTTCGACGCGAGCCGTAGCGCCAACAACGTGTTGCACCATGTCGTGATCGAGAACGGCGGGTCCAGCCGTTGGAGCGGGGCCGGTTACTCCACCTCCGCGTTGCTGTTGTCCGGAAACAGCCTGGTCGACATCCAGGATAGCGAGATTGTCGGCAGCGCCGGCCAAGGCATCACTGTCTATGGCGGCGCGGAGATGACGTTCGAGAACAACACCCTGCGCGACAACGCGGTGGCGGCGTGGGTCCATCCGGACACAGCAGGCTTCATCTCTGCGAACACCACGTTCGACGGTAACGTCGAAAATGCCGTGCGCGTCGGGTTCGGCAACACCGACGCGGTCGCTGCTACCCAGACCTGGCAAGCACTCAAGGTGCCCTTTGACGTACAAGATCGGTTCTATATCAGGGCCGCGCTGACGCTTGCGCCTGGCACGAAGGTTCGCTTCGTCACGGACGCATCGGTCCTCGTGCAGGACCCAGGCACCTTGACCGCCATGGGCACGCAGACCGAGCCGATCACGTTCACGAGCGTTGAAGACTTGGCGGGGGCCTGGAAGGGGCTGCAAATCAGCACCGCGTCCGCCAACAATGTCTTCGGCCACGTGGTGTTTGAGAACGGTGGAAGCGCCAAGTGGACAGGCGCCGCTGATTCGAGCGCCATGGTCTATCTGGAGGGCAACAGCAAGGCGACCTTCACCCATACGACGTTCCGCGGCAGCGCGCACTACGGCTTGTGGGTCCCGTCCGGCGGAGACATCGCGGGATTCGAGAACAACACGTTCACCAACAACGGGCGCGCCATGATCGTGCATCCGAATCGTGCAGGCGCGATCGCCGCGAGCAACACGTTCAGCGGCAACGACGAAGATAAGGTGCGGGTGTCCTTCGGAAACACGGACGCCGTCACCACCCCACAGACGTGGGCAGACTTCGGCGCACCGTTCTTTGTGACCACGCGCACCTACGTGCGCGCGGCGTTGAACATCGCACCGGGCGCAGAGTTGGAGTTCGCGCAGGACGCCAGCCTCAGGGTCGAGGAGGGCTCCCTCAACGCCACTGGCACGACAGAGAATCCGATCGTGTTCCGTGGTGGCGAGGATCTGACGGGCTATTGGCAAGGCATCTCCTACAACACCCTCTCCGCCAACAACGCCATGACCCAGGTGCTGATCAGCAACGCTGGCTCTACGGCTTGGTTCGGTGGCGCCAACAGCACCGCAGCGATCTACCTGACAGCGGCGGGCTCGCTGGCGCTTACCAACGTGACGATCGCAAGCTCTGGTGGCTACGCAGTGATCGTCGGCTCCGGCGCGGATCTCAGCTGCTCGGCGGTCGATGACGGCGGCTTCCAATACTACGATAGAGCCACTTCCAGCGCCGTGCCGTCCTGCCCATAGGGGAGCGGCGCAGCTTCATGGGTGGTGCTGGAGGTCAGCCGTCCAGGAGCGGGCGCGGCCTCAGGCTTTCAGCCCGCGGGCCCTGGCCACCAGGTTCTCGAACGCCGCGCTGAGCCGCCTGGGTGCAGCCTTCTTCACGGCTTGCACTGCGCCCTGGACGCTCGCTACAGCTGCTGAGCAGCCGCACTCGTGGCTTCCGAAACTTCGCGAACTTCCGCGTGGCGATCCTCTTTCGACACGGAGGACTCAACCTCTACCCGGCCGCCGCTCGGCCCGCCGGGCCCTTCGGCGAGTTCGCTGAACGGGACTTATGTCGCCCCGGGGGAGGGCAGGGAGCGTTTGTTCCGCTTATCCGCTTCACATGCTGACGGAAGAGCTACGCTTTCCTCCCCCGGAGGGCGCCTCGGCCGAAGGCATCGTCGCGATCGGCGGCGACTTCAGGCCCGAGCGGCTGCTCCTGGGCTACGCGCAAGGGATCTTCCCCTGGCCCAGCGAGGGGCTCCCGCTCCTCTGGTTCTCGCCCGATCCGCGCTTCGCCCTCGAGCCCCGTCACGCGCACCTGCCGCGCTCGCTGCGCAAGGTGGTGCGCCGCGGGGCCTACGAGGTGCGCTTCGACACCGCCTTCGACGCGGTGATCCGCGCCTGCGCCGCGATCCGGCGCCCGGGCCAGCGGGGCACCTGGATCACCCAGGAGCTCATGCGCGGCTACCAGACGCTGCACGCACGAGGCTACGCCCACAGCATCGAGGCCTTTCGCGACGGGCGCCTGGTGGGTGGACTGTACGGCGTGGGGCTCGGCAAGGTGTTCTTCGGCGAATCGATGTTCGCGCTCGAACCCGACGCCTCCAAGGTCGCGTTCACCATGCTGCTCGGCCAGCTCGTGAAGTGGAACTTCCACCTGGTCGACTGCCAGGTGCACACCGAGCACCTGGAGCGCTTCGGAGCGCAGGAGTGGTCGCGCTCACGCTTTCTGTGCGCCCTGCGGGAAGCGGTCACCGCCGAGACGCGGCTTGGGCCCTGGGCGCTGGAGATCACGCCAGAGGAGGCCCTCGCCTACCTGCCGGGATAGGCACCCGCTCTTCGTTCAGGCCACGTGAGCCACGGTGGAGTGGAAATGCTCAAGGACGTGGCCGGAAAACAACTTGGCAACGAGCTCACCGCGACTGCTGACCTCGGTCTTTTCGTAAATCGATTTTACGTGGTCGCGCACCGTATGATGGGAAAGAGCGAGCTCTGCGGCGATCTCCTTCGTCGCGAAGCCCCGGCAGAGCAAGAGCACGATGTCCGTTTGGCGCTCTGTCAGCCCATAGGATTCCAGCAAGATCGGGACAAGATCGCCGGGGCGCGCATTTTCAACCGTTACCGCGAGGGCACCTATCTCGCCCGCCATCGTGGCGACGTGGAGGCGTCTCCACTGCCCACTTCGGCCTCGCACGCGGGTGGTCAGCTTCATTTCCGAGCGCCCCCACTTGGCCTTCATGACGGCCGCGCGCACCACACCGGGGAGCGCATCGGAATCGATGTCGTTGGTCCGCAGATCTTCGAGGATTCGCTCTGCTCCTGAGGTCATGCTGATGATCCGCGCGCTGTCATCGATCAGGATGACCACCGGAGCCTGATTGGCAGCCTCTTGCACGAGCCGCCCCAAAGAACGCCTCAGCGCCATCGTCGCCAGCGGCACCAGCTCACGGACGGCAGCGATCTCGCCGGCAGAGAAGGGACCGGCCGGCGCAGGGCGCAGGAACACGCCTACGGCGAGACACGACGAGCCCGCGACGAACACGACGCGGAGCTCGTCCGCAGGCGCGATCGGTGCATAGAGCTTCTGGTAGCGTGGACTGCGGGAGAGCTCACCGTCGAGGGTGTCGGCGAGGGTCGCTACGGGATCCACGCTGCGCGCGAGCGCGGAGAACTTGTTGAAATCCGGATCGAGCAGCTCTGAATCCCAGAACGCCCAGAACGGCGCGCACAGCTCGGCAGAGAAACCCGAGACCACGCCGCCCGACGGCAGCATCGTCGTCGAATCCACCGTCATCACCGCGCAGCAGTCGAACTCCGCGATGGCGCGAAACGCGTTCACCACCCTGGTGCACACCTCGGTGGCCGATAGCTCCTCCTGCCCCGCCGCCAACAATTGCTCCTTGGCTTGCCGAAGGCGTCGTTCGCTCATGGTCGAACATTCTACCCCTGAACGCGGGGTATCCATCCCGCTAAATACCGGGGGCAGCGCTGGAGCGTGGTTTCTTCGACGCGAAGCGCGTTCTGAGAGACGCAGATCCGGGTTGTACTGAACGGCGCCCCTGTGTGTACACCTCGAGGCTCACACACTCCCACTCGGGCCCCAGCCAGTCGTTCGTCGGCCTCCTTGCGCAGCGACGCCCCTTCCAACGCCCCCCTCGAATGAGGGGGTCCCCCCCCACGCATGCGAGGGGACGCTCACCGCTTCGTGGGATGTTCGAACTTTAGGTGGCGCCGTACGTTTGCAATGACGCGCGAAGGACTCAGAGCGCAGAGCGCAGGACCCGCTTGGTTGGGGACGCGGTGTCTTCGAGAGACACACATCATGGGGTGGATCGGCGAATGATGGTGAACAAGATTGCCAAGTGGACGGGCCTGAGCCTGGGAGCGCTCGTTCTCTGTGTGCTGCTTGCCTATGCGGCCGTGAGCCGCATGGCGTCCGAAAAGCTAGAGCGGACCTTCGATGCGCACGGTGTGGACATCCCACTGCCCATGCCGCTCACGGAGGAGGAGCGCGCAGAGCTACGCGCGGAGGGCCAAGAGGGCGCGGTGGACCTCGAGGCGATCGCCCTCGAGCGAGCCATCGCGCGTGGCAAGCACCTCGTCGAGTCTCGCTTCATCTGCATCGAGTGTCACGGCGCCGACTTCGGTGGAGGCGTGATGGTGGATGACCCGGCGATGGGCAGCTTGCTCGGCCCCAACCTCACCAGCGGCGCAGGGAGCATCACGACCGGCTATTCGATGACCGATTGGGATCGCATCGTTCGCCACGGCATTCGCCGGGACGGACGGCCTGCGGTGATGCCCTCCGAGGACTTCGTCGGCATGTCTGACCGCGAGCTCAGCGACATCGTTGCCTACGTTCGCTCGCGCCCGCCCGTCGACCGCGCTGTGCCTCGCTCCACCTTGGGACCGATAGGTAAGCTCCTCTTGGCCACGGGCAAGTGGCACCTCTCGGTCGACATGCTGGACGATCACCACGCGAGCCACAGGAGGGAACCGCCCGAGACCGGCGAGACCGTGGAGTTCGGCGCGCACCTGGCCCGAGTCTGCACCGGCTGTCATCGCGAGAACTTCGAGGGCGGGCGTATCGCTCAAGGTCCGCCGAGTTGGGCCCCCGCCAAGAACCTCACCCCGCACGCCGAAGGCTTGGCAGGTTGGTCCTACGAGCAGTTCGAAGCTGTGATGCGCGAAGGCAGGCTGCCCGATGGAAGCTCGGTGAAGGAGCCCATGACGCTCCTGACCCCGTACGGAAAGCGCATGACGCAGACCGAGCTCCGAGCGCTGTTTCGCTATCTGACCTCCCTGCCTCCCCGGCCCAGCGGGCGGTGACCTCGTGCACTTGAAGGAGAGCTGCCCCATGCCCGTGAAGACTTCGATCTCCGAAACCGTGGTCGGAGCTCGCTGCGGCGCAGGACGATTGAAGTCCAGGCTTCGCCTGCTGGGGTGGAGCTTGCTGCTGGCTAGCGTCTCGTTCGGCTGTGGCGACTCCGATGCAACCATGGCGCCGATGGACGGCGGAGCGCAAGAGGCACGGGCCGATGGCGGCGGAGCGCAAGAGGCGCCGATCGATGACGGCGGTACGCAAGAGACCCCGATCGATGGCGGCGGTACGCAAGCGACCCCGATCGATAGCGGTGTTACGCAAGAGCCCCCGATCGATGGCGGCGGTACGCAAGGGACGCCGATCGATAGCGGTGAGGACACGGGTGCCCCCCCGGACGCAGACGGCGGCTCGGAGCTGCCGGTCGACGCGTGCCCCGACGATCCCCACAAGACCGAGCCCGGCGTGTGCGGCTGCGGACGCGCCGATGCCGACACGGATGGCGATGGCGTTTTGGATTGCCTCGAGGGATGTCCTCCAGGGTACGACGACGTCAATGGCGACGGAACGCGCTGCGACGACATCGACGAGTGCCAGCTCGGCAAGCACAACTGCGACCCGCTCGCGTCCTGCACGAACCAACCGGGCGGCTTTACGTGCGGCGCATGCCCGGCCGGGTACGACGACGTCAATGGCGACGGCACGCGCTGCAACGACATCGACGAGTGCCAGCTCGGATCCCACACTTGCGACCCGCTCGCCTCCTGCATGAACCAGCCCGGCGGCTTTGCGTGCGGCGGCTGCCCGGCCGGGTACGACGACGTCAGCGGCGATGGCACGCGTTGCGACGACATCGACGAGTGCGCAGCCTCGAACCTGAACGACTGTGACGCCCATGCCAGCTGCACGAACACGAGCGGCTCGTACACGTGCACCTGTGCGGCTGGCTATGTTGGCAGTGGTACGAGCTGCTTTCCGGCAGCGGGCTGCGACCCGAGCAAGCCGACCGCTTGCCACGCCGCCGCAAGCTGCGTCGAGGTGGAGGACCAAGGGCATGTTTGCAGCTGCCACCCAGGTTACGAAGGGGACGGCACGCGCTGCGAAGACATCGACGAGTGCAAGCTCGGCAAGCACAACTGCGACCGGCTCGTGTCCTGCACCAACCAGCACGGCGGCTTTGTCTGCGGCGCATGCCCGGCCGGCTACGACGACGTCAACGGCGATGGCACGCGCTGCAACGACATCGACGAGTGCAAGCGCGGCCAGCACAACTGCGACCCGCTCGTGACTTGCACCAACCAGCACGGCGGCTTTGTCTGCGGCGCGTGCCCTGCCGGCTACGACGACGTCAACCGCGATGGCACGCGCTGCGAAGACGTCGACGAGTGCAAGCTCGGCCAGCACGACTGCGACCCGCTCGTGGCCTGCAAGAATCAACCTGGCGGCTTTGCCTGCGGCGCCTGCCCTGCCGGCTACCGCGACGTCAACCGCGATGGCACGCGCTGCATCGACGTCGACGAGTGTAAGCTCGGCCAGCACGACTGCGACCCGCTCGTGGCCTGCACGAACCAGCCTGGCGGTTTTGCCTGCGGCGCCTGTCCTGCCGGCTACCGCGACGTCAACCGCGATGGCACGCGCTGCGACGACATCGACGAGTGCAAGCTCGGCCAGCACAACTGCGACCCGCTCGCCCAATGCGCCAACACGCAGGGTGGCTTCTCTTGCGCCTGTCCGCAAGGCACCATCGACACCCACGGCGATGGCACGCACTGCAGCGCCGACCTGTGCCCCGGCGATCCCGACAAGACCGAGCCGGGGGTCTGCGGCTGCGGCGTGCCGGACATCGACACCGACGGCGATGGCAGTGCCGATTGCGATGACGCATGCCTCGACGAGGACGGCGACGGGTACGGGGAAGGATCGGCCTGCGCCGCGCCCGACTGCAACGACGACGACCCGAATCACTGGGCAGACTGCGGCGAATGCGACGACGCCGACGGTGATGGTCGAGGCCAGAACTGCGACCTCGGACCTGACTGCGACGACAGCGCCTCCGAGTCGTGGTCTGATTGCGAGACCTGCGCCGGCAGCGACTACGACGAGGACGGCTACGGCGCGCTGTGCGATACCCGCCGCGACTGCGATGACTCCGACCCCTCGGTGCATCCCGGAGCGCCCGAGATCCCCGATGACAGCATCGACAACGACTGCGAGGACGGCGACGCGGCGCAGGGCGACCTGGACGCCATCTACCTCGCCGCGCCTGAAACGCTCTGCCACCTCGTGTCCGGCGCCGCTCCGATCACCGACGACAACCCCGGCACGGCGAGCGCGCCGGTGGCCACCCTGACCAAGGCGCTCGAGCTGGCCGCCGACTCAAGCTACACCCGCCCCATCGTGGCCGCTGCGGGAACCTACTTCTTCAGCCCGGCCCCCAATACACCGGCCCCCCAAGTCCAAGGCGGCGCGCTGTTCGGCGGCTACCACTACGACTGCTTCTCTTCGTGGGCTCTCTCCGCCAGTGAACACTCCGTCATCGCACCGTACGATCCCTCCGCGAGCATGACCTTAGGGGTCGGCCCAACACCGGGATGGATCCTGCATCGCGTCGCGGTCGCGGGGAAGCTCCGGGCGCTCAGCTCGGGCTACCTGGTCGATGTCAACTTCCGTCATGCCGAGATCGTTGCGAGTGCTTGGTACCAAAACGCCGGCGTCGTCGTGCTCGCGCGCTCCTCGATCGATTTCGATGTCTCCGGCACGCGGCTGGAGGTCACAAAGGGTCATCTCCTCATGGGCGCAAACTACCTCGAGCAGGGCGACGACGCTCGGGCGCTCTACGTCCCCTATGGGGGCTCCGTGCTGGTGGTGCGTGGCGGCGCCTCGGCGACCCTGGTCGAAAACCAGCTGCTCGGCAACGCCATCGGCGTGAGTCTCAGCAATGAGGGGGTGGCGGGAAGCCCCTCTTCCGACCCGGCCCACCTCGTGCTCAAAGCGAACCTCATCGCTCCCAAGCGCAGGACCTTCTCCTCCTACCAATCTTCCACCGGGGTGCGCGTCGTGCTCCCGGGCTCGACCGCCACCCTGAAGGACAACGTCATCCAGCCCTCCGAGGAGGCGACGACCACCAGCCTCGGCCTCGAGGTCGTCCATGGCGTGGTCCACCTCGATGGCGATCGCATCGAGAGCGGACGAGGCACAGACCGCGCCTACGCGGCCTTGCTCTCGGGCCAGGCTCAGGTCAGCGCGCGCAACGTCGTGTTTTGGGCGAGCAGTGACGGCTCCGGTCTGAACGAGACGGTCGGCACCAGGCTCGAAGGCGGCGCTCGTCTCTCCGCCGTCAACAGCGTCTTCCATGGCGGCGACGGCGCCTCGAGCACCGGGTTGCAGGTGCTGACGGTCAACGGTGCGCACGGCGCGCCGGAGGTGCTCGTTGCGCACGGCGTGATCCTCGGCGGCACGGGCGCAGAGCGCAGCGCTGGCGTAGACGCAGCAACGCATGACGATCAAGGCTCGCTGCTCTTCGTCAACAGCTTCATCCAAAGCGGCCAGGGTGACTGGCGCGCAGCACTCGTCAGCACGGGCGTCCCCATCACCCTGGTGGGCAACAGCATCAGGCAGCAAGGGGGCGGACAACCATCGACCACCTGCATGATCTGGGACGGCGTGTGCCGCACGACCCTCGCGCAGGTGAATGCCTGCGCCTGGTCCGGCTGCGAGGCGAGCGCTCAGAACAAGAGCTTGACGCCGAGCTTCATCGACCCCGCCGGCGGGAACTTTCGCCTGCAGCCCACCAGCGCGCTCATCGACGCGGGCGTCGACCCAGAAGCCTACGTGCCAGCCGACTTCGTCACCTACGACATCGACGGTCAGACACGTCCCCAAGGCAGATCCTACGACATCGGTATCGACGAGGTCGGCGCTCCCAAGACTCCGTGATCCGCCAGCGCGTTCACGAAGCAATCGCTTCCGAGAGGCGTGCGTAGCTTGCGGAGAGCCGATATGTGAGGGTGATCGCGTGGCGCGCAAGGTACACTCAGGCGCCATGCGCGCTGGCCCCTCGCACCCCTCTGGACACCGCGTAGTGGGCGTCGACGTGGCCCGTGCGTTGGCTTCCATGCTCATGGTCCAGGGGCACGCCTACCACGGCTGGGTCGCAGAGCCGTTTCGCCAGAGTCCGAGCTACCTGTTCACGCGCTTGCTCGGCACCCTCCCGTTGCCAGCCTTTCTGCTGCTTGCCGGGGTCGGCGTCGGTCTCCGCGCCAGGGCTGTCGTGGCGCGCGCGGAGCGGGCGGCAGATGTGAGGGTCCGCCTGTTGCGGCGCGGCTTCGAGCTCCTCCTTGCAGGGTACGTGACGAACTTTGCGTTCGGCTTGCTGGATTTCGGGCACGACCTCGCGACCTTGCTGCGCGGGGACGTGCTGCACGTGATCGGGCTGTCGATCATCGTCATCGCGGGCGTGGGCATACGCGCAGATCATGCCGGGCACGTCGACGCGCGCTGGCTGCGGCGCGTTGCCTTCGCGATGTGCGTCGTGCCGACGTTGCTCTGCTACTGGGTGTCGCCGCTGGGCACCCTGAGCCCCGCCTGGCTCGCGCCAGTGACGGCGCTCTTCGTCGACGTTCCGAACTTCACCCGCATGCCCGTCGTGCCGCTCTGCGCGTGGCTCGCGATCGGGACGCTGCTCGGATCCAGTACGTCGACGCTGAGCCTAGGTCTGTCGGGCGACTTTGAGAAGCGGGCGGGCGCCCGCGTCACCAGCGTCCTGGGTCTAGCGCTGTGCGCGTTGGGGATCGCCTGGACCGCAAGCCTCGCCACCGATGCGATCGTAGAGCGCTCTGGCGCGCCGCTCACCCGCGCGCATCCTGCCGTGGCGTTGAACGTCATCGACCTGGCCGCCCGCGGCGCGGGGGTGCTCGCATTGGACCTCTTGCTCGGAGGGGCATTGCCCCCTCGTGCCGGGCGCCTCGTCGCGAGACTCGGCCAAGCCTCGATGTGGATCTACGTGGCGCACATGCCGTTCTGCTACGGTCGGCTCGCCGCACCGCTGTCGCGTAGCCTCGGCATGCTTCCGGCGACGCTTTGGCTCCTGCCTCTGTTGATCGGCAGCGTCGCTGTAGGCCTGTGGCGAACACGCCCGCGTCCACGCAACCGGGCGCGTTCGAACGCCGCCCGGTGAGACGGCGGCCCGTGACGCACGGTCGTGGGCTCGCCAGCTCAGAAGATGCCGCCCGGGCAGCTCTCGTCGATTTCGTCGGTCATTTTTCGAGGCTGGATGCCAACGGCGCGCATCGGCATGCGCCGGTGCGGCTACCACACACACCGCGGCTCGCCCTCGGGGTCGCGCTGCTGCGCAAGATTGCCTCACACCGGATCCGATCGGAAGATCACCACGCCGAGCTCCGGCCCCAGCGTCCGCACCGGCAACACGCCGTAGGCGTACCAGCGGCCGAACTGCATGAAGTCGCCCGTGAACCCGCCCGCGCTCGTCGTTAGCCCCGCGCGCCGCGCCGCTGCATCAGGCACCATCTTGTCGAGATCCGGCGGCGTGATGGAGCTTGTCCCCGCGGTACACGTAGACCCACAGGATGGCGCCCTGCTCGCTCACGTGATCGAGCTGAAGTTGTTTGCTGAGGCGCTGCGAGAGCCGCCACAGCGGGATGCCGGTGAGCACCGCGCCCACGACCTCCGCGCCCTTGCGCGCCGGGGCCGCAAACAAGAGCGAGACGCTGCCCTCGGCGCCCTCTTCGAGGGGCGGGAACTCGTCCACGCCGTAGCCCGTGCGGCCGCGCACCACCTGAAAGCGCTCCCCAGGTTGACGCCTGTCATGCGATCGCGGATAAGCCATACAAACGCTCTTCCCTCCCCGCCCGGTTGTCGAAACCTCTCTTCCGCGACCTTGCTCGAGGCCTGGCGGGCCGAGCGGCGGGGCATGTACATCGCCTCGAGCTCTAGCAGCTCGAACTGTGCGCCCCGCAACAGCCCGGGCACGTCGCGGTTCACCTCACAGCCTCCAGACACCCTTCGCCAATAGGGCGTGATGCGATCCTGGAAAGTCGCGACGCGCCGGTCGGGGGCGCGGCCGTGTTCGCTGAAGTAGAGCGCGCCGCCTGGCTTGAGCACGCGCCGCATCTCGGAGAGCGCGGCGGCGGGGTCAGCGATGGTGCACAGGGTGTACGTGATCACGATCGAATCGATGCTCGCGTCCTCGAGCGGACGCTGAAGGCCCGGCGGGTCAGCCCTCGCTGCTTTGGCAGACGCCTGCGCTGTTGCCCCCCGTGTAGCAGTGACCGGAAGCGCAGTGCAAGCGCTCTTCAGCAGCCCATCGGTACACTGGCCGTAGCTGTTGCCACACGTCCCCTGCGCGGCCGTCGGTGGATGTTCCTTCACTCGCGCCGGGGTAGGACGTCCGCAGATGCCGCTCTTGCATTCGCTACCGTCGACAGCGCCGCAACGCGATTTTCCCGTGAGATCCGGTGGTGTTGGTGCCTGAACCTGCTCGTGAGCCTCCGGAACGTGAAGCTGAAGCCGGGGAACATCGCGACGACGTGGCCGCTCTTGCTCTTGTACCAGCTGGCGCATCCGCCCGAGTGCCAGACGGTCCGCTTCATCTCGCTGTGCACCTTCTGGGTGTACGCCGCCTCCGCTTCAGGAAGCACGTCTACTGTGGTCGCGCCGCGCTCGCGAACGAGCTCGATGCAATCCATGACGTAGTTCATCTGCGATTCGATGATGAAGATGGCCGATGTGTGGCCGATGCCCGTGTTGGGCCCTGTCACCACGAAGAAGTTTGGAAAGCCCGGCACCGTGGTGCCCAGGTACGCGCGCGGGAACTCGTGCCAAAACTCCGCGAGTGACCGGCCTGCCCTGCCTACGACGGGATACGAAATCACCCCGTCGGTCGCGTCGTAGCCTGTGGCGTAGATGATGGCGTCGAGCCCGATCTCCTTGCCATCTGCGGTACGAAGTCCGCCTTCGGTGATCTCGGCGAGCCCCTCGTTCCGGTCGTGCAGCGTCACGTTTTCGCGGCACAGCGCGGGATACAAGGTGTTGGAGAGGATGATGCGCTTGCAGCCGATGGTGTATTCGGGGGTGAGCTTGCGCCGAAGCTCAGGGTCCGGGACCTGCTGCTCGAGAAAGCGCAGCGCCTGCTTCTGGGCGAACTGATTGAGCAAGGTCTTGGAGTACTTGAAGCCGATCATGCGGCTTTCGAGCTGCCAGTAGATGGCCGTGCGCAGGAGCTTGTGGGCGACGGGGTTCGCCAGGAAAGCGCGTTCTGCCGGCGTAAAAACGTGGTCCGGTCGCGGCAACACCCAGTGCGGCGTGCGCTGAAACACGTGAAGGTGCCCTACTTCGCCAGCGATGGCGGGGATGACCTGCGCTGCGCTCGCGCCACTGCCGATGATGGCGACACGCTTGCCGCGCAAGCTCACGTCGTGGCGCCAGGCGTTCGTGTGGAACGAAACACCTTGGAAGGCATCGCGCCCCTTGAACTGCGGGATGACCGGCGTGCTAAGAGGGCCGGTCGCGTTGATCACGAAGCGAGCCTCGAACACCCCCTGTGCGCGCGTCGCGACACGCCAGAGCGCTCGCTCTTCGTCCCACTCGATCCTCTGCACGTCGGCGTTCAGGACGGTCTTGTCACGCAATTCGTGCTTCTCGATGACGAGCTCCGTGTAGCGCCGCCGCTCGGCCCGCCGGGCCCTTCGGCGAGTTCGCTGAACGGGACTTATGTCGCCCCGGGGGAGGGCAGGGAGCGTTTGTTCCGCTTATCCGCCCCGCCGCGCAAGAACGCCCCGACGGAGAGGTAATCATCCAGTACCATCCAGTACCTCAAGACGCTGTGACGTCAGTGCAAGACGCCCGCCCCCGTGCCGGATTCGCGTTCGAGTAGCGCGAGCAGCGCGTCGCAGCGGCCGGTGAATCGCTCGAGCGCGTAGCGTTCCTTGTCGGTGGTCCGCGGCGCGGCGCGCTCGACGCAGGTGAGCAGGGTGGTGAGGTCTTGCTGGTCGGCCAACAGCACCACGTGCTCCCGTTCGACGCGCGCCCGCGCGAGCAGCACCCGGAGGTTTTCCTCCTTGGCGTGCACGCGCAGCCAGGTGAGCTCGTCGAGGCGCGTGAAGAGCAGCGTGGCGCGCGTGACGTCCCGTTCATCCTCCGCGTGGGCGCTCAGATCGAAGGCGCTGCCCGTCCAGCCCGTGATCGTGCCGGAGGCGTGGCAACCCGCGCAAAACCATTCGATACCCGGGCCCACGCGGCGTAGCGCGGTCACGCGATAGTCCGTGGGCGCGCAAGCCTGGCACGCCACGGGCGCCGGGATCCATACCTCCTCGCGCGTCGTGGCGGTCGTGCACTCCACGAGCGAGCCGAGCCAGAGGGCGAGCTCGCGTGCTGGACCACCGGGTTGCCGTGGGCGTCGAGCATTCGCCTTCAAGGCCAACACGCTCGGTACGGAGATTAGCTGGCGCGACGGCGACCTCGTGTACAGCCTCTCCAACAACAGCACCGGCGTGTTCAACGAGATCAACCTGGGCCTGCTCTCGTCGTCTGGTAACGGCCTGCCCATGTTCCTCGGGCAGTTCAAGCCCGGGAGCGCCGGGGACGAGCTGATCACGCAGTTCGCCGGCAGCTACGACATCACCCATCGCTACATGGGCGTCAGCTCTGGTTGGACCGGACTCACCATCGGCGCCGATGGCAGCCTCACGATTGCGGGCGGACCCGCCATCACCGCTGGGCAGGTCGAGACCATCACCGACCGCATCGGCTGCTGTGGTCGCGTGGACCTCGCCCTGAACGTCGATCTGAACGAGGACGGCAAGGTCGATAATTCAGACAGAGTGAACCTCTACGCCAACGCGAGCGGCGCGCTGAGTGCGGTCGAACTCCTCGATGCGGGTTTCCGCGTCGACACCTCGCAGATTCCGGCCCACGACGGAACCGAAATTCCCGCCAGCAACGCCATGTCCGCCACGGCACAGGTCGAAGGAGGCGATGCGACCACGGTCGAGGTGAGCATCACCGACGGCTATGGCAGTCCCACGTTCTACAACCTCAACCTGAACGGGACGATCACGGGCGGAGAGCCCGTCATGATCCAGCAGAGCATCGACCTCCGGCTCGAGAGCTCCACGGCGCTCACCGCGGGGGAATCGTACGGTTGCTACGAGGTGACGGCTGCCGGAAAGACCACGCGGCTCACCGTGAAGACGGGCACCTCGAGCGTGCAGGAATACGGAAGCAAGAACGGCGGACGCTGCACGATCAAGCTCACGACGGTCGAGGTCGATCAGGGGCAGTTCACGTTGGTCGAGGGCACCTTCACCGCGGAGCTTCCTTCCTTCAAGCGCAACGTCCCGAAGGCCACTGTCGCCAACGGCGTCTTCCGTTGGGCGCCCGGAGAAGTGAAATAAGCGGGTGAGCTACCGCCGCGGGGAGGGCGGCTTCCCCGCGGCCTGAAGGCCGTGGCTCGCTTGCCGCGCTAGCGTCGCGCGCAGCGGTCGACGTGCGTCAGGCGGCGTCGAACAGCGGCTCGAGCTTGGCCGATCGCCTTACCCAGTCTCGCGGCGCGCGCGCGAGATCCGGTACGAGCTTCAGAAATCTCCGTCGTGCGTTCCCTCCGAGTTCTCCGAACGCGCGTGCGATCGCCAGATCCTTGCGCTTCGCCTCGACAATCACGACCACCTCGCGACCCTTGGCGGCCTCGCTGATCTCCTCGAGGAATCGGAGCAGCCCTGCGCCCGTGATGTACGCGGCACGGGCGCCGCGCGGCCCGCGCTCGGACTGCTCGCTGTAGTGAAACTCCGGGAGGCGATCGGCTGGCCAGGTGGCGAGGGCGCCCGAGAGCTCGGTTTCGTAGCGCGCGCTGCGAGGGTTCGTCTGGAAGTGCAGCTTGTCGAACACGATGGGCACGGCGCCGCCGCTCGGCCCGCCGGGCCCTTCGGCGAGTTCGCTGAACGGGAGGTGACGGCGCGTCGAAGTCCGCGGGCATGCCCGCCCAGACTACCATCTTCTCTCCGGTCAAGACTGCCACGTGACCGGCGCGAGCACTCGGCGCGCCCACCGTAGATACAGACTTCCAGCAGTATGGGCCGGCATTCCCCGCATCAGGGCTTGCACCATCGCGCCCGGCGTCTTCGCAACGCGAGTCGCAGGCCGCGTCACCCGCAGAGGGCCCACACGCGGCACCAAAGCTCGCATCCGCCGCGCCGTCCAGGTAAATCCGCGCGTCGGGCGGGGCAGCGTCGACGGGCGCCATGCGCCCATCTCGATCGCTGTCCCCACCGTCGCGTGCGCTGGAATCCGACAAGCTGCCGCCACAACTCGATGACAGCCCGAGCACCCCGAATGCGACGAGCTTGTGCCGATTTCGAGAGCCAAGCGGGTTCATCCAGCACACCCTAGATCGACGGGACGACAAACGATCACAAATCCTCAGGAGGTGGCGGGGTCGAAAGTCAGGGTGGCCTCACCGTGATTCAGGAAGGAACCGTTGATCTCTTCTGCCACGGTCCCGAACGTGAGGCCCACGACATCGGCTTCGTCGGGCGCCTGCAGGTAGAACATCGCGTCCATCGTGCCACTGAGTGATGGCGTGAGGATGTTCACGTTGCGCCAGACGATATTGCTGTTGTAGCGGACGTTAGTCTCGATTTTCTCGGTCTCCCCGAAGTTCATGGGATCTTGCGCCGAGACCCGGCGAGCGAGCAGGCAGAAGTGGCGTGGTCATGTTCGCGAGCCAATCGTGGCTGTAGTCGAGGTCGACAACGTGTTGCTCGGCCTGCGCCGCAATCATGTGCGCAGCCGTGCTCCTAATGGGATCGGCTTCGCGGTGTTCCTCCTCCGGAGCGCGCCAGTCGGTGCTCTCGTCCTGACCATCACCGGTGGTGTACGTGTGACTCACGTGGACCACGCGATAGAGCGCGTCGTGAGAGATCTCTTGGGTCAGTGGCTTGTGTCCGTCGGGCCACTCGGCCCCTGGACGCAGGTCCTCCACTTGCACGAGGTTGTTTGCAGCGTCTCAGGTGAGGCGCTGGTCGTCGATCACCGAGACACTCGCCAACGTACCCAGTGCGTGTCGTTGAACTGGATGCGGTCGACACCGGGTTCAGTGGTGCCGTTGCCGTTGAGGTCGAGCACCACCCGCGTCTGATTCCCCAGGCTGTCGTACTCGAAGAGCGAGGCGGCCATTCCGGGCTGGGTGACGCGCACGACCTGGCCCTTCGCGTTGTAGAAGGTCTCGCTGGTTTCCGTCTGGCCGCCGTAGCCACTGCGCTCCATCAGGCGCGTGCGTCCGAGGTTGTCTGTCACCGAGCGCTCGACCTGCGCGCCCGTTTGGACCCGCACCCACTGGCCACGTCGGGATTCACGCCGTAGGTGTTGCTCTGCGCGACGACACCGGTGCCCGAGATGCTGGCGAGTGGCTATCGATGAAGGAGTGCGTGATCTCGGTCGCGCCCCCGGGGCGGGTCACCGTGCTGGTGCGCCCGTCGGCGGAGTACGCATAGCTCGTGGTGAGTCCAGACTCGTCGGTGCTCTGAAGGAGGCGCCCGGCCTCATAGGACCCGCTTTGAAAAAAAGGAGAGGGACGATGCCCACCGGAAGGCGGTGCAGAACGAACTCACGGCCGAAGCCGAAAAGCTCGGTCTCGGTTACTGAGCGTGGCCTTCGTTGTTCTCTACGACGCCTGCGTCCTCCATCCCGCACCCGTTCGTGACCTGCTCATCCGGCTTGGCCGCACCGGGCTTGTCCGTGCCCGGTGGTCGGAGCCCATTCTCGACGAGTGCTTCCGCTCGATCCTCGAACGCCGCCCCGACCTCCGGCCCGAAGCTCTCGCCCGTTCTCGGGAACTCATGACCCAGGCAATCCCGGACTGCATGGTGACCGGCTTTGAGCAGCTCATCGGAGGGCTGGCGCTCCCCGACGCAAATGATCGCCACGTGCTTGCCGCGGCGATCAAGGCCCGGTGCCCAGGTGATCGTCACCGCAAACCTGTCGGACTTTCCGGAGGGCACGCTCGCTTCGTTCAACATTGAAGCCAAGCACCCGGACGATTTCGTGCTCGACCTGATCGACCTCGCACCGGCAAAGGTCGCACTGGTGGTGAGCGAGCAGGCTGCGGCTCTCAGGAACCCGCCTCGAACCGTGGAGGACATCCTGGACACCTTGCAGGAGCTGGGCCTGGTGCAGAGCGTGGCGAAGCTACGTGAGCTGCTCGGCTCCGGCGATGCCGACTGAGCCGATCCCCTCCGGCACCGATCCCCTATTTTGCAATTGGATATCGGTGGCCGTGTACCTGAGCGGGCTCGCTCCAGGCTCACGTCGGACGATGAGAACCGCCCTGCGCACCCTCGCCACGATGATCGACCCCAACAGTGATGAACTGACCTTCCCCTTCCGTGATCCGCAACGGAGGCTTCGGCCGCGAGCGGGCCGAGGCGGCGTTGCATGCCGGCGATGCCCACCGGATCTCGTTTGGCCGCCCGTTCATCGCGAACCCCGACCTCGTCCGGCGCTTCGAGCTGGGCGCCGCGCTCGCCGAGCCCCAGGCCGCCACGTTCTATACGCCGGGCGCATTGGGGTACGTGGACTACGCGCCGCTGACGGCGTGATGTGGGCCTCGACCGCGCCACTTGGGATAGCGGATCGAGTTCGCAAATGTGGATTTGTGTGCGGATCGACCGGGGTTTGGGCAAGCCCGTTCGTAGGACCAAGCTCACGCAAGCGCCGAGAGACTCAGGTAAAGCACGGCGCGGCGCACGATCACGGCGGCAGTACCGCCGGCCCTGAGCGGTATCGCCTGCCTAGTTGTGTTAGCCTGGGTCCATGGATCGGATCGCGGACCGAGGTCCGAAGTCCATCGAGGACGCCGAACTCTCGGTGGACCTCCTTCGGCGTGCGTATCCGCAAGTCCTCTCGACTTGGGTTTCGGTCGGCATTTACGCCGCCATCGTGGGCTACGGGGCCTCGACGGCCGGCGTGTACGTCGAGCACTCCACGGGGGAGATGTTCCGCCGCTTCGATCCGTGGGTGGTCGTTTGCGCCGTGATCGCGCTCGCGCTGCACCGCCGCGGTCGCGCGCGCGCTGCGGGCCTGCTGGTGCTCGTGCCGGTGTGGCTCGAGCAGCACTACACGCTCGCGACGATGCCGCAAGAAGTCTGGGCGTCTCCGGCCTCGATCCTGCCGCTGCTCGTCTTGCTCGCGGGGCTGTGGCTCGGCGCGCGACCTGCGCGCTGGCTCGGCGCGATCACGATCGCGACCGTGCCCGCCACCGTCGTCGCATCGGGCTTCTTGCGGCTCGGGCCCGGCGTGTCGGGCGTCGAGACCGTGCCGCTCATCATCGGCGTGACGCTCGCGATCGGCGTCACGCTGCTCTTGCTGTCGCTCGTGCTGCAGATGCTCGGTAAGGTGCTGCGCGCCAGCGAAGCCGACAAGCGGCGCTTTCGCGAGCTGCTCGACGACACTCCCGACGCGATCCTGGCGCTCGACGCAGACGAGCGCGTCGAGCAAGCCAATCCTGCGGCTGCGCGCTTGCTGGGGTTGTCGCTGGACGAGCTGCTCGGCATGCCCGTGGGCGAGCTGAGCCTCGTACCGACGGACAAGACGTGGGCCGAGGCGCTGACCGACCTGCGCGCTGGCGGCGTGTCGCTCGAGCTCGCGACAGCGGACGGCGAGGTGCTCGTCGAGGCGAGCGCTCGCTATCGCACGCGCGCCGATGGCTCGCAGGGCGCGCTGCTCGTGCTGCGCGACGTCACCGAGCGCCGCACCGCGGAGCGCCAGGCGCGCGCGCTGCAGGCACAGCTGCAGCAGGCACAGAAGATGGAAGCGGTCGGCGTCCTCGCTGGCAGCGTGGCGCACGACTTCAACAACCTGCTCACGGCGGTCGGCGGCTATGGCTCGCTGCTGCAGAAGAGCAGCGACACGTCGGCGTGCGCGTACGCGATCGAGCTCATTTCGATGCAGGAGCGCGGCGCGGCGCTGGTGAGGCAGCTGCTCACCTTCGCGCGTCGCGACGCCGCGCAGCCTCGCCCGACCGACGTGGCCAGCCTGCTCAGCGCGTTCGCACCGCTCATGCAGCGCTTGGTCGGGGAGCGCGTCAAGCTCTCGGTGGAGGTGCGCGAGGCGTGCTGCGTCGTCGTCGATCCGGGGCAGCTCGAGCAAGTCCTGCTGAATCTGATCGCGAACGCACGCGACTCGATGCCCGAGGGCGGCACCGTGCACACGCGCTGCTGGCGCGAGGGCGCGCTGGTCATGCTCGAGGTGCGCGACACCGGCGAAGGCATGTCGGAAGCGGTGCAAGCGCGCGCGTTCGAGCCGTTCTTCACGACCAAGGAGCCGGGGAAGGGTACGGGCCTTGGCCTCTCGACTGCGGCGAGCATCGTTCGCGAGTCAGGCGGAACGATCGCGGTGCAATCCACGCTCGGCGCCGGGACGTGCTTCACCATCGCGCTGCCTGCGAGCGAGCTTGCGCCCGAAGCGCTCGGCCGCGGTGTAGCGCAGCCGAGCGATCACGTCGGACTCGGCCGGCACATCATGGTCGCCGAAGACAACGACTCGGTGCGCAGCTACCTCAAGCTGCTGCTCGAGCGCGCAGGATTTCGCGTGAGCGTCGTGCGCTCTGGCGACGAGGCGAGCGCTGCGCTCCACTCGATGATCGTGCCACCGGACCTCTTGCTCACCGACGTAGTGATGCCCGGCCGCACTGGGCCGCAGGTGGCGGCCGACGCACGCGTGCGCTTCCCGGATCTACCGGTGCTCTTTATGTCAGGCTACGCAGGCGAGGCTGGCAAGCGCGCCGACATTCCGCTCGAGGAATTGGTGCGCAAGCCATTCACCGACCACGAGCTGCTCGAGCGCATCGAAGGCAAGCTCTCCCGCCGTTCGGCCCTTTGGGATAGCGGAGCGCGTTCGCGGATGTGGAGTTATGGCGCGAGTGGCTGGGGGCTTCGGGACAAACCCCGTTTGTAGGGACTCATTCGCCCGACGTACTCGCCTCGGCAGGCTCCCATTGGATGTCCACCTCGATCTGAGCATGGTCCCCGGCGGCCGTCTGCGTTCCGACCGACGCTCGCAGCTTGCCAGCAGGATCGTATTCGGAGACCGTTCCAGACGCCGCCCATGCGCCAGGCATCGGATCAGAAACCGTAAGAATCGCGTCCACATTGCTGCAATCGGCGTCACGGCACACACGCACGTCGCCTTCGTACTGCACACCCCCATCGGCATCCGAGATCGGCACCGCCGTGGCGGTCGGGGAGACTGCGAAGCCCCCCCTCCAGCGCCAGAGGTCACCGTCTCTTTTTCCGCAACCTTGCACCCTGATGGCGCCACTGGGGCCAACTCCCACATAGGGTTCGATCTCGACCGTTCCTGGTTTGACGCGATCCCCCTCATACCGAATCGACACCTGTCCCGTTGCGCGAACGAAGCGTTCATCCTGCGCCTCGGTGCACCAGTCGTAGGAGTCGTCGCAGGCAGCAAGCGACATGCTCACGACCGCCGCTGCCCATAGCTCGAAACGAAGCCGCACTTTCACCTCTGCTCGTTCTTCACTGAGATGGTCACGGTAGCTTTGTCCTTGTCGTTGCTGTCAAGGTCAAAATTGAAGGGTGTCGGGGTGCAGGATCCGTTGCAGGCTCCCACCAGCTGCTCGCGCGTCTGCGAGTCCTCTTGGTCGTCGGTGATGCAAGTGGCGCCCTCGAAGAACTTTGCGACTACCTTGGTGTTGACGCTTTCGTGGTCCTCGTCGAGTCTGCAGGTCATCTCGAGGTCCAAACGAACCTCTCCGCCTACACATTGAATCCACGTGACCTTTTGGTGGCGGTCGAACGGGTCCACGATGCACTCCTCTCCGACCAAGAACGTCTGCCGTTCCACGCCGAAAATCTCGTCGTCGGTGAGCTCGACCTCACCCGTGAACGACACCCGGCGGAGGTTATTCGGCTGCACGTTGGGCAGATGTAGAGGTGTGTCCACGCGCACGTTCGGTAGTGAAGGTCGAACTTGGCGTAGTCTCCGCCGCCCGCACCGCTGTTGTTGAGCTCCATCGAAACCGTGGTGAGGCAGGCGCTGGGGTCCTCCGGGTTCGCGCAGGTGGGCACATCGACCGGCGACGTGGCCTCCACGTCCTCCACGTCGTCCGTGCTGCACTTGCTTCCCTCCCTGAGCTCCGCCTCGAGCACCAGTCGAATCGTCTCGTTGTCTTCCTGCAGCGTGCAATGCGCCCAGAGGTTGAGCACCACTTCGCCGCCCGTGCACAAACGCTCGGCGGGAATCTTCACCTTCTGGTCGCGATTGAACGGACTCACTTCACAGAAGCCGTCCAGATCGTAGTGTCCGTTCTCGCTGCCGATGACCTCGTCGTCATGGAGATGCGCCCGACCAGAGAACTCGAGACGGTGCGGATAGACCACCAGCGTGGGCGGCGGAATGGCGACCTCGGGCTCGAGCACCAGGTTCACGACCAGTTCCTGCCCAGCGACCACGGTGATGGGCTCGACATCGACGAGGTTGTCGCACAGCGCGCTGCCATCTGCGGGACAGGGCTGATGGTGATCCGCCCGCAGCACCTGCTTCTCGGCACGAAGTTCGTAGTTGCCGGCGTCGACCGCCGGGAAGGCGTACGCGGCCTCCAACCAGGGACGCCGTATCCTGTCCGGCCACAGTCACGCTCGCGCCAATGAGGTTGCGCACAGCTGGTTTCACCCCAAGGCAACAATCGAGATCTCCAACTCCAAGATCGAGGGCGTCATCTGCCTGCAGGCGATCCTTCACGGAGTCGAAGGCTCCCATAGGCAACGTCTTTGGACCATGCAGCTTCGAGGTCCCCAAGCGAGGCGCCATCGTCGGCTGGCTTCGCGGCAACGGCAACGTGTGGCGCGATAACGCCTGGGACGACGGTACCGCCATCCCAGAGCCCTCTTCGTCGCCTTACAATTGAGGTCGAGGCCGTTGGGAGCGGGCGGGACACTCCGCCTTTTGCGGCGCGTTCACCCTGGGCTCGCTCAATCCACACTCAACGCCGCGTGCAGCGAAAAGCCTTTTGGATGGTGCTGGGGACGTAGCTCCAACCGTCGGGCGCGACGGCCAGTCGCGCTCCGTCGGGTTTGCCTGCCGTGAGCGAGGGTGTTGCGCGGCTTCGGCAGGGGCGTCGTGCCCTTGGTGAGTCGCACACAGATGGCGTTGGGCGCAAAGGACTTGTGGTTCATGATGCCCGAGCCCGCCAGCAGGACCGTGGGATCGTCGAAGGTCTCGTCGCTGAGCGACGAAAGCAGGTCAGGGCGCTCGCTGTCCGAAGGTGCGTTGGGGAGGAGCTGCCATGGGATCGCACTGGGCGTGCCACTGTAGATGGCGGGGACAGTGGCGAGATCGCCCGCGAACGTCACGTTCTCGCCTTCGCTGACGGTCAGGGAGAGCAGCGCCCAGGGATCCGGCAAGAACCAGTCGTCGTGGCTGGCCCACGTGAGATTGGCGCAATACATCGCCCCCTCCAGCGGCACCTTCATCCAATCCGCCGTGTCGGTGTCACACTCGCGCCCGCGCATCCCAGCGATGCAGCCCGTGAACATCAGGGTGCTCACACTGTCGACAATCACGGGCTCGTCGGTTCCCTGCCTGGTCAGGGTGCGCGTCGCCTGGGGCACGAAAGGAAAGTAGGGACCTGGAATGCGGCAAGCCGGGTCTTGGGTCACGCACGTGAAGGGCTGACAGCTGCCCGCGTTGCAGAAGTGCGGCTCGGAATCCGCGCCCTGACAGAGCTGCATATCGAGCTGCGGGTCGCACTGCGCGACGGGGCAGCGCGTGGGAGGACGATATCGGAGACTCGGCGTCCGAGGACTGCGACTTCCAGGGCGGCACCTACTCCGCGAACTGAGGCGTCCCGAGGTTCCCATCGCGCTCCCCCGCGATGGCGAGGGCGTACCTACTCCGCGAACTGAGGCGTCCCGAGGTTCCATCGCACTCCATCCTCACCTCGAGCTGGGCGCGCTGCTGGCGCTCAAGCTGGCCCGTGCCTCCCACTCGTCTGGACCTTGTCCGTGACCTCTTCGCGCGCAGAACTTGCCGCACTCACTCGGAGCCTCCCCCCGACCCTCTCCTGCGCGCGGGAAAAAGAGTCTCAGGGCAGGCTCGCCTTTACGCGCGCGGGAGAGGGAGTCCCAGGGTAGGCGCGCCTTCGCGCGCGAGAGCGCCACCAAGGTGCCGCAGCCGCCGCTGGCCTCGACGCGGGCCTGGCTGCTCATGCGCACGGTCAGCCCGCCTGCGCACATGCGCGCGTACACGCGCTCGTAGAGATCGCGGGACACCGGGCGATGGTCGCTCGTGGGCACCGGATTGTAGGTGTAAAGGTGCACGTTGAGCCCCAGCGGCGCCGCGCGCGCGATGAAGGCGTCGATCTCCGCCGCTCGGCCCGCCGGGCCCTTCGGCGAGTTCGCTGAACGGGACTTATGTCGCCCCGGGGGAGGGCAGGGAGCGCTTGTTCCGCTTATCCGCCGGGGCCGGGTTGGGCAGCGCGGGCGGCAGAAGCGCCTCCTGATGTGGCCGCCGCGCCGCACGAAGCGCCCGCTCCGAGCGCGCTGAACGAAGCGCCTGAGCCTGCGCGCGAGGCGGTGGCCGAGGTGGTTCCGGCGAGCGCCGCCCAGGGGAGCGGTTCCGTGACCACCACCTTCACCGGGGCCGCGCCTGCGAGTATCCGCGTCGACTTCGCGCCCACCACGCCCTCTTCTGCGTCGCCCGCGGGCTCCTCCTCTTCCGCCCCCTCCGATTCTTCCGCGTCCGCGTTCGGTCCCTTTTCACTCGCCGCGGGACTTGGCTTCGCGGTCGGAGACTCCGGTACGGGCCTGGCCGGCCTGGCCGGTCTCGCTGGCGCAGGCGGCCTCGGCTATGTTCCCAGTGGGCGCGCGCCGTTCGGCGCCGCGGTACTCGAGTACGCCCTCTCGGCCAGGTTCCGGCTCGGGCTCGGCGTGCACGGCAGCTACAACCGCAACCTTGCTGCGGAGCCCGAGCAGCCAGGGGCCGGCGAGAAGGCGTGGTCCTTTGGGGCCTCCCTCGGCATACGCGGCATCTTGAATCCGGGCGGCGTCGTCGAAATCTCGCCCATCCTCGCGGTCGGCGGCTATCGAACCTCCGCCGAAGGTCGCTATGCAGGGAGCACGAGCACTGCGACCGGCGAGACGCTCCTTTTGACCCAGGATGCGGCGCAGCGTGGGATCGACACGCGGCTCGGTCTGATCCTCGAGCACGCGCTCCTGCCCAACCTATTCCTGCGTTTCGAGAGCTACTTCGTGCGCCTGGCCTGGACGAAGTCGAATGTCGCCCAGTTTACGGAGGGCAACTCCGAGGGGCTCAAGCAGTCGCGCAGCGACCTCAGCGTGCAGTACGGTTTCACGCCGGTGCTTCTCCTGCGTCTCGCGTTCTAGCTGGCCTGCGTGGCCATGCCGGAAGCCGGATGCACGTGCGCCAACGCGGGTTCGGCGATCATCCCGTACAACGCGCCGAGCGCGCGCTCGGTGGCGTTGCCCCCGCATGCCTTCCAGACGAGTTGGTCGCCCTGCACGCTGATCACGAACGTGAGAAACGGACTGCGCGCGTGTTCCTTGCGCGCCAGGGTGCGAAGTTCACGCTCGAGGCCCGGTACATCGAGAAACACCCAGCGGAAGCCGCCCTCGAACCGCTCGGCTTCGACCAGGTGCGGAAAGAGCCGGAGAAAGGCCCGCGCGCGCGAGCTCTCGCGTTCCACCGCGCGCTCGGCATCCATACCCAGAACGCCGACGGGGCGCGGAAAGGCGGGCAGGATCTCGACGTGAGCATTGGCCGCACGCGCCACTGAACATCCGCAGTTTCCCATTCGCACCTCCCGACGTCGCCGCAAGAAAAAGCCGACCGACGCGTTCTTGTCGTGCGGAGGGTCGCGAGCGTTACCGGGGCCTTACCAGCGCTGGCAGCTGGCGGCGAAAGAGCGCGTCTTCAGCGACAGAGGATGACCACTCCATCTTTATACAGGTTGCTGGCGCCACCGCCGATGGGGCTCCATCCGGCCGGGATCTTGAGGGACTTCTTGATCGGATCGCCGTCGTTGATGTCGTCGCCAGCGTACTGTCAGGTGCGTACGGCGACGCACTCTCGATAGACCTTGGGTGCCGTCTGAGCTACGAGTTCGAGGCCGGCGCTCGCAGCGTGGAGAAGCCGATCCGTGTGAACGTTTGCCAGGACTAGACCCAGAACAAGCGCACTTTTTAGTGCGCTTGCTGGATTAAGGTCGAAAAGCCCGGTGTCTTGGAGGTCGCCAAACCTCAACCAAAACACCAAAAAAGGCTCTTCGATTATCTGACTGTCGATGCCCAGGATGAGCGTGTGGACATGCGTGTCGACCTTGGCAGTCTCCCGTTCGAGGATGGCTCGTTCGATGTGATTCACTGCAGTCACGTGTTGGAACACGTCGCCGATGACCGGAAGGCGATCGCGCCAAGACGCCGGTCGAGTTCGAGGAACGCCGACCAGAGCGCGTCGTGCTCCGACAGCATTGCACGCACGCAGATCGTACCCTCATGTTGTCGCGGGCGTCGGTACGGCAACAGCGCCCGTGGCGCGGCTCAGCGCGAGGAACAGGGCCACGGAGTGGTGATCGCCCACCCGGTACGTCTGCTCGAAAGTGCCTTCGACCACGTCGAGACTTCGAGGGTCACAGGGGTACGAGGCGGATGAGGCAGCGCAGTTCGTGGCCGGCGATCTCACGCCCGATGCGCCGTGAGCGTGATCTCGTCGCGGTCGTGGTAGAGCTGCTTGAAGCGCAGGCCCTTCCACTCGCCCTCGGTCTCGAGGATCGCGCGCACGCGGGCGAGGATCTCCGCCTTCTTCTTCATCGGCAGCTTGATGTTGGCCACGATCATGCGTGCCCAGCGCTTGCGGCCCCACTTGGCGAGCAACGCCGCGGCCTCGAGCGGGCGCCAGGCCATGTCGCAGAAGAGCCAGTCGATGGGCTCGTCGGGGGCGTAGGTGAAGGCGCTCTCTTGCAGGTGGCGCACGCCCTTCTTGGCCAGGATGTCCGGGCGCAGCTTGGCGGGATCCACGGCGATCACGCGGGCCCTGCGCTCGGCGAGCACGTAGGTCCAGCCGCCGGGGGCGGCGCCGAGATCGACGCACACGTCGCCCGGCCCAGGCTCCACGCCGAGCCACGCCAAGGCCTCCTCGAGCTTGCGCGCGGCGCGTGAGGGAACGTCGCCCGTGACGCGCACGCGGGTGCGCCCGCCGCGGGCCAAGGAGGGGGCGGCGTTGGAGTGGATCACGCCCGCCGCCGCCTGCGCGGTGTCGAGCAGGCACACCTGGGCGAACGGGATCGAGCCGAGGCGCCGCAGGCCCGCGTCGTCGACGCGCTTGGCGCGGGGGAGGCTTTGCGCGAGTCGCTCCGCGAGCTGCGCCTCGAGCGCATCGGCCAGGCTCGAGAGCGGGTTGGTGAGCGCGGTGTCCGCCACCCACACGTGCAGCGCGTACTGCGAGGCGTTCGCGAGCTTGTTGCGCAAGCTGCGCTCCACGCGGGCGGTGAGCTGGTCGAGATCGTCCGCGCGCACGTGGATCAGGATCTCGAAGCCCTGGCGCGCAAATGTGAGCTCCACCGGGCGCTTGTCGCGCTTGGGGACCTTGGGCGCGAGCACCAGACCCGGCGAGAGCACACGCGGGGCGGGATCGATCACCTTGCCCAGCATGAGCTCGTCGACGAGATCCTGCTCGGACCCCTCGCGGGTGGTGAAGAGCCACTGCCCCGGGTGGGGCTCGCCCTTGAGTTGGGAGAGGACCTGGGGGATCTTGGGGTAGGGCACGCGCTCGATGCGCGCCTTGTCGAGCTCACCCGAGGCTGGCTTGGACTTTCCCTCGCGCTGCCCCACGGGCTGTGCGTCGCGTTCGGCCTTTCTTGCGCGCTCCTGGGCGCGCAGGAAATCGCCGGGCTTTCCGCCCCGCTTGCGGTGCTCCGCGTAGGCCGCGCGCGCTTCCTTGCGCGGGGAGGTCGCTTCCTTGCCCTGGGCCGGGCGGGCAGCCTTGCCCTGGGCCGGGCGGGCAGCCTTGCCCTGGGCCGGGCGGGCAGCCTTGCC
>JBIQKA010000022.1:48039-71316 GCA_044507075.1 Myxococcales bacterium
CCTTGCCCTGGGCCGGGCGGGCAGCCTTGCCCTGGGCCGGGCGGGCAGCCTTGCCCTGCGCTGGCGGGGCTGCCTTGCCTTGAGCAGGCCGGGCGGGCTTGGCTCCGGGGCGCTGCTTGCGCTCGCCGCTTTTCTGCCGATCGCTTGCGCGCTGACCGCGGGGTCTTTGGGACTTCATGACTGGCTCCTGTTGCGCGCGGTCGAAGCGGGCGGCCCCGCCCGCGAGCAAGACGAAGTTGCAGCGTGCGCGTCGAACAAGCTCGACATCAGCACGCCCGCCGCGACGGACACGTTGAGGGACTCCACGCCGGATGTCCCCTGAATGCGCACGAACCCGTGGCAGCGCTTTCGGACCGCCGCCGTCAGCCCTACGCGCTCGCTCCCCAACACCAGCACCGTCTGCTCGGGCCACGCGAGCTTCGCCGGGGCCTCGCCCGTATGCGCGTCGGCCCCGATGACGCGCGCGCCCGCGGCTCGCAGGCGATCGAGCGGATCGGCCAAGTCCTGGACGAAGCACACCGGCACCAGCTCGGCGGCGCCTTCGGCGATGCGCACGGCCGCCGAGCTCAGGCGCGTCTCGCGCTCGCGCGCGACCAAGAGCGCCTTGGCCCCGAAGAAGCCCGCGCTGCGCAGGAGCGCGCCGATGTTGTGGGGATTGTCCACGCCGTCCAGCGCCAGGATGAAGCCGCGCGGCGCGATGCGCTCCACGAGCTCGCGCACCGAGAACACCCGGCGCGGCGTCACCTGCATGCAGATACCCTCATGATGAAGGCTGCCCGCGATCCGCTCCAGCTCCTCGCGCGGCACCTCACGATAGGCGATGCGGCGCTTGGCGGCCTCTCGCAGGAGCTCCGCCACCTCCTGTCGCGCCTCAGGGCAGTGCGCGATCTGGCGAACGTCCGCGGGGCGATGCGCGAGCACGGCGCGCGCCGCCGACAGGCCAAACACGCGCTCGCTGTCCGACTTGGGCTCGCGCGGGGCGGCCTTGGGCGCGCGGACCTGGGGATGCTCGCGGCGCGGAGGCGGGCGCTTGCCGGGGATTTTCTTGGACTGCATGGGTTTTACCAGCGTAACCCTAGCGCGAGTCCGGGCCTTCGCGTGAGCCCACGGAGGGCCGCCACGCTGATGCAGCCTTCGAGGGCGTAGGGTTGTGCGTAGACGCCGCCGTGGATCTGTTGGCTGAAGATCCCCGCGGCGCGCTCGACGGGCACGTCCTGGGCGCGCCGCGCCGAGCCGGGTGCGTCCGGGTTCAAGAGGTCGTGCAGGCTCAAGAGCCCGGAGAGCGTGCGACTGGCCTCGGATTTGGCGATCAGGATGTGGAAGGCGGGCGCGCCGAGGAAGGCTGCCTCGACGACCGGGTGGGCCCGCGAGCAAAACCTCGAGGTGATGGGCGCCACGTTTGCCGAGACGGTCATGGGCGACGGGCTGTCGGCGAGCTGATTGCCGTACACGGCGTAGGCCTCTGCGGTCAGCATCTTCCCGACGTACTGGGCGGCCTGATAGCTCATGCCCTGGGTCTTCACGATGGCGCGCGCTACGTGGCCCGACGCCTGAGCGCCAGCCATCACGGGCTCGAAGCCGTCGCGGAGCTGGCGCGCCGCGTACAGCGCACGCATCCAGCCGGGCGCCTCGGCCTTGCGCTGCTCCGCCCGCGCCCAATCGTCCGGGTGCACGGGGCTCGGCGTGGTCGGAGAGAGCAACATGGCGCAGGAGGCGAGCGCGCTCGGGGGCAGGCGCCGCACGATGGCGTTCATGGCCGCGGTCAGGCGAAAAGCCTGGCCTTCGCCGCCCGCGTAGGCATACATGCCCACGTGCACGGGGCCGCCCTCGTCCGCGAAGCGCTGCACCGTGGCTGCCACGGCCTGGGGCGCGCGCAGGAGGTCCGCCCCGCCGCGCACGTAGCGGATGGAGCCGCCGAGCCGGGGCCCCAACAGCACATCCACGGTGGGCTCGCGCACATCGATCCACAGCACATCCGCGCCCGCCGAGAGCAGGAGTTCGGTCGGCGCGAGCTCTGCGGCGGCGCCGAGGAGCACGAAGCGCTGGCCCTTCAGCGACAACCCCTGATCGGCCTGGGCGTGCTCGTTGATCCAGAGCAGTGCATCGCGCGCGGCGGGGGTGAGCAGGCGCTTGTGCTCAAGCTCCGCGGCCAGGCCAGCGAGGCGCGGCCCCTGATGAAGTCGGCCCTCGAAGCTCACCGAGGGCACGAGCTTGCCGGGACCGGGCAAGTCCACGCGCGCCCACGGCAGGGGCTCGGCGGGCAAAGCCATCGCCTCGTCGAGGGAGCGGGTGCCCTGCTCATCGGAGAATGAGAGCTCGCGCTCGGCTTCGCGGCAGAGAAAGCGCGCGATCTCCGCGCGTCTAGGGCTCCCCGCGCGCGCGGCTTCAAAGCGCGGGAGGAGCGTTGAAGCGCGCGCCTTGAAGCGCTGCGCGTCGCTGTTCGAGAGCGCGAGGTCGAGCTCCGGGAAGGCTTCGGACGCCCGCACCAAGAGCTCCTGAAAGTACGACGAACCCGTGTGTCCCTGGGGTAGCCCGACGCCCCGGCCGCTGTGTTCGACGGTCACCCGGGATGCTTAGCAGCCGGTGCGCTCGGCTCCAATCACGCCCGGGACGCCCTGGCAGCGGAGATGTCCACGAGCTAGGGTGCGCCCCATCATGGCCGCCATCCCATCCGACCTGCTCGACCTGCTCGCCGACCCCGAAACGCACGAGCCCTTCTCGCTCGCCACGGGCGCGGAGCTCGCCGCCCTCAAGCAGGCCGTGGCGGAGGGCAGGGCGCGTCGTCGAAATGGCGGCGCCCTGGGCGCGGAGCTCGACGGTGCGCTGCTCTCCCAGGGCAGGAAGGTGGCGTACCTGATCGAGGCGGGCATCCCGAACCTGTTGATCGACGAGCGCGTGGAGCTCGACGCCCCGCTCTGACGCACGCCGCTCCCGCTGCGGGTCCTGCGATCGAGCCTCAGAAAAGGATCACGCCCTCGAACCGGCAATCCGCGTCGCAGCCGTCCCCAGGAGTGCGATTTCCGTCGTCGCAGGCCTCGCCCGAGTCGAGCATGCCGTTGCCGCACTTCTCTTCATCGTAGCAGGCCACCATGGTCTTGATCTTTCCGGCCAAGTCCGCCTCGACCGTGTCACAGATCTGCGGACAGAGGTGGATCGTCTGCTCCGCGACGTAGAAGGTGGACTCCGTGCACGCCGCCACGTCTCGCACTTGGCCGAGCAGCGTGCGCGCGCCAGCGCCGCTCTCGTACAGCACGAGCGAGCGCGTGTAGTCGGCGTCCCCGGTGCCGCTCGCCTGCGGCGAGAAGCTGCAGCTCAGCTTGGTCTGCTCGACGACCGAGGCCGCGATGGCCTGAAACAGCTCGTCGAAGTTCTCGTTCTTGCAGATCGGAAAGCGCAGGCCATTGCTCAGGCGGCTGAGCTCCTGGTAGACGCGGCCATTGCTGTCCACCCCGCTGCAGCGCTCCGTGATCACCGGGACGTCGGGCAGGTAAGGCGCGGTCTCCGGCGTGTTCTCCTTGACGCCCACGATGGAGTGAAACACCCAGTTCGGCTGCTCCGCCGTGCCGAAATAGCGAGCCTCCTGCTGATAGAGCCAGGTCGTGAACTCGTTGGTCTGCTTTTGCGAGCGGTCGTCGGTGATCATCAGAAACGCGCGCAGCGCTCCGTCACGCAGCCACTGGCTCCACCCTCCGGCCGAGTCCGGCACGTCCACGCGCTCGCCCGCGCTGTCGAAGTACTGGCTGACCACCCCGCCCGTGAAGGAGTTCATGGCCTTCTCCAGGCCGTCTTCGCTGTTGATGCAGATGCTGTAGTGCTTGAAGTGGTCGGTCATCTGCGGCGGCTCGTGAGGGTCGCACGCGCTCGCCGCCAGGGGGAAGTCGATGCAGATGCCGTGGTCATCGCAGCTGTTGTCGGTGTCGTGGTCGATCGAGCCGTGGCGCGATAGCAGGATCAGGCGGTAGTCGACCCCGGAGAGGGCGAGGATCTTCGCGAAGTCCTCGTTGATGCGCTTCACGATGGCGTCGATCTCGCCGCTCATGCTGCTGGAGTTGTCGACGATCAGGATCACGTCGACCGGGCGCTTCTTCGAGACCGCCTCCGCGGAGCTCGCGGCACAGCCGCCGCCTTCACCGCTCGGGTTGGTGCCCAAGAAGACCTCTTCCTTGTCGGTCCAGCCGTCGCCGTCCGAGTCGGGATGGAGCGGATCGGTGCCCAGCTTCAGCTCTTCGCCGTCGCTGAGGCCGTCGCCGTCGGAGTCCGGATTGTCGGGATCCGTGCCGAGCGCGAGCTCGTCGGCGTCGCTGACGCCATCGCCATCGCGGTCGGGCTCGAGCGGCCCGGCGTCCTCGTTCACGTCGCCATCTCCGCCGGTGTCCGCATCGCTGCCTGCGTCGCCCGCGGCGACGCTGCCGTCCACCTCTGGACCCCCCAGCCACTTCTTGCCGTTTGATGAACCCTCGTTATCGCTGCAACCACCCGCGAGGAGGAGCAGCGCGACCCCCAACAACCTTGACGGCGTGTTCATGGGAACCAAGCGTATCCCTGAACGAGAGATGACAGAACCTCTTGGCTACGGCGCGTCCGCAGGACCACCACATTTGGGTGCGTCTTTCGCTCACAGCGGGAAGCGCGCGACGGCTCGTTCCCCACACATCCTTCGCTCACGCCACGAAACCCTACGCACGCGCGTGGACGCGCCGTGAGTAGGCGCTCTCCGCACCGCGCGCACCGCTGAACATGCGGCCGCGGGGGGTCAGGCCGCGGCGGCTTGGCGCGAGGGGTCGTCGCTCGAGCCGCCTTCACCGTCGCTCGAGGTGGGGTAGAGCTTGCGGATCATGCGCCCCACGGTGAGACCCTGCACCGCGATGGAGAACACCACGATCAGGTAGGTGACGGTCAACACGGCGTTGCGGCCCTGGAACTCGGGCAGCTTCATGGCGAGCGCCACGGACACGCCGCCCTTGAGGCCACCCCAGGTGAGCACGCGAACCGTGCCGGCCTCGATCTGCCGCTTGAGGCGGATGCCGAAGATCGGGATGGCCACGCCCAACAGGCGCGCCGCGAGCACCGTGGGGATCAGGAGCAGGCCGGCGAGCACGTACGGGCCGGACATGTCGATGGCGAACACTTCGAGGCCGATCAGCAAGAACAACACGGCGTTGAGCGTTTCGTCGACGAAGGTCCACACCACATCGAGGCTCTGCGCGGTCTTGTCGCTCATGGCCGTGATGCGACCTCGGTTGCCGATGAAGAGCCCCGCGGCGACCGCCGCCAGCGGGCCCGAGAGATGCAGTCTGACCGCGACGGTGCCGATGACGAAGACCGTCGCGACCGTCATCAGGATCTCCAGGTTGGGCTCGTCGAGCGTACGGAACGCGCGGTAGCACAGGTAACCCGTGCACAGCCCGAGGGCGATGCCGCCGAGGATCTCTTGCACCAGCAGCATGGCCACGCGCGATGCGCTCATGGCTTCGGCCGCGGCCGCGTCGCCCCCTCGCAGGGTCGCCAAACCGACGCCGACGAAC
This sequence comes from Myxococcales bacterium, assembly GCA_044507075.1. Lineage (GTDB taxonomy): Bacteria > Myxococcota_A > Polyangia > Polyangiales > DASUME01 > DASUME01. The sequence goes on from JBIQKA010000022.1 coordinate 53,565, forward strand.
ACGGTGAACAGGATCACGCCCGTGCCGTCGTTGAAGAGGCTCTCGCCGATCACCTTGGTCTCGAGCTGCTTCGGGGCGTTGGCCGCCTTCATGACGCCGAGCACCGCGATGGGATCGGTGGGCGAGATCAGGGCGCCGAAGGCCAAACACCAGATCAAGGCGATCTCGATCTCGAGCACCTGAAACAGTGCGTACGCGCCAAAGCCCGCCGCGATCGCGCTGATGAGCACGCCCACCGATGCCAGTGTCACGATGACGGCGACGCGCTCTTTGAGCTTGCTCAAGTCCGTGTGCAACGCGCCCGCGAAGAGCAAGAGGCTCAGCATGCCGTTGAGCACCGTCTCGGCGAAGTTGAAGCCCATCACGATCTCGCGGACGTAGGCGGCGAGCGCCCAGGAGGGCACCAGGTGATCGAGCACCACGACGCCGAGGGAGGCGAACAGACCGCTGATCAAGAGACCTATCGCGAAGGGCAGCTTGAGCACGTGATGGTTGAAGAGCCCAAAGCAGGCCGCGAGGGTCAGCAAGAGGGCGGTGGCATCGAGCAAATTCACGCGGGCTCTCCTTCGTGTTCGCGCGGCATCGAGGTGGGGCGGGACGTTTAGCACGCGTCCGCGGCATCGATGGGCGTTCGTCGCAGGAAAGCCCGCCCGGGCTGTGGATAACTCAGAAGGCGTAGGGCACGGAGCTCTCGCCCACGCGGAGCACGATGCTGCCGCTGGCCTGGGCACCCAGGATGTCCTTGAGCGAGCTCAGATCGAACACCTTGGTCTCGGTGATCCCCGCCTCGCAGGGGTCCGGCTCACCGTCGTCCACCAACCACAGCTTGAGCTGCCCCGGCTGGCTCTTGGTGAGCGCTCCGTCCGTGCACAGGCGGAAGCTGTGGCTCTTGCAGCCGCCACTGTAGGTGTATTCGAGCGCGAGCGCGTCTTGATGGCTGTAGCGCGGGCGCACCGAGAGGACCTCCGACTTGGCAGGGCCCACGCACTTCTCCACCTTGGACAGGGCCGGGCAGGCGATGTCCGTCGTGGTCCATTGACCTTCGCTGTTGTCGGGGCCGTTGGGTCCGCAGGTGCAAATGTTACAGCCGTCGGGGCAGGTCACCGAGGTGTTCGCGGAGAATGTCTGGTCGCCGAACCGGCAGCCGCCTTTGCACAAGACGGCGTCGCACGCTACCTGACCATTGGTGTCGCAGCCGCAGCCGGCGCAGTCGATGACGAAGGTCGTGTTGGCCGCGTAGTACTTGCCATCGTGCTCGCAGCTACCCGCGTTGCCGTCGTTGCCGCCACCGTTGGGGTCGCAACCGATCAGCGTGCAGGCCACGTTTCCACTCTCCTCGCACGAGCAGGTGTTGCAGCCGTCGTCCGCCGGGAAGGTCTCGCCCTGCGCGTAGACGGCGCCATTGTACTCACAGGTGCCTGCGCCCGGCGCGCACGCCTTCTCCGTGCAGGCCACGTTTCCATTCTCCTCGCACGAGCAGGTGTTGCAGCGGTCGGTGGAGGGGAACTTGTCGCCTGGCGCGTAGACCTTGCCGCCGTATTCACAGACGTTCTGATCGCCCACCTTGGTCGTGGTGCACTCCTCGGCGCCCATCCACAAAGGCGCGCACAGGGCTGCGAAGAGGAGTCCGCGGAATGGATTCATGGGTTTCATGGCAAGGGTCCTTTCTTGTCGTAGCAAGGGAGCGACGGCGTGGCCGCTCCGGCTTCGGAAAAGCGTTTCCGCATGCGCTCACGTTCGGGCGCGAGGCCCGCGTGAGCGCCGAACTTGCGCGCGTGCGTGTCGAGCAGGGCCAGGGCCTGACACACCCTGCCGGCTTCGTGGAGGGCGAGCGCCTGAAGCAAGAGCGCGCTCTCTGCGCGCAGCGCGCTCTCCGGAGCGGGCTGCGCGCTCGCGGGGGGCTCCTCGCGTGCCCTACGCGTGCGGCGCGCGGTGGCCCGCGCGGGAGGCTCGCGCGGCTCCTGCGTGCGCGCACGCTCGGGATGGACCGCGGTCGGCGTCGCGGGCGTTGGCTCGGGCTCCCGGAGCGCTTCCTTGGCGAGCACCTCTGGGCTCGTGCTCACGATGGGCGCCGGGAGCGCGCGCGTTGCGGGGGGCGCTGTCTGCGCCGCCACTTCGGGCCGCGCTTGCTCTGCTCCTGAACGCGCCATCATGGTCACCCCGGCGCCCGCGCCGAGTGTCCCGAGCCCAGCCAAAACCAGGGCGAGCTTCGGCCCCGACAGCGACGCCAGCGTGCCGCCCGCGGCGCTGGCCCCCACGCTTGCTCCCGCGACCTGCGCCGTCGCGCTGGCGGCGGCCTTCACGTTGGTGGCGGCCTGCGCGCCGCTCGCGACCAGCGTTCCGGCGCCGACAGCGACGCTCGCTGCCAGCACCCGGTCGCGCACCCGCGCGCGCGCCTGGTCGGTGGGGCGCTCGTCTCGCAGCGCGGAGAGCGCCATTTGGGCCTTGGGCGAAAACTCATCCTCCATGGCGACCTCGCTGTGTGGGACGTCCTTTCCGGGGGAGCCGTTGCAACGCGCGCTCGAAGGCGAGGCGCGCGAGCCGCAGCCGCGAATACACGGTGTTCACCGGGATCCCGAGGATCTCGGCGGCCTCGGGGGCCGACATCTGCTCGATCTCGATCAACACGAAGACCTCGCGCTTGTCGCGGTCGAGTGCAGAGAGCGCGCGATGCGCGAGTGCGAGCCCTTCTTTGGCGGCCACCTGGGCCTCGGTGCAGTCGTCGCTCGCGCTGTCGATCTCTTCGGCCCACGCGCGGGCGAGGGCAGCGCGCTTCTTGCGCGCCACGCGGATCACGATCGCGTAGAGCCAGGTGCGCAGCGCGCAGGCTCCGTCGAAGGACGCGAGCTTCTGGTGCACCACGACGAACACGTCCTGCACCGCGTCCTCGAGCTGACTCGGGCCCACGCCCAGGCTGCGCAGGCAGCGGAACACATAGTCGCTGTGCTGGTCGTAGATCTGCCCGAGGTCGAGATCGACGCTCTTTGCGTCGTCCCCTGTACGCGTGGGTGCACACGCTTCGAAGCCGAGTACCTCGGTGGTCATGGCGCTCCCGTGTATCCTGCGAGCGAGCGACATCCGTTAAGGAATCCGCCAGCGCACGCCCAGGAAGGCCTCCCCCACCACGTGTGAAGTGGCGTACACGAGCGCGCCGTCGTCGAAGCGAAAGCGCGCGCGGTCCACGAAGTAGGTGCAGGCCAGGCCGAGATCGAAGTCTGCGCGACCGCCGCGCCACGGCCGCCAATGTCCTTCCACGCGCGGGCCCCATAGCCAAATTGAATCGGAGCGTGGGCCGATCAGGTTGGCGCTTCCCTGGCCGCGCACGGCGCTCGCCTCGAACCCCAACGCCAGGGCCCACGCGGGGTTCGGACCGAAGGTCGCGAGCAGCCGCGGGCCCCCGGCGTCCACGCGCACGCCTTGCTCGGCGAGGTTGAGCCGCCGACGGGGCAGCACATAGTGGGCACCAGCCTTGATGCCCCACGCGCCTCGCTGCGCGCCGAGCGCGAGGCTCACGCCGGCGTTGAGGTCCGGGACCAGCCCAACCACCACGCCCGCCGCGAGCTCCGCCGCGAACGACCAAGGAGCGCGCGGGCTGCGCCGTGGTACCGCACGACGGGTCGTGCGAGGTGCGCTTCGTTCGCGTGCCGATGGCTGCTTCGGGTCGGCGGGGATGGCCGCGGGGGCCAGAGCGGGAGCCGACGACTCTTTCTCGGCCTCCGTCGACGCCGCGCTGACCTGGCTGAGCCGCGCCGCCTGTTCGCCGTCTTCGGCCATCGCCACCGCCACGATCAGCACCGCGGCGCGAAACAACGCGCGGCAATCGGGGGCGGAGAGCTCCCGGGGGTCCTCGGCGGTGGCCACCCGCAGGCGAAATCCCGCTGGATGCGAGGTCAGCTCCACGCTCGGGCGCGCTTGCGCGCTGGGCCGCGCGACGAGCTGCGTCCAGGCCTGATCGAGCTCCTCGGGGCTTCCGCAGTCGGCGGGTACCTCGAAGCGATCCTGCGCCCAAGACGCTCCGGGGACCGCGACCGTGGCGAGGCACCACACGAGTCGACCGACGGCACAACTTGGCACGCGTGAACACATCGAGAGGCCCAGGGGTGCACTCTGCGTACCAGCTCGAAGTTGCGCGGCGTTCGCCTGCTGGGCTAGCCCACGCTCGTTCACCGCCGCAGCGGCCTACGTGGTACACACGCGCGCGTGCGTGGTTGGTTCGTGCGCTGGATGACGGTGGTCCTGGTCCTGTGGGCGGGCGCTTCGGCGCGGGCGCACCCGCTCTCGCCCGCGGCGCTCGTGCTGCGGGAGCGCCAGGCGGGCACCTACGAGGTCCGTTTTCGTCGCACGGAGCTCGCCGCCAGGGCGCTCACGCTCGCGTTGCCGAGCGCGTGCCAGCGGGGAGCCGTGCGTGAGGACCGCGTGGGCGACCAGCGCGAAGAGCAGTTCGAGCTCACGTGCGCGGGCGGGCTCGCCGGCCAGACGGTGCAGGTGCGGGGCCTCTCGGCGCTCTCGTCGAGCGTGCTCGTGTACGTGGAGTTCGCGAGCGGACAGAACGCGCGGAGCCTCTTGACGGCGGCGCAACCGAGCTGGACCTTGCCGCTGCAAACCGGCGCGCTCGAGGTGTTCTGGGACTACCTCTTGCTCGGCGCAGAGCACCTCTTCACGGGGTGGGACCACCTGCTCTTCATTCTGGGCCTCATGTTTCTGGCGCGCGGGCTCAAGGCGATCGCCTTCACCCTCACGGCCTTCACGTTCGGCCACAGCATAACCCTCTGCCTCGCGGCGCTGGAGCTGGTGACGGTCCCCGCGGACCCCGTGGAGCTCGGGATCGCCTTGAGCTTGTTGAGCCTGGCCCTCGCCCTGCTGGCGCAGGAGCAGGCGCCGGCCGAGGCGCCGCCTGACGCGCGCCTTCGCTTGCCGGGCATGGCGCTCGCGCTCGGCCTCTTGCACGGGCTGGGCTTTGCGTCCGCCCTCGCGGAGACCGGCCTGCCATCCCATCAAATACCTGTGTCTCTGGTTGGCTTTAACCTGGGCGTCGAGGTCGCGCAGCTCGCCATCGTCGTGCCCCTGAGTGTGCTCGGCATGACCTTCAAGAGGCCCGCGCCCGGGCTGCTCAAGCACGGCGCAGCTTATCTGATCGGAGCGCTCTCGGCCTGCTGGTGCATCGAACGCACGCTCGCGTGGATCGGCTGACGCGCTGCATCGGAGTCGAGTTACCGAACTCGCAGTCTCTTTGACGTTTTGCACCAGAACCCACGCATTTTGTCGGCAGGGGCTTGGCAACCTGACGGGGGCGGAGTAGCACCTCCTCCATGCGCGGGGTCGAGGAAGCCTTTCAAGGCTCACGCCGGTTCGACGTGCTCGGCCGACTCGGCACCGGTGGTGGAGGTGTCGTGTACCGCGCGCGCGACCAGCAGAGCGGGCGCTTGGTCGCGCTCAAGCTCATGCGCGATCGCGAGGACCTCTCGCGCTTTCGCGCCCACTTCGCCTCCTTGAAGCAACTCTCGCACCCGAACCTGGTGCAGCTCTACGACCTGGTGGAAGAGCGGGGTCGCGTGCTCCTGGTGATGGAGCTCGTGGAGGGGCGAGAGCTGCTCGCCTACGTCCGCGACGCAGGGGGCTTCGACGAGGCCCGCTTGCGGGCGAGCTTTCGTCAGTTGGCGCAGGCCCTCCATCGCCTGCATGTGGAGCGTCTGCTCCATCGCGACGTCAAGCCCTCCAACATCCGCGTGACGCCCGAGGGGCGGGTGGTGCTGCTCGATCTCGATTTCGCGCTGCCCGAGAGCGACGACGACCGCCCCGCGTTCGCGGATGGGGAGCCTTTGGGGCGGCCGGCGGGCACGGCGCACTACATGGCACCCGAGCAGGCGGCCTCGGCCGGTGTGCACGCCGAGAGCGACTGGTACTCGCTCGGCGTCGTGCTCTATGAGGCGCTCACCGGGAGCTTGCCCTTTCGCGGCACCGATCTCGAGGTGTTGCTCGCCAAGCAGGACGGTCGGGCCGAGCCACCCCGGGAGCGCGAGCCGCGGGTCCCGTTCGACCTCAACGATCTCTGCCTCGAGCTCCTCGCACCCGCGCGTCAGGATCGTCCATCCGGTCCCGCCATCTTGCGCCGGCTCGGGGTCATTGAAACGTCGAGCCAGCATGCCCTGAACGCGCTGCTCTCCAGCAGTCGTGCCCTGATCGGTCGCGAGCAGGAGCTCTTGCGCCTGCGCGCTGCCCTGGCCCGCTCGCGTCGCGGCTCCGTGGTCGTGCGGGTCAGCGGCGAAGTCGGCCTGGGCAAGTCGTCGCTGTGCGCGGCGTTCCTCGAGCGGGTCGCGCGCGAGCGTCCGGACGCGTTGCTCTTGCGCAGCCGGTGCCCGCGCTTTCCCGATCGGCCGCACGCACCCCTCTCGGAGCCGCTGGCCCAGATCGCTGAGTCGCTTCGTTCCCTGCGCGGCCGCGCCGACTCCGTGCTGAACGCAGACGCCTATCCGCTCTTGGCGCAGGCGTTCCCCGAGGCCGCGCGCGGCTTCGAGCTCTCCCCGAGCGGCACGGTCAAGGAGCTTCCGCCCGATCCGCTGGAGCGGCGTTTTCGCTGCATCCAGGCGTACGCTGAGCTCGCGCGCGAGGTGGCCGAGGCCCGGCCGGTCGTGTGGTGGCTCGACGACTATCACTGGGCGGACGTGGACAGCCGCCGCTTCCTCAGCGCGCTCGTGCGCGGCGACCAGGCGCCGAAGGTGCTCGTGATCCTGAGCGAGGAGCCCAACACCGACGTTGCCCACCGCGCGGAGCCGAGCGCTGACGAGCTGATCACGCTCGCCGAGCCGAGCCCCGACCAGGTGCGCATGCTGCTCGAGCGTGTCCGGGCGAGCGCACGGCCGGACCCGGCCAATTCGAGCGGCGACCTCCTGGGCTCCTGCGGGGTACTCGCGCTCGCGGACCAGGTGCAGAACCCGCTCGCGCTGCAGGAGCGACTGCGCCATCTCGCGTTGTTCGGCGCGCTACCCGACGCGAGCGCGTCCTTGCCCGACTTGATCTCGCATCGCGTCCACAGCTTGACCGAGGCGGCGCGCGATCTGCTGGAGGTCGTCTCCGCCGCCCACGACCCCCTCCCCCTGGAGGTCTGTCTGCGCGCATCGGAGCTCTCGCGCTCCGAGTTCGCCCGGGAGTGCGCCTTCCTCGAGACCGTGGGGCTCGTGCGCCGCGTGCAGTATGAGGGCGAAGAATGTCTGCACACCCAGCACGCTTTGATCGCCGACTGCGTCGATCTGGAGCTGCACGGCGCGCGGCGTCTCGAGGTCCACCGTCGGTTGGCCTCCGCGCTGATCGCGCGTGACCCCACGCGCGCGCCCGGTCGCCTCTTGCGTCACCAGGGCGAGAGCGGCAACCACGCGACGGCCGCGCAGAGCGCGTGGCTCGCCGCGGAGCAGGCGCACGAGGCCTTTGCTTTCCAGCGCGCGGCGGAGCTGTTCTCGTTGGGGGCATCGCTCGACCCTGCGCGCAAGGATGAGACGGGCCATCGTCGCCTGCACCGCATGGCCGACGCGCTCGGCAACGCGGGCTGGGCGCTGCAGGCCGCAGCGATCTATCGGGAAGCAGCCCTCGGCGCCGTGTCGGCCGAAGCCTTGCACATGCGCCAGCGCGCGGCGGAGCACCTCTTGCGCGGCGCCGAACTCGTAGAAGGCATGGCGGCCGTCCGTGAACTGCTCGCCTCGATCGACGTGGCGCTGCCGGTGACCCACGAGCGGGCCCTGTGGTCCATGGCATTGCGACGGGCCTATCTGCGCTTGCGCGGGCTGCGCTTTCGTAGCCGCTCCGAAGGGCAAGTCTCTGCGGGCGACCTGCGCCGGGTGGATGTCCTGTGGACGAGCGGCGTGCAGCTCTCCCTCGTGGACGTCGTGCGCGGCGGCGACTTTCTCACGCGTGGCCTGTCTGCAGCGCTCAAACTCGGTGAGCCCGCACGCGTGGCACGGGCGCTGTGCACCGAGGCCTGGATGCGCGGGCTCGACCGAGAGTCAGACGACCGGGCGCTCGAGCTGCTCGACACCGCGCGCGCGCTCTGGGAGCAGCATCCCTCCGCGTTCCTTGCGGGCCATCTCCGCCTCGCGCACGGCATCGTGGCGTTTGGCCGCTTCCGCTTGCCGGAGTGCGCCAGCCACTGTCGCGACGCGGAGCAGATCTTCCGCGACCGCTGCACCGACGTGGTGTGGGAGGTCACCGCCGCCCAGGTGTTTCAGCTGGTCTGTCTGGCCAACATGGCGCGCTACGCCGAGCAGGGAGCGAAGCTCGAGCGCGCCATCCGCGAGGCCACCGAGCGCGGCGACCTGTGGGGCGAGAGCTACTTTCGGAGCATCGGCGCCATGGGCGTGATGCTGGCGCAGGACAGGCCCGAGGAAGCGCTCGAGCAAGCGCACGAGGGCAGCCGTCACTGGGCCTCGTCCACGGAGTTTCACTTCCAGCACTGGATCGCGCTGATCGCGGCGACCTACATCGATCTCTACCTGGAGCGGGGCTCCGCCATCGAGCGCATCGAGCAGCACTGGTCCACACTCAAGCGCATCCTGATCCTGCGCTTGCCCTTTGCCCGCACCGTCCTGCGCGAGCTGCGCGGAAGGGCCAACGTGCTCGCCGCGCGTCAGAACAAACAGGCCAGCCGGCTCCAGGCAGCCGAGGAAGACGCCCGCATCCTCCTGCGCACCGACAACGAGATCTCACGAGGCTTCGGCCATCTCATCCTGGCCAACGTGGCGCAGCTGCGCGGCCAATCGGCGCAGGCGATCAGCGCGCTGCGTGAGGGTGCCACTTTGCTCGAGAGCCAGGGCCTCGACATGTGGGTCTTCGCCGCGCGCTGCACGCTGGGGAGCATGTTGTCGAGCGAAGAGGGGCGCGCACTCGAGCGGGACACCGAGGCCCTGCTGCGTGAGCGCGGCGTGAGGAACCTGCCCCGTTGGCGCAGGATGTTGATGCCCGGGTTCGATGCTTGAGCCGCGTGTGCCGCGGTTCACGGTTCGATGCCGCCGTCGACCAGCTGCTCAACAGTCGCGGCATCAACGTATGCGATTTGACGCGCTCCATAGCGCAGCGTGCCGGAGGCCTTCTCAGCAAGGCCGGGCTGCCGTCATCGCGTGCGGTGGACGCCTTGGTTGTCGCAACTGCGCTCGAGTTCGACGCGGCCGTGATCGCAACTGGCGATCCACGGGACATGAAGCGCCTCGCTGCGCCCCACCGGCGACTCCGCATCTTCGCACTGTGAGCGCGCCCCAGAGCCGGTCTAACAAAGGGTTGCAGCCGTCAAGGCTCGCGTTGCCGCGTGGTGGCGTGTTGGGCCGCTGCCCGGCTGAACATCGCGATTTCGAAGGCATGGTCGGCGGTCCAGTCCGGGCACGGGCGCCTTGCGAGCGAAGGTCTCGCTGCTCTCCGCAAGCGATGACGCGCCGGCTGATCGTCTCGCCGCAGGCCGAGACGCAAATTGAGGCTATCGATGCGTGGTGGCGAGCAAATCGTCCGGCTTCGCCTGACCTGTTCGCGCAAGAACTTGCGAACTCGTTCTCCACGATCGAGGTGGCACCTGAAGCTGGCCATCGGTACTCGCATCCTCCATCGGCGGATAGGCCGCGAGGATCTCGGAACCTCCCGAGCCATCCCGCGATGGGCCCAAGGATCTCGGAACCTCCGGAGCCATCCCGCGATAGACTGGTGCCGCTCCCTTGCGCCGAGCACTTCGCGAGCTCCCCGGGCGCACCGCTCCTGACGCGGAGCACCGGCTGCCTTGATCCCTTCTCGCGGTCGCCGCTCGTGCGCACGCGACTCGGCTGCCTCACGCCTGGCTCGTCGCGGCCGAGATCTGCCGGGGCTGAGCCTTGGCATCCTCGTGCGCGCGAAGCACGGCGCGGAGCACGTCCGTCAGCGGCGTCGGGCGAAGGCCGGGCACCAGGCGTGCGAGCTTCGCTCCGTCGAGCGTGTGCGGGAGGTTGTAGAGATAGCGCATCTCGCGCATCTCCCGGGCGAGCTCCCAGAAGGGCGCGGCAAGGGTCATAACCCACCAGGGGAAGTGACTCAGCGCGAGCGTCGTCTCGGACAGCTCGCTCAGCGCGCGCCGCAGCTCGTTCACGCTGAACGCGTGGCCGGGGAAGGGGATGTCCTCGAACGTCTGAAGCTCCGCGCGAAGCTCGGCCAGCGCCACCGCGGCGGCGGCCCAGTCGGGCAGGTAGCAATAGGCCTGCATGGCGTCCGGATCGCCGGCTGCCACGATGCGACCCTTGTCGAGCTCGCGCAGGAGCAGCATGCTCATCAGGTCTCCGTTGCGGTGGGGGTCGATGAAGTTTCCGGCGCGCAACACGATCGTGGGGATCTGGGCTGCGCGGTAGGCCTGCTCCATCTCCTCGCGAATGCGACCCTTCCTGGTGGTGGGCGCATGGGCCGTGTGCTCGGACCAAATGCCGCCCACGCTGTCGAGGTTGTAGACGTTGCCGGGCAGGATCACCGTGGCCCCGCTGGCCTTCGCGGCGGCGGTCACCTGGGCCGTGATCGCAGGAACCTGGCGCGCCCAGTCGTGATAGTTCTGCGGATTGAGGCCGTTGACGATGACGCTTACACCGCGCGCGGCCTCGACCATGTCGTCGCGCGTTCGATCGTAGGTTCGAACGTTCCAGCCGGCGGCGGCGAAGGCCTCGCGGCTGTGGCGGCCAATCTTTCCTGAGGCACCCAGAATCAATACGGTCTTGGTCATGGCGTCGGCTTCCCTTTCGCGTGTCACGGAGACCAGCCTGACCGATGGGCGCGATATGCGTAATTGATGAAAAGCAAATATCGGCTATTCACTTATGAATGAGCAAGGAACTCGCCGCCCTCGAATGGTCGCTCGTGCAAGCCTTCTTGGCCGTCGCGGAGGAGGGGAGCTTGTCGCGCGCCGCGCGTGTGTTGAAGCTCAGCCAACCGACGCTCGGTCGGCAGATGCGCGCGCTCGAAGAGCAACTCGGCGCCGAGCTCTTTCAGCGTCACGAGCGTGGCCTGTCGTTGACCAAGCTGGGCGAGGACCTGATCGCTCCTGCCCGCGCGATGCGGGAGGCGGCCCACGGCATCGCGCTGCGCGCCGCTGGCAAGGGGACGTCTCTATCAGGCAGCGTGCGCATCACCGCGAGTGAGGTGGTGGCCCAACACCACCTCCCGTCCATGATCGCGACCATCCGACAGAAGGAGCCGCAGATCAGCATCGACGTGGTGCCGAGCGACGAGACCAGCAGCCTGCACTACCGCGAGGCCGATATCGCGATCCGCATGTTCCGGCCGAAGCAGCTCGATCTCATCGCGCAGCAGATCGGCGCCCTTCCGATCGTAGCCTGCGCAGCGCGCGCGTACTTGAAGCGCCGGGGCGAGCCGAGGACGCTGCCCGAGCTGTTGCAGCACGACTTGGTGGGGATGGATAGGCAAGCCTTGATCATCGACGGCTTTCGGCTCGTGGGCGTGCAGCTCGAGCGCGAGTCTTTCAAGGCGCGCACCGACGACAACGCGACCTACCTGGCGCTGGTGCGTGCCGGTTGCGGTATCGGCTTCGCGCAGCGGGCCGTGGTCGCCAAGTACAGCGACCTGGCCGAGTTGAAGATGCCGCTTGGCGTGCCGCCCCTCGCGGTATGGCTCACGGCCCACGAGACCATCCGCCACACCCCGCGCGTCTCCCGCGTGTGGAACCTGCTCGAGGCGGAGCTACGCAAGGTGGTGGAGCCCGCGGCACGACGCCGGAAGTCCTCCTAAAGGCTCGCGAAAGGACCAAGCCCCCCGAATTCGCAGCCCACCTGTCACAGACGATCGCCGACCGGTGTCTTCATGGCGAAGTCACGGAAGGAGGAGTTGTTCAACATGGCCAGAGACGCGAATCCCCAGAACCCCGCTCACGGGCATCTACGGCGGCCTGCTCAAGTTCATGATGCGCAGGATGTTCGGGCGGGTCCCGGAGGCAGTCGAGGTGGCGTGGCACAATACGGCGGTCTTCAAGGACATGATGCTGTTCGGCCAAAAGACCGAGAAGTGGAAGGAACTCGATGCGAATGTCGCGACGTACGCCCACATGGCCACGGCGGTGCTGGTGGGTTGCAGCAAGTCCAGCGGGGCCGTCCGACAGATCGCACATCGCGCGCTGAGCGCGTGGCTGCGCGGCGTCCTCGGGTCAAGGTGAGTCACGGCGAGCAGCGCGAGGTCGTAGAACGCTTTGTGGCAGCGCTCACGAAGGGCGATGTGCAGGAGCTGATGAACGTGCTCGCGCCTGACGTCGTGATGGTGGCGGACGGCGGTGGGTTGGTGCCGTCCATTCGCAAGCCGATCGAGGGGCGTCAGCGCGTGCTTGCGCTGCTGTCTCGCTTTCGGAGCTTGCGCCGGGCGTGGCGATCACGAGACCGCTCGTCAATGGCGCGCCGGCCGCTCGCATCGATGCTGCGGGCGAGCAGGACACCGTGATCACCTTCGTGACAGAGAACGACCGCATTACGCACCTCTACGCGATTCGCAATCCTCGCAAGCTTGCCCGCATGACGACGGAGGCCGAGCTTCGCCGCCGCTGAGACGACCTTCGCCGGGCCGTCACCCGCGCGTTTTCTTCCGCTTCGCCGTCGAAGCGGGCGGTTGCGCCCGCGAGCAAAATGTGGACACCGCCAGGATCTTGCGCGTCAACGTGGCCACCCCGAGGCCCGCGAGCTCTTCCTCGGTGACCGCCTTGAGCGTCGCGCGGGCGCGGCCCTTGGCGTTGTTCAATGCGTAGACGTCGATGCCGAACTTGCGATGGGTGAGCACGTGCTCCACGCGCCCGAGCGAGCGCGCCGAGAGCTCGCCGCTCAGGCCCATGTCCTGGGCCAGCGCTTCCGCCTCTTCGCGCCCGCGTCCCTCCAGGAGCGGACAGCCCCAGAGCCCGGCGAACAGAGTTCCTTCGCTCTGCGTGACCCACAGCCGCCCGTCGCGAGCGCGCGCGATCAAAGCCACGAGCGCGACGGGCTTGGGCGCCTTCTTGGGGGGCACCACTGGCAGCGCGTCGACGCGATCTTCGCGGCGCGCGGTGCACTCGGGTGCCAGGGGACAGCTCTCGCAGTAGGCGCGCACGGGCGTGCACACGCGGGCGCCGAGCTCCATCAGCGCTTGATTGAGCGCGCCCGGGCGCTCGCCCTGGGCGATCTGTGAGGCGTGCTCCCAGAGCGCGCGCTCGGTGCGCTTGTCCCCGAGCGGTGTGTCGATGCCGAGCAGCCGCGTGAGCACGCGCGCCACGTTCCCGTCGACGATGGGCTCCGGGAGACCGAAGGCGATGCTGCCGATGGCCCCCGCGGTGTAGCGGCCCACGCCGGGCAACGCGAGCCGCGCCTGGGCGCTCGCGGGGACCTTACCTCCGTGTTCGCGCGCCACCGCCTGCGCGCCCTGATGGAGCAGGCGCGCGCGCCGGTAGTACCCGAGGCCGCTCCAGTGCGCGAGCACGTCGTCGAGCGGCGCGTCGGCCAAGCTCTGCACATCCGGAAAGCGCGAGACGAAGCGCTGATAGTAGGGGATCACCGTGTCGACGCGCGTCTGCTGCAGCATGATCTCGCTGACCCAGATCGCATACGGATCGCGGGTGCGCCGCCAGGGCAAGTCGCGTGCGTGCTCGTCGTACCAGGCGAGCAGGCGCGCGCGCGGGGCCCGAAAGTCGAAGGCTCCACTGCTCAAGGCGCGCGCCACTCCACGGCGAGGCGCTGCTCGCGCGCGCACTCACAGCTGCGAACGACGAGCTCGTAAGGGCCCGGCTCTGGTGGACGAACAAGCGCTCCGCAGCGCTCGCCGCCGCTGTGCCCGAGCCAAGGCGGGCTCAGGAGCTCCGCCCCGGGCTCGAGCGTGGTGCACGCTTCGACCACGCAGGTGCGCGAGAGCGCAAGCGCGTCCGCGTCGATGAGGCGCCCCGACGAGGAAGACGTGCCCGCGTGCAGGGCCACGGACCGCGCGAGGCGCACGGCCGTGGGGCCGCGGTTGAGCACCGAGAGGCCGATTCCGTCCGGGCTCACCTGGGCTTCGAGCTTCAAGGCCAACGGAGCCTCTCGACTGCAGTCGGGGCCCTGGGGAGCAGCGGCGGATCCGGCGTCGAGCTGTGCTGGGGCGGACGCGGGCGCCTCGCGCGGCGGTTGGGACCGCTCGGGAGCTGATCTCCCGCAGCTCGCGTGGGCGAGCGCGATCAACAATGCGAGCGCGCCCTTCATCCGGCCCCCGCGGCGTCCCCCGGCGGAGGTTCCGGGAGAAACCCTTGTGTCACGTGCCACACCCAGAGCCCCGCGGCCCACTCCACCGCGAGCGGCACGCCGGACACGATCAAGGCCCCACCCGGGCTGGCCCCGAAGTAGCGCGCCATGGCGTTGCAATGCAGCACGATCAGCATGCGCGGCAAGAGCTGAAAGCACAGGAAGATGACGTCGCCCGCGAGCGCTGGGCTGCCCTCGGGCAGGGCCCAGACCGCAAACCAGAACAGGCTCATGCCGAACGGCACCAGCCAGACGCGGTACAGGGCCGTGCGGTAGGCGGCGCGCGGTGCGGCGCTCCGCTCGTTCTCCGGGGCGAAAGCCTTGAGCAGGCTCGCGAAGGGGACGCTCCAGGTCAGGAACGAGACCAGGCTCAAGAGCAAGCCGATGGTCATCGCCTGCGCCAGATCGGTGGCCAGCGTGAGTCCGGGCTTACTCACCACATCAAGCGCGAAGTTGGCCTTGAACTGCAGCGTGTGGGTGAACGGGACAATGGCCCAGACCGGCGCCCAGGGCAGCGCGCTGAGCAAGGCGAAGACCAGCGCGGGACGCACGCTGCCGTCGGCCGCCGCGCGCGCGGTCTCGATGGGCAGAAAGCCCGCGCTCAGCGTGCCCAAAAGGCGCCGCGGCCACGGGAGCTCGGGGTCCTCCCAGGGGATCGGGCCCTCTCCATACGAAGGCAGCGTCGGCTGACGCTCGTGATGCTCCGGCTCGCGGTATGGCACGTGGCGTTCTCTAACAGGCGCGCTCCGAACGCGCCAACCCTCCGCGGAAGGGCCCCGGGAAGGCCGCGTCCCGAGGCCGGGCCGGGGCGGGTGAGCGAACGTCAGTTGTACGTGGGCAGGAACGAGTAGCGGGCCGCGTAGCGGAGCTGCTGCGCCACGAAGTCCGTCGGGTATTCGATCTTGACGTCGACGATCTCGTCGCCCTTCTTCACCGCTACGAGCTCCGGTTGGATGAAGCCCGCGTACGGCGCCACCTTGAGCGCCTGGTAGCGCGTAAGGACCTGCTTGTGGAGCTCCGGATCGAGCTTCACACCATAGGTCTCCACCAGGTCGCGGGCCGACTCGAAGTCGCCCTCGCTCTTGATGCGCTGGATCTCGCGCAGCAGCTCGCCGAACAGCTTGCGCAGCTTCACGTAGTCCTGCACCACCACGTAGGTCTTGCCGCCGCGCTCGACGCGCTCGATCACGTTGTCGGCCTTGCCCTGCTCGTAGGCCCACTTCGCGATCAGCTGACGATTGCGCATGTGCGCCTCCTCGAGGTTCTCGCCCAAAGGCACGCGCGCCATCTGCACCAAGAGGCCGTTGCGGATATAGCTGTCGTAGGCCGCGCGCCCGACCTCGAGCGACGGCATGACCTTGAGCTCCACCAGCTTGGGATCGAGGATGTAGTAGAGGGCGACCAGGTCGGCGCGTCCCTCTTCCAGCGTCCCCGCGTATTGACGCAGGGTCTCCGAGGCCTGGCCCACGCCGGGCGCGAGCTGGCCCGAGGCGTGCCCAATCACCTCGTGCATGTCCACCATCAGCGGCTGCGCGATGGCGCCCTGGCTGCGCACTCGCGCCACTTCCCGCGCGCTCGCCGCGAACTCCTCGAGCACGCCGTTGTCGCGGCTCGCGGCGTCGTAGGCGGCCATGATGTTGCCCAGCGTGATCGACTTGGAGCCGTGCTTTTGGCGAATCCAGTTGGAGTTCGGGAGGTTCACGCCGCTCGGCATGGGCGGGGCCACGTCGCCTGCGCCCACCACGGCCTGAATCACGCGCGCGCTCACGCCCACCACGCTCTTCTTCTTGTAGGCGTCCTGGATCGGCGAGCGATCCTCGAACCACTGCGCGTTGTCGCTCAGCGTGCGGATGCGCTTGGTGGCCTCGGCGTCCTCGAGCTCCACCAGCGCCTCGTAGGTCGCGCGCAGGTCCATGGCGTCGCCGTAGGTCTCGATGAAGCCGTGGATCCAATCCACCTTGGTTCCGGTCTCCGCCACCCAGGCGATGCTGTAGCGATCCCAATCCTTGAGATCGCCCGAGCGATAGTAGGTGATGAGCTTCTTCAGCGCCTCGGCTTGCCCGGGCGTCTCCGCGACGCTCGCGGCGAGCTCCAGCCAGCGCACGCACTCGCTGAGCGCCGCGCCGTACATGCCGTCCACGCGCCACACGCGCTCTTCGATCACGCCGTTGGGGAGCTTCACCAGCTGGGAATTCAGGCCGTACTCCACCGGCGTAAGATCGCCCGGCGTCTTGAGGCCGTTGGTGTAGCTCACCACCTCGTCGCGCGTGAGGTTCACGTAGAAGTGATTGGCGCTGTCGGCCACCGGGTCCTTGCCGGGGTCCTTGTTGACGCGCTTGGGCGCGATGTTCGGATCGAAGATGATGGGCAGGAGCTTGTCGAGGAACGCGGAGAGCTCTTCCTTGGGCTGAAGTGGCATGCGCTTCAGGTCGGACGCCGTCGCGAACGCGCGGAACTCCTCGGGGGTGATCCCCTCGGGGACGAACTTGTTGCTCGAGTAGTGGTGGTGGATGCCGTTCGAGAACCACACGCGCTTGGCGTAGGTGAGCAGCTCCTTGAAGGCGGGGGTCTCGCGGTCTCCGGTGTAGCTCGCGACGATGGCCTCCAGCGTGCGACGGATCGCCAGGTTGTGCTGGTAGTGCTGGTCGTAGAGGATGTCGCGCCCGCTCAGGGAGGCCTCGTAGAGGTAGTAAAGCAGCTGCTTCTGGCGCAGCGTGAGGGCGTCGAAGGCGGGCACCTTGTAGCGGAGCAGACGCAGATCCGCGAAGCTCTCCACCGTGTGCTGGAAGGTCTCCGGGGGCTTCTGCTCGAGCGCCGTCTTCTCCGCCGCGCGGGGCTGCTCCCGGCGGGCTTCCTGCCGTCGAGGACATCCCGAGAGCGAGAGCGAAAGCGAGAGCGCGGCGAAAAGCAACCCAGGCTTGCCCCCGGATCCTGCCAGAAAAAATAGTGATTTTGAAGAGATCGTCGGCGAGAGCACGCTGCATGGTATGCGCACGGGCACGCGTGTCAATGATGCTGCCGGGCCAGGGAGGCGCCGAACCGCTTGAACAGAGAGCGGGGCGTCACATCGCAGCGGCGTCTCTTCGCCCTTCAGGACGGTGACGCGGTCAGCTCGTCCCAGCGGCGTACGCGCGCGTCGTCCTCGCCCATCATCGCTGCCAGCTCCTTGCGAACATAGGCGACATCCAAAGCCGGTCCTTGGACCTCGACCAAGCGTTCGAGATCCACGAGGTCGCTCTCGCGCGCGAGATGCGAGGGGTCGGCGGAGATGCCGAGCGAACCCAGGACCTCCGCGACTCGGGTGAGCTGGTCGTCGTCGACGAAGATGTTGATGTCCACGTCGAGTGTGGCGCGTGGGATGCCCCAGATACCGTAGGCGAGTGCGCCACCCAGCGCATAGGAGATGCCGGCGGCCTCGAACGCTTGAGCGAGGGCCAGGCCCGCCTCGAGTGGATCACTCGGCAAGCCCATCGTCGTATTGTGCCACAAGTTCATGGAGCCGCTGACGACATCCGTTTGGCGCGGTGGCC
>JBIQKA010000309.1:0-2100 GCA_044507075.1 Myxococcales bacterium
TTCGGCGGCCTGTTCGGGCTCGGGATCGCGATATGACCAAGGTGCTCGTCCTCGGTGCAGGCCCCGCAGGGCTCGCAGCGGCCGCGCGCTTGCTTGAGCGTGGCGAAGGAAAAGTCCAGGTCCATGTGGTGCACATGCAGGACGTGCTCGGTGGCAAGGCGGCCTCCTGGCGCGATCCGGAGGGCTTTTTGGTGGAGCACGGCTGGCACATGCTGGTTGGCTTCTACGATCAGCTCTTTGGCCTGATGGAGCGCGCGGGCATCGACCGCGACGAGGCGCTCGCCTCGATGTACGGCGATAGCCACTGCTACGAGCCCTCGGAAGAGCGCGTGTACACCATGAACTCGCGCGGCGGAAAGCTCGCCGTGGCCGCCCGCTTCGCCTTCTACGAGGGGCTGCCCATCGAGGATCGCTTCCACTTCGCGCGCGTGATGACCCAGGCGTTCGCGATCGCCGGCAGCCGCGAGGACCTCACGCGCCACGATGACATCTGCTTCGACTCCTGGGCGGTGGAGCTCGGGCTGCGCCCGCATATGACGCGCTACTCGATGTTTCGCTTCTTGCGCATCGCCTACTTCAACTTCCCCGAGCAGATCAGCGCCTACCACGTGCTGCAGACGCTCAAGAACGTGAGCACGTCCGAGCACGCCGAGCTCTACGTGTGCCAGAGCGGGACCACCGAGACGCTCTGGAATCCGATCGGAGCCTACGTGAAGCGCCTGGGCGGCACCTTCGAGCCCAACGTGGTGGCCACGGACCTTATCTACGAGGGCGACCGCCTCGTCGGGATCCGGGCGGCCCAGGCCCGGCCGACGAGCCCCTTCGCGCCCAAGACCAACGATTCGCCCGATGCCCTGCCCGTCGTGCCGGGGACCGAACGGACGCTCGAGGGTTTCGACTACGTGCTCTCCACGTTGCCCGTCGCGGTGATCCAACAGATGAACCGGGACGACACGCGCATGTGGCGCTCGAACTTCTTCCGCCGGCTCACCAACCTGCGCAGCGCCGCCACGATGGCCCTCACGGTCGTCACCCGCAACGCCCCCGAGGAACGCTACCGGGGCCCCGTGCACGGGCTGCCGGCGCCCTTCTCGTTCGTGGTGGACATGAAGCCCTACTGGCGCGAGTTCGCCGACGATCCGAACGTGGGCGCGGTCCTCGTCTTCGGCGGGCAGGAGCGCGGCTTCGAGGACTGGAGCGACGAGCAGATCATCGCGTTCACCCTGCGCAACTACGTACCGGTGCTCGGCTCCCCGCTCAGCCTCGGCATCACCAAGATCGAGCTGCACCGCAATCGCCACGCCTGGGAGCGGCTGATGCTCGCCGAGCCCGGCGTGGAGCCCTTCCGCCCCGATCCCATCACCCCCTTCCGCAATCTCTTCTTGGCGGGGGACTGGGTGCGCAACCGCGTCAACATCATCTCGATGGAGGGCGCGGTCAGCTCGGGCATCGAGGCGGCCGACCTGCTGCTCGCGCGCATCGGAGGCGGCGTATGATCGATCCCTTCAGCGACGAGGCCGATCCTTTGCGCCTCGACGGCTCGCGCCCTCCCACGCCCGATCGCGAGCCCGCGACTATGTTTAGCTCGCGGGCGGAAGCGCCCGCTTCGACGTTTGGCTCGCGGGCGGAAGCGCCCGCTTCGACCGCGCCTGCGGGTACGCTCGAACTCGGTCGCCGTCAGGTCGTGCTCGCGCTCGCCGTCTTGCCCGCGATCGCTGCCGTCTCCGGCTGCGCGCGCGTGGCGCCGGCCTGCCCGACGCAGCCGGCCGATCCCTATCGCTGCCGCCACCGCTTCTGTCGTCACTACGGAAGCTGAGGCGCGTCGCGCTCGCCTGGCTCGATCCCGCGCGAGCCCCCATGCTGACGCCCGTCCCATGCAAGCCTCACCCAATCCGCACGCTCCAGAGCGCTCCCCCCTCGGCACCGTTTGTGTGCTCACCATCGCCGGCTCGGACGCCGGCGGCGGCGCGGGCATCCAGGCGGACCTCAAGACGTTCGCGGCCCATCGCGTGCACGGCCTTTCGGCCATCGCCGCCCTGACCGCGCAGAACACCCAGGGCGTGAGCGCCGTCCACGTGCCGCCCGCGCGCTTTCTGCGCG
>JBIQKA010000127.1:0-13662 GCA_044507075.1 Myxococcales bacterium
TCATGTCGTGGAAGTCGAGCACGGCGCGCAGCATGGCCGCGTGGTCCTGCGTGATCGAACCTGTCTGCTGCCCCTGGACGATCAGCTGGCCCACATCCGCCTCGGTGATGCGCTCTGGGTCGTCCTCGGGCTTGGGCGGAAACAGACGATCCACCAGGGAGCCGACCCCCGAGAACAACGCGGCGAAGGGCCAGAACAAGAGCTCGATGGGCCCCAGGAGCGAGAGCAGCGAGAGCGCAAACCCGGTCGCGCGCCGGCTCGCAAAGCGCATGGCCGCCTCGGCGATCAGCCCGTAAGCGAGCGAAACACCACCCGTGGCCAGCGAACCCCCCGCGATGCCGCCCCATTGGCCGCCCAACATGGCCGCGAGCGCGGCCGCGCAGGAAAGGCACACCACCCGGCCCGCGAGCAACCGCGTGTGGATCTGCCTTCCATGCACGAGGTAACGGTCCGCGGCGCGCGCCCGCAGCCCCTCCTGTGCATCACGCGAGCCGCGGATGCGGGCTTCGCCGAGCGTGCGGAGCGCGCCGTCCAGCGCGGCGCAGAGTGCACCGAGCACTACGCAAGCAGCAGCAGCGAGCCAAAGAATACTTGGACCGTGTGGAGAGTCGCTCAAACGAGATCGCTTCGCATGGCGCCTTGCCGCGCCTTTTTACAAATTACCGCTACAGAACGCAGCCCGACAACCCCATAGTACATTGTCACACAATTCGGATAACCTTGGCATCCACGAGCTCCACAAGCGAGCGCAGAGCCTCGAGCCTCGGCATCCCACTCAGCTCCAGCACTGTCTCGTAGTCGCTCGAGCCGTCGATGCGTGACAGCAGAAAACCCATGCGAGAATCGAGACCTAGCCAGCGGACCTCGCTCTCCGGGATGGCCAACACGGGGATCCGGCCCTGGGCGCTCAAACGGGACAAGTAGAGACTTTCGAGTTTCTGCCGGCTCTCATGGGCGTACAGGCGCGCCAGCTCGTGCTCGGGCTCCTGACCCAGCACGAGCTCGGCCGCCCTGAGCGCGCCCGAGAAATCTCCCAGCGCAAAGCGCTCCGACATCTCGCTCGCGAGGTCCAACGCGGGCATCGGGCGCGACTTGCGCCCTGCCAAGGCCAGGGCATCGCCGTCCCCCTCCTCCCCGAGGGGATCGTCGAGCAGCGCACTGTCCGACGCGCCTGGGTCGACCGGCGGGAGCGGCGGCGGCACCACGGACGCCGGGGTCACGGCGGGGGCCGTGGCTGGTCCCGGCGGGATGGTGGAACGTCTCACCCGATCCACGCTCCAGCCATCGAGATGGGGCGCGCCCGCGATGTCCTCTCCCACGGGCGGCAGCCCGTCCTGTGTCGGGGAAGGCTGCTCCGGTGTCTCACCCGGGAGATGCAAGATCACGCTCTCCTGCGTGAGCGTGATCTTGCGGCCCTTGGCCACGGCCCGATCGAAGCTTGCGCTCTCGCTGCTCCGCGGCGCAGTCTGCTTGGGATCAGACTCCGATTCGTCCTCGCGCTGGGTCACGGATCAAGCCGTCTTGCCGACCACGCCCTTGAACATGCGCTGGGTGCGGACCAAGGCGTCGAGCTGGTCCTTGAGCTGCAGAGCGTCGCCGGTCTCGATGCATGCGCGCGCCCTGTCGACCACCGCGCGCGCCTTCTCGATGGCGTCCCGCCCGAAGTCGCTGCCCGCGACCACCCGCTCCACCTGGGGGAACAACTTCTCGATCTCGGCGATCAAACGCACCGCTTCCTGCTTCGCTTGCTCCACCTCTTCGCTGGTGCGCCGCGTCACGGCCAGATCCCGTGACTGCTCCATCATCTCCGTGATCTCATCGCGCGTGAGCCCGCTGGAGGCCGTGACGGTGATGGACTGCTGTTGACCGTTTTCGAGATCCTTGGCGTGCACGCTGACGATACCGTCCGCGTTGATCTCGAAGGTCACCTCGACCTCCACTTGGCCCGCTGGAGCGCGGCGCAGGCCGGTCAGGATGAACTCTCCGAGCAGCTCGTTTTCCTCGGCGCGGTGCGATTCCCCCTGCAGCACGAGGATCTTCACGGCGGTCTGATTGTCGCGCACGGTGGTGAAGGACTTGGAGCGCGAGGTTGGGACCGTGCTGTTCTGCGGGATCAGCCCCTCGAAGTAGCCACCCACGACCATGATGCCCAGCGTGTGCGGCGTGACGTCGAGCAGGATCATCTCCGAGCCCTCGTCCATCAACGCGGCGGCCTGAATGGCCGCGCCGAGCGCCACCACTTCGTCGGGGTGCACGCCCTTGCACGGCTCGCGCCCGAAGAATTCCGCCACTGTCCTTTGCACGCGCGGCATGCGGGTCATACCGCCGACCAGGATGACCTCCTCGAGCTCGTCCTTCTCGAGGCCGGCCTCCTGCAAGGTGGCCTCGCAGATCTGCACGGTGCGCTGAACCAGGTCTTCGCACAGCTCCTCGAGCTTGCGCCGCGTGAGCACGCATTGCAGGTGCAGGGCCTCGTTGCGCGCGCTGGAGATCACGAACGGCAGGTTGACCTCCGTCTCCGGCACGCTCGACAGCTCACACTTGGCCTTCTCGGAGGCGTCCTTGAGGCGCTGCAGCGCCATGCGGTCCTGGCGCAGGTCGATGCCGTGCTCGCGCATGAAGCCCTCGACCAGCCAGTCGATGATGCGCATGTCGAAGTCCTCGCCACCGAGGAACGTGTCGCCTGCGGTGCTGATGACCTTGAACACGCCGTCCGAGCTGATCTCGAGGATGGAGATGTCGAAGGTGCCGCCGCCGAGATCGTAGACCGCGACCGTACGATCGATGCTCTTGCCGTGACCGTAGGCGAGCGCCGCGGCGGTGGGCTCGTTGATGATGCGGATGACGTCCAAGCCCGCGATCGCGCCCGCGTCCTTGGTGGCCTGACGCTGGTTATCGTTGAAGTAGGCCGGGACGGTGATCACCACCTTCTCGACCTCCGTGCCGAGGTAGTCCTCGGCGATCATCTTCATCTCCTGCAAGATCATCGCGCTGATCTCGGGGACGCTGTAGACCTTCTCGCGCAACTGAATGCGCGCGTCGCCGTGCGGCCCCTCGACGATGCGATAGGGGCAGGTGGTGATCGCGTTCTTCACTTGCGGACTGTTCCACTTGCGACCGATCAAGCGCTTGGCCGCGTAGACCGTGTTCTCCGCGTTGGTCACGGCCTGACGCTTGGCGATGTGTCCGACCAGACGTTTGCCGGACTCCGTGAGCGCGACCATGGACGGCGTGGTCTTGTAGCCACCGCGATTGGGAACTACCACGGGCTGCCCGCCCTCGAGAACTGCGACACACGAGTTCGTGGTGCCCAGATCGATCCCTATGACCTTCTCCATCCCCGCTCCATCCGCCTGGTGCCGACTCTCCCCAGCGGGGCCGTATCAGACAGAACCCTTCAGGTCTGAGAGGAGATTCTTTACTATTTCGCTCTCGGGATCCAGCTTCAGCGCAGCGTCGAGCTCTCGCTTGGCATTTAGCTTGAGGCCGAGGGTCAGATAGATCTGCGCGAGGAGCACACGTGCGTCGACGTCGTTGGGCGAAAGGAAGGTGGCCTGCTGGGCGTACTTCTGCGCACTTCGTAGGTCGCCGCCGACCTTGAGCAACGCGATCGCCGCCTGGCGATGGGCATGGAAGTCCTGCGGACATCCCTCGCAGACCTTGGACCAGGCGATGGCGGCCGCCGCCCACTTGCCCTGCTTGGCCTCGAACTGAGCTTGCACCCTGTACTCGTCCGCCAGCTGCTCGGAGAGCTTCTTGGAGAGTTTCTCGTGTTCTATCCGCAGGTCGGGCCGTTCAGGGGCCACCGAGATGGCGCGACGCATGAGCTGGGTGGCCTCCTGGAGCTCGCCCCGCTCGAGCGCGCTTTGCGACGCCTCCAGCAGGCGAGCCAGTCGCTCGGCAGGGCTGCCGGTGGTCACCTCGTGGGCCTCCTTGAGGGCGCGCCCGAGCTGGAGGCGAAGGTCCTGCGAAGGCGTGCGGCCCCCGCTCATCGGCCGGTCCTCGCGGACAGGGGCAGAGGGAGGAGGCGACATGGCACCCCGAAGGCGTCGGGCGATCACCTCCTGCGCCAGCTTGCGGGCGTCGTCGGACGCCTCGCGCAGCGGAGCGACCTCGACCTCCTTCGCAGCCGCATGTGGGCCGGCGCCCTGCGCGGCAAAGGCCCCTGGTACGAGCGGCGGCGGAGGCACCTCGATCTCCAGTGCGCGCGTGGTCTCGGCGCTCTCGCGGGCGGCCATCGCGAGCGCTCGCTCTGCCATCTTCGTCGCCTTCGTGGAGCGCAGGTAGGCGTCGTACTCGTCCCGGGACTTCTTCTTGCTGAGCGTCTCGTAGGCCTCCGTGAGGTACTGGAAGACCGCCTCCATCTTCGCCTTGTACGAGCCGAGTTCCTTCCGAAACATGGTGTCGGGGTGGAAGCTCTTGGAGAAGCCGAAGTATGCGCTTCGAACCCGCTTCCTGTCCGCGTCGTACGGGATGTCGAGCACCTCGTAGTAGTCGAGCTGCTTGAGTCGATAGAAGAGGTCGAGCACCTGCTTGCGACGCTCCCGCGGGAGATCACACGGCTCGTCCAGCTCGCGAGGATCGTAGAGCGAAGGCTCACCCTGTAACGGCGCGGCCACGGGCTGTTCGGAGACCGACGCCTGCGCGCCGGCCGGCGGCGCTTGCTGGGGCTGCTTCGGAGGCGGTGTGGCCGAGTGGGGGGGCGCGTGCAGGCCGGAGCGGCGAACCTCGGGTGGCGGCTGGCTGATGCTCGATTCGCTCATCGCGCGACGCACAGGCGGGTGATTCCCCGACTTGCGGCGCGCGGTGGGCGCAGCGCCCGACTCGCGCACCGGGGCGTGCTCGCCGGAACTCCCCGGACGTATCGGCCGATAACTGCCGGAGCGGCCCGGGCGCGGCGCCGCGCGCACGCTCGCGCCTGGGGGGGCTTCAGCCTCCCGCGCCGCGCTTGGTGAAATCGATTCGCCGGGTTTGGCCGCGGCACCAAAGGCTGCGGCACCCTGCCCTCGCCAACGCGCCGCACCGAGCTGACAGAGGCGGTCCAGCATCGCTAGCACTTGATCGCCGGGGAGCCCGGTCATCGCCACGATCTCACGAACCGGCGCGCGACCATCGATGCGCGAGAGGACGAAGCCCTCCAACGACGACAGTGGCAAGGTGCGCACGTCGATTCCCTGCACCAGCTCGGGAACACGCGTGAGTGGGTCGCCCATAGCTCAACGGAGAGAATAGCTCGTTTGAACGGCGAGCAAACGTTTGATGCTCACGGCACCAAGACGGCAAGACGGCTCTCTGCGGGGCGGAGCGAGCTCGCCCCGTTCACCCCGAAATCAGGCGCTCGAGCAGCGCTTTTTGCGTGTGGAGGCGGTTTTCCGCCTCGTCCCAGACACGGGAACGCGGGCCATCGATCACCTCGGCGCTGACCTCCTCCCCGCGATGGGCGGGCAGGCAGTGGAGGAAGATCCCCCGCGGCGCGGCGAGCTGCATGCGGCGCGCGTCGACGGCGTACGGCTCGAAGACCCGGTTGCGGTCCGTGGCCTCGCCCTCCTGGCCCATGCTCACCCAAACGTCGGTGGTCACCACATCCGCGCCGCGACAGGCGGCGTCCGCGTCGCGCACGACCTCTACCTTGCCGCGCCCGCGCCGTCTGCCCGCCGAAAGCACCTCGGGGCTCGGGTCGTAGCCCTCGGGACAGGCCAGGACGAGCTCGAAGCCCAAGAGCGTGGCCGCTTCGATCCAGGAGTGCGCGACGTTGTTGCCATCGCCGACCCAGGCCACGCGGATCCCCTGCACCGTGCCGAGGCTCTCGCGCACCGTGAGCAGGTCGGCGAGGATCTGACAGGGGTGGTGCAGATCGCTGAGGCCGTTGATTACGGGCACGTTGCTCGCCCGCGCGAGATCTTCGACGCGCCCGTGACCGAAGGTGCGAAACACCACCGCGTGCAGAAAGCGCGAGAACATGCGCGCCGAGTCCTCGATGCTCTCGCCGCGCCCGAGCTGGATGTCGCTGGCCTTGAGCGTGATCGGCAAGCCGCCCAGCTCGAACACGCCCACCTCGAAGGAGATGCGCGTGCGCGTGGAGCTCTTCTCGAGCAGGATGCCCACGCTCTTGCCCGCGAGCGGGCGCGGATGCTCGGACTTGCCGCGCAAGCGCTTGAGCTCAGCGCTGCGATCGAGCAGCGCGGAGAGCCCCTCGGCGCCCAGATCGTCCAGGGTCAAGAAGTGCTGCGTCATGCCCCGATCTCCTTCGCGAGTTCCTCGAAAGCCCCGTCCACGATGGACATGCCCTGGGCCAGCTCGTCCGCGGTGATGTTCAGCGCAGGACAGATGCGGAGCACGTTGCCGCCCGCCAACGTGGCGAGCACGCCACGCTCTCGGATGCGGGCGAGCGCGAGCGCAGGATCGAGCGCCTTCGACAGCACGATGCCCTGCAGAAGTCCGCGCCCGCGCGCCTCGACCGAAAGCTTGGGAAAGCGCGCGACCAGGGCCGCTGTGCGCTCGCCGAGCTCGCGTCCGCGCGCCACCACGTTTTCCAGCACGCGCTCTTCGTCGAAGATCGCGAGCACCGAGAGGCCCGCGGCGCAGGCCAGGGCGTTGCCGCCGAACGTGCTCGCGTGGGTGCCAGGGGGAAGTGCGCCCGCGAACTTCTCACGCACCAAGACGGCCCCGAGCGGAAAGCCGCCCGCGATCCCCTTGGCCAGGCTGCACGCATCCGGCAGCACGCCATCGGCTTGGCCCCCGAGGTAGGTGCCCGTTCGACCGCAGCCCGTCTGCACCTCGTCGAACAGGAGCAGCGCGCCCGTGCGGTCGCACAACGCGCGCAGGCCGGCGAGATAGCCCGGTCCCGGCACGAAGATGCCGCCCTCTGCCTGAATCGGCTCCACGATGATCGCGGCCGTCTCGGGCCCCACGGCAGCCTCCATGGCTCCCAGATCCCCGTAGGGCACGTGGACCACTCCGCCGACCATGGGTCCCATACCCTCGTGGTACTTGGGCTGCCCGGTCAGCGTGAGCGCACCCATGGTGCGCCCATGGAAGCTCGCGAGGGTGCTCACGATGCCCACGCGCTCCGGATGGCCCGCGCCGAAGTGATAATGACGGGCAAGCTTCAAGAGCGCTTCGTTGGCCTCGGTGCCGCTGTTGCAGAAGAAGACGCGGTCGAAGCCGGTGCGCTTGGTCAACGCCGCCGCGAGGCGGATCGCGGGCTCGTTGTACCAGAGGTTCGACACGTGCATGAGCTTCTCGGCCTGCTCCGCGATGGCGCGCGCGAGCTTGGGATGCGCGTGGCCCACAGAGGTCACGGCCAACCCGGCCGAGAGATCGAGGTACTCCCGCCCATCTACATCGCGCACGCGCACGCCATGGCCCTCGGCGAGCACCACGGGAGCGGGACGGTAATTGCCGAGCTGCACCTGCTTGGCGGTTTCGATCAGCTTGTCGGTCTTGGTCATGGAGTCACCCGGAGAGAATCACACGCGGGGTTCAGGCGCGAATTTCCGTGCCGACACCCTTGTCCGTAAACACCTCGAGCAGCACGGCGTGGCGCAGTCGCCCATCGATGATGTGCACCTTGGAGGTCCCGGCGCGCAGCGCGTCGAGCGCACAATCCACCTTGGGGATCATGCCGCCGCTAATCACACCTTCGCTCTTGAGGCGCTCGATGTCGCCCGCGGTGAGCGACGCGGCCAACGCTCCCTGGGCGTCCTTGACGCCCTCGATGTCGGTCATCAACACGAGCTTCTCCGCGTCGAGCGCGCGCGCGACGGCGCCGGCCACCGTGTCCGCGTTGACGTTGAGGGAGCGCCCGTCGTCGTCCACCGCCACGGGCGCGATCACCGGGATCACGCCCTCCCGGAGCAAACCGCGGATCACCTGCGGGCGCACCTCCTTCACGGCCCCCACGCGCCCGGGGTCCACGAGGTTTCCGGCCTTGGTGCGCATCTGCGCGACCTTGTCCGCGCGCAGGCAGCGGTCGTCGTGACCGTTGAGACCGACGGCGCGGCCCCCTTGGCTATTGATGAGCGCCACGATGCCGTGGTTCACGCGTCCACCGAGCACCATCTCGACGACCTCCATGGTGCGCTCATCGGTCACGCGCAGGCCATCGATGCGCTCGGAGACGACACCCAGGGCAGCGAGCTCCTTGTCGATCTGCGGACCGCCCCCGTGCACCACGACGACATCGATGCCCACGTAGCGCATCAGCACCACGTCCCGCGCGAAGCTCTGCTGCAGCCCGGGGTCGATCATGGCGTGTCCGCCGTACTTGATGACCACGGTTCGACCGTGGAAGCGGCGGATGTACGGGAGCGCTTCATGAAGCGTGGCGGCTTTGGCGATCAGGTCCTGCATGGTCTCAAGGGCACACGGGATAGCACCGAGCTGGGGACGGATAAAGCGGACGGGCAGGGGACGGAGTATTCGAGCTTAGTTAACGCCCGGATGAGCGGAGCGGATGGGGACGGAGTATTCAAGCTTAGTTAGCGCCCAAGCGGGGCCACTCGGGGCGCAAACTAAGCGTGAATACTCCGTCCCCTGCTCCTACGAAGCTACAGGATGTACTTGGCCAGATCCTCGTTGGCCAGGATGGGGGCCAGGGTGGACCGCACCTTGTCCTCGTCGATCACCACTTCCCCGGGTGGCATCTCGCTGGCCTTGAAGCTCAGCTCGTCGAGCAGTGCTTCCAAGATGGTGTGCAGGCGCCGCGCGCCGATGTTCTCGGCCCGCTCGTTGGCCTCCGCTGCGTAGCCGGCGAGGGCCTCCACGGCCCCTTCCGTGAACTTCAGCTCGATGCCCTCGGTGGCCATCAGGGCACGGTACTGCCGCGTCAGCGCGTTCTTGGGCTCGGTGAGGATGCGCATGAAGTCGGCCTTGGTCAGCGACTCGAGCTCGACCCGCACGGGGAAGCGCCCCTGGAGCTCG
This sequence comes from Myxococcales bacterium, assembly GCA_044507075.1. GTDB lineage: Bacteria > Myxococcota_A > Polyangia > Polyangiales > DASUME01 > DASUME01. The sequence goes on from JBIQKA010000127.1 coordinate 8,923, forward strand.
GGGATCAGATCGCTGACCTCGGACACATGGAAGGCCCCTGCGGCGATGAACAGCACATGGTCGGTCTTCACAGGACCGTACTTGGTGCTCACGGTGCTGCCCTCGACCACCGGCAACAGATCCCGTTGCACGCCCTCGCGCGAAACGTCCGGGCCGTGCAGCCCGCCACGGGAGGCAATCTTGTCGATCTCGTCGAGGAACACGATGCCGCTCTGCTCGGTGCGCTCCACGGCGAGCCGCTTGACCGCGTCCATGTCGATCAGGCGCTCGGCCTCCTGTTGCTCGAGGATCTTGCGGGCGTCTTCGACCTTCATGCTGCGGCGCTTGGTGCGCCCTTTCATTCCAGGCAGACCGCTCAGCATGTCGCCCATCTTGCGCTCGAGGTCCTCCATGCCAGGGCCTCCGAAGATCGACACCAGGGGCGACCCTGAGGGCTCCTCCACGTCGATCTCCACCAAACGCTCCTCGAGCTCGCCCGCGCGCAGCTGCTTGCGTGTCTCCTGGATCTCCTGCTCCGGGATGATGGGCTCGGCTTCCTTGGCCGCGGGCCAGTTGAAGTTGAATGGGCCGAACCCCTGGGGCTGAGGCGCTGGCTCGGGAGCTTTGGCCACGGGACGCGCGATCAGCTTGACCAGGCGCTCCTCGGCCAGCTGGACCGCGCGCGTCTTCACGTTCTCCATCTGCTCGCTGCGCACCAGCTCGATGGCCTGTTCGACCAGGTCGCGGATCATCGACTCCACGTCGCGTCCCACGTAACCGACCTCGGTGAACTTGGTGGCTTCGACCTTCACGAACGGCGCCTGCGCGAGCTTCGCCAGGCGGCGCGCGATCTCCGTCTTACCGACGCCGGTGGGCCCGATCATGATGATGTTCTTGGGCGCGATCTCGTCACGCAGCTCGGGCGGCACGCGCTGCCTTCGGAAGCGATTGCGCAGCGCGATGGCCACCGCGCGCTTGGCCTTGGCCTGCCCGACGATGTAGCGATCGAGCTCGCCGACGATCTCGCGCGGCGTGAACGACTGGGAAGCACTCACGAGGACACCTCTTCCAGCACGAGCTGGTGGTTCGTGTACACGCAGATCTCGCCGGCGACCTGCATCGCCTCGCGCGCGATCTCTGCCGCGGACAGGGTCGAGTTGCGCAGCAGCGCGCGCGCAGCCGCGAGCGCGTACATGCCGCCGGAGCCGATCGCGATCACACCGTCGTCCGGCTCGACGACATCGCCGGTCCCGCTCAGGAGAAGCGTGTGGCTCGCGTCCATCGCGATCATCATGGCCTCCAGGCGCCGCAGCGAGCGCTCGGTGCGCCAGTCCTTGGCGAGCTCGACCGCCGCGCGCGGCAAACTACCGCGGTGTTCCTTCAGCTTCTGCTCGAGCCGCTCGAGCAACGCGAACGCGTCGGCGGTCGCTCCCGCGAAGCCGACCAGGACCTTGCCGCCCTCGCCGATGCGACGGACCTTCTTGGCCTTGTCCTTGAGCACGGTTTGGCCGAGCGAAACCTGTCCGTCACCCGCCATGGCGGCCTTGCCCTCCCGGCGCACGGCCACGATGGTGGTGGAACGAAATTGGGGATTCTGGGGCATGACCTACCACTCGTAAGAATGGCACGGCCGCGTGTCAATGGGCCCGGTGACCCCGCGCCGTCGTAAGCGCGCCCGGGCTCGCGCACGATGGCAACGTTCCGAGCCCGCCCTTTACTCCTGCTCAGGCTCGCGGGCGCGCGCGAGCGGGTGCGCCTTGGCGTAGATGGCCTGCAGCTGATCTGTGCTCACGTGGGTGTAACGCTGGGTCGTCGAGAGGCTCGCGTGGCCGAGCAGCTCCTGGATGCTGCGCAGGTCGGCTCCCGCGTCCAGAAGGTGCGTGGCGCAGCTGTGGCGAAGCGCGTGGGGGTGGAGCACGCTCGTCCCCGTGGCGAGCATGCCGTAGCGCTTCACGAGCTTTTGCACCTGGCGCACGCCCAGGCGCTCGCCGCGCGCACTCAGGAACAACGCGCTCGGATCCTGGCGCTGCGTCTTCGCGTCATGTAGCTGATGGCGCACCTCCAGGTACTCCCCGAGCGCGGCGCGCGCCTGGCTGCCGAGCGGCACCAGGCGCTCTTTACCGCCCTTTCCGAGCACGCGTGCGGTGCCGGAGTGCAGATCCACCGCGTTCAGGTCGAGCCCGCACAGCTCGCTCACGCGCAGCCCGGACCCATAGAGCACCTCGAGCAGCGCTCGATCGCGCACGTGCTGGACGGCGGCGCCGACCGCCGTGGGCATCTCGGTGGTTTCGTTGGCCTTCTCGACCGCCAGAAAGGTCGGCAGCTTGCGCTTGAGCTTGGGGGTACGCAGCTCCGCCGCGGGGTTTGAGGTCGCGAGCTTGCGACGCAGCAGGAAGCGGTAAAAGGCGCGCAGGGCCGACACCTTGCGGATCACGGTCGCGGGCTCGCGCGCCTCTGAAAAGGAGGCGAGAAAGCCGCGCAAGTCGCGCGTGGTGAGCAGGTTGGCGTCGGCCTTGTGCGGCTGCTCCGCCAGGAAGCGCGCGAGCAAGCGCAGATCACGCAGGTAGGTCGTCACCGTGCGCGGGGAGGCATGGCGCTCGGTGGTGAGGTAGCGCTCGAACAGATCGACCTGTTGGTCGAGGGCGCTCACGGCTCACGCGGCATGGAGTCCGCCTCGCGGAACTCGCTCAGCGGGGCGCCGTCGACCTCCATCTTGATCACCACCCGCTTCTGCCCGTCCTCCTCGAGCTTCCACACGAAGCGCTCCTTCGCGAAGCGCGCCTTGTCGAGCCGCTTGCGCGCGAACTCCAGCGGCGCTTGGCCTGCGCGCTGCACGAGCCAGCGGTGCTCCTCGGCCTCCGGGACGCAGCTGCGCGCCTCCTCCACGACGCGCGCCTCGCCGAGCACGCGCTCGCTGTGCGGGGCGAAGGGACACGTGGCCTCGTCGTGCGCGCTCTCGGTGCGCAGGATCAGGCCAAAGACCACCAGCACCGTCAACACCATCAAACCCGAGAGCAACTTGCCCAGGGTCTTGACGAAGTTACGTCGTCGCTCGTGGATCTTGGCTGGCGGATAGTGGGTCATGGGAAACAGCTCGGTGCGCCGGGCAGCCCCTTTAGGCGACGCTCTCGCTAGTGTCGTCCGAACCGGACGAATTGCGCCAACTTTCGAGGGCTGAGAGCGCGCGCTCGACCATGGCCTCGCGACGCAACCCCTTGTTCTTCTTGTGCCGTAGGCTCGGATCGGGCAGCTCGGGGAACATGCTCCAGACCACGTTGGAGGGCTGGAAATTCTCGCTTGGACGCCGGAGGTGCCCGAGCAAGGCGCCGAGCGCGGTCGTGGGCGGTGGGGGCTTCGGCGCCTCCCCGCGCACGCGTTGCGAAATCAGACGACCGATGCAGAGCCCGGCGGCCGCGCTCTCCACGTAGCCTTCCACCCCCGAAATCTGCCCCGCGAGATAGACGCCCGGCGCAGCCTTGAGGTCGAACCCGTCGCTCAGCACCGTGGGCGAATTCACGAAGGTGTTGCGGTGCACGCTGCCGTAGCGCTGAAACTCGGCGTTCGCGAGCCCAGGGATCATGCCGAACACGCGCTTCTGCTCGGGAAACTTCATGCGCGTCTGAAAGCCCACCATGTTGAAGGCCGTGCCGGCCCCATCCTCTACCCGCAGCTGCACCACTGCGTAGGGCCAGCGACCGGTCCTGGGGTCGGTGAGCCCCACGGGCTTCATGGGCCCGAACGCCAGCGTCCTTCGCCCGCGCTCCGCCATCACCTCGATCGGCAAGCAGCCCTCGAAGTAGCGGATGTCCTCGAATTCACGCGGGGCGACCTTCTCGGCCGTCAGCACGGCGTCCACGAAGGCCTCGTACTGCTCCTTGTCCAAGGGACAGTTCACGTAGGCATCGTCGCTGCCCTTGTCGTAGCGCGAGGCGCGGAACACCTTGTCCCAATCGATGCTGTCCGCCGCCACGATGGGCGCGATGGCGTCGTAGTAGGCGAGCTGATCCTGGCCGATCACGCGCGCGAGGTCTTGGGCCAGCGCGTCGCCCGTGAGGGGCCCCGTCGCGAGCACCAACGGCCGCTCCGAGGGCAGCTCCGTGACCTCCCGACATTCCACCCGGATACGCGGGTGACCCGTGAGCCGCCGCGTGATCTCCTGCCCGAATTTCTCGCGGTCCACTGCCAGGGCGCCACCTGCTGGCACGCGGGTGAGATCTGCAGCCTGCATCACCAGCGAGCCCAGGCGGCGCATCTCCTCCTTGAGCAGCCCCACCGCGTTCGCGAAGTCGGTGCCCCGCAAGCTGTTCGAGCACACGAGCTCCGCGAAGAAGTCATGGTGCTGCGCGGGCGTACGGCGCTGAGGCTTCTGCTCCACCAGCGTGACGTCCACCCCGAGCTCAGCGAGCTGAAACGCGCACTCGGAGCCAGCCAGCCCCGCTCCGACCACCACGACTCTGCCAGTCATTTTCTTTCGGGGAAGACACGCGCCCTCCCCGCCCAACGCGGCAAAGCCGCGATGGGACCCACCCCACCGCGACCTTCGCTCCGCTCGCAAGATGTTTTGAACAGCTGTTTCAACCGCTCTCGCCGGTGCCGGTGGCGTCGAGGCCGTGCGTGCCGCTCTTTTGGCTCTTGCCTTCGCCGCCGAACTCCTCGGGTGTCTCGTCGCGTGAAAAGCCGCAGCCCTCGGTCAGGCACTTGAGCAAGCCCGGCTCGTCGTTCTTGCCGACGCGCACCAGGAACTTGGCGTTGCAGTCCGGG
>JBIQKA010000128.1:0-2252 GCA_044507075.1 Myxococcales bacterium
CCCTGGAACCACGACGCGCGCGAGCTGGTGGAGCAGGCCAAGCAGAAGTACCTCGCGGGCTGGGCCTGAGCGCTGCGCGACCTGCCGTTCTCAGGGTGCAACTTCCAGTACGCGCCAGTCTGCGCGTCCCGAGCGTAGGCTCTCAGGGAGTGCAGGCTCCGTAGTGGAAGCGGGCCTCGCCGACACTCACCGAGCCGACGGCGCCGAACGTTCCCGAGATTGCTCTGCCCGCGCCGAGCGTCGCGTCCAGCGACGCCTCGACTACTTCGCCGACGGTGGTCCCCTCGCGCGCGAGCACACCGCCCGAAGCGGCCCCGGTGGTCACGTAGAAAGCGCCGACCTCGCCGCTCGCCAGGTAAACGTCCGTACCAAATGGCACGGTCGTGAGTGCGCCAGCGCCGGACGACACGAGATCCGCATGCGAGCCGAGCAGCGTCCAGGTCGATCGGAGCGTCTCCGCACCGACGTGTGTGCCGCGACGGAAATAGACCTCGAGCGCATGCGAACCATCCGCAAGGTGCACGTCGAGCGCGCTTATGGTGAGAGCGTTCGTCGCTTCCACGTCGAACATCGCGCCATCGACCGCAACTTCGCCCGACGGGTTCGGGCCGATCGCAGTCTTGTAGTGGACCTTACCCTCCCATGGGCGGGCTTGGAAGAACTTGGTGCTGAACGGATACGCGCCGCCCGTGCCCTCGTTGATCCTGATGTTGTCGTCCTGGGCGCTCAGATTCCCGGTCCCAGTGCCATTGCTGTAGCGGTTGTTGTTGCCAGAGTCGGCCGTATTGGTCAGATAGAACGCGTAGGTCTGCCCAGCAGGGATGACGATCGAGAGATCGTCGATGATCGTCGTCAGCGTGTTTGGTGCGTTGGGTGTGATCGTGAGCGGACCCGCGAGGTGTGTCCACGCAGCAGGATCCGTTTCGAAGCCGACGTGCGAGTCGACCTTGTAGTAGATGTGGTACTGCGTCGTGACGTTTGGCGTGTTCGCGATGTTGCCCTCGAAGCCGGTGATCACGACGGTGTTCTTCGCGACGATGTCGAACATGTTCCCGTCTTGGCCGTTGCTGTTGACGATCGGGGTGGCGACAGAGAGCGGCGAGACGGCGCAATCGGGGGCATTGTCGCAGGCGCCCGCGGAGCAGCTGTCGCACAGACCGCCGCCGTTCGCGCAGTCGTAGCAAGCGACGCCATCCGCCGTGAAGGCGCTGTTACAACTGCCCATGCCGTCGCAGAGATCGGCCGGGTTGCACCACGTGGCCGTGGGGTCTCCGCAGGGAGTTCCGCTGATCGCATGGTTCGATTCGCACACGCCTGAGAGGCAGGAATCGGCGGCGCTGCATGCGCTCACGGTGCTGTCGCCGCAAGCCATCCCATCTGGCGCCAAGTTCGGAACGCAGGTTCCCGCGAGACAAGTGTCTGCGGCGTTGCACTCGGTCGACGTCGCGTCGCCACATGGGGCGCCGTCGGGCGCGACATTGGGTACACACTGCCCGTCCTGACAGGTGTCCGCCGCGTTGCAGGCGGTATCACTCGGATCGCCACACGGGGTTCCGTCGGCGACGCCGGAGCAGGCACCCGCGTCCTCTTCGTCGCCGTCTCCGGCGTCGGCCTCAGCCTCAGCATCGGCATCGGCCACAACATCGGCATCGGCCACTTCGGCATCGGCGAGCGGATTCGCATCGCCGTCCCCATTTCCAGCGTCGGGAGCCATTGAGGAGGAACTGCTGCCGTCACAACCAGCGACGACCAACGAGAACGTGAGCGTGAGAGTTCGGGGCAGACGCGACGAGAGCATGGACATTTTACCGTAGGACGACGCCACTTCCCGAGCTCTGAGCGTCACTGGATTGCGACTCTCGGCACGGACGGGCGCGAGCCGCGATTATGCCCGCACGACTTGCTCTCGCTGTCATGTTTTTCTCTGTCGCACATGGGCTGCCTACGGCGCACCGCCATGCTTGCGTCATGGGGCATTTTGCCAGGGCGTCGCCGCGGTGGCTTCACGCTGACGCACGGGAGTGCGGGCGCAAGTGCGTACGTGGCTGAAGCGTTGATCTCCGATCACGTACTCAGTGCGCAAGAGTTGGAACAGGTGGAGCAAACGCTGTCGAGTCGCTACGGGATCGCGCAACCAGACGCACCGTGACGCAGTCGTGTCAGCTCACTAGAGGCAGGCGATTGCGCGACACCACCAGGGTTCCGCAGCCTCCGTTGGCCTCGATGCGCGCCTGACTGAAGCGAACACGTGC
>JBIQKA010000128.1:2352-13593 GCA_044507075.1 Myxococcales bacterium
CGCGCCTTGCATCGGACAGAGGGAGAGCACGAGAGCACGCGAGAGCGTTGGGTCATTGAGGTCAATTTGTAACGCTGTTGATACAAGCTCAGCCGAGCCCGGTTTGACGGGCCAGTGTGCCGCTCTTTTTGAGTCAATTCGTCCTGCCCGGTCTGGAGCGCGAACACGGTACCGTGTGCGTCATGCGGACATGTTGCCTTAGCCTGGTGTTGTGGATGGGAGCGCTCGCGCTCGCGGGCTGCTCGGACCCGGACGGTCCTGCCATTTCAGGAGTCGGCAGTCCGAGTGGGGACGGCGACGGGGATGGCGACGGCGACGGCGACGGTGACGGGGATGGCGACGACGGCGATGGCGACGACGGCGATGGCGATGGGGACGGTGACGGGGATGGCGACGGCGATGGGGACGGCGACGGCTGCGGCTCGATCGAGAAGGAAGCCGAGATCGTGCGCGGACCGGTCGACATCGTCTGGGCGATCGACTCGTCGGGCAGCATGATCGACGAGTTCCTCAATGTGATGACCAACCTAGCCGCGTTCGCGGAGAGTCTCCAAAACTCCGGCGCCAACGCCAAGGTGGTCATGATGCATGCCTTCAGTGAGCTCCTCGATCCCGTGTCGAGCTCCACGTTCGGCATGGACAAGAGCCGCTACAAATACCTGCTGACGAATGTCGATAGCTGGAACGCCTTCGGAGCTATCCACAACAGCTTCGACAGCTACAAATCTTTCCTGCGTCCCGACGCACCCACGCATATCATCGTGGTGTCCGACGACGAGAACAACCCGCTGCTCAGCGGTTTCGAGACCTCCGGGTTCAAGACCGCGATGGAGGCCAAGCTTGGCCATTCGTTCTACTTCCATGCCATCGTCGCGGATGGGAAGAGCGGCTGCAACGGCTCCGGCGTGGGCACGAGCTATCTCAACCTCGCCGATCAGACGATGGGCCAGAAGCTCCCCATCTGTACCTCCGATTGGAGCGGGTTGTTCAAGAAGCTCGAGTCCGCGGTGATCGAATCGGCGCCGCTGCCCTGCGACTTCGAGATCCCCGCACCTCCCCAGGGCATGGAACTCGATCCTGCTTTAGTCGACGTGGCCTTCACCGCCGACGCGACGAAGGAGAGCTTCCCCAAGGCCAACGACGCGAGCGCCTGCGGCGACAAGATCGGTTGGTTCTACGACGATAACGACGCCCCCACGCGCATCGAGTTCTGTCCCGCTGCGTGCACCAAGGTGAAGACGGGTGGCAAGATCGGCATCGCGTTCGGTTGCGCGCCGACCATCCTGCTCTGAATCGCTTCTCGCGCGCTCTCCCAGCCCCCTTCGCCAGTGGTCTCCCTGTCCGGAGCAAGGCGCGTCTTCTGCGCGCGGTCATATCGGCTTGACGCCCGACATTCACGAACAGCGCCTCCACGCTCCACGTCCCACGGCGCACGCGAGCGCGAACGAAACGACGCTCATGCTCGGCCTGCGTCGAACCGCGTGGGCGTGGGCGTGGGCGTGCGCGTGCGCGTGCGCGCGGGCCGTGCCGTAGAACGTGGGACGTCGAGCGTGAGGCGCCGCTCGTGGGAGGTGGGACCTTGCCCGTGCTGCACTGGGCCTTCGGGATCTGGCTTTGCTCGGTTCACCCGTCCCTGAGTTTCAAGAAGGGCCGAAAATATAATGACCACACATGCAGGACGACCAGGCCGGTCTCCTACCTGGACTCGCCCAGGGGCCCGAGCACGCTCTCGGCCGGGAGTCGGCCCTGCTCGGGGAGCTTGAGCTCGAGCAAGTGCAGCGCCGCGTCGTCGGGTCGCGCTCGTTTACCGAGGGCGACGCTTTGGCGTGCGCTCGACAGGTCTCCGAGCGAGGCCGCGAGCAGACCATGAAAGAAGTGCGCGCGCGCGAGCTTGAGCTCGAGACCCTGACTGAGCGCCGCGGGCAGCGACGCACGCTTTTCCTCCGGAGAGAGCTCGAGGCGTGAGAGCGCGCTCAGGTGCAGCGCCCCCGCGCCCTGCGCGTCGGAGAGTGTGGCTCCGTCCGAGAGCACACGCTGAAACCAGCGGTCGGAGATGAGCGTGCCATAGAGGTTGGCGGGTACGTCCTCTCCGAGCTCGAGCAGCACAGGCCGCTCGACGCTGAGCGACTGCAGCTTGTCCAAGCTCAGCTTCCCGCTCATCACGTGCTCGGCCAAGAGCCCTCGCAGCTCGGGCGTCCGCTCCACGAGCGTGTCCAACATGCCCGGGAAGTGCAGAAAGGAGAGCGGCACCAGGACCACATCGGCCCGCAGCTGCTCTTCGGCCTCGGCGCCGAGGTGACGGAAGACGGTTCCCCCGTCGTAGCTCAACAACACCGCGCGGCTCGGCAGCGCGCGGCGCGCGACCTCGTCGATGGCGTCGGGCTCCTCGAAGGAAGCTACGCTCTGGCTCGGGCCCGCGAAAAAGCCTAGCAAGGAGAGCGCCGCGAGGGCGAGCGCGGGGCCGCGACGCGCATGCTCGCGTTGGACGCCCGTTCCCCAGAAGCGCTCGAGCAGGAGACCTGCGCCGGTGGTCGCGAGCGCCACCAAGCCGAGCCCACACGGCAGCAAGCTGCCCCATGCGTCCACCGTGAGCTGAGATCTGAGGAAGATCGCCACGCTGCAGAAGGGAATGGCGAGCACGAGGATCCAGATCAGGGCGAAGCGCCGGAACATGCTCACGGTGAGCGCAAACCAGGTGGCGACCGCGGTCAACGCGACCAGCACCAAGAACGGCCACAGAAACTCGCCGCCCAGCCCGCGCGCGAGGTTGGCGAAGGTCGAGCGCGCCTCCGCGTAAGAGGGTCCCCACCAAGGGTCCTCGTTGATGAACCAGTACAGGCTGCCGAGCCGATCCGGATCGCCGAAGCTGATGGCGGAGCGCTGACTCGCACGGATGGGGAGATAGGCGGTCGCCGAAAAGCCGAGGATCGGAAACGCTACGTGTCCCATCATGCCCACGAAGCCACGCCGGGCGAACACCCGCCCGAGGGTGGGCGCCGCGGCCGCGAGCATCCAAAGCGCGTAGACGTGGTGATTGGCGAAGCTCAAGCCCTGCACGAAGGCTGCGAAGTACAAAGGCCGCGTGTCCTCGCCGGGGGCGTTCAGCTCGAAGCGCACCAGCGCCTCCACCATCACCATGGAGAGCAGAAACTGCATGGCGAACACGTTCGGCCGCGTGGCTTGCAGCCAGAACATGGGGGCCTGGCCCACGCACCAGGCCGCCGCCAATGCGAGCGGTGCTGCGCGGCGCACGTCGCGGATCCCCGCGCCCTGCAGCGTGAAGTAGACCGCCCGGGCGAACATGCCGAGCAAGCCCGCGGCGCACACGGCCGCGCTGATGGACACGCGAAAGGACAGCGGCCCGAGCGGGAGCTGGCTGAACAGCGCCGACCACAACGTGGTGAGCGGCGCCCCCGGTGGGTGAGAAACCCCCAAAGATTGGGCGGCGGCGATCAGCGCGCCCTCCTCGTAGAGCCCGCCGTGTGCGGTGGCGGTGGCCACGTAGAACGCGAGCGGAAGGCCGCCCGCGAGCCAAGGCAGCCAGATCGGGCAGGACCAGCCGGGTTCGAGCGCGCCACGCGCATCCGCGCGGAGGCTGGCACTCGAGGTGAGCGCGTCCCCACGGAGAGCCGTCGGGGAGCGCGAATCAGCAGCTACGGACCCATGCACGGCGGCCATCTTACAGCGAAGCAGGCGCGAGCGCGCACCTTCGAGCGAGCGCTGCGACGATCGCCAAGGGCGCGCGGCCCCGCGCGGGAGAAGGGACTGGAATGCGCCCCGTAGCGGGCGTTGACGGAGCAAAATGCATGCTTACCTTGGCACTGTTTCTTGGCAGGTGATCCGGGGGAAGCCGGCAACCGTGCCGAGCGAATCAACGGAGGGTGGGCATGCGCCTCGATCGGATGACGAATAGCACGCGCGAAGCGTTGATGGCGGCACAGCAAGAGGCGACCCAACAAGGTCACCCCGATCTCACGCCGGAGCACTTCCTTTCGGCCTTGCTTTCGGCCACCAACGGCATCTCGGCACCCATTCTCCAGAAGGCCGGCGTCGATCCGCGCGCCCTCAAGGTGCAGCTCGCGCGCGCCATCGGGAAGCTGCCCCAAGTGCAGGGCGGCTCGGAGCCGGGTCTCTCGCGACGGCTGTCGCGCGTGATGACCGCGGCCTGGGCGCAGACCGAGAAGATGAAGGACGAGTACACCTCGGCCGAGCATGTGCTGTTGGCGATGATCGACTCCGACGACGACATCGCCAAGCTGCTCAAGGGGCAGGGCCTCACGCGCGCGAAGCTCGACGCCGCCATCAAGGAGGTGCGCGGAAGCCAGCGCATCACGGATCAAGATCCCGAGGGCAAGTACCAGGCGCTCGAGAAGTACACCCGCGACATCACCAAGGCCGCCAAGGAGGGCAAGGTCGACCCGGTGATCGGTCGCGACGAGGAGATCCGTCGCGTGATGCAGGTGCTCTCGCGTCGCACCAAGAACAACCCCGTGTTGATCGGCGAGCCCGGCGTAGGCAAGACCGCCATCGTGGAGGGCCTCGGTCACCGCATCGCCAAGGGTGACGTGCCCGAGACCCTGCGCGACAAGCGCCTGCTTTCGCTGGATCTCGGCGCGCTGGTGGCGGGCAGCAAGTTCCGTGGCGAGTTCGAGGAGCGGCTCAAGGCCGTGCTCAAGGAGATCGAGGCGGCCGAGGGGAGCGTCGTCTTGTTCATCGACGAGCTCCACACCCTGGTGGGTGCGGGCGCGGCCGAGGGCTCGATGGACGCGAGCAACATGCTCAAGCCGGCGCTCGCGCGCGGCGAGCTGCGCTGCATCGGCGCCACCACGCTCGACGAGTACCGAAAGCACATCGAGAAGGACGCCGCGCTAGCGCGAAGGTTCCAGCCGGTGTTCGCGGGCGAGCCCACGGTGGAGGACACCATCGCCATCCTCCGCGGGTTGAAGGAGCGCTACGAGGTCCACCACGGCATCCGCATCCAGGACTCCGCCATCGTGGCGGCGGCTACGCTCAGCAATCGCTACATCACCGATCGCTTCCTTCCGGACAAGGCGATCGATCTGGTGGATGAGGCGGCCTCGCGCCTCAAGATGGAGATCGACTCCATGCCCCAGGAGATCGATCAGGTGGAGCGCCGCGTGATGCAGCTCGAGATCGAGCGGCAAGCGCTGAAGAAGGAGCGCGACCCGGCGAGCCAAAAGCGCCTGAGCGAGCTCGAGCAGGAGCTCTCCGAGCTCAACGAGAAGAAGAGCGGCATGCGCGCGCAGTGGCTCCGGGAGAAGGAGCTGATCGCGGGCATCACCAAGGAGCGTGAGCACGTGGAGGAGCTGCGCCTCGAGCTCGAGCGCGCGCGCCGCGTGGCCGACTACGAGAAGGCCGCCCGCCTGCAGTACGGCGACATCCCGGCCGCGGAGAAGGGCGTGGAGCTCAAGCAGAAGGAGCTGAGCGACATCCAGCAGGAGCAGAGCTACCTCAAGGAGGAGGTCACCGATGAGGACATCGCGCGCGTGGTGTCCAAGTGGACCGGCATCCCCGTGAGCAAGATGCTCGAGGGCGAGCGCGAGAAGCTCCTGCACATGGAGGATCGCCTGGGCGTGCGCGTGATCGGACAGCACGAGGCCGTGGTCGCGGTGTCGAACGCGGTGCGCAGGTCGCGCGCGGGGCTCGGCGAGGAGAGCCGGCCGATCGGCTCCTTCCTGTTCCTCGGACCCACCGGCGTCGGCAAGACCGAGCTGGCCAAGGCGCTCGCGGAGTTCCTGTTCGATGACGAGCACGCCATGGTGCGCCTCGACATGAGCGAGTACATGGAGAAGCACGCCGTGGCGCGCCTGATCGGCGCCCCTCCGGGCTACGTGGGCTACGAGGAGGGCGGTCAGCTCACCGAGCCCGTGCGCCGCAGGCCCTACAGCGTGCTCCTCTTCGACGAGATCGAAAAGGCGCACCCGGACGTGTGGAACGTGCTGCTTCAGGTCCTCGATGACGGCCGTCTGACCGACGGTCAGGGGCGCACCGTGGACTTCAAGAACGCGGTGATCATCCTGACCTCGAACATCGGGTCGCAGCACCTGCTCGGCGCCGCCAGCCAGGAGGAAAAGCGCGAGGCCGTGATGACGGAGCTCAGACGCGCATTCCGCCCCGAGTTCCTCAACCGCCTGGACGAGATCGTGCTCTTCCAGCAGCTCGATCGCAGCGAGGTGCGGCGGATCGTGGACGTGCAGCTCGACCGCTTCCGCGCGCGCCTCGCGCGGCGCGACCTCACCCTCGAGATCAGCGACGCGGCCAAGGATCTCCTGGCGAACCTGGGCTTCGATCCCACGTTCGGCGCGCGGCCCCTCAAGCGGGCGCTGCAACAGCACCTGGAAAATCCGCTGGCGCAGCAGATCCTGGCCGGCGCCTACGCACCCGGCGACACCATCGTCGTGGACACCGAGAACGCGGAGCTCACGTTCAGCCGCACGCAGGGCAAAAACACAGCGCCGGAGCAGGGTCGCGCGAACGCGCCGGGTGGGCGGGCCTGAGCGCGCGGCGACGCGCATTCGCCCGCTCGCTCGGTGACGGTCCATGAGATGCTGACGCCATGGACATCTCCATCGTCGGTGCCGCTGGATCCGTCGGGCGTCAGATCGCGATCGGCTTGCTGCGCCAGGGTCTGATCCCGCGCAACGCGCGGCTGCAGCTCGTGGGACGCAAGGGCGGGCTCAGCGAGCAAACCCTGCCCGGGATCGCCACCGATCTCACGGACGCCTTCGCGGAGGATCTGCCCGAGATCGATCTGGCCTACGGCCCGAGCGAAGTGCTGGGGGACATCATCATCCTGGCCGCGGGCGACGCGGTGGGCCGCGGAGACCTGCGTTCACGCGCGGACCTGGCGGAGAACAACCGGCCGCTGGTGGAGTCCTACGCGCGCGCCATCGCGCGCCATGGCCACGGTGAGGAGCTGCTGCTCGTGCTGACCAACCCGGTCGAGGCGAGCGTCGCCTGGTGCTGTCGCTACCTCGATCGACGGCGCGTGATCGGCATGGGCGCCTACCTCGACAGCCTGCGCTTCCGTCAAGAGATCGCGGACGACCTCGGCGTCCAACGCCAGCGCGTGCACGGCCTGGTGCTCGGTGAACACGGCCCGCGCATGGTGCCGTGCTGGAGCACGGTGGACGTGCACGGCTTCGAGAGCAGCGACGGGCGTGCGCGCATCACCGCCCTAAAGCGGCCCGACGATCCCGAGGTGCAAGAGGCCGTGAAATTGATCTCGCGCACGGTGCAGACCAAGGGACCCGCGGCAGCCTACGCGCTCGCCCGTCGCATGGGCCCGGCGCTGCGCACCGTGGTGAAGCCGTACGTCACTCAATTCAGTGGCGCGCGCAGCCCCGCCAGCACCGCCGAGATGATCCTGCGCTTGCTGAGCACGTTGCTCTCCGGCGGGCAGGTGCTCACCGCGGCTCAGGTCATGCTCGAAGGGGAGCTGCTCGATCTGCACGGGGTGGTGGGCGCGCCCATCGTGCTCACCTTGAACGGCGTCGACCGCGTGGTTCCCTACGAGCTCTCGGCCGAGGAGTGCGCGCTGGTGAGGGCGTCAGTGTGGCCGCTGGGTTCTCGAAGAATCCACGCGCCCACCGCCAGCACCGAGCGCGAGCAAACTCGCTCCTACAAGCTGACGCTCTCGGTGGAGAGCGGCGCCCGCCCAGGCAACGCCGAACGGGTGAGCGCGGTGTTCGCGGGACGTGGCATCAGCCTGGAAAGCATGCGCGCCGCGCCAGGCAGCCCGGCGGAGATCCGCGTGAGCTTCCGGGCGAGCGAGCGCATCAAGGATCACCTGGTGCGGCGCCTCGCGCGCATGCGCGGGGTGATCTCGGTCCGCTGCATCCCCGGGCGTGAGGGTCCGCGACGAGGCACGAAGGTTGGGCGCCGACGTCAGCCGAAGTAGTCCTCGATCGCGTAGCGTTTGAAGCGGGCGTACGCTTCGAGGTCCTTGCGCACGACGCGCATGGCGATCGCGAGCACGGCCAGGTCGTCGAGTGCGCCGAGAAACGGCAGCACATCCGGGACGACATCGGTCGGGCTCACGGTGTACAGCACCGCGCCCGCCAAGACCGCCATCGAGGTCCAGGAGACGCGGCGGTAGCGCCCCTCGACGAAGTCGTCGATCAGCTCGAGCACGAGCTGCGTCTGGTTGGCCACGCGGTGCATGCGCCGGGGGACAGCCTCCAGGCTCTGCGCCACCTGCCCGCGCCGCGCCACCAGCTTCACCAGCTGTCGATGGCCCAGCCTGCGCGAGATCTTCTCGAGCGTCCGCGCAAACCGCGTGCGCGGCGGCTCGACCTCGCTCTCCGCCTGCTCCGCGTGAAGCAGTGTCTCGCCTTCATCTTGTGCCACGGGATCGAGCATACCCGATCGGAGACAAGCGATGTGTCGCGCGGACGGATTGCTTGCGGCTCAGGGCGTACCCGCGTCCGCGCCGCCGCTCCCGCCGAGACCGAGGCCGCCGAGGAGCTGATCGAAAATGCTGCCGAGACCCCCCAGGGGATCGCTCGCGGCAGGCGCGCCGGGATCAGCGCTCTCCTCGTCTTGAGCCTCGTCGCCGTCGCCGCTGAAGTAGTCGCCATCCCCGGTGGTGGTGCCACCGTAGTAGGGGTCGCTCACTTCTTCCGCGTCGCCGTCGCCCGTCTCCTCTTCCTCTTCCTGTTCCTCTTCCTCGTCGCCGTCCCCCGTATCGGACTTATCGGCCGCGCGTTCATTGAGGTCGTTCTCGTCCCCTGGTGCCGCGGCCTGAGCGCAGGCGAAAGCCCCGAGGAGTCCCAGACAGAGCGCGATTCGTGCCGATTTACGCATGTGAGTCCTTCGCGAAGTAAAGTCAGCCCAGGGTAGTCGCTTTCGCCTACCTGCGCCTACTCCTTTCTTTCTCGTCGGTGGGGACGCTGTCAATTGCCGCATTGACCCGCTTCACTGACAGCAAGGCCCCTGCTCGGCCCCCGCCCGACCGTTGCCGAGCGCACCCAGTCTTGGTGACCAACCTCACCGTGTACGCGCGGTCTGGGGGGCGAGCGTGTCGTCTTGCGCGAGCCCTTCGCCCGCAGCGGCCGCCCGGCCTGAGCTCAACGGCATGATCGGGATGGGGTCACGGTAAGCGGCACACGCCGTCTCCCTCGGACCTGTCAGCTCCTGCGTCCGCGATCTGGGCACGTGTGTTGCAGCCTCGTGGACCATGGGACAGCTGAAACAAACGACAGGGGAGGTCGAGAGCCTGGACATGCAGCGCTTCCTCGACCTGCTGAAGAAGTTCGACACGGCCATGCTCGTCTCGCGCACCGGCGAGGGGGAACTGCGCGCGCGGCCGATGGCCATCGCGGGCGTGGAAGAGAAGGGCGAGCTCTGGTTCGTCTCCCGGCAGGCAGATCCCAAGATCGCGGAGATCGCCGCGGATGAACGCGTGCTCGTGGTGATGCAAGAAAGCGCTGCTTACCTCTCCGTGACCGGCCACGCAGAGATCATCCAGGACCGCGAGCGCGTGCAAGCCCTGTGGTCCCCGACCTGGAAGATCTGGTTCAAAGACAAAGAGGATCCGAACCTGATGCTCATCCACGTACGACCGCTGGAGGTAGAGTTCTGGGATCAGCGCGGCGTCGAGGGAGTGAAGTACCTGCTTCGTGCCGCCGCTGCCTTCGTCTCGGGACGGCAACTGGCCGGCTCAGAGCACGATCCCCAGCAGCACGCCAAGCTCAAGCATCCATCCTAGCGCCGTGGCGCGCGCGCCGTCAGCTTTCCGACTTGATCACCGCGCAGGCAATGGGCGCCCCCGACTCCCCCGAAGTGCCGGTCCCGATATCCCGGGATTCATGCACCACGATCGCCCTGCCCAGGAAGGAGCCTTCGCGATCGGAGTCCAGGTTCGCGCCCGGCACCACGATCACCAGGTTCCCCTCGCCGTCTTGCCCGATGTCGATGTTGCCGAGGTCCCCGAGGTGGTGCACGGGCTCCGTGGGCAACCCGTGTTGCGGACTCATGCCGGCGTAGTGCTCCCCCATGCTCTTGCCTGGAACGTCGCTGCAGTCGCCCTTTTCATGGATGTGGATCCCCTTTTCGCCGACGGGGGCGTTCTCCACCTCCACTTCGATCTGCACGCCGCCTGCGACCTCCTTGAGCTTCGCGCCCCCCGTCAGCTTGATCCCGGGGGCGGCGACGAAATACGCCTCGGCGCGCTTGCGTTCATCGGCGCCCTGCTCGCTCTCGCTCGACTCCATCGCGCCGGAAGCTCGTCCCTCCGAGGCCAAGGGCGCCTCGGCGCGCGGCGTTTGGCTCTGCTTCGAGCAGGCGGAGGTCAGACAAAGCGCAAGGCCACTGAGGTACAACGCCGTCTTCTGGGTCTTCATCGCGTTCTCCTTCCCGCACGTTGGGCGGGTCGTGAGCGCTCCTCACTGCAACCTGCATGCCTGGCCCAGAGGCGCGCAGAGCGTTGCACCGATCCGTGCAGGAACAGGCTCGTATGTGCGGGTTTGGGCACCAAGAGCGGCTTCACGCCCCACGCGCGCAATCGCGGACGTGTGCGCTGCACGATCAACGCATGTGACATCCGCGCGCCCGGCGAAATCGACGGGCGTGTTTCGCGGATCGCATTGCGGGTCACGGCGCGCGTTTACCCTCAACAGCAGGAGTGAAGGATGGATCCCAAGTCGAGAACCGATTTTCCCCGCCCGGATCGCGCCACCGCCGCGGAAGGGGCGCCCCCCTATGAGCGCGCCAGCAGCAGCGGCGAACGGACCCATGATGATCGTGCGTATGGGTTCAGTCAGCACAGTGGCTATCCGGCGTCGGGTGGGGCGAAGGCGCCCGAGTTGCCACCCAAGGAGGGCGCCGAGGCGCGACGCGGGGAGATTCTGGCGATGGGCCCGCACGATCTTCAACCGGAAGGCTCGGTGCCGGATTTGAACACGGCGCCCGCTGATGAGATCGCCAAGGCGGACTTCGTGGGCAGCGCAGTCGCCGAGGCCATCGTGGCGCTCCGCGAGAAGCTCGGCTCCTTCGGCAGCTGGGAAGATCTGTGGCAGATCGAGGGCATGAAGGCGAACCAGATCGCAGAGCTGCAGCGGACCTTCCGGCTCGCCCCCACGCCTTGAGCGCCCTCCTCCCTCAGGAGCCTGCGTGCTGTTCTCCTATGCGCGGGCGCTGCGGCCGCCCTGGCGCCGTTCTCGCCTTGGCTGACGTTTGGGCTTTTCGGCCACCACGGATTCGGCCGGCTTGTCGCCGCGC
>JBIQKA010000129.1:0-13476 GCA_044507075.1 Myxococcales bacterium
CCTGTCTTCTCGGTGATCACGACGGTGAACATGAGGGCCCGCGCATCATACATGGACCCTGGCCCCCGGGGCTATGGGCATCACTCCTCCAGCCGCAGCCCCGTGGGCAGGGATTCTCCGAACACGCGCCCTCGGTCGGCCTCGCTGAGCTCGCCCCCCTCGCGGACCAGGCGCACCCAGGTTTCGTTGCCTTGCGCACGGGTTAGGGCCGAGGCCGCGCGCTCGCGCAGGGCCGCAGGCAAGTCGCGGGCGCGGTCGTGGGTCAAGCGCGCGAGTTGCGCGACCGCGAAGGGCGCCTGTTCCGTGCTGGAAAGATCTAGTGAGAGCGCCCGCTCGAGCCAGCGCGCGGCCACTTCGGTGGGGACTGCCGTGTGGGCGCTGCCGTGCAAGGGCGCGCGGGCTCCGAGGCGGCCCACGGCCCACCAAATGGAGCCGGTCGAGATCTCCCCCTTGCCCAGTCGGGCGAGGAGCCAGTCTCCAACCGTGACCTTGCGCGCCGCAGGCACCCGCTCGAGGGCCCCCGCGAGGCGCACCATGTCCTCCAACCCCTGCGCCCGTGGGCCCTTCGGACGCGGCCGCGGCCGGGGCCCCTGGGGCTCGAGATAGTGGACCAGCTCGTCGAGCAAGGTGACCTGGCGCTCGGCCGAGAGGCCACCTGCGATACGTCGCCACATCACCCACCACTGGGACCAGACCTGGGGATCGGGAGAGAACTGCAGGCCCTCGCCGTGGAGGCTCCACAGCTGGTCCACGCGAAAGTCGTCGAGTGGATAGCCGTGCCCCGGACGCAAGGTGAACCCGGCCAGGTTGAACCAGATCCGTTCGTGGTCGGCCGAGCGACGTCTGCGCTTCTGCCCCGCGAGCAAGGCGCCGAACAGCTCGCGCAAGAGCGCGGTGTCCCAGCTGTCGCGGTCCCCGAGCATGCGCTCGAGATCGCTGCGCAGGGTCTTGATCTTCTTGCCCTCGAGCTCCTTGTTGGACTTTCCGTAGTAGCTCTGGATCAGCTCGGTCGCCTGCGCGAAACGCGGATGCAGCTGCGTGACGCGTTGCACCGCAGGGCGCTCGCTCGCCCCGCCCTCGGGCGCCAACGAATCACGGGTGGCCTCGCGCAGCGCGAACTCGAGCTTGTAGCGCCGGCTGGGTTGATCGACGGCCACGGAGCTCATCTCGAGCGTGCCCACTTCGGTGAGGCCGGTGTGCAGCTCCACGCGCAGCTCGCTCTCGTCTCCGGGCTTGGCCTCGAGCACGGCAGCGATCTCGGGCAGCTCATGGAACGAGCCGTCGAGCTTGACCAACTCGCCGTGGCGATGCGTGCTGTCCGCGGTGCTCGTGAACAGCCGAAAGCGCACGGGCTGGCCCACGCGCAGGAGGAACGTGCGCCCCTTGAGCGTGAGCTCCTCCCCCTCTTCGGCGCCACGCGGGAGCACGCACAATCCGGTGCCCCCGTCGGCTGCGCCTTCGACCAACAGGTAGTAGCTCCGCGGTGACCCGCCGCCGATGCGCAAACCCACGCCGCGCCGCGAGAGCCCGTATGCCACCGCGCCGCGCGCGACGGCGAGCTCCGGTTCGCGGTTGTCGAGTTCGGTGAGCGGCCCGCCCCGGAACTCGGCGAGCACGCTCGAGAGCCGCCCCTTGAGGCTCGCTGCGCGGAACACACCGCCGTTGAAGAGCACGGCATCCGGCATCACCCGGGCCGGCTCGCGCTCGGCCTCTGCGAGCGGCACGCCCAAAGCCTCCGCGGCCACCACGCGATGTCGCTCGAGGAAGGCGGCGATGTGCTTGGTGATGGCCGGATCCGCCACGAACGGGAGTCCGAACTCGATCAGGCCGGTGCGCTTGACGTCGGGCCTGTCACCGAGACGCACGTGGGGGAAGAAGCCGTCCACGATCAGCTCGGAGACCCGCGAGCGCGTCAGCGTCGTGGAGCGCGTGCCGCCGATCAACCTGGACCCAGCGCCGAGGACGCTGAGCGTGGCCTGCTCGGGCGCTCGCTCGGCGAGCAAGATCTGCTTTGCGTTGCGGCTCTGCTCGAGCAGCTGGGAGAAGCGCGCCGGGGGGAGCCGCCCCTCCGGGCCCGCGAGCGCCGCTTCGCTCACGCGCGCCAGCGTGAGATCCATGTTGTCGCCGCCCAACATCAGGTGATCGCCGACCGCGATGCGGGTCAAGCGCGGTCCGCTCTCGCGCAGCTCCACGTGGATCAGGGTGAGGTCGGTGGTGCCGCCGCCCACGTCGACGACCAGGGCCAGGCGCACACCTTGGGCTGCGAGGTCTTCACTCAGGGTGTCGCGGTGGCGGTCGAGCCAGTCGTAGAAAGCGGCTTGGGGCTCCTCCAGCAGGCGGAGCTTGGGCAAGCCCGCGCGCTGGGCGGCCTCGAGCGTGAGCGCGCGGGCGGCCTCGTCGAACGAGGCGGGCACGGTGAGCACGACCTCTTGCTGCGCGAGCGGGTGCTTGGGGTGCGCCTCGTCCCAGCTCTTGCGCACGTGCGAGAGGTAGCTCGCGCTCGCATCCACCGGCGACAGCTTGCCCACGCCGTCCGCGGCGCCCCAGGGCAAGATCGGAGCGCGTCGATCAACCGCGCCATGGCAGAGCCAGCTCTTGGCGCTCGCGACCAGCCGTCCGGGGACCTTCGTGCCCAGGTCCTGCGCGAGCTTGCCGACTACGCCAGGGGGCAGACCCGGTGGACCCGCCGCGGCGTCGCGCGCGAGGTCGTCGGCGCTCAGCTCCCCCTCGGCGCTGTGATAGCGAAACGAGGGCAAGAGCGGTTGGGGCGAAACTTCGCCCGGCGACACGAGCTGGGGAAGGTGGAACACCTCGATCCGTGGACGCGTCTGCTCGGTGGCCTCTCCGCCGGGCGCGTCGTGGGCGCGCAGCGTGTCGACCACGCCTACCACGGTGTGGGTCGTGCCCAAGTCGATGCCGACGATGTAGCGTGCGCGCTTTGCGGTCATGACGAGGCTCGCGTGTCGAGCTCGACTTTCCAGCGCGCGTCGCCCGTGCGCGACACTGCCTGCAGCTCCAGGGTCCCGACTTCGCTGATGCCCGCTTGAAGCTGCACCGTGACCACCTCGCCCGGGGCGTGTCCGTCGGCGGGCGGCAGCAGCGCCTCGACCTCGGGCAGCTCGACGAGCTCCTCGTTGCTCCAGCGATCGAGCAGGTCGCCTTCGCGATCATCGCGCCGCACCGAAGAGCCGAAGAAGCGAAAGCGCACGGGCTCGCCCACGACCAGCCCGAACTCGGCCTCCGGCATCTGCGCCTGCGTGCCCTCCTCGAGTCCGAATGGCGCCACGCACAGCGCCGAGAGCGGCGGCGGCATGCCGGGGACCGCGGGCATCGCGCTCTCGACGCCCACGTAGAAGGCCTGGGCGCTACCGCCCCGGATGCGGATGCCCTGGCCCTTTCGCACGTAGCCGTAGTAGGCCGCGCCGCGCGCCACCGCGAGATCGAGATCGGCCCCCTCGAGCACGCGCACCGGGGGCGCCCCGACCTCGCGCAGCCAGCCATCGAGCACGTTCACTACGCGCGCCGTGAGCAGGTGCGACTTGAACACGCCGCCGTTGAACAAGAGCGCCGTCGGTTGCGCGAAGCCCTGATCGGCGTGGCCGAGCGCGCTCGCCTGACGTGCCAAGAAGGCCGCGAGATGACGTGTGATGCCGGCGTCCTGCGCGTACGGCAGACCGAGCTGCGTGAGCCCCCCGCGCGCCCGGCTCTGCGGCCGGGCCGAGGCGGGCACCTCGGGGAAAAAGCCCTCGAGCAGGATGCGCGTGAGATCCTCGCGCGTGAGCTCGCACTTGATGGCGCCGCCGATCAGCTTGGAGCCGCGGCCGGGGATCACCACCGGCGCCGAGGGCTCATCGACGAACGTGAGCAAGCGCTCCTTGGCGGTGCGCGCCGCCTGCGTGAGCGTGGCGAGCTGCACGGGGTCGAGCGTGTGTCCTTCGCCCTCGAGCAGCGCCTTGAGGTGATAGGCGAGGGCGAGATCCATGTTGTCGCCGCCCAACAGGATGTGCTCCCCGACCGCCAATCGCTCGAGCAAGAGCTCGCCCTCCTGCTCGCGGACCGCGATCAGCGAAAAGTCGCTCGTGCCCCCTCCGAGGTCGATCACCAGGATCACGTCGCCCACGCGCACCTGCTCGCGCCAGCGGCCCTCCGTGTTCGAGATCCAGCTGTAGAGGGCGGCCTGCGGCTCCTCGAGCAGCACCGCGTGTGACAGGCCCGCGAGGCGCGCTGCCTCCGCCGTGAGCTCGCGCGCGGCGGGATCGAACGACGCGGGCACCGTGATGGTCACGGCTTGCTCGGAGAGCGGGGCGTCGGGGTTCTCCGCGTCCCAGGCGTTGCGCAGGTGCTCGAGGTAGTGCGTGCTCACCTCGAGCGGCGAGAGCTTGGGGATCTCGGGCGCGGAGCCGGGGGGCAAGATGGGCGCGCGACGATCGACGGCCGCGTGACAGAGCCAGCTCTTGGCGCTCGAAATCAGGCGCGCTGCGCTCTTGGTGCCCAGCGCGCGCGCGGCCTCGCCCGAAACGAACGTCGTGGGAAAGCCGGGCCAGGGCAAGGTGAGCGCCTCGGGGGGCAGCTCACTCGGGTGCGGAAGGTAGAGAAACGACGGCAAGAGCGGCTGCTTCTCCACCTGTCCAGGGGCCACGACCTGGGCAATGCCGAGCCCGCTCTGCGCCACCTGCTCCCCCTCGGAGAGCTCGAGATCGATGCTCGAGAGCGCGCAGTGGGTCGTGCCCAGATCGATGCCGACCGAATGCACGGGCGAGCTCACAGTTCCACCTCCGCGGGTGCCAAGACCCTCAAGTCGTTGCCTTCGCTGAGTTGAGGCAGCTCGAAGCGCTTCGCGCGCCAGCCCGCGTGGGTCAGCGTGCCCGTGAAGGGCGCCTCACCCACCACGTTGCCGGTCAGGCGGATTTCGTTGGCCGAAAACCCCTGGGGGACCTGGATACGGCTGCCTTCGGGCTCGCTGCGCACCCGCTCCAGCTCGAGATGACCCTGGAGCGCCTTGCGCACGCTCTCGTGGACCACCCGCGCGGCGGCCCCCACCTCGGCGTCCGAAAAGCCCGCCACGTCCTCCTGAATGAAGTCGAGGAAGCGTCCCTCGCGCTGCAGGAGCCCGAGCAGCTGCAGCGCGCTGTCCGTGGGTGCAGAGCGCAGTTTGGGGGCCTCGGGCTTGGGCGCAGCGGGCGGCGCTGCCGGTGTGGGCGGGGTCGCCTCGCCGCTCTCCAGGCGGGCCACGCGGCCGGCGTAGGCGGCGCTGAACAGCACGCGGAAGAAGGCCGCGAAGGCCAGGGCAATGCGTGCGAAGAACGAGGGATCAGAGACAGTCACGGGGCACCTTTCGAACCAGCCGGCCAGAGACCCGACCGAGCAGGCTCGAATTAGCACCGCCCCGGCGTCGAGCACCCGCGCGTTGCGGACGGCGCAAGGGCGGCAGCGACCGCTGCGGCCCCGGCGGGACCCGTGCTAGCAGTGGCCCATGGGGAAGAAGAAGAAGCCCAAGGCCCCGCGCCGTCCCCTGTCCTGGGGCGCACTGGAGGGCGGAGAGCCGCCGGAACAAGAGGAGCTCGCCAAGAAGCCTCTTCCGAGCGTCCCGGCGCGCATCTCTTCTCCGTTCAAGCAAGCGCTCGCGGGGCTCAAGAAGGAGATGGACGCGCGGGCCAAGGCCGAGGAGCAGGCCAAGCGTGCGCCCAAGCCCGCCCAAGCCGTGCGCCCGTTCAAGCGCGACAAATCGCTGCGCGAGGACGACGCGACCGCGCTCAGCCTGGCGATGCAGGGCGTGAAGCGCCTCGAGGGCAAGGGGGCCCCACGCGTCTCCGCCCGCACCCCCAAGGTCGAAAGCCGGACCGCTGGGATCGCCCCGTTCGGGGAGAGCGCCGAGGAGCAGGCGAGGGCGCGCTTGCAGGCGCTCGTAGCGCAAGACGTGCGCTTTCGGATCCAATCCGAGCAGGATTTCTTGAGTGGCTCGCGCATGGACAGCGATGCGCGCGTGGTGCGGGAGCTGAGGCGGCGCACGCGCGTCCCGGAGACGCTCGATCTCCACGGCTTGATCCAGCGCGAGGCGCGCGAGGCGGTGGTGAGCTTCATACGGCGTTGCCACGGCAAGGGGCTCGACGTCGTGTGCATCATCCACGGGAAGGGGCAGCACAGCGAAGCGGGCCTCGGTGTGCTGCGCGACGTCGTGCTTCAGGCGTTGACCGAGACCGGCGCTGCGCCGCTCGTGCGCGCCTTCGTCACCGCGCCCGAGGGGCTCGGTGGAAGCGGCGCGTTGCTGGTGCAGCTGAAACGCTAGGGCACCTGCAAGAGCATTTGCGGGGGGCGTTGCAGGGCAGTTGCGAGGGCCATGCGCGCGCTTCACCCCAAGCGAGACACCTCGGGGCGGTCCATCTGCACCGCGGGCCGCCTACAATGCGCCCCTTGCGTGAGCCATCGTCTACGCGCCGGGGCCCTGGTAGGAGTTTGGAAAAGCTCCTCGCTCGAACCGCTCTCGCGCTCGCTTGCGCCCTCCTCCCGTGTCCCGGGGCCGCGCTCGCGGAAGGCGAAGGGGCGTCCAAGGTCCGCGGCTTTCGTCTGGCCGGGCGCGAGACCTTGAAGGAGCTGCGAAAGCGCTTCGGCTTTCGCTTCAGCCCCTACATCTCCATGTTCATCAGCACCGATCAGCTCAAGATGCTCGGGTTCGATCGCTTCGGCGTGCTCGGGGACTTGAGCGTGGGCATCACCTTGGTGCCCTGGCTGACGGTCGAGCTGGGGGCCACGGGCGGCGCCTTTCTCTTCAGCAAGGATGTTCCGCTGGGATCCCTCGAGGGCAGGGGCGCCAAGCCCACGGGCGGCGTGCTCGCCCCGACCTTGGGCGCGCGGGTCCATGCGCCGAGCCGACAGCTTGCGCCCTTTCTCGCCCTCAGCGGTGGCCCCGCCTTTACAGGCGACTTGCTCCGACCGCTCGTGCAGACGAGCGTCGGGGTCGACATCGGCGTCGGGCGCGGCGTGAGCGTCGGCCCCTATTTCGGCTACGGGCGAGTGATCCAGAAAAACGGTGCGCGGTACACGACCGACGCCGGATACCTGTCGATCGGCATCACGGTCGCCTATCGCCCGCTGCCGCTGCCGCCGCCCCGCGTGATCACGCGCCACACCGTCGAGCGCGTGGTTGAACGTGTCCATACCCACAGCCAGACGCCAGCGCCCGAGCCGCAGGTCAGCGACGAGGAGCTCGAACAGCTGTTCGATCAGGCCATTCCTCCCGCCCGCGAAGACCGCATGGAGCTGCTCGCGCCCGTGCTGTTCGCCTTCGACTCCGACGCGCTCGAGCCGGTGGGGGTCGCGATGCTCCACGAAGTGGCGAGCCTGCTCAAGAGTCGGCCGGACATCGAGCTCTTGGCGATCCTGGGCTTCGCCGACAAGCGGGGCAAGAGCGAATACAATCGGCAGCTCTCCACGCACCGGGCCGAGCGCGTACGCGGCTGGTTGATCGAGCACGGCATCGCGCCGGAGCGGCTGACGGTGCAGACCCAGGGCGCGAGTGGCTTCGTGGAAGAGGGAGACAGCGAAGCGGAGCACGAGCAGAACCGCCGCGTGGTC
Organism: Myxococcales bacterium; assembly: GCA_044507075.1. Lineage (GTDB taxonomy): Bacteria > Myxococcota_A > Polyangia > Polyangiales > DASUME01 > DASUME01. The sequence continues at coordinate 7,573 of JBIQKA010000129.1, forward strand.
TTTCGCGTGCTGCGCTTGGGGGGCCAGTGATGACGAGGTCTCTGTGGATACGCTTTGCGCTCGTCCTCGTGCTGGGCGCGAGCGCCGCGACGGGCGGTTGCGAGCTCGGTCGGGAGGTGGTGAGCGAGTACGAGTCAGAGGTGAAGGTGCTGACCTGTTCGCCGCCGTTGTGTGAGCTCCCGTTGAACACGTTCAGGCTCCCCAGCTTCAGTGACCCGGCACGATGCGCGGATCCCGGAGCGTGCGCCGAGGTGTCAGGGGGGAGCGTGACCTCCGGCAGCCAGCTGAGAGGCAGCGTGCTGCGGTGGAGCACGGGGGCTCCGATCTCCGTGCAGCTGAACGAGATCGCCATGGAGGGCGGCGCGCTCCGGTTGTCAGGACCCGTCACGCTGCGGATCAAGGAGAGCCAGCTCAGCGACGTCGTGGTGTGGCTCTCCGCGCCCGAGGGCGCGGCGCCGCCGCGCTTGATCCTCGAGCAATCGCGGGTCGGCACGCTCACCGCGCGCAGCGACGGTCCGGCGGGTGCGGTGGGCTCACTCGAGCTCGAACGGACCTCCAGCAGCGCCCTCGATCTGGAAGTGGCGAGCATCTCGGCCCACTCCAGCAGCATCGAGGGGGCGCGCCTGGTAAGCCGCGAGCTCCGGCTGGTGGACACGCGCATTCACGCCGCCGAGCTCTCGTTCGACGAGGGGTTCCTTGCCTCGGTCAGCGCGAGCGACCTGCGGACGCCGTATTGTGGTGACCTGGCCGCCACCCTCACCAGCATCAGTGGCGAGGCTTCCGAACTCGGACCCTGTCAGGAGCTCTTCTTTCAGACCTCCAGCATGGTCTTCGGCCTCATCGACGGCCCCATCCACATGGAGAAGTCGCGGCTTTCCCGGGTGCTCGTCGGGACGCGTGTGCCCACCAGTTTGGACGGTTGGCGAGGGAACATTGATTCCGCCGCCTTCTGCGCGCACACGGGGGCTGTGCGCTTGGACTCCGAGATCAGGGTGAATTGCGCGAGCTGCGAGCCCGCGCCGGCGATCTCTTTCTGCCACCTCGATGGGCTCCCCGCGTTGCTCGGAAATCACTGCCCGTTGCTCCAAGGCGAGCTCACGCACTGTGCGGAGCCCGTGCCCCACGCGGTCGATGTCCGCTGAACGCTCCCCGAGTGGGCGTCAGCTCTCTCTGCCCCGTCCGCGTGAGGCGGCGAGCGGCGCCGCGATCTGCTCGAGCGACCGCTGCTCGGCGGCCACAGCCAGCTTCCATGCCACCAGCGCCGCGCCGATCATCAGGCCGGCTCCCAGGGCGTAGCCGACGAACACCTCATCGCGGCTTCCGCGGTCGATCAGGTACCCGAACAGCGCCGGGGCCGCCAACCCGCCCATCGTCGTGCCACACGCGTAGAACAGGGCGATGGCGCGCGCGCGGATCTCGAGCGGAAAGAGCTCGCTCACCGTCAAATAGGCGGAGCTCGCCGCCGCCGAGCCGAAGAAAAACACCACGGCCCAGGCGGCGGTTTGCGTGGTCGCGTCGAGCATGCCCTCGCGGAACAGAAAGCCCGTCAACAATAACAGCGCCCCCGACAGCCCGTAGGTGGCCACGATCAGCGGGCGCCTGCCCACCGTGTCGAACATGCGCCCGAGGAGCAGCGGGCCCATGAAGTTGGCCAGCGCGAAGATGATCAGCGAATAGCCGATGCGATCCGGCTCCACCCCGAAGAAGCGCGTGAGGATCAGCGCGTAGGTGAAGAAGATGGCGTTGTAGAAGAAGGCCTGCGCGATCATCAGCGCAAGCCCCAGCACCGCCCGCGGCCGGTAGGCATTGAAGATCACCGACCACGCTTGCGCATAACCTATCTGCTTGCCTGGCCACAGCGTCATCTTGTGTGTCACCGGCGGCAGTTCTCCGTGCAGCGAGCGGGCCTTTTCCTCCACGCCCTCCACAATCTCGCGCGCCTCTTCGATGCGCCCGTGCAGGATCAGCCAGCGCGGGCTCTCCGGCACGAAGTGCCGGACCAGGGCCACGCCCACCGTGAGCACGGCCCCTGCGCCGAAGGCCAGTCTCCAGCCCAGCCACTCGGGGACGATCAACGGATCGAGCAGCACCACCGTGAGCATCGCCCCGAGCGCCGTGCCGAGCCAGTAACTGCCGTTGATCGCCAGGTCCACGAAGCCGCGCACGCGGGCAGGCAACAGCTCGTCGATGGCGGAGTTGATGGCCGCGTACTCGCCGCCGATGGCGGCCCCCGTGAGCATGCGAAAGAGCGCGAACGAGAGGAAGTTCCAGGAGGCCGCCGTGGCCACCGTAGCGAGCACGTAGAGGCCCAGCGTCACCAGGAACAGGCGCTTGCGCCCGAAGTGGTCGGTGAGATGCCCGAACAGGAGCGAGCCGCCGATCGCGCCCGCCAAGTAGGCGGTGGCGGAGGCGCCGATCTGGGTGCTGCTCAAACCGAGCGCGCTCGGCTTCTGGAGCACGCTGGCGACGGCGCTCACCATGGTGACCTCGAGTCCGTCGAGCACCCAGGTGATACCGAGGGCGAGCACCACGAGCCAATGGAAGCGGAACCATGGCAGGCGATCGAGCCTGAGCGGCAGGTCCGTCTCGATCGCCGCGGCGCTCGCTCTGATTTCTTGCACTAGGTGATCTTGGGACTACCGATCCGAGCCGCAAGCTGGAGGTTTCGCAGGCGTTCGGCGTCAATGCCCGGAACGCGCCGCTTCACGTCGTCCCAGCCGAGAAAGTGCCCATGAAAGGTGCGGTGCGCGATGATGGCGCGCGCCTCATATTCGCCGATGGACTCGATCTCCATCAACTGCTCGCGCGTCGCGTGGTTGAAATCGATGCTCTGGGTCGCAGCGGCATTTCCGTCCAGGCCCGGGGAGGCCCCGCCGTCCCAGAAGGTCCCGTGCCGGCGGAGCGCTTGTTCCTGGGCGTTGGCGCGATTTCTGTTCACGTTGTGCATCGCTACTCCTGTGTCTGTCGGTCCAGTCTTGGGAGCGTTCTTGAAAGGGAAACCGCGGAGCTCACCTCCTTGTTCGCGTCGTTCGCCAAATTGGAGCATTGCGCCAGAAATCCGTTACCTCGCTTGGAGGTAGGCCCCCGCGCAGCGTTGTCGCTCCCATGGAATGTGCGGGCGCAGACGGGCGTGTCTTTCGCGCGCACATGCGCAGGGGACGTTCAGTTCAGCGCGCTCTTGCCCGTGAGCACGTCGAGCGCGACCTGCAGGGAGCCGTGCCCCGCGCGCAAGTCGTTGGGGATCCCCTCGAACGCGAGTCGGCCGCGATGCAATGCCAGGATTCGGTCGGCGTGCCGCTCCACGCGCGCGAGATCGTGGCACACGAAGACCGCGACTTTGCCGCGTTGCCGGTGCTCGCAAAGGGCGCGCCAGAGCATCTCCTGCGTGGCGTCTCCGAGCCCCGCGAAGGGTTCGTCGAGCAGCCACAGGAGCGGCTCGTGCAGCATGCTGAGCGCCACGTGCAGCCGCTGCCGCACGTCTGCGGGCTCGGCCTCGACCTGCGCCTCCAGTGAGCCCGCGAGTTCGAACTCCTCCACCACCTGCGCGATGCGCCCGCTTCGCTGGGCCTCCGGGAGCTTGGCGATTGCGGCGAACAGCTCGAGGTGTTCGCGCACGCTGAGGTCGGGAGCGAGCTCGGGGTGCTGCGCGCAGTAGCCGACGTTGCGGGCCCGAGCCTGGTCGTCCGCGCCGAGCAGGGCGCCATAGCGCAAGAGACCCGTGGCTGGCATCAAGCGGCCCGCGAGCAGCCGCAAGAGGTCGCTCTTGCCCGCGCCGCGCGGCCCCACGAGCGCGTAGGTCTGCCCCGTGTGCAGCGAGAGATTCAGGCCCGCGAGCGGCGCGTGGTCCCCCCGTCCGGGCAACACGCGCGTGCTGACATCGACCAGGGTCACGATGGGCTCTCTCGGTGGCACGCGGATTCGTCCCCCTGCCTGGGGAGCGTGCCATTCGGTTGCAGTCGCTGGCAAGCGGTCCACCCCGAGGTGACGCAGCGCGCGGTGGTCATCGGGGGGGACGGCTGCTAGTTTGGCGCGATGCTCGAAGCAGAGTTGAAGGCCGCCCGCGAGCTCGCATACGAGGCGGGGCGCATCCTCATGTCCATCTACGCCAAGGACTTTTCCGTGGCGTACAAGGGCGCGAACAACCCGGTCACCGAGGCCGATCAGCAGGTGAACACGTTCCTCGTGCGCGAACTCCGGTCGCGCTTTCCCGAGGACGGCATCGTCGCCGAGGAGACCGCCGATCAGAGCGAGGCGCAGCACAAGCGGCGCTGCTGGTTCGTGGACCCCTTGGACGGAACCAAGGAGTTCATCGCCAAGAACGGGGAGTTCTCGGTCATGCTCGGGCTCGCGGTGGATGGCGCGAGTCAGCTCGGAGTCGTCTACCAGCCTTCGCTCGACAAGTTGTACTCGGGGGTCGTTGGCCAGGGCGCGAGCCTGCGCGAGCGTGGCGACGAGCGCGCCCTGCAGGTGAGCGAGCAGGCCGACCCGGGTGCGCTGCGTTTGGTGGTGTCGCGCTCGCACCGTCCGGACAGCATCGAGCAGATCATGCAGAAGCTCGGCGCCACGCGCGAGATGCCGAGCGGCTCGGTCGGGGTCAAGGTAGGCTTGATCGCCGAGCAGCGCGCGGACCTTTACGTGCACGTCTCCGACAAGAGCTCGCTTTGGGATGCGTGTGGTCCGGAAGCCATCCTCAAGGCGGCGGGCGGGCGCTTCAGTCACGTGGACGGCTCCGCCATCAACTACCGGGCCAGCGAGATGGCGAACCTCAAGGGCATCCTCGCCTGCAACGCGGCTTCGTACGAGCCCGTGCTGGCCGCGGTTAGCGACGTGTCACGCGCGGTCGGCTTCTTGAAGTGAGCGCTCGGGGCCGCCGGCACGATGCGTTAGGCGGGCATATCTGGATCGGAGCTAGTTCAGATCGACGCGCCGGTTGTTTCGACCGAGCCCCTTGCTCGCTGCGGGTGCCTTCGGCTCCTTGAGCGCCGAGAGATCCGGCTCGAATCGGCGGCCGCTGCGGCGCTCCTTCAGCCAGGCGAGGGCCTCCTTGAGCATCAGCTTGTTGGAGATGCCGAGCTGCTGGCGGAGGTCGGTGAGATCGAGCGTCGAAAACAGCGTATCGCCCAGCGCGAACGGGAAGAGGCTCGGCACGTTGCCGCGCGCGTATTCGAGCAGCCAGACGCCCGGGCGCAGCTTGGAACCGTTGGATGTGCCCGGAGGGAGACAGGCCAAATCACCCGGACGGTGCACGTGGCGCTCGAAGCTGCCGGTCTGATAGGTCCAGAGCTCGCCGCTCATCACCACGTCGTACATGGTTGCGCGGTGGCGCCCGCTATGGCCCTCGCTGCCGATTGCCGTCCCACAGAACAGCAGGTATTCGTTGAGCGACACGTGCAGCGGGTTGATGGTGACCATGATCCCGCCCGCCGTGCTCCACATCCAGGGTTGCCCCAGATGGATGTGGTCGCCGTAGATCTTCTTAAGCGTTTGGGAGACGGCGTCGATCTGCTCTGCCACCGGCAGGTCCAGGTGCATGCGGACGACTCGTGCGAGGACCTCGGGATCGAACAGGTAGCGCATAGGATGGACTTTTCCCTACCCCATGGGAGCGCCCCTCGTCCAGTGGTGAACGGTTTTTGGCCGAAAAGTGGGGGTGCTGGGCGTGATCGTCGGCCCGCGCGCTGAAGGCGGGGTGACGCATTTGGTTGGGCCCACGACAGATCCGGGCCGGGCCATCATCCGGAAAAGCGCGCGTTCCGGCCCCTCGGCAGGGCCCTTGGCATCGCCGCGACGCGCGCAAGAGGGCCCCCACTCCTGCTCTAGTATCTAGTCGGGCTGTCCCTAATTCTTTGGGCACGTCGAGGCCCGCGCGAGGCGTTCCGGCGCTTTCGTGCTCGTGCTCGTGCT
>JBIQKA010000130.1:0-13380 GCA_044507075.1 Myxococcales bacterium
ATCCCGGTGTCCACGATGCCGCGATCCCGGTGTCCACGATGGCGCGATACGCGCACGTCGCCCTTGCGCTTCTCACGAAGCAGGTCGTCTGCGCCCTCGCCATCGTTCCTATTGGACTCGCAGAGCTCACCCGGGCACGCCGCGAAGGATTGGGCGGGCCGGCGCGTCGGCTTTCCCTTGCCATGGGCTTGCCGAGCATCGCGGCGATCACCTGGGCTGCCATGCTGGCTCGGGTGCAGAGCTCCAACGTGGGCGCGATGTTATGGAAGCACGCGGTTGTCGATCGGGTGCGCGGTTACGAGAGCGGTCAACATCACAACTACCTCAATCGTGCCGTCGAAGTGCTGACGCGCGATGCGCCTCCCGCCTCGTGGAGAGCGGGCCTGTTTGGCTTCTTCGTGCTCCTGGTCTGGCGCGCTGGCGACACGCGCCGCACACACGACGCCTGGCTGCTGGGAGGGATGTTCGGGACGGCCTGGCTCGCCTTCGACGTGGGCTCGCGGTCGCTGTTGCCCTGGTACGTGCTCACGTTTCTACCCGCAGTTGCGCTCGGGTACGGCTTCACTCTGTGCCGCGCGGGACGTCTCATCGAGCGCTGGAAGGAGGCCTCTCGCCTGGAGGTGCTCGCAGGGGTGGTCGGCGTGTGGGCCCTGGCCGAGCTCGCGGTAAATGCGAGCCAGCGGTTCGCGCCGAGCATCCTGGTGCTCGCAGTCGTGGCTTTCGGCGTGCTCTGGATTGTCGTGCGGCCGGAACGCGGCAAGGGCGTGGGGCTCGCGCTCGTCGCCGGTGTGTGTGCCCTGACGGGCTACTCGACCTACAAAAAGGACGCCTATCACCACACCGAATCTTACAACGTCGCGACGCTGGCGCCGTTGCTGCACCAGGCAGGAGCTCGCCGGGTGTCGGTGGACACACGCCTCAAGCTCGGGCGTCTGACGTTAACCACGTTCTTTGGACCGCTCGCCCAGGCATCGGCGGCGCCATGGAGCCTACCAAGGCAGACCTTCGACACTCGCGTCGAACAGGTGGTGGTGCCGCGTGAGTTCGAGCCACGCAGCGGGGTGAAGCTGCTTCGGGCCCCGGGTCTCAGCGCGGTCGTGGCTCGCGACCTGACGACCTCTCCGTTCGCGGAAGGCGTGATCGACGCGCTGCTCTCGCGCGGACCTCTCACCTTCGAAGCCGAAGATCTGGCGAGCGACCGCTACGATACGCTCCGCGCGCAGCCTGAAGCCTCGGGCCAGGCCGCGCGCAAGACCGAGTGGGACACGTCTGTCAAGGGAGCGCCCCGAACCGTCACCTTGGCGCATGGCAGCACCCCGGAGCTACCGAAGGGCGCCTACCAGGCGCGCTTCTACCTGCGTGCAGAGTGCGGCACGAACCCTCGCGAGCGCGTTGCCCGCGTTTCGGTGGAGGGGCTCGGCGCAGGAGGCCAGCGCCGCCCGGTGATCTGCAAGGACGTCTCCAAGGGTCGAGCGTTCGTGCCAGTCTCCGTATTTTTCGAGCAGAAGCAGCCGCGCAGCGTGCGTCTAGTCGTGCGAGAGGTGGTGAGCAACGTGGCCCTCGATCGCGTCACGCTGGAGCGCACCACTCCCTGAAGGTCGCACCACGCGAACGCCTCCGCCGCGCTCGCCGAGACCCTGACCGCCGCGACGCGTGAGCGGCAGAGTTGGGGTGATTCCCTCGCCGTCAAACATGAACGGAGCATTCGTGAGCACGAAACAGGCGAGCGATGCTACACGCTGTGGGGCCGCATGAGGCGGCCTGTGCGCCGCCCAAAAGAGCCCTATAGCCCTATGTCCAGCGAAACAAGTTCAGAAACCTTAGTCTCCAGGCAAGTCGATTCACAGCTGCTTCAGCGATTCTGGCTGGTTCTCCCCGCCCTCGTTACGCTTGCACTGACCTTCACCAAACTGAGGGTAAGACAGCCCTGGCGCGACGAGCACGCGACCTGGTGGGCCGCGACCATCCCACTAGACGATTTGTGGCGCCTCTTGGGCAACGTGGACGCAGTGTTCGCTCCTTACTATCTTTTGATGCGCGGGTGGACCAGCCTATTCGGAAGCTCCAGCTTCGCCTTACGAGTGCCTTCTGCGCTGGCGATGTCGGTGGCAGCGGCATGGCTGGTCATGCTGGGACGGCGGCTCTTCTCGCTGCGCGTGGGCGTAATCGCTGGCGGACTATTCGCCATCTTGCCCACCGTATCGCGGTACGCGCAGGAGGCCCGGCCGTACGCATTTGCCGTGGCTGCCTGTGTGGGGGCGACGCTCGCTTTGGTGCGTGCCGTGGAAGCCCCCTCCCCCCGTCGCTGGGGCGTCTACTTCATGAGTCTCCTTTTCATCGGCGCATCGCATCTCTTTTCTTTGACGGTCTTGGGAGCGCACGCTCTCTGGGTGCTTTTGGGCGCACAGCGGCGAGACCAATCACGACGCGCCGTATGGCTTGGCTGGAGCGCGTCAGTTGCGGCGAGCGTCCTGCTACTTTCGCCGCTCCTCTGGTTGGGGGCGACGCAGCGCGGACAGGTCTCCTGGATAGAAAGCGTGGAGTTCAAGGGTAGATTGCTCTCGTTTCCGGACGCTTTGGCGGGAGCACCCGCGGTGGGCGGGATTCTGGTCGGATTGGGCTTGGCAGCCCTTGTCCGCGTGGATAGGTATCGCTGGCTACTGGGCGGCTGGATATTGCTACCTCCCGCTCTTTTTATCCTGACCGAGCCCTATCTCCACTTCTTCTACTATCGATACTTGCTGTTCACGCTCCCTGCGCTGGTTCTCTTGGCTGCAGTGACGTTGGATACGATGAGCCCCAAGTCTCACGCACTCGTGGCCTTGGTCATGTTTTTTGTTGGGGCCTTTGGGATTGTGCGACACCAGGAGATGCGGCTGCGCGTTTCGCGGGAGTACGACTACCGCAGTGCCGCGAACATAATCAAAGCAAAGACAGAGCCTGGAGATGGGCTCGTCGTGCCCAATAGAGGCACGAGCCATGTTCGGCGGGGCCTTGCCTACGAGTTTCGCCACGCTCCGGACACGCATCCGGAGGAAGTCTTCGTTGCGCGGTCCGCAAGGGCGGTCGGCCGCTTCACCCCACAGCTGTGCGAGGATGATGTGGCGGCCTGTCTCCCCGCAAACAAGAAGCGGCTGTGGCTCGTCAACGCTGCCCGGACCAAGGATATTTGGGGCGAAACCAAGAAACCGGTCGTCGCGCTGCTCAAGCGAGACTTTCGCGTCATCAAGACCCACGAAGTGGGTGAAGATGGTCGAAGAATCCGGGTGGCATTGCTTGAACGGAAGGCACCGAGCGATGCCGCCCACGCGAGGCCTTGAGCCCTTCTCGACGCGCTCGACCCACGCTCAGTTCCTTCGCCCGGTTGACGAAACTGCTCTGTCCGCGAACTCGCCGAGCGGCGGCAGCTCCTCGAACACATCGTCGGTGCGATCGGGCGGCACGAGCGTGTCGTTGTGCACCTGCTCAGGAGCACCGCCGCGCATGAAGCTTCGCCGCGACGTACGCGACGGACGCCCTACGCGCAGCCGAGCGCCCGTTCACACCTCTTCATCCTGCTCGGAGGGCTCGATGGGTTCGAAGGTGATGTCGAAATCGTAGTCCACGTCGCGCGTGCTGGCGTATGGCGTGACGTGCAGGCGATAGATCCCCGGGCCCAGCTCCTTGCTGACCCTCTCGTAGCCGCCGGCGCAAGGGCTCGGGGACTCCGGGTTGGTGTAGTATTCATCTCTGCGGATAGAGCTCTGCATGAAGACGGTGCTGCCACCGACAGGCTCGTTGTCGATCCTGAGACTCAGGTACCCTTCGGTGAAGCCGCCCGAGGTTCCTTCCAGGGAACACGTCCCCTTGATCTTCACCTGGATGGTTTGACCGGACACCCGGAACAACAACCGGAAGTTCGCCTCCCCCCAAGCGGCCGTGGTGCCTCCTGGGTAGCCGCGCATCGTGCTCGCCAGTTTGATCGACTGGAGCGTGTCAGAATCAGGATCGTACGTGTATTGCGCACTCAGCCTGGCCTCGCCCGAGTTGCTGCTGGTCGACATGTCGTAGCTATCGAACAACACCTCTTCAGGCGCCTCGTGGATCGAGCCCGCATAGACGGCCGATCGCGATGTGAAACTGATCCCGACGCGCAGCAGCGGCTCCACCATCGGCACGTCCTCGATGGTCACGAACGCGGTCGCCGTCGCCTCGGGATCCACGACGCTCGTCGCGGTCACCCTGTACGTGCCGGGCGTCTTTCCGGCTTCGTACAGCCCGTCCTGGGTGATGGTGCCGCCGCCGGCGTTCCAGACCACCTCGGTGTCATCTGTTCCGGTGACGGTCGCCGAGAATTGCTGCGTCTCCCCCGGCTTCACGGTCACTTCTCCGGGGGCGACCTCCACCTTGACGGCCTCGCCAACAGGGGCCTCCACGCGCACTTGGTCCTGTAGCCCCGGGATTTCGGGGAAGCTCGCCGTCACATCGAGCACGACGCGCTTGCCGGCTTCGACGCGGGGCGTGACCGAGGCCGAGAAGCTGCCGTTGCTATCGGTCGAACCCGAAGCGGGCGAGACCTGGGCTGTGCCCCCGGCATCGATGGCGATGGTGATCGTCCCCAGGTTCGTGGTGGGCCTGCCTCCCACGGAGATGCCAGCGCGCACCTCGAGCGTTGCCTCTTCATCCTCCTCGAGCTCCTCAGGGAGGGTCGCCTCCTCGATCGCCACCTGAATGCACAGGTCCGCGAGGATGCTCGCCCTATCCAAAGCGCCAACCCTTTCGTCGAGCCCCATAAGCCACGCCGCGCCTGCCCAGTTCAGGACCTCGCGCGCGAGCTGCCAGTTGTTTTCGGCGGCGCAGCGCTCGTTGAGGCGCGCGATCTCGGCTTGGATGGCGGTCGCCACCTTGGCGAGCCCCTCGCTCAGCTCGCTCTCCAGCAGCCCGTCGGCTCCCGCGAGCGCGGCGGCCCCGGCCCAGCGCAGATACTCCGCTACGGCGTCCCGGGTCGATTTCCCGCCGGCGATGGCCGCATCGAGCCCCGGCGCTACCGAACCCTCGTACCAGCCTCGCAAGATGTCTGCGCTCTGCGCGGGGTCGGAGTTGCGCCCGGCGGCAGCCTCCTCCGCAAAGTAGGCCGCGAGTTCGTTGTTCGCCTGCTGCTCGCTGCTCGTGTTCCCCGAGGTCAGCGTGTTCAGCTCCTCCTCGTTACTGGTGCCCACGCCCGCGCTGCTGAAGTGCCCCACCAGCAAGCGCAGCGTGTCCCCGCTTACGTGCACCGGAAGTAGCTCGAACCGGTCGCCGCTCTTCGAGAAGCCAACCAGCCAGGCAGGATCGATGGCTTCCGGCGCCTCCACCGCGAGCTCGGCTGGGGCAAGAAACTGCAAGCCGTCCGGCGCAAACTCCACGGCCGCCCGCGCACCCGCGCTCAGCGGCAGCCCATCGACCGATTCGAGCGGCTTGAGCGTGATCTCCGTGGCTGACCAGAGCGAGTAGGCAGGGACGGTGAGCGTGTAGCGCGTGCCGTCTTCGCCGAGGGCTGTGATCGTGCCGCCTTCGACGTCGATGGTCGCGCGCACGGCCTCTCCGGGATTCGGATCAGCGGACGAGTCTCCGTCTGCCCCCGCGTCGCTGTCCCTGCTCCCTGCGTCCGCCTTCGTCTTCGGCTCTCCGCCCGAGCCACTGCAGCCGAGAAGTGTGAATGCGATAGCAAAATGCAGAACGTAGAAGAGTCGCGTCACAACTCGCATGCTCAAACCTCGATCACGCGTGCCTACGAATCCCGCGTCGGGATGCAGGCTGCAAATACGCTCCAAAGACGACGGGCCTCCCTCGAGGCGAGCGCTCGCTCGGGCTCCGGAGGGCCAGCACTCTGTGCATGCGCATAGCCTCAATGAAGCGCGAAGGCCAGCTTAGGGGCTGTGGCGAGGTGCCGCAGCGCGGCTGCTTTTGCCTAGAGCCCGCATTCGGGCTTTTGGCTCGCGATGTACGCCGAGCGCTGCGCGGAGCTGACGTCGAGCAGCAGGTGGGCCACCAGCTCCACCGCGGACGCAGGATCATAGAGCGTGTCGTCGGCGGGACTGCCGTCGGGACGCACGCAGGTGAGCGCAGTGCCTTCGCAGGACTTCTCCAGGGTCTGCGTGTGCCCACCCAGCAGTCCTCCCGAGTCCCCCTCGTAGGTGCAGTAGGTGACGTCCGCGTGCGTGCGCAGCTCCTCGAACACGTCGTCGGTGCGGTCGGGCGGCACGAGCGTGTCGTTGTGCACCTGCGCCAGGAGCACCGGCGCGTCGATGGGCAACGTGGAGATGCGCTGGCGGGCCGCGAAGCGGCGCCACTCGGGCCTACGCATCAGCACGCACGCCGAGTCATGGAAGGGGTAGCTATAGAGCGTGTTGATCCACCACGCGTACGATTCGAGGCTCTCGGTGCCAGAGCACACCTGCTCCGTCGTGCGCTGATAGTTGGCCTGTCCGATGGGCGTCATGAGCTCGTCGGGGCTGATGGACGGATCGGTCATGGACGCGCCCACCACGCCCGCGGCGAGCAACCCCTGCGCGAGCTTGATATCCAAGGTGCCGGGGTCGTGCAGACGCGATCCCGGCGCGCCGGCGACCAAGAAGCGTAGGTCGAGCTCCTGGGCATATCCCGCCGTCGCGCTGCTCATGTAGCCCGTCGCCATCGCAGCCGCGCCTCCTTGCGAGGAGCCGATCACCGCGAACGCCGGGTTAGGCGACGTGTTGCCCGTGAGGACCTCTTCCAGCTGATTGCCGGCCCGTACCACGTCCACGGTGGCCGTGCCCGTCGAGAGCAGGTCACCGTAGGGATGGGTGCTCTCGTCGAACGGATACATGTAAACGAGGCCGCCGTACCAGGGGTGCGGGTTGCGCACGGTGGCGTCGACGCTGCGCAGGCCAGAGTCGTATCCGAGCCCCGCATAGTCCGCGGCCACGGTCTTGACGAGCGCGTGCTCCATCCATTGGGGCCACCACGCGCCGAGGTCACGACTCGGGCCGCACTTGGGGAGGCTGCCCAGGGTACCGTGCGTGAACGCCAGGCTCGGCAGCCCAGCGATGGGGCCGTTGCTGTCGCTCGGGATGCGCACGAGGCCCGAGGTGGCCACGGGGATGCGGCAGCGGGTCTCGGTCACGGTGTAGCCGACGTCCGGGTCACCGTTTTCGTCGTTGCAGGGCACGGCGCTGTCGAGGGGCACGCCGGCGTCGCCGTCCGCGTCCGAGCAGCAGCGCGTCACCGGCGGGTCGACCGCGAACGTGTACTCCTGGCAAAGGGACGGATCCGCGTCCTCGGGGTCCACGACCATCTCGACCGTGGACCAGTAGAGCACGCGGTACAGGTTCGGGTCGGGCACGACGCCCCAGGCATTTTTGAACTTCTGGTAGCGAATCAACGTGCCCGGATCATGCGGCTCAGAGGGGCTTGGGACGTAGCTAAAGAAAGCACTGGTCGAGCCTGTGAAGTGCTGTTGGGCATGCGCTGCGGATGAGGTCAAAGGCAGCGCCAACGTAAGCATGCCCACCAAGGCACGCGGCCGAAAAAACGACATGAACACCTCCGCGGGCCATGTTGCGCAAGAGCGGAGCGTCTGGCTTGAATCGAGGGGCTACGAAGCTGCGCTTGGCATAGACTCGCGACCTGAGGGCGCCTTCGGCCGGCGTTTGCACACGGATGTGGCACTTCCTTGACGACGACTACGTTTTGACAGTCCCGGAGCCTTGCGACCCAAGCGACATGAGCCCGCCCCACTCCCACCACGCGCTCCAGCTCTCGGTGGCGCTCGGGGAGCCCTTGTGCTGGTCGATCGCCGAACAGGCGCCGCGCTCCGCCGCCGCGCTGCTGGTCGCTCCCGATGTGCCACATCACGTCGTTGGCGGTGCTGCGCTGATGTGCGAGCCCGAAAGCGAGCTCGGCCGCCGCCTGTTGGGACGGCTGCAGGGCAAGACGCACGTCGTGCTCGACGATCCTGCGCTCGCGAGGTTGGGCCGCGCGCTCCTCGCTCCGAACCCCGACGCCGATGATCTCTCGGCCCGCGTAACCGCCGCCATCGACGCCATGACAGCCGATTGCGCGCCCGCGCCACCTCTCGACGCGCGCGTGCGCCTGGTGATCGAGCGCCTACGCAAGAGTGACGGCTGCTCCCCGACGCTCGCGGAGCTCGCGCGGGAAGTGAACCTCTCCCCGGGACGCCTTCGACACCTCTTCGTGCAGGAAGTGGGGCTGCCCATCCGCAAGTACGTACTCTGGCTGCGCAGCATCGAGGCATTGCGCGCCATAATGGAGACGCCTTCCAGCCTGAGCGCCGCCGCACACAAGAGCGGATTCGCCGACCACGCAGCGCTCTCCCGCACCCACCGCCGCTTCTTCGGCCGCACACCTTCCCAGTTCACGCGCGACCGCGTCGTCGAGCGTGCGAGCGGAGAGGACGCGACGGCTTAGCGACGCGGTCGCCAGTGCTCAAGCGAGGGCCGAATGGCGATGTTGGGGTCGCAGCCCCGCCGCTCGACCGCCAGGTCCTCCGGCGAGTTGGTAGACAGATGGATTATGCCGCACCTGGCCTTCTGTTCAGACCCTGCTGGCCTCCCGCTCAAGAGGCGCGCGCCCGCGCACCCGGTCGCGCGGTGATGCGTCCAAGGGGTCGTGGGCTCGGGAGGCGCTTTGTTAGAATGTCGTCCGGGGCGCGTCGCCTCAGGAGAGCAGCGAAATGCCGATCGCGACCGACGACTCACGCTGGCCGCTCGTCGTGGACGTCATGCCGACACGAGTCAGCCGGGAAGACCTCGAAGCCTGGGGCGACCACAACCTGCAGCGTCTGCGCCGACGGGATCAGCCCCACGTGCTGATCCTCGACGCGCGCCAGACGAGCCTGCTCGACCCTCTGCTGAGGAAGTTCATCGCCGATTGGATCCGCGAGCATTCGGTGGCTCTCAAGGCCACCCGTTTGGCTACGGCCATGGTTACGGGTTCGACAGTTGCACGCGGGATGCTCACGGCGATCGATTGGCTCGCGCCTCCCCAACACGCGCGCAAGGTCTTCTCCACGATGGTCGAGGCCGAGACCTGGGCACGGGAGATGCTGGCTGCCAAAAAGTGACGCAACCCGGCGAACAAGTTCCACTCGACAGGTAGAGACATGAGCGGCGGATTGCGGCCTTCTAGTCGCGCAGCGACCTCAGTGTGCAGTACGGCTTCACGCCGGTGCTTCTCCTGCGTCTGGCGCACCTAGGGGCTGTCCCTCATTCGATTGGTGCGGTCCATTTGCGCACCGAGCCTCGCGCCGACCATGAACCACCTGGTGCAGAAGATCGCGCGTCTGCCGAGCGTCGCCACGCCCCCTGCGGCGATGGGCGATGCCCCGGGGGAAGGCGCGGGCTGCACGCCCTGAGCTCCGCGGCGCACGCTGATCTATACCAGCACCATGGACATCCTCCCTTTGACCGAAAGCCACGACTTACCCGATGGGCGCGTGGACCTGCTCGGCGCCGTCGCGTGCGTGACCGGCGCCATGACGCGGGTGGAGACGGGCGGCGCGGCGCTCCTGGTCGACTGCGGGGTGGCGCAGGGCGAAGAGGCCGCACGTTGGCGTTTCCCGGACGCGGCGCGCGACGCGTCCGCCGTGCTGCTCACCCACGGGCACAACGACCACGTGGGTTCGCTGCCGGTGTTGCTCGACGGCGGGTTCGAGCGGCCGATCCTGGGTACCCACGCCACGTTGGAGATCGCCGATCTGGTGCTCACGGATGGCTTGCGGCTCCAAGGAGCGAGCGACACCGAAGTGGCGCAGTTTCGGCGCCGCTTCAAGGCGCTCGCGCGCGCGGTCCGTTACGACGAAGCAGTGACGCTCGAGGGCTTCGCGGGCGATGTGTGGTTCCGCGAAGCGGGGCACATCCTGGGCTCCACCAGCGTCGACATTCAGAGCGCCCAAAGTCGCGTGATCTGCTCCGGCGACCTGGGCCGCCCCGAGAGCCCGATCCTGCGCGACTACGCCACCACCTGGCCCACGGAGCGCGCGCTCGATCTGGTGGTCTTGGAGTCGACCTACGGCGACCGCGATCACCAGCACGGGCACGACGACGTGGAGGCGGAGCTCGAGCGCGTTCTCAAGCGCGCGCTGTTCGACGGGGGCCACGTGCTCGTGCCGGCCTTCGCGATCGGGCGCACCCAGACCTTGCTCTATCACCTCAACACGCTGGTCGAGGCGGGCCGCTTGCCGCGCTTGCCGGTGGCCGTGGACTCGCCCATGGGCCTGCGCGTGACGGAGCTCTACCAGGGCATGCGCTGGCTGTTCGACCGCGAGTCACTCGAGAAGATCGCGCGCGGCGATGATCCTCTCTCGTTCACGGATCTGTATGCCGTGCGGCGCGGCCAGGACTCGGTGCGTCTGCGCGAGGTGAGCGAGCCGATGCTGATCATCGCGGGCAGCGGCATGTGCACGGGCGGGCGCATCGTGGGCCATTTGAAGGAGCTGTTGCCCAAGCCCGAGACGTGCGTCTTGTTCGTGGGCTACCAGGCGCGCGGCACACCGGGCCGCGCTATCCAGGAGGCCGCGCGACGCGGGGGAGGCCTGGTGCGCCTGGACGGAGAAGACGTGATGGTGCGCTGCGAAGTGGCGACGTTGAGCGGCCTCTCGGCCCACGCCGACCGCGCGGAGCTTTTGCGCTGGCTGCGCGCACTGCCGAACCCGCGACGCGTCGCGCTGCACCACGGGGAGCCGGAAGCACAGCGCGCGTTCGCGGCGTGGGCCGAAGGACGCAGTTGAGCGCGAGGCCGATTTAGCCCAACTGGATCCATCCGATCTCACGCCCTAGAGGCTCGCAGAAAACGCACGAAAAACCGCACCTGGCCCACGGGGCGCACGTGGTGCGGCTGCTCGGGTTCGACCACGCCGTTCACCCCCGGCCGCAGCACGAAGACGCCGCGCGCGCACGTGTACTCGAGGCGCCCCTCCTCCACCACGATCTCGGCCCACACCTCGGCCTTGGTGCGGTGATCCTGGAGTAGCGCGGCGGGCACGTCGCGCTCGTTGAAGGTCGGGGTCTGCTTGTAAGCTGCAACTCCCTGAGGAAGCACGGCCATGTTGCAGAGCAGGCACTCGAGCTCCGTGCCGAGTTTTTGCGCGCGCTCCTTCGGATCGTTCACCCAGGGGCGGTTTTGAAAGGGGGGCGCGTGACGCACGTGCTGGCCGTGACCGCAGGCGAGTTCCGCGACCCAGGCGCCCTCCTCGTCTTGATGAAAGCCGATGATTTTTCGCGCGGGCATGGAACAGACATAGCGCGCGCGCGCCGCGCGGGTAGCGCTCGGGGGCCAAGTGGGGCGCACGCTACAGCAGCTTGCGCCCCCGGAACGCACAGAGCGTCCCGGGCGAAGCCCGCATCTAACCGAGCAAAATCGCGGCCCCACGGGCGGGGGTCCCCGGCAGCCCCTCTGAGAGCCACACGCGGGCGACTTTCAATAGGAACATTTCCCTAAACCCTGGAAATCAGGTTCGCAGCGATTTTTTCGCTCGCCCACGCGTTTTCGTGCGCGTTCCGTCCTATGCTCATGGATACCATGCAACTGCCCCCCATTCTCATCACTTCCCAGGACGCCGAGCGCTTGTCTCGCCTCCTCGATGTCCTGCCCGAGCACAATGACGCCGCCCGTGCGCTCGACCACGAGATCGCGCGCGCCACAGTGGTCTCGTCCGACGAGATGCCGAACGACGTCGTCACCATGAACAGCAAGGTGGTCTTCGAAGATCTGGAGACCGGCAAGCGCACGGAGATCACGCTCGTGTATCCGCACGAGGCGAACTTCGCTGCCGGCAAGCTCTCGATCCTCTCGGCCGTGGGCACGGCGCTGCTCGGTCTGCGCGTGGGGCAGAGCATCAAGTGGGAGCTGCCGTCCGGGAAGCTCGGGAACTATCGGGTGGCGTCCATCAGCTACCAGCCCGAAGCCTCGGGCCACCCGAACCTTTGAGCGGCCCTTGCGCGCAGGCGCTCACTTCAGCTCGAGCAACTCCACCTCGAACAACAGCGTCGCGTTGGGCGGAATCACACCGCCCGCACCGCGCGCTCCGTAGCCGAGGTCCGGCGGGATGAGCAGCGTGCGCTTGCCGCCGATCTTCATGCCCGCCACGCCCTCGTCCCAGCCGCGGATCACGCGCCCCGCGCCCAGCGGGAACTGGAAGGGCGTGCCGCGATCGAGCGAGCTGTCGAACTTGGCCCCCTTGGCTTCGTTCACCCACAGCCAGCCCGTGTAGTGCATGGAGCAGGTGTGGCCGGGCTTGGCCTCGGCGCCGTTTCCTACGGCGGTGTCTTCGAATTGGAGGCCGCTTGCCGTCTTGGTCATGGTCATAGGGCAGGCATCATAGTCCACGCAGGGCCCCTCCCCCGGGCCTTTCCGGCTCCAGGTGGGGCGTCCGCTGCCCCAAGCTCCCAGGATCCCTGCGGGATCGCGAAACACCAATGACTGGTTGAACCAGTTGGCAGCTTGTGCCAATACTGGTTCAACCAGATGTCCCATTCCAGCCGCAGCCCGAGCTCCTCTTCCGTCGTCCCCGTGGTCGCCGACGCGCCCAAAGCGGAGGAGCGTCCCCAGGCCCGCATGGAGGAGCTGTTCGCGGAGCTCCGCACGCGCATCCTCAGCGACGAGTGGCCGTCCGGGACCCGTCTGCCGGGGGAGCGAGAGCTCGCCGAGCGCTTCGACACCAACCGCAACACGCTGCGCGAGGCCATTCGCCGCCTCGAGCAGTCCGGGCTCGTGAGTGTGCGCCATGGCCAGGGCGTGACGGTGAACGACTTCCGGCGCACCGGCGGGCTGGATTTGGTCGCGCCGTTCCTCGCCGCAGGCCGCGACGTGCGCGAAAAGGCCGAGCTGATGCTCAACGTGCTCGAGCCCCGAAAGCGCGTGCTCGAGTTCGCCGTGGAGCGCTTCGTCGAGCGCTTCGTGCCCTCGGACTTGCCCGCCGTGGAGGACGCGCTGCGCGCGGTGCGCGAGGCCGAGAGCGCGCGCGATGGGCGGGGGCTGATCATGGCCGAGGCCCGCATGTACGACGCCCTGGTGGAGGGCACGCACGACCAGATCGTGCGCTGGCTGTCGCGCCCGCTGCTCGACCTGAGCGGCGAAATCTACGAGCGTTGGCCGAGCCTGGTGGTGTTCGAGCCGAGCCTGTCGAGCTTCGGGTCGCGCCTGCTCGCGGCCGCCGTCGCGCGGGATCGCGCCCAGGCCGTTCAGCTGATGCGCGCGCACTACGACGCCATCGACGTCCGGGTGCGCGCGCTGCTCGCGCCGTTTTTGGAGGGTTCCTGCGACGTTCAGGAAGGAGTCGCGCAATGATGGCTCATCAGATGGACACCCCCCGCTCGACCCCGCCCGCGCGCATGGTGGAGCGACATCCGCAGGACGGCTGGT
>JBIQKA010000131.1:0-13361 GCA_044507075.1 Myxococcales bacterium
AAGGGAGTCATGCATGGTTGTTCGAAGTCGAAGTCGATTGCTCACGGGACGATGGGGCGCGGGCCCCGTGACGCTATCGCTGCTAGCGGCGGCGTGCGGCGGTGGTGCGGGCACCGGAAGTTCCGTCTCGAGCGCCACCGGCGCTGGGAGCGCTCGGGCCTATACCGCGACCCCATTGGTGGCCGATACCGAGATTCAAGGTGCGACGATCGATCCGAACCTGGTCAATCCATGGGGAATTGCCTACGGCCCCGACACGTTCTTCTGGATCGCGAACAATGGCACCGGCACATCGACCGTGTACGACGGAGACGGTCGGCCGCAGCCGAACGCCTCACCGCTCGTAGTCAATCTGCCGCTGCCAGAGGGAGCGAGCGACGATACGGCGAAGCCCACGGGCCTGGTCTACCAAGGAGAAGATGGTTACGCGGCCGGCACGGGCGGCCAGAACGCCAGCGCACGCTTCATCTTTGCGACAGAAGAGGGAACGCTGCTCTGGACCCCCGCTCTCGGATCAGACCAGGCGTTCATCGCGGTCGACGCGTCGGGCGATGGGGCGATCTTCAAGGGCCTCACCCTCGTGCAACGCGATGACCGCAGCTGGCTCCTGGCCGCCGATTTTCGCAACGGCGTGGTCCGGGCCTACGACAGTCAGTTCCAACCCATCGATCTTGGCCCGGGCGCTTTCGTCGATCCGGATCTGCCGAGCGGCTACGCCCCCTTTGGCATCCAGCGACTAGGGGATTTCGTGTACGTGACCTACGCCCTGCAAGACGAGGACAAGGAGGACGACGTGGCGGGCGAGGGCAACGGGTACGTGAGCCAGTTCGATCCCGAGGGCGGCTTCGTCGCGCGGGTGGCGTCGGAAGGTTTGCTGAACGCGCCCTGGGCTGTGACACGCGCACCGGACGACTTTGGTGCGTTCGGGGGTGCGTTGCTGATCGGCAACTTCGGCGACGGCACCATTCACGCGTTCGACCGCGAGTCGTTCGAACCGCTCGGGGTCCTGCAGGATGAGAATGGGGAGGCGCTAGTGTTCGACGGCTTGTGGGGCCTAACCTTCGGCAATGGTAGGCAGGCTGGAGACACCAACACGCTCTACTACACGGCCGGGCCGAACGACGAGAGCCGCGGCGTGTTCGGAAAAATCGAGGCGCAGTAGCAGGACCTTCCGCGCGCGCCTCGCTTCGCCCCGAGCTTGAGCAGCCGACCACGGGAGAGCAGCTCGCGGGTGCTGGCCTCGGTCTTGCACCTTGCGAGAGGCGACCGCCATGGACGAACGAGCAAGAGTCTTGGTGACGGGCGCCACTGGGTTCGTCGGCTCTCACGTGCGAGAGGCGCTCGCACCTGCTGGGTACGCCGCCGTCGCAGCGACGCGTGACCCCGCGCGCGCGGCTCGCCGCGGCGTACGAACCGAGATGGTTCGCCTCGACCTCCTTGACCGGAGGACGGTCGAACGCGCGGTCCGTGGCTGTCGTGCAGCGTTCTACCTCGTGCACGGGATGACGGACCACGAGGACTACGCACAAATCGAGGAGCGCCAGGCCGAGACGTTCCGGTTGGCTGCGGGCGAGGCCGGGCTCGAGCGCATCATCTATCTCGGTGGTCCACGCCCAGCCGGCGACCCCTCGCCCCACCTAAGGAGCCGCCTGCGCACCGGCGAGATCCTGCGGCGTGGGCCTGTCCCCGTGCTCGAGCTCCAGGCCTCCATGATCATCGGTGCTGGGAGCGAGAGCTTCCGCATGGTGCGCGATCTTGCGGCCCGCCTTCCCTGGATGGTGCTCCCGCGCTGGCTCGAGACGCGCACCCAGCCGATCGCGATCGACGATGTCACCGAGGCGCTCGTGCGCGCGCTCGCGGTGCCCTTGCCGGAGAGTCGGGTGCTCGCGTTGCCGGGGCCCGAGATCATGTCCGGGCGCGAGATCCTCGAGCGGACCGCGCGGCGCATGGGCCTCATGCCTTCCATGCTCGGGGTTCCGTTCCTCACGCCGCGGCTGTCGAGCTACTGGATTCAGTGGGTGACCCGGGCCGATCATCACGTAGCCGCGCAGCTCGTGCAGGGGCTGACGCACGACCTGGTCGCGCCAGATCGCGGCTTTTGGGAGCTACTCCCGGACCATCGCTCGATCCCGTTCGATCAAGCGGTCGATCGCGCGCTGCGCGACGAGTCGGAGCCGCTCTCCATGGGCGCTCGCCTCGGCGAGGCCCTCGCGCAGCGCATCTCCAGTCTGCAGGCGAAGGCGCGCCAACGAATGCACGCGAGATGAGAGAACTTCGCGCACATGGCTGGGTAGATGCCCAACGCCCCTCAGAACCGCAGGCCAAAGCGCGCATGGGCCAAAAAGCCGTTGGCCACCGATTCCTTGATGGCGACCCGGTACCGCAAGTCCACGCCGACCACCACGAGGCCGATCTTGACCTCGGCCACACCACCGGGCTCGATGTAGGGAGCTCGTAAGCCGTCTCCACGCTCGCGCACCTGGCCCACCCCGAAGCGGGGGCTCAAGTGCAGGATCTTGGCTAGCTGCCAATCCCACCCCAGATCGGCGCCGATCGTGCGCAAGTCGTCGACGGATCGGCAGCCCGGTCCGACGCAGTCGGCGTTGGTCCCGACCGAGCGTGTGTAACGAAAGCCGATGACGTAGCCCGCCACGATGAGATCGGCAGCGAAGCCAAGCTGGAGGGCGTAGGGATTGTTGTCGACGTCTCCCGTGTCGACCCCGGTGCCGAGCAGGCCGGCAAGCTCAATCCCGACGCTGTCGGCGCGGGCGACTTGCGCCCAGGATGAGCAGAGCATGACGAGCACGAAGAGGATCGGAGCGCTTCGCTTCATCGCGCGACCATACCAAAGCGCTGCCACACATCCAGACGCCTTCTCCTGAGCTTTGCGCCCTCGCGCACTCCGACAAAATGCTGGGTCGTCCGCGCGCACACCGTCATGGCGCAGCTGCACCACGCGCATGCGACCGGAGGGGTCGCGTACTTAGAGCGGAAGGTCAAGACCTGTCGATCAGTGCTGTCCCGTTCTTAGCGCTGGCGCTGGTCGCCCCTACCCCGTCCGCACCGTGTCCGTGCGACACATGGAGAGCGCGCTCACGACTTGGGTAATTTCGCTCAAAGCACCATGGGCAGAAGACCCCAAGATCGCATTCCAAAATCCGGTACGTGTCTGTCCATGAGCTAGGCTGCCCTCCCGCTGCCGTGGCCGAGGCACGCCGGCCGGCACGAGAGGATGTGATGATGACGCAGATGGACGAGAAGCTTGAGCCCATGTACGAGGCCGTGATCCGGCGCAATCCCGGCGAGGCGGAATTTCATCAGGCCGCGCGCGAGGTGCTCGAGTCGCTCGGACCAGTGCTCGCGAAGTATCCCGAGCTGGGACGCAAGAAAATCATCGAGCGCATCTGCGAGCCGGAGCGTCAGATCATCTTCCGCGTGCCGTGGCAGGACGACAAGGGTGAGGTGCAGATCAATCGCGGCTTCCGCGTGGAGTTCAACAGCGCGCTCGGGCCCTACAAGGGGGGCTTGCGCTTTCATCCCTCGGTGAACCTCGGGATCATCAAGTTTCTGGGCTTCGAGCAGATCTTCAAGAACGCGCTCACCGGCATGCCCATCGGCGGCGGCAAGGGCGGCTCGGACTTCGACCCCAAGGGTTGCTCTGACGATGAGATCATGCGCTTCTGCCAGAGCTACATGACCGAGCTCTATCGCCACCTCGGAGAGTACACCGACGTCCCTGCCGGTGACATCGGCGTGGGCACGCGCGAGATCGGCTACATGTTTGGGCAGTACAAGCGCATCACCAACCGCTACGAATCGGGGGTGCTCACGGGCAAGGGCGTCGACTGGGGCGGCTCGCTGGTGCGCCCCGAGGCGACGGGCTACGGCTGCGTCTTCTTCGTGCAGGAGATGCTCAAGACGCGCGGCGATAGCCTCGAAGGCAAGACCTGCGTCGTGTCCGGCTCAGGTAATGTCGCGACCTACACCATCGAGAAGGTCCACGAGCTCGGGGGCAAGGTGGTCGCCTGCTCCGATTCGAGCGGCTTCGTGTACGACGAGCGGGGCATCGATCTCGCGCTCCTGAAGCAGGTCAAAGAGGTCGAGCGCCTGCGCATCTCGGAGTACGCGGCGCGTCGCAAGCAGGTGCGCTTCGTCGAGCACGGCAACATCTGGACGATCCCGTGCCAGGTGGCGATGCCTTCGGCGACCCAGAACGAGCTCACGGGAAAGGATGCAGCGACCCTGGTGAAGAACGGGTGCAGGGCCGTGGGCGAGGGCGCCAACATGCCCACCACCCCCGAAGGCGTGCGGGCCTTTTTGGAGGCGGGCATCGCCTACGGGCCTTCCAAGGCGGCCAACGCGGGGGGCGTCGCCACCTCGGCGCTGGAGATGCAGCAGAACGCGAGCCGCGACGCCTGGACCTTCGAGGCCACCGAGGCGCGCTTGGCCGAGATCATGGTGCGCATCCACGAGCTCGTGCACGAAACGGCCGAGGAGTTCGGGGCCAAGGGCAACTACGTGGTGGGCGCCAACATCGCCGGTTTCTTGCGGGTGGCCCGGGCGATGGTGGCGCTCGGGCTGATCTGACGCTCCCGCGCCCACGCGCCCCGCGAGGTCATGCTGGCCGCGTCGCTCCCGCCAACTACGCGGCTGTTCACGGCTCCCACTTCGTGCGATGGTCGAATACATCTACTCCCTGCGGGCTCCCGAGAGCCCTGCGCCGGAAGCGGCAGAGCAAGTCGCGGAGGGTAAGGCGCTCTTTCGGAGCAAGGGGTGCACGAGCTGTCACGGGGGACCACGCGGCAGCGGCACGCAGATCTACACCTATGAAGAGATCGGGACCGATCCGCAGCTCAAGAAGTGGGCGGATTCCGAGCTCACCGGCGAGCCGTGCTGTGACCTGCGCTTCCGCCCGAAGAGCACGATCACGCACGGGATCAAGTCGCCGCGCTTGACGGGCAGCTGGGCCATGAAGCGCTTCTTGCACAATGGCTCGCTGGACTCGCTGGAGGAGCTGTTCTGCCTCGATCGGACCCGGCCGAGCATCGACACATTGGGCCACGGAGACGGGGGCCACCTGGAGACCTGCGAGAATCTGGACGAAGCAGAGAAGCGCGCCATGATCGCATACTTGCGCTCGATCTGAGCCCCGTTCGAAAGGCGCTGAAGGTTGTGAGCATCCCCGCTGACGAGGCCTCGAAACGCGCATCGGGGGTCCGTCTCGCGTCCTCTCCGATCTGGATCGCCCTGTTCGCGGGGATCGCCTTCGCGCCTGCCCTGGGCGCGGGCTTTCTGAACTACGACGACCCGTGGCTGTTCATCGATAACCCGCTGCTCGCGCCCGCGAGCTGGGGCACGCCGCTCTCGGCGTTCTTCGACTTCTCGCACCGCACGCGGATGGCGCTGGGCGCAGAGTACCTGCCGATGCGCGATCTGTTGGTCTGGCTCGAGACGCGCTGCTTCGGCATGAACGCGGGGCCCTTACACGCGGTGAGCCTGGCCCTGTACCTTTCGGCAGCGCTGTTCATGCGCGGCGCGCTCGTGCGCTCCTTCGGTCGCACGCCGTGGGTCGAGCTCGCAGCATTGTGGTTCGCGGTGCATCCGGTGCACGCCGAGTCCGTGGCCTGGCTCGCAGGGCAAAAGGACGTGCTCGCGCTCTTCTTCGTGGGCGCGGCGCTCTATGTGCACGCGGGAGAGGGCGCATGGCGCAGGCTCTGGGTGCCGCTGCTCGTGCTCGCGGCGAGCCTGTCCAAGTCCATGAGCGTCGCGGTAGTGGGCCTGTTGGTCGCGCAGGATCTCGCGCTGCGCCGCAAGCCCGACAAGGCCCTCTATGCCGGTGCGCTCTTCGCGGTCGCTGCGACGATGTCGCTGCACGTGTACGTGGGCCGGATGGTGGGCATGATGGTCGAGCCCTTGGGCGGCTCGCGCGCCACGGCGCTGATCAGCATGGGCCCGGTGTGGCTGCGCTATTTGGGGCTGTGCTTGTTCCCTTGGCAGCTCAGCATCGCGCACGACGTCCCCGTGCGTACGACCTGGGACCTGCCTGCGCTGCTCGGGTACGCCTTCGTGCTCACCGGCATCGTGGGGAGCGCGCTCGCGCTCAAGCGTGGTCGCCCCTGGCCCATGATCATCGCCTTGTGGTTCTTCGTGCCGCTCATCCCGGTGAGCCAGGTTCTGGTCCCGCTCCAAAACCGCATGGCCGATCGCTACCTCTGGCTCTCGGTGATGGCGCCCTGCCTCGTCCTCGCGTGGGCCCTCGCGCGCGCGGCCGAGCGCGCAGCTTGGCGCGGAGCTGCGCGAATCGTGGTGGGCTTGGCGGCGCTGATTTCGGTGCTGCTCGTGTACATGAGCTTGCAGCGCACGGTGACCTTCTCGGACAGCGTGCTCCTGTTCGCGGACGGTACGCGCAAGACGGAGAAGCACACTGCGGCTCCCTACCAGCTCGGAAAAGCCCTGGAGGAGCGCGGCCAGGACGAAGAGGCCATGCTCGCGTTTCGCGAGGTGCTGCGGCGCGCGCCGCCTGGACACTGGGATCGCCGCACCGCGACCAACAACCTGGCCCGCCTCCTGGCGCGGCACGGAAGGCTCGGCGAGGCCGAGCGCGTGCTGCGCAGCGCGCTCGCGGAGTTCCCGAAGGACGCAAAGCTGAAGCGCAACCTGGCCAAGGTGCTCCGAGGCATGGGCAAGCAGGTGGAACCCGACGGCGCGGCGACCGAGCAAGGCCCGTGAGGCCCGCTCTCCCCGGGGCGCCTGCCCGCGTCAAGGGATCAAGCTAGTAGCTGCCCCCGGCGCCGCCGCCGCCCGAGCGGCCCCCGCCGAAGCTGCTGCTTCCACCCGAACCGCCCCCCGACGAAGAGCTCCCCGACGAGGAGTCGCTTCCCGACGACGATGTCGCCTCGATGCGAGGGAGTACGACCTTGGCGACGTGCTGTACCTTGCAGTGCGCGCAGACATAGTGGCGCTCGGCGAGGCCTTCGGCGACGTCCGTGGCCGGCTTGATCTCGGTCGCGCTCTTGAGCTCCTGCGTTTGATAGCCGCAGCTCGTGCACTTCTCCGCGGCCCCTTCGTCCCCGTGGCGCTCGATCTGCCTTTCACCGCAGCGGCACCGCCACACGAAGTAGTCCGCTGAGCGCAGGCGCTCTTCGACGCGCTGGCCCTCCTCGAGATAGCGATCGTCCTTGTCGTCGTCGACGAGCTCCATGCGCGCCTGGCACGCGCGGCACGTGCGCGGCGCGTAGCGACGGCGCGCCTCGGCGAAGGCCTTCCACGCGCCCACCACCAGAACCCCTCCGAACACCACGAGGCACACCACGCCCCACCAGGCCACCCAGGCAAGCTCGGTGAGCCACGCCGCAGCCAGAAAGATCCATCCGCACGCGGAGAACACGGTCACCAGACAGCCCGACATCTCGTCCGGGCGGCGCTTGGGATTACGATACAGCGAGCGATGGGCGAGCTTGCGTGCGCCCGCCGCGAATCCCGCAAACAGCATGGCGAAGATCAGCCCAGGACCGACCTCCTCGAGGTACTGACCGAACGCAGGTTTATCGGACTCGACGCCCGCGTCGGCGCTCACGCCCGTGGCCGAAAGGAGCGCGCCCTCGCTGCCCGTGGCCGAAAGGAGTTGTTCGCGCGTGGCCTCGGGATTTCGGATGCCGTAGTCGATGCCGCGGAGCATGGCCGCGTAGCCCTCGGCGAACTTGTCCTCACGGAACAGCGGGATCGCCACGTCGTTGATCAGCCACGAGCACTCGACGTCGGTCAGCACCGACTCGAGGCCGTAGCCAGTCTCGATCTCGACCCGACGCTGGTCGAGCACGTGCAACACGAGCAGGCCATCGTCGTGTCCACGCCGCCCAACTTCCCAGTGCTTGAGCAGCGCGGTCGCAAACTCCCGCGGCGACTCCTCCCCGATGCTCGGCACGATCGCCACCGCGACCTCGGCCTTGGTGTCGCGGTTCAGCTCCGCGAGCAGCGCCTCGAGCTCGGGCGTCGCCTCGCCGAGCTGCTTGGTCGAATCCGAGATCCATCCGCCGTGCGCACGCGGATTTTGCACCTCCGAAACCCGTGTCTGCGCCACAGCCGAGCACGTGAACAGCCAGACCACCCACGCGCAGCACAGACTTCGCAACGTCCCCACCCGACGATGGTAACCCAGACCTGCCGGAGCGGATCAACTCCGATGGCCCCGACCCCGGAGGTCGGCCCTCAAAACGGGACGTCGTCGTCGTCCGAATAGGGCGGGGGCTCGTCGAAGCTGTCTCGCCCCGGAGCACCACCGCCGCCCCCACGCTGGCGCGCGAACTCGGCTTCCATAGCCGCGAGCAAGACGCGCTCCTTCTCGTGCCAGCGCGCCTTGGACGGGTCATCCAACGAGCGGCGGCTGCCGTTGATGTAGAAATCGAGCGGGGATCTCTTCGACACCTCGGCCGGCGTAGCCGTGTCGGACTCCCAGAGGATCTCGCGCCGAATCGTGAAATTCCGGCGTTGTTCCCGCGTAAAATCGGCCGCGATCAATGCGCTATCAGCGCTGCCGAAGTAGTTGATCGAGTCGGTCAGGTCTTTGCCAACATAGATCTTCCCGTTCGGATAAATGATCTTGTAGATGACTCTA
Organism: Myxococcales bacterium; assembly: GCA_044507075.1. Classification (GTDB taxonomy): domain Bacteria; phylum Myxococcota_A; class Polyangia; order Polyangiales; family DASUME01; genus DASUME01. The sequence continues at coordinate 8,615 of JBIQKA010000131.1, forward strand.
AATCCCATGGTCCTGCGAGCTCGAAGGGGTGTTCTGCTTTCCGAGTTCACCGGCGCAAACGCGGATCAAAACGGAATTCCTCGGGCTCGCTGAAGACCACCTTCGAAAAGCTGGGGTGGCGAGGGTTGAGAAGCACGTTGTCCTCCTCAGAAATGATCGCCGAAGGAACGCGAAGCCCCACGGAGCGGTTGGAGCCTGCCCACTGGGCACCATATTGACGGAGCAAGTCCGGCTTGTGCTGCCAGTCTCGATCGATCTTGACGGGGTCGAAGGACTCAATCAGCCCATCGGGCACGTCCGCGCTGAGGATCGAAAAATCAGAAATATCGCCAGGCTCGAGGTGCACGAGCAACTCGAGCACCGCGAGCGAGCGCGACTGCGCGGTGTACACCATGGGCACGCCCCTCGGGTTCCAGCGCCCGGGAAAGAGTCGTGCCCCCTCCCCTGCAGCTGCCGTCGCAGCATGCTTGGTCTTCACCAGGCGCCAGACGCGCATTACGTGTACACGCCGTACTCGATGCGGCCCAAAACGTCTTCCACCTCTTGCGCGCCCACATCGGTGTCGAGGAGGCTCAGCGGCGCCGCTCCTCCAAGCGCGCGATTGGGCCGGCGCAGCCACGCAGCCGCTCGCTCGGCGCCGATCACGTCACGCGCCCGTTCGACGATGCGCGCAAAGCGGAGCAAGCGCTCGGACTCAGCGGGAGACAGAACCCCTTCGATCTTGCGGCGTGCCAGGGTCCGCTTCGACATCCCGAGCGCTTCGACCACCTCCTCGAAGGGAAGCCCAATGCGATCGCTCGTTCGCCGCAAGACCGCATAACGAAAGCCCTTGCGCAGGGCAGGCACGAACCCAAGTGGCGAATGTACCCCCTTGATGCCGACCAATTCCGCAACCCGCTCCGTCTCGGTCGCCATGGCTCCCTCCGGCGCCGGATCGTTCAAGGCGCACATGACACAGGATACGATGCCACTTGGCAGTGATCAACGAGCGGGGCAGGGGGCGCTGCTCGCGAAAATTGATACCGACATAAAGCAAAGCTCCCACTGCCAAAAGCAGTGGGAGCCTTATCTATGATGAACCGATCGCCAAACGGAGCACAAGAGATGGCGACGGAGCACGCTGGGAGTATCACATTCGAACAGCTGAAGCAGTGGACGACGGGCGGAGCGGTGGCGATCCGAGTGTCGCAACGCCTCCAGCCGGCGGGCGGGCCCGGCGACAAAGTATTCCCTTCCACGTACGCCACGGTGAAAAAGCGCTGAAGTACGCCCGAGAAGCGCGCTTCCTCGACGACAAGGAGGTCGGTTGCCCTCATGGCTCGACGCCACTCCTCCAGGGCCGCTACGTGAAGCGCTGGCGAAGCTCCTATCTCGGCTCGTGAGGCTGGGGCACTCCTCTTCGATGGTGCGCGCATGGCTCGCCTCGAGCGAACAAGTGGCGACACTCGCGCAGAAGACCGTGCGCCTCGTGCCCAGCTCGACGGGAAGGACGATGCTGCGTTGGGTCGGCAGCGAGCAGCTCGCGCAGCTCGACGCAGCGTATGAGCTTCACCGTTGCTGCCGCCGCGCGACGATTCGCGTTGGGGATAAAGCGGCCTTGCGCTACGTAGGTGCAAAGGGAAGCACGCCATGGTCAACCACCCTCGATTCAGCCTACTGGTCCCGCTCACCGCCGCCCTGTCTCTCCCCGCCTGCTCGGGCAGCGAGGGCGACGAACAGCAGAGCGGGGGGCCCGACGGCGGCGGCAACACAGACTCCGGCATGGGCCCCGGCGGCGACGCGCAAGTTGTTGCGCCGGATCCCGATTCCAGCACCCCCGAGCCCGATGCGGGCACGCCCCAGGGCATTTCGCTGACCCTGCGCGACAACACGGGAGCGCGCATCGCCGACGCGCCGGTACTGCTCTATGACCAGGCAGGCACGAAGCTCGACACGCTGCTCACCGATCAGGCTGGCCAGATTCATGCGCCGCTCGCACCGCACGCGGTGATGGTGCTTCCGCCCGCGGAGAACCTGGAGCTGTTCCGCGGCGCGCTCACCTACCTGGGCGTGGAAGACGGAGACGACTTGATCGTGGAAATCCCCGGCGAGCGTATCGCTGCTGAGCTCGGCTCCTTCACGCTCACGGTCCCCCCGCTGGCTGGAGCTCAGTACTACATCGTCACGACCGGCAACGACCTCTGCACCAGCTTCCATCAGCAGGCCGCAGGCACCACCTTCACGCTGCCCATCACCGAGGATTGCCGCGCGGACTCGATGGATCTGGTCGTCACCGCGATGTCGAGCGGACAGCCCATCGGCTACGCGGCGCTGCTCGACCAGACGCCGCCTGCGATGGACGGGAACAAGGCGCTCACCTACGAGGGCGCGTGGACAGATTCGACGGCGCTTTCGATCGCCACCACCAATATCGCGTCGACCTTCCCCTATGTGACGCCGTACATCGACGGTCAACAGGTCTATACGGCTGGAGACGTCAGCGAGGGAGCCCCCGGAAGCTTCACCTTCCCCTACCCTGCCGGCATCGTGAACCAGTTCGATGTGGACCTCAGCTTCGAAGTGCCCGTCGATGAGGGGTACGCGTCCACGGCATTCAAGCAGAAGACGGCCGACACCTCCGCGGTCAGCTATGACGGAAGCGTCGCGCTCGCCCCGATGCGCGTGACCGGCGTGGACCTCACGGCGAACCCGCCGCAGATCTCGCTGATCGCTGCACCCGAAGCAGCCGACGCCGCCGGGCTCGTGGTCGACCTGGCCTTCCCCGCCGAAGGTGGCCAGGGCACCTTCGGGCTGAGCCTCGGCTTCATCTTGGCGCCGGGTACCACGTCCATCGAGGTCTTTGGCCTGAACGACATCGCTCAGCACTTCGCCCCCGAAATCGACGAGAGCGCCCCGCCGACCGAGTACCACCAGTACACGTGGGTCTACGAGGGCGACAGCGTGCCCGACTACCAGGCCTTCCGGCAAGAAGCCATCTCGTTCGAGTACGACGTCGAGGGCAGCGATCTGGAGCCGGTGCGCGAGCGCCCGAGCTTTTGGCAGTTCGTGCGCTGGAGCATGCCCCGCTGATCGCGAGGCGAGGACAGTTCGCTCACAGCTCCTTCATCGCCTCCAGGAACGTTCCCCACGACTCCTTGTCCGCGGCCTCGTCATAGCCGAGCGGGATATTGAACTTGGTCCCTAGCTCCGTGGCCTTGGGGTTCGTGAACCCGTGCTTGGCCGCGGGATACTCGTAGATCGTGTAGTTCGCTCCCGCCGCGTCCATCTCCTGCCGGAACGCGGCAACTTGGGCGACGGGGACGAAGGGGTCCGACCCGCCGTGGAAGACGAGGATCTTGCCCTTGGCCGCGCCGGGCTGGAGCGGGGTCTGGGTCGCCAGGTTGGCGTGGAACACGGCGACCAACGGCAAACTCTCCCCGGCGCGCACCATGTGCAACGCCACCGCGCCCCCCATGCAGTAGCCGATCACCGCGATCCGCTCGGGGTCGGTATGGGGATTGGCCTTGAGCAGCGCCATGCCCGCGTCGAAGCGCTTCTGGCCCTCTTCCTTGTTCCCCATCAGCTCCATCATGAACTGCTCGGCGTCCTTTGGGTGCTCGGCGGTCTTGCCTTCTCCGAACATGTCCACCGCCAGCGCCACGTAGCCGAGCTCGGCGAGCATGCGCGCGCGCGAGCGCACGTAGTCGTTGAGCCCCCACCACTCGTGGACCACGAGCACGCCCGGGAGCTTGCCGGGGCGATTGGTGGGATACGCGATGAACCCCTTGAGGGGCGTCGCCCCGCTCGTGTAGTTGACCTCTTCGCTCTGCACCTGGACCGGTTCCATCACGGCGGCAGCCTCCGGAGTGGTTTCCACGGCGGGGCTCGCCTTGTGGGCACAGCCAACCGCGACGATGAGCGTGAGTAGCGCACCCAAGCACGTGCTGATTCGCATCGGGATCTCCTTCTCATGGAGCCACCCAAGGGCATCCGGCGCGAGCGTAGCCGCGGACCTGACGCACACCAGACGATGTTCTCACGAGGCGGTCGACCCCACGCGGACCGCTCCGACGCTCCTCAGGCACGCTCGGTCATGAGTGGATGGAGATCCCGAGCTTGCGCATCAGGAGCGCACCGGCGACGCCGATCGCAGCCGCAATCAACACGGTCCACAGCCAGCCCCGCGTCAACGTCTTCCCGAATGCCTTGTCCATAGAGCCCTCGGGCGAGTTGTCGTGGTAGTTCCAGACCGAGAACGGATAGGGCGTGACCACCGCTGGCTCGTGCCAGGCCGGACTGCGCGCAGCGCGTCGTGACGGTGGTGGCGACGACGGCAGTGCCTTGCCTTCCGGAAGCGGCGTCGCGGGAAGTCCCAGCCGCGTCACCGTGGCGACGCGCCCCTGATTGCGCGGCTCGTGGCCTGATCCGAGTGGCCAAGGAGTGGCCTCGACCGAACGTAGGGGCTGGCCGGGGCGTGCGTTGTGCGGGTGGCTTTGCTCGCGGGCGGAACCGCCCACGTCGACCGGCGCAGGCCGCGCCGCGTTGCCTTGATGGAGCCGCAAGGGTGGTGCCCCGACCGGAGGTGCGCCCACGAGCGCTTCGGTCTCCATCAGATACTCCTCCCACGGCTGACGTTGACGACGACGCCGCCAGCGAAATCCGCGGACACGTGTACGCAGATCGAGGACCACGCCGACCACGGCGCTGCCCAGCGCGAGCACCCCGAGTAGACCCAGCGTGACCTCGAACAGCGGCGGCAACGAGCTTC
>JBIQKA010000023.1:0-69852 GCA_044507075.1 Myxococcales bacterium
TGGTTGACGCCGAAATCGAGCTCCATAACCCCACTCGCTTGATCGAAGCGGGCGCACTCGCCCGCGAACAAAAACCGACGCTTTCACGTTGCCCGCGGGACAGCCCCGCGCTTTCTAGTCACAGGTCGAGCCGAAGCGATCGATTCTGCGCGAGTGCAGGATCGACTGTTTGTGGCGCGAGCAAGCACCCGGCTTATGACGCCGGACATTACCCCGGAAGAGGTCTCCTCGCTAGCGCGAGAGCGACCCTACATGAATCCGAGGATACCTCTTTATTTCTACTCTTTTTCGAATATTTCCGCGTATATCCCCTGGGGCGGCTTGCTGCACTGCAGCATGTCTCCCTACATCCCGCGGCGGCGCACCTCCGGAGGACACCTCATGCATCGTACGTATCTGACTCTCGCAGCTTCCTTCGGCTGTTTGGCGGTCGGTCTAGGGGCCTTCGGCGCCCATGGTTTGACCACACGCATGGCGTCGCTGGCCGACGGAGCCCAACGCCTCGAGTGGTGGAAGACGGCGGCGCTCTATCACCTTCTGCACGCGCTGGCGTTGGCGCTGGCAGCCGGGCTTCTGGGCGATACCCGCGCCGGCAAGGTCGCCTGCGCGGCGTTCACCGTGGGCGTCGTGCTGTTCTCGGGCAGCCTCTACACGATGACGCTGACCGGGATCCGGGTGTTGGGCGCCGTCACCCCCTTGGGCGGGCTCGCGTTGATGGTGGGCTGGGCCGCGATGGCGGTCGCGGCTTACCGGCCCTGATTGCTTGCGCCGCGCGATCAACCCCCACGGATCAGGCGCTGGGCCACTTGCCGCACGGCGAGCGGGTAGGCGGTCTGCTGCGGGACCAGCCGGAGCTCGCGTGCGCTGAGGCAGCGCAGGACTTTGAGGGCGCTCTCGCCGGACAGGCGTGGATTTCCGAGCAGCGCGCGTCGGATCAGGGGCTGACGCACCCACTGCTCGTTGTTGGCGATCAGCTCGAGCAGCGGCCGGGGCAAAGTCCCCTTGCGGGCCATGGCGGCCACCTCGGGCACGGTGACGCGGGGATTGTGGAGTAGCGCCTCCCAGACCGCGCTCCCGTAGAGGCGCTCGAGCAGCACCCGATCTTCCAGCACGGGGCCCTGGGCCACCTTGGCCCGGTCGGCGGCCTTCAGGTTACGCAGCCGCTCACGACGCTCGTTGCTGAAGGAGAGCCGAGGACGAGGGGGGGCGGCGCACGCCTCCGCCGCAGCATCATCCCCACGCTCGGTCTCGGCGAGCAGTGCGTCATCGCCTTCATCGTCCGCGTCGGTTGCTTCGTCGACGGGCTCGGGCGGCTCGGGCGATGGCCCACAGGACCCCTGCGCGCAGAAGGCGCCGAGTTCGGCGCGCGCCCGCTCACTTCGATCGTGAAATTGCAGCGCGACGCCGGCGAGCGGCCCCTCGCTTTGAACCATCACCACATCGCACGCGATGCGCAGTTCGTCCGTGCGGTCGGGGTGCCGCAGCACCAGCGTGCAGGGGGCGAAGAGCTCGTAGCCCGTCGCTCCGCTTACGAAGGCTCTGCCGTGTGCCAGGTTGGCGTCGTACTCACGTTCGAATGCGGCGCGATCCGGAAAGCTCAGGTAGAGGGTGCCTGGCATGGCGGCCTCGCTCGTGATGGACGTCGTGACGCGTCTTCACGCGCGTACGATCACGCTATCACAGGCGGCGAAGCGCCAGGAAAGTCCTGCGCGTAGCGCGTTGTGCGCAGCCGGGGCGGGAGATGCCCCGAACAAGCTGGAGCCCTTCGGGAAGCCGCGGGGCCCGGCGGCGTCAATGGGGGTGGCCGGCCATGCCGGCCTGCCCACCGAGCTGCTGCTGGAGCTGACGCAGGACCTCGGGCGGGATTTGACCACCACCGCCGGCCATGTCGGGCATGGGGGGCGGCTCGGCGGGGGGATCGGCCTTCTTTTCGGGCTCCTGGAAGGCTTCCGCATCTGCGGTCAGCCGCTCCGCGTTGTACTTGGAGATTCGATAGATCACCTCGTCTCCGCTCACGCGCAGGGCGTACTCGCCGCTCGCCTCGTCGGGATTGCCGAGCTCCAGGGTGATCTGCGTGCCGTCGCTCTTGGTGAGCACGGCGGTGGCGCTCGGGGGGCTGAGCCCCAGCGACTCGGGGCTACTGTCTGGCGTGGCGAAATCTGCGGCCCGCAGGTGACTGAGCGTGCTGCTGAGGCTCTGCACCTTGGCCTCCGAGAAGCGCTGGATGGGCTTTTCGCCCTTGGCGAGCACCTGCGTCCACTTGGACTCGCTGGCCTCGGAGCCCTCCTCGGCCGGAGGCTTGCTGAACACGAACTTGCCCTTGGCCGAGCTCAAGCTGAGCCCCGTGAGCTCCTTCGCGTCGATGTCGAGGATTGCGCGGTCGCGGAAGCTCTTGAGCTCCTTGTCGAACAGGTAACGGATGGAGCCCTTCACGCTGACCACCGTGTCCTGGCCCTCACTGCGCACCATGGTGCCCCCGCCCTTGCTCGCCCCGAGGTACAGGTCGGCGACCTGCTTGTCGCCCTGCTTGACCTTGACGCGGATCGCCTGCGCGGCGTCGACCTCGAGGCGGGCGTGGTTTTCCTTGCGGGTGGCGGCGACCTGGGAGACCTCGAGCTCGCTGAGCTTGTCGAGCACCGCGTCCACGTTGCTTTGATCGGGCTTGGCGGAGAGCGGGGCGGTGATGCGCCAAGTGCCCTCGACCTTGGTCAGCGTGACGTTGCCCTTCTTCGGGTTTTCGATCTCGACGCTCGTGACCTCATCCTTCTTGATGGGAGGCAACGTGGCGCTGGGCTTCTCGATGGTGGTCTCGACGGTGCGCGAGCGCATGGCGAAGGCCGCTGCGCCGCTGAGGCCGAGCAACACGAACACGGCGATCCACAAACGATTCTTGTTCACGGCGTCCCTCGTTCAAAGAGCGATGTTCTTGCGCTTCTTCTTGCGCATCTGCCAGCGCACGAGGCCGAAGCCCACGAGCAACAGCGGCATGAGCGTCACGTTGAGGAGCTTGTAGCGGCTCTTGGCCTGATCCCAATTCTCGAGCGCGACCTTGCGCTTTTCGAGGGCGGCCTGCGCGCCGGACTCGTCGCCCTGCTGGGCGGCGTCTTTGATCTCGGTCTCCGCTTGCCTTACCGTCTGCGGCACCTCGATCAGCGGCTCCTCCACGCTCTTGGCGCGGATGGCGATCAGCGCGTCCTCCTGGGCCAGCCAGTCGATGGCGTTCAAGCCAAAGGCGACCGTGCCGTTGATGTCGCGTTGGCCATTGCGGCCGGGGGGCGGCAGAAACTCGTCACGCAGAAAGCCGCTCGAGCCCACCACCAGCACGTGCACCGGCTTTTCGGCGCGCTCCGGCCCGCGCGGGCCCTGGGGCGCGGCGCCGTCGGCGCTCGAGACGGCCTCGGCCAAAAACGCCGAAGGCAGCTTGCCTTCGATGGCGATGGCAACCGGGAAGGGGCCCCGCTGATCGCCGACGACCCACTCGCGCGGATGGCGCGGCTTGAGATCGATGGAGTCTCCGGTGAGAAGCCAGGAGTTCTTGGTGGTGCGCGCCAGCACCGTGAGCTTCACGTCCTTGTCCGACTTGAGCTCGCCGGTCTCCTTGAGCGGGGGACCGAAGGGCATGAACACCTGCTCGAGGCGATAGCTCGCCGGATGTTTGGACTGCTCGTCGTCGAAGGCGATGACCGGCACGGGGGGGAAGGCCACCGGTAGCTGGATGCCGAACTGGGTGCGGAGCGGGGCCTGGCCGCACTGCGCGTCCGCGACGACCTCCTTGCCCATCTTCACGCCCCACTTCTCGAGCAACCGGTTGATGCCCGAGTCGACAGGCGTGGCGGTGAGCTCGGCCTGCTCTTGCTTCACCTTGAGCGTGCCGCCGAACACCCCGAGGCTGCCGCCGTTCATCACGTAGGCGTCGATGTTGCGCAGCTCGTCGTCGCTGAGCGCGGTCTCGGGCGAAATCACGAGCAGCGCCTGCACGCCCTTGTCGATCGGGCTTGCCGCGTTGACGTCGACGATCTCGTAGGTGGGGAGGAGCTCCTTGAGCACGGTGAGGCCCTGCGCGAGGGTGGGCCCTTCGTGCCCGCTCAAGACGCCGATCTTGGTCTTCTCACCCGTGAGCTGCTTGAGCTTCTGGGTGATGTCGTACTCGAGTCCCTCGGTGCCCGACACGGCTCCGATGGTCTCTCGCTCGCCGAGGTAGCTGAACACGATGCCGCGGTAGCCTTCCACCACCTGCACCGCGTCGTTTTCGATCTTCTGGTGCGCCACGCGCTGTACGCCCTCGACCTCGGCCTGCTTCTGCAGATCCTCCGAATTGGAGGGGTCCACGAAGCGGAGCTTCACCCTGCCTTTGGCCGCTGACGCGTACTCCTCCAGGAGGTCGCGCACGTAACGCTCGGTGGCGTTGAAGGGAGGCGGCAGATCCTTGGTGAAGTAAGCCGTGACCTGGAGGTCGTCCTCCAGGCTCTGCACCACGCGTTTGCTGCCGTCGGACAGCGAGAACAGCTTGTTCTTGGTCAGGTCGACGCGACCGAAGAAGAACATGCCGAGCACGTTGAGGAGCACCAGGATGCCAGCGACCGCGCCCAAAAAGGCGATCGACTCGGTGGCGGCACGGGTTCGTTTGTTCATCGCCATGGCTTTCTCACTTCCAACGACGGCTTTCGAGGGAGCGGAACGCGAGCCCCAAAGACAGCGCGATCACGGTCAAGAAGAAGAGCAGATCGCGCGTGTCGATGACGCCGCGTTCCATGCTGTTGGCGTGGTACCCGAAGGAGAGCCACTCGAAGACGGAGACGGCGCCTTCCGGCAGAAAGTAGAGGAACTTGCTGATCAAGCCGAAGAAGCCGCACAGCCCGAGGCCGACCACCAGCGCGACGAGCTGATTGTTGGTCCAGCTCGAGGCGAGCACGCCGATCGACAAGAAGGCCGCGCCCGAAAGGAACAGGCCCAGGTAGCCCGCGGTCGCCGCGCCCCAGTCGAGCGGCCCGAGGCTCGCCACCGAAAACGCCTGGGGTAGGGTGAGCAGCAAGAGCACCGTGAACATGCCGAGCGCGCCCAGGTACTTGCCGACGATCACCTCCGCATCACGCACGGGATAGGTGATCAGGAGCTCGAGCGTGCCGGTGCGCTTCTCCTCGGCGATGAGCCCCATGGTCAGCGCGGGAGCCGCGATGGCGCTCAGCGTGAAGGCCCAGAAAAAGAGCTGCCGCAGGGAGGCGCGCTGCTCCAAGAAGAAGCTGTTCCAGAACAGGATGCCGGTCAGCAAGAGGAACAGACAGCCGACGATGTAGGCCGCCGGGCTGTTGAAGTAGCTGCGAAATTCGCGACGCGCGATCGTGAGCGTGTTTTGCATGGTGCGCCTCAGCCCTTCGAAACCGTCAGTTGACGGAATATCTCTTCGAGGTTTTGCCCCTCGCGGCCCAGGCCGACCAGCGTGTGACCTCCGGCCACGGCGGCCTGGAAGATGTCCTTACGCAGATCCTCGTCGGCCTTGGGGATGATCTCGAAGCTGAGCTCGCCCTTGGGCGCCTCGAGCGTGCGCACGAGGTCGACCCCGCCGATGCCCTCGAACTGCTTGTACGCGTCCGCAGTCTGCTCCCCTTGGTTTAGGAGGCTGACCGTGAAGCGCGCGCGGCCGGCGCGATCGCTCAGGGCCTTCGGTGTGTCGTCCGCGACGATCTTGCCGCGCGCGATGATGAGCACGCGATCGCAGGTGACCTGCACCTCGGGCAAGTTGTGGGTGGAGAGGATGACCGTGCGCTCCTTGCCGATCTCCTTGATCACGTCGCGCACCTCGATGGCCTGGTTCGGGTCGAGGCCGCTCATGGGCTCGTCGAGGATGAGCAGCGAGGGCTCATGCACGAGCGCCTGGGCCAGGCCGACGCGCTGGCGGTAGCCCTTGGAGAGCGCGCGGATCTCCTTGCCGATCACGTCGCCGAGGCTGGTCTCTTCGACCGCCCGCTTGATCTGCTTCTTGGCTTCCGCCCCCTTGAGGCCGCGCATCTCGGCGGCGAACTCCAGGTACTCGTAGACCAGCATCTCGGTGTAGAGGGGCGTGCTCTCGGGGAGATAGCCGATGGCCTCACGGGCGCGCACCGGACTCTCGAAGACGTCGTGCCCGTTTACGCGCGCGCTGCCCTCGGTGGGCGCGGTGTAACAGGTGAGGATCTTCATGGTGGTGCTCTTGCCGGCACCGTTGGGGCCCAAGAGGCCCACGATCTCTCCGCGTTTGACCTGGAAGTTCAGCTTGTCGATGGCGACGAAATCACCGTAGTGCTTCGTCAGATCTTTGGCTTCAATCACAAGGTCGCTCATCGCTGACCCACCCTTGGTTTTTGGCTTGCGGGCAAGACCGCCCGCTTTCGCCGAAGCGCGCGTTCACCGCGCGTGCATGTTGGTCTTCCCGTCGGGGCACACCCCTGGCGCGCGCCCCGTCTTTTGCTGCGCGACGATACTTGCCGCGCCGGGGCTGTCAACAACTGCCGTGGTGCCGAAACCCCTCATTTCGGCCCCAAAAACGCCGTCGGTTCGCCCTTATTCCGTGGGGGGTGGTTTTTTTTGAGAGCGGGGCTCGCCCCAACTTCGGGCTGGCGTCGGCGTGCTTTCAGCGGACGTAGGACCAGTCGACCTCGGGTACGAGCTCCAGGTGAACGTGGTTCTGATGGGCGCGGTCGTGGTGTGGGGTGATCACCACCTGAAAGAGGTCGCGCTCGACGGCGTCGCACACGATCTTGCGCAGGAGCTTGCCCTTGGTCTCCTCGCTGCGTCGCACCGGGCAGGGGTCACCGCCGCGCTCGCGCTCGTCCCAGTGGAGATCGACGTCGAGCACGCTGCCGTCCCGCATGTGAAAACGGGCGGCGTCGATGGCCATCGCCCGCGCGTGTCCGCTGGCCTTACGGGTTGCGCGCACGCGGGCGCCCGGGCGGTAGGTCGAGTAGTGCTCGACCTTGACCACCCCTGCTTCCTGCAGCGACGGAGCCCAGGCGAGCAACGCCACCGCCAGGCGGCAGTCCACCATTCCATGGACGCCCCGGCCGTTTTTGGGGCCAAAGGTGACGCCCTCGAGTGGAGACAGGAGGTAGAGCGGTTCGGCCACGTGCGGAGCCGCATCGTCCGAGACGGCCTGGAAGCGCACCCCGGCCCGGTCGAGCAACCTACGGCATTCGCTGGGGTGCATCGTGGCGATCTCGCGGCCGCTCAGCAGCTGGGTGTTCGCGACCCGCACGGGGACCACCTGTCTTCCGCCCTCGCGCGGGTCGCCGTGGCTGACCTGAATGTCGCTCGCGTGGGCCTTCGAGACCACGCTGCGCGCCCCGTAGCGCCCGCCCGAGTAGGGGCAGCAGGCACAGAGGGTGATCACGAGCAGGGCGAGCAGAACGTCGAAGCGGGCCGAGCTGCATGCGGCGCGGACATGGCGGTGCATGTCCTACATCAGACCCGGCGGACACCAATGGGTCAAAAATTGAGGATTCAGAGCCGGAACGCCGCCGAGGAGACGCCGATGCCGTTGGTTGCTGCGGATTTGTTCAGTAGCTCGATCACCCGTCCCGCAGACAGACACGGGTCGGCGGCCAGGGCGCTGCCCACGCTTTGCAGGCTCTCGTCACAGAAGGCCGACAGGCACCCGGCCAGGACCAGATCGCCCGCCTCCGCGCGCTCGCTGCAAAAGCTGGGGCGCGCCTTCAGGAGGCCCTCTGCCCGATCCTCGCGCGGGGTCAGACGCTTTACCTGATCGCGGCGACGCAGGTAAGCCCGCACGGGTCCAGTGCTGAGCACGTGCAGTTGGCCGCCCTCGAACGAAAGTGCGACCAATCCGACGTCGCAGCGGCGCCGCTCGATCAAGGCTTCGATGCGTGACTTGAGCCTGCTCCCGGCCGCGTCCAATCCCTGGTGTAGACGCGTGACTAGACGACCATCGTGCGGACGCGCGATGCCCTCCTCGAAGCCCTCGAAGGCCGCATCGAGCGCGTAGCCCCACAGCCGCGGCGGCCCCAGCGCGCTCGCGAGAGCCACCAGGGAGGCCTCCTCATAGACCCGGATATCCGTTTGTCGGAGCGCGCCACGCGCGACCGCGGCTCGATGGGCGGCGCACGCAAACTCCATCACTCGCTCTTCGACACCAAGAACTGCAGACGGAAGCCCGGGACCTGCGCGAGCTCGGCCACCGCGCGTCCCGCCTGCGAAGCGGCAGGGTAGTAATCCCAGCGCGTCTGGGTTCCCTGCATCTCCACCGCGCGCTGCGAGCCGAGCTGCTCGAGTCCCAGAGCGAGATCCGACTCCGCGAAGCCCTCGGGGAGCTGGTGGGCCGGCACCGACACGACGGCTGGGCTCGCGAGGACCAGCTCGGGGGCGATGGCGAGGGTGGGGCCCAGGGGACGCTCATGCTCCTTGTTCGAGAACGCGGTGGTCCGTGCGCCAGCGGAGAAGGTGATCTCCACCTTCTCCGAGAGGGCACCGGCGGGAATCTCGAGACGAGCCCCGTTGTCTAGCTCCAGAGTGCCCCCGGCGCTGCCCATCTCCACCGTGACCTTGTCGTGTCCGCGTTTACGCACGGGGATGGAACGTTCCGGCGCCGGTTGGGGCCTCTCCGCCTGGACGATCTGGGGCGGCTTGGCCGCGGTTTTACCGCAGGAGGCGAGCAAAATGGAGTTCGCGCCGAATGCGCACAACAGCACTACCAACCCGAAGCCTTTGCGCGTGGAGTGGTGCATGGTCCGCACTGTAGGCCAGGCTGGTAGGCGAGCTCAAGAGTCCTCGAAAAAGAGCACTCGCGGGCTGTGGCGTCGTGCCACGCACAATGTAACGCTGTGCGAACCGAGATGGGGGCTTTCTTGAGAAAGGGCGGGCAGCTGCGCGAACGCGCGGCGAGGGCCGCGACGCGTTTCGGGCCTCCTCTCGTGAGGCTCAGGGAGTGGTGTCCCCTCACGCTGCTCGGGCTCGGTGTGATCGCGTCGACGGGTCTCGGCCTCTGGCACTGGGGCTTTCAGGCCCTCGATCGCGTCTGGTACGTGGCGGGCGTGGGCTTGATCGGGCTCTGCGCGGTGGCGCTGGTGAGCGTGCTCTTCGCCGCCCTCCGCGTGGGCCTGTGGCTCGCACGCCACGCGCAACCCGCGGAGGTCGAGCGCATCTTCGCGGAAACGGGGCGCCCGGTATCGACCGGGTTTCAGGTGCCGCGCCTGCGCTTTTGGCCGTTCGTGGAGACGGCGGTCGAGTGGCTCGAGCCGCCCTCCGGCGAGGTCCGGGAGCTCCGACAGGGGCCTTTGCTGGCGGAGCAGGTTCGTCTGTGGGACCACGGCGAGGTGAGGCGCGTGATACGCCGGGTGGTGGTGCGCGATGTGTTTGGTCTGGCCAGCCTCACGCTGCGGCAGCGGGCCCCGCTCGATCTCGCCGTGCTGCCCCACGCGGGCGCGCTGCGGAGCTTGCCGCTCTTGCGCTCACTGGCGGGAGGCGACGACATGCCGCACCCGATGGGCATCGCGCAGGGCGACAGGCTCGAGCTGCGCCGCTACGCGCCAGGGGATCCGGCGCGCTTCATCCACTGGAAGGTTTACGCGCGCACGCAGAAGCTGGTGGTCCGCATGCCCGAGCGGGCGCTCGCGCGTGCCCATCGCGTCGCCGCGTTCTTGATCGCGGGGGAGCGCGATGCGGCGAGCGCCGCTTCGGCCCGTGTGGCGCTCGAGGAGGCCGCCTTTGGCAGCGACTTCTGTTTCGGAGCCGATGGTTCTCCGGAGCTCGCGCGCAGCCTCGAGCCGGCGCTGTCGGCCGTTCGCCGTTCGAGCGAAGCGCGCGCGCGCTCGGGCCAGGATCTCGCCCCGTTCGTGGCCAACGTCGAGCGAGAGGGGCCCGCGAGCTACGTGATCTTCGTGCCGCCGGTCCGGGGGCCTGCGGTGGACGCGGTGAAGCAGCTCGTGAGCAGCCACGGGCGCCCCGTGCGCGTGGTGATCGGCGTCGACGGTCTTTCACGGGAGGGACCCGTGCAATGGTGGTCACGCTTGACCCTCAGGCGGCGTGCGTCGGCGCGGGTCCCCGTGAGTGAGCTGCGTGAGGTTCTCACCGCCTATCAACGGCTCCACTGCGAGATCGTGGTGCTCGATCGCGAGAGCGGGCGCGCGCTCGGGGATGCACACCTGGGGCACGCGACGCGCGTCGCGCAAGGAGAGGCGGCATGAGGCGTCCGAGCCGTCCGAGCGAGGGAGTGCGTGAGCTGCCGTGGCCCGTGCGTGCGCTGCGTGGGCTGGTCTACGCGTGCTGCGGCGCGGCGTTCGCCTGGCCGCTCGCGCATCTTCCGACCGTGTTCGCCACCGCGTTCGGTGCGCTCGCGGGCGCGTTGCTCTCGCTGGGCGTGGCGCGCTCGCGCGTGCGCACCCCGTTTCTTGCGGCGGGCGGCCCGTTGTTGGGGGCGCTCGGGTTTGGCCTCACGCGGGTGCTCGCGCGCTCGGGTACCATCGCGGGCTGGGTCGGGGACGAGCAGTTTTTGGCCATCGTCGACGCGCTGTCGTTCGCGGTGATCGCGCTCTCGTTGTCCGCCACGCTGTCGGCGCTGTCTTTGCGTTATCGCTTCCTCTCCTTCTTGGAGGTCGCGCTCGGCGGCGTCATCGTGTCGCAGCTCGTGGCTGAGCACCGTCACGGGGCCATCAATCGCCCCTTCGACATCGCCGACCCTATCCTCTCGTCGGGCGGCGATCCGAGCGTGGTCTTCTACGCGCTGGGCGGCCTGGCCGTACTGGGCCTGGCCATGGTGCTGATCTTCGAGCGCTCGCTGTGGCGTTTGGCGGGGCACGTCGGCCTGCTCCTCGTGCTGCTCGGCGCGGCCGCGCTCGCGGTGAGCGGGGGCGTGGTGCCGCACCCGGCGCCCAAGGACTCGCTGGGCCTCACGGGCAAGCCCGAACAGGAGAACGACAACAAGAATGGTAAGGGGGGCCGCGGGCGACCCGACAACGACACGCTCGAGTTCCGGGATCAGGAGCGCAATCGGGATCAGCAGACTCCGGTGGCCGTGGTGCTGCTCCACGACGACTACTCTCCGCCGACCGGGGTGTACTACTTCCGTCAGGGTGCGTTCAGCCAGTTCAACGGCAGGCGCCTGGTCGCGACGACGCGCGACGCGCTCGATCGCGACATCGTGCCCAGCTTCCCGGTCGACAAGCTCTCGGTCCCCGAGTCGCCTCAAGGCGGGTTCGAACGCGCGATCCTGGAGAGTACGGTCGCGCTGATGGCCGATCACACGCGGCCCTTCGCGCTCGAGGCGCCGGTCGAATTCATCGCGCAGGAAAACCCCAGTCCCGAGCGCTTCCGCCGCGTGTACAAAGTAGTCTCGTCCGCGTTGACCGCGGACTTCATGACCCTCACGGGGCGCAAGGCGGAGAACTCCGCCTGGAGCGAAGCGGACCGAAAGGAGTACCTGGCGCTTCCGCCGGATCCCCGCTACGGCGAGCTGGCGCGCGAGATCGTCGGCTCCCTGCCCGAGGAGATCGCGGAAGATCCCATGGTGCGCGCGTGGGCGGTTCGAGAGTGGTTGAGCAAGGAGGGCACCTACAGCCTTTCGAGCAAGCACGCCTCGGCGGAGGACCCCACGGGCCACTTCCTGTTCGGCGACAAGATCGGCTACTGCGTTCACTTCGCGCACGCGGCGACCTTCTTGCTGCGCTCCTTGGGGGTGCCCGCGCGCGTGGCCACGGGCTACGCGGTGGAAGAGTCCGCACGCCAGGGAGGCTCGGCGCTCTTGATCGCGAGCGGTGCGGCGCACGCCTGGCCCGAGATCTACCTGGAGGATGTGGGCTGGGTGGTCGTCGACGTGCAGCCCGAGCGCACCCTCGACCCTGCCCCGTCGCCGCCCGACGCCGACCTGCAGCGCCTGCTCGGGCAGCTCGCGCGCGGCATTCGTCCGCTGCCGCCCGACGGCAGCCCCCCTCCGATGCCCTGGGAAGCCTGGCTCAAGGATCTGGCGCGCTGGCTGGGTGACACGCTGGGGCAGGGCCTCGTGGTGGCGCTGCTCGCGCTCTACCTCGCCAAGCTCTGGCGGCGGCTCTCGCCGATGTTCGCGAGCGAAAAGAGCCTGCCGCGCGTGGCTTATCGGGCAGAGCTCGATCGGCTGGCGGAGCTCGGGCTCGCCAGGCGACGCGGGGAATCGCGCGAAGCCTTCGCGGCGCGCATCGCGCCGGTATCGCCCGCCTTCGGTGAGCTGACGAGCGTGCACGTCGGCGCGCGCTTCGGCTCACGCAAGGCGCTGGCGCGCTCGAGCGAGCTCAAGCCGCTCTTGCGGCGGATCGGCGCGGAGCGGCGGCGGGCGTTCGCCTGGTGGCGGCGCGCGCTCGGGGCGATCATCCCCTGGACCTGGTTGAAGGCGCGCTAGTTGGTTTTGAGGTGCGTCGCAGCGGTCATCGCGCGCGCTCCCGGCTGGAGAATGCATGTCCCCTCAAGCGTATGATTTGAATCAAGCTCATGAACTCGTTTCACGCTTGCGCGCACGGCTCGCGACCGCGGTGCGGGGGCGAGACGATGTGATCGAGCTCCTCCTGATCGCGCTCTTGGCCGACGGCCACGTGCTGCTGGAGGACTTCCCGGGTTCCGGCAAGACCACCCTGGCGCGCGCGCTGGGCGAGGCCGTGGATGGCGACGGAGGGCCCGAGGAAATCAACTCGTTCCGGCGCATTCAGTTCACGCCCGATCTGCTCCCGAGCGATGTCACAGGCACCAACGTGTTCGAGCCGGGCACGGGCGGCTTCGTGTTCCGGCGCGGCCCCATCTTCGCCCACGTGGTGCTCGCCGACGAGATCAACCGCACGTCCCCCAAGGTGCAGGCGGCGATGCTCGAAGCGATGGCCGAAAAGCAGGTGACGATCGACGATCGGACGCATCCGCTCGATGATCTGTTCTTCGTGATCGCGACCCAGAACCCGCTCGATCTCGCGGGCACCTATCCGCTCCCGCGCCCGCAGCTCGATCGCTTTCTGTTCAAGATCCGGATGACGCACATCGCGCGCGCCGACGAGCTCGCCGTGCTGGCCGATTACCCGGCGCCTCGCTTGCTGCGCGCCGCGGAGCTGCCTGGCGTGAAGCGCAGTGAGGTGCTTTCGGCGCGCGCAGCGCTGCGGGAGCGGGTCGCCATCCATCCCTCGATGCGGGAGGCGTTGGTGGACGTGGCAGGGGCCCTGCGCAGCGACGCGCGCCTCGTGAACGGCGTGTCCACGCGCTCGCTGGTGCTGCTCTTGCCCGCGCTGCAGGCGCGCGCGCTGATCGCCGGGCGCGACTACGTGAGCCCGGAGGATCTCGAGAAGCTCTCGCCTCACGTGTTCCACCACCGCCTGGAGCCCGCGCCCGGGATCGACGATGTGGAGAAGATCGTGAAGGACGCTTTGAAACCTCAGATCGAGCGGCTCGCCCGCCTGAGCCTCGCGCGAACGGCATGACCCGACCGAGCACCCACCTCGTGCGCCGCTTGGTCGTCGCGCTTGCGCTCGCGCTCTCGCTCGCTTCGGGTGCGCCTGGGCGCGCGCGCGCGCAGATGGAGCAGCTGCTCGAGGCCCCTCCGGGCATGGCAGCGACGCCCGAGGAGCTCGAGGCCTTCTACACCGCCATGTCGGGCAAGCTCATCCGGGCGCGGGAGCTGGCGACCAAGCTGCTGGCCAAGCACCCCGACTCGTACGTCGCGCACTACGTGAT
Organism: Myxococcales bacterium; assembly: GCA_044507075.1. Lineage (GTDB taxonomy): Bacteria > Myxococcota_A > Polyangia > Polyangiales > DASUME01 > DASUME01. Next base: position 13,666 of record JBIQKA010000023.1, read on the forward strand.
GGGCGAGGTGGAGCACGACGCGGAGGCGAACTTTCCGCGCGCCGTCTACCACTTCGAGCGCGCAGCCCAGCTGTTCCGCGCCAAGCACGGAGACCAGCCGGGCGAGGCCGCGCCGTGGCGTTGGCACACCCGCATCATGCTCTCGCTGGCGTTCGCCTACGGGGAGATCGAAAAGCACGAGGAGAAGCTCGCGCTGATCGCCAAGTACAACGAGCTCTACGATCCTGATCGTCTGGCCGAGCGCGCTTGGCCGTTGATGAAGCTGCGCAAGTACGACGCGGCCCGCAAGGCCGCCGAAGAAGGGTTGCGCACGGCGGACCCGCAGCAGCGTGAGATCGCGTTGAACTCGCTGTGCGCGGTGGAATTCGAGGCAGGGAACGACGAGGCCAGCTACGAGGCGTGCAAGCGCGCCATGGACAATGCGCGCGCCCTGGGCCGCGGCCTCGATCCGGCGGACCTGATGAACTTCGCGGAGGCGTCGCGCTCCGTGTTCAAGTTCGACGAGGCCGAGCGGATCGATCGCGAGGCCACGGAGGCGAGCACGGCCTGGTATGGCAATCCCTGGTCGGAGCTGGGGGAGCTCTACTTGCGCCAGGCCCGGTTGCCGGAGGCGCTCTCGGCGCTGAAGGAGATCCCCAAGTATCGCGCTCAGCGGCCCCCGCATGTGCGCGAATCGGATCGCAATGAGAACCGGAGGGCGCTCAGCGCGTTCTTCCTCGTGCTCGGACGGCCCGACGAGGCCCTGCGCATCACCGAGAAGTCGTTGGTCGCCCCCGACCGCCGTGGACACAACAGCCGTGATCCGGCCCAGGATCACGCGATCGCGGCGCTCCTGGATCGCGCGTCGCACGCCATGAAGGCGGAGCGCGCCGTGGAGGGCGCCGTCAGCGCCCCCTGGTACGAGCGTTGGTGGACGTTCGCCAAGGCGGAGATCGAGCGCGCGCAGGCCTGGTTCAGCGGGCGCAAGGCGGTGCGCGCGGTGGGGGATGGAGAGCGGCTCACCGGGAACTTCCAGATCGGCACCGCCCGTGGCGCGATCATGCCGCCCTGGTTGGCCGGCGACCTGGTGCACGTGGTGGGCGCCGGGGCCGCCCAGGCCGCCATTCAAAAGGCTCGCCGTGTGGACAAGCGCGCCCAGGCGCCGGCTTACTACGATGCCTTCGAGGGGGAGGCAGCCCGGCTCGCTGGCGACTCTGCGCGGGCCGAGAGGTTGCTCGCCGCGGCCAGTGAGGCGCTGCCTTCGGCCGAGGCGTTGCTGCGTGCGCGGGTGTTCGCGGTGTTGGGGAAGGTCCGCGAGGAGCGCGGCGAACTCTCTGCCGCTGCCCAGGACTACGAGCGCGCGATCCAGATCGATCCTGGCGTCTTGCGCAGGCTCGGCTTCTCGCTGCCCGTCCGGCTCGAGGTGCGTGGAGACGAGGTCGCCGAGGAGCTTGCGGACGCGCTTGGACGTTCGCCGCGCTTTCAGCTCGAAGATCGCGGTCTCACCGTGCGTGCGAGCGCCACCCGGGCCGGCGGAGAGGCGTGTTTGATCGGCGCGTCGGGCGCGCAGCTCGCGTGCGGCGAAGTTCAGGCCAAGGCCAATGAGAACGCTGACAGCGTGGTGGCCCGCCTCGCGCACGCGCTGCACGAGAACGCCTTCGCGCCGAACATCGATCTCTCGCAGACCGACGCCAACTCCCTCGATGGCTCCAACCTGCGGGGGGGCGAGCAGGACCTGAGCCCGCTGCTGCAGGGCGAAGGCTTCGCAGAGTGACGCGCGCTCCCGGTCGCTGACACCTTACAAAGCGGGCTCGTCTTCCTCGGCAGCCGGGGCCAGCAAGGCCGCAGGCGGAGGCTCGGCCGCGGGCGGGTTGGCCTCCGCGGGTTCGGGCTTGGGCGGCACGGAAGGCGTGGGGTCCTTGGCGGCGCTGGGCTCGTCGCCCGTGGCAGGCGGTTCCGTAGGCGCGCTGGGCTCCTCGGCCTGCGCGGGCGGCGGCGCGGGTTGGGCGACCTTGTCCGCGCCGACCGAAGGCGCGAGCGGCGTCTCGCTGATGATCTCTCCTTCGACCTGCTCATCTTCTTCGACGACCAGCGTCTCTTCGATCTCCTCCCACTCTTCCATCAACGCGGCGGCCTCGGCTGAGAGCTCACCGGCGGGCTTGAAGTCAGCCGTCGAGGCCGCGTTAGTCGTCGTGGGGAGGGCCCCTTGGCTGGTCTCCGCTGGACGCGGTTTCTTGCGTCGGACCTTGCGGACCACGGTCTTCTTGGGTTTCGCGGCGGTCGCCTGCGCAGGGGCTTTTACATCGCCCTGCGCGCTCTTCTCGGGCCCCTTGGGAGCCGCCTTGGGCGCGCTCTCTTTCGCCTCCGGGCTGGTCACCTTTTTGGCCCCCCAGATGGAGGCTCCGACCGCCGCTGCGACGAGCAGCAGGGTCGCGAGTAGGCCCAAACGGAACACGGGCGGCTGATTCTGTGCCGCCTTGGGCATGCGCTCGGGCTCATCACCGAGCCGCAGCTGGGGTTGGGTGCGCACCGTGATCGGCTGCGTTGAGGCGGCGCTCGCGGGCGATCCCAGCGCAGAGGGCGTGACCTGGGTCTTGGCGTCGGTGTTTTTCGGCGTGGGGGTGGGCGCAGGGAGCGTCTCGGCGTAGCCGGCCGGGCTCGCGATGAAGTTCGGATGCGCGAGCTTGGGCGACTTGCGAGCGTCCTCGCCGGCAGCCGAGCTGACATGGCCTGGCACGAACTCCGCGATCGCCGCGATCATGGCTTCCATGGTGGGGAAGCGGTCCGCGCGCTCGCGCTCGATCGCCTTCATCACCGCGTTCACCAGGCCCTCGGGGAGGTTTGGCCTTTGCGCGCTCAGATGTTTGGGCGGTCCGCTCATCATTCGGATGGCGAGCGACGGGGCGCTATCGGCGACGTACGGCAACTCGCCCGCCATGGCCTCGTACAGGATGCAGCCCATGGCGTACACATCGGCCCGCGCGTCGATGTCGCGCTGGCTGTTGAGCTGCTCGAAGGACATGTAGTGGGGCGTGCCCATGAGGACGCCGCTCTTGGTGAGCGAACGTTTCTCCTCCTCGTCGTCGAGCTTGGAGATCCCGAAGTCCAGCACACGCGGGTCGTCGAGCCGACCCGAGGGCCCTCTGCAGACGAAGATATTGTCAGGCTTGAGGTCCCGGTGAACGATGCCTTGCGCGTGCGCCGCGGCCACCCCCTCCATCGCGCGCAGGACCAGCGCCAGGATCTCGTCGAGCGAGACCGACTTCTCGCGCAGCAGCTCGGACAGCGGCTGACCCTCGAGGTAGGGCATGACGATGTAGAGCACCGAGCCATCGCGGCCCACATCGAACACATCGACCACGTGGCGATGCTGGATGCGCCCGGCGGCCTGCGCCTCGCGCAAGAAGCGCTCCACGAGCTCGGGATACTCCAGGTACTGGGGCAGGAGGCACTTGAGCGCGAGCTTCTTTCCGGTGACCTTGTGGCTGACCAGGTACACCGCGCCCATGCCGCCCTGGCCCAAGCTGCGCTCGACGACGTACTTGTCGGCGATCACGTGGCTAGGTTCAGGAAGAGGTTCTGTCATTTGCATTGCTCGCAGGACGTTGGCCCGAACGCACTCGCATAGCGCCAGCGAGACACCGAAGGTCCACGCGGTGACAGCTGCCCAACACCCTACGGCGTTTCGCTTGCTTTCGCTACGGTCGAAGCGGGCAGAAAGCTTTCACGGAGCGCAGGGGAAAGGCGCGTCGCGGGTGGCCTTCAGGTGCGGAGGTGGCAGATCAAGCCTACTTCTTCCCACCCTACGATCCCGCATACTGCAGATCGATGCGCTGAACACGGCGCTTGTACTCCTCTTTCGAGATCGCGCCTGCGCGCAGGTTCTGCTTCTCTGCCTCGATGCGCCGGGCGCGCCGCGTCTTCAAGACCCAGATGGTGTCCTCGTAGACCTACGCGAGCAGGGGCGAGACCACCGAGTCTGCCGAGAAGGGGACGCGTCCGGTGTCCGGCGCGCCCATGAAAGTGTTGCCTAGTTTGGCCCACGTACGCTTCCGCGCGCTTCCACTTGACGACCTCATCACGCGCGATTGTTCACGCGGCGTGCTCACGCGGAAAACCCCGCTCGCATCGATAGCACGCGCCCGAGGGGAGGCGCCTGCCGGGCGTGCTAGCCTGATTCTTCGGGAGTTTTTCCATGGTTCCCGAGGCTTCGATCCACAAGCGGCTACCCGACGGGACCTTGGTGCTCGTGCGCCCGGTGCATGCGAGGGACCGCGAGCTCTTGGTGCGCGGCTTCGATCAGTTCAGCGACGCGTCCCGCTACCAACGCTTCTTCGTGCACAAGCGCGAGCTCACCGACGCAGACCTGCGTTACCTCACTGAGATCGACGGAGTGCGGCACGTCGCCCTCGGGGCCCTCAAGCTCGAAGCCGACGGCAGCCAGAGCCCGATCGGTATCGCGCGCTACGTGCGGCCCACGGACGACGCGGAGGTGGCCGAGGCGGCGGTCGCGGTGATCGACGCCATGCAGGGCAAGGGGATAGGCAAGCTCCTCCTGCACGCGCTGAGCGACCTGGCCTATGCGCAGGGCGTGCGAAAGTTTCGTTGCAGCGTGCTCGTGACCAACCGCGCGATGCAGAAGGTGTTGCTCGAGCTGGACCCGCACGCTCGCCTGATGCGCAGGGACGGACCCGTCGAGGAGTTCGAGCTCGAGCTGCGCGCGCCCAGCCCGGATGAGGACGAGAGCCCATCGCGCGAGCGGCTCTCGCGGCTGCTCCGCCTGGCTGCCGAGCGCCGCATCTCCGTGCGACCTCGCGCGCACGGTCGGGAGACTTCGCGCGCTCGCGTCCCTGGGGAGACCGTCAGCCGGAAAGTGGGCGATGTACCTTCGTGAGCCCATGCCGGGCCAAAAAGTCCTCGACGATGTCCGCGATCTGTTCGGGCTCTTCCAGGAGCGCCGTGTGCGTCCCGCCCTCGATGAGCACGAACTCACTCGCGGGGGCCGCGCGGTGCATGCGCTCGCCCACCTTGGTCGCTGGCGCGAACGGGTCGCGATCGCCTGCCACGATCAAGACCGGCACCTCTAGGGAGGCGAGCACGTCCATGGCGGAGTGATCCTCCGCAGAGACCGCCATGCGTCGAATGGTGGGGGGATCGACCAACAACATGTGCTCCATCATCTCTCGGATATCGCTCCGCGGCGCCTTGGCACCCAGCATGCCGAGGGCGCGACCTGCCTGGTAGCTGATCTCCTGATTGGCCAGTTGCGCGAAGCGGCGCGCCAAGGGGGTGAAGGAGCGATCTGGGATGCCGCGCAACAAGCGTGAGAGCAGCGGCGCGGGCAGCGGCAAACGCGTGGTGCTCAACACGTGACACGCCGCGCCCAGCAGCAATACCATGGCGTCACAACGCTGCGGATACTGCCGGGCCATCTCCAGCGCGACCTGGCAGCCGACCGAGAACCCCACCTGGACTGCGCTCTCCACGCCCGCCGCGTCCATCACGCGCGTGAGCAGGTCCGGTTGACCTTCGATCGTCGCCGAACGCGGGCTGCCCGCGGCGCTCGAGGTGCCGTGACCCGGCAGGTCCCACATCACGATCGTGTGTCGTTCGCGCCACCGCGGCGCGAGGTACTTCCAGAACAGGTGTGTGGTCGTGAGGCCGTTGTTCAAGACGAGCGCGGGGCCTCTCCCCTGTACCGTGTATTCGATGCGGGTGCCGTCGGCCGCCGTGATGCTGCTACGCGTGTTCACTACGGCGGATGATACCGCGCCCGGGGCGAGACTTCGAAGCGCGTGGTGCGGGGAAGAGGTCGACGCCCGCGCGGGGCAGAGGCACACTCGCGGTCGCTTCCATGCATGAAACGCAAGCAACGTATGTCGCCCGGCGAGCCCCGGCCGAGGAGATGGTCACCGCGCGCGGGATTCAACACCATCTGACCAGATGGGGGACGCGCGCCCTGATCACGCCCGAACGCCGCGCGCTCCTGCTGCTCCACGGCTACATGGACGTCGGTGCCTCGTTTCAATTCTTGGTCGACGCCATGGAGCGGCTCGAGGGGGCGAGTCGCTGTGTGTTCGCGCTCGATCTGCGTGGGTTCGGGCGCACGTTATCGCCACCCGCGGACGCGTTCTGGTTTCCCGACTACCTCGGCGATCTCGACGCAGTGCTCGATGTCCTCTCGCCGGACCAGCCCATCGACCTGCTTGGACACAGCATGGGCGGCAACGTCAGCATGATCTACGCCGGAGTGCGCCCCTCACGCGTCCGTCGCCTGGTGAACTTGGAAGGCTTCGGCCTGCCCGACGCCGATCCGGCGGATGCGCCCAGGCGCTACGCCCAATGGCTCGACCAGCTGCGCGAGGAGCAGACCATGCCCACGTTCGCCGACTACGAGGCGGTGGCCAGCCGCCTCCGTCGCAACAACCCCCGGCTTGCGCCCGACAAGGCTCGCTGGCTCGCGCGACACTGGGCCGATGGACCCGAAGGAAAGCTGCGCGTGCTCGGGGATCCCGGCCACAAGCGCGTCAATCCGGTGCTCTACCGCGCCCGCGAGGCCGAGGCTTGCTGGGCTCGGATCACCGCGCCCGTGCTGTGGGTCGAGGGACGAGAAACCGAGGCCGAGCGCTTCTGGGGAGGGCGGTACTCGCTCGCCGAGTTTCACCGTCGGCTTACCCTGGTTCCGCGCGTTCAACGTGAGGTGCTCGAGGGCGCAGGACACATGCTGCACCACGATCAGCCCGAGGCTTTGGCAGACCTCGTGGTGCGCTTCTTGGATTCGCCGCCGCCGGGGTGAAAGGCAGGGGTGGCCATAACCTAGCTCGCCTCGTCGTTCGGAAACGGCATCGCATTGGGGTCCGTGCTCTCCTGGTCGAACAGCGCGAACGCGTTGCGAATCGCCTCCGAGGTGCCCACCAGGTACACGATATCGCCGGGCTCGAAAGGCACGTGCGGATCGGGCTCCTGCAACAGGCGCGCTCCTCGTCGCACGCCTACGACCAGCGCGCCCGTCATGCTGCGCAGCTCCAGCTGTACTGCCGAGGCCCCCGCGGCGGGACTGTGATCGCGCACCAGTACGCTCTCGATCTTCAGCTCGTCGAGCCCGCGCACGTCGCGCAGGACAGCGCGCGGGAGCGTCTGCTTGCGCTCCGTGGTCTGCGTCTCCGAGCGGACGAGCCGGATACGCTCCTCGATGACGTTGCGCGGCACCTCGATACGCCGGAGCATGCGCTGGATCACCTCGACCGCGCCCTCCACCTCTTCGGCTACGATGTCGTGGGCGCCCACCTTCACCAGGTTCTGGCGTTCGCGCAGATAGTGCGTGCGCATGAGCACGGGCACCTGGGGCGCGACGCGGCGGGCCGTGTCGACGACACGCCGGGCGGCCTGGGGATCGTTCATCAGCAGCACCAGGAGCTTGGCCTCTTCCAGGTGAGCGTGGCCGAGCGCCTCGGAGCTGGTGGCGTCGCCATAGTAGATGGGCAGGCCCTCTTGCTTGCCGCTGCGCACGTTGTCCGCGTTGAGCTCGAGCACCACGAAGGGCACCTCGCAGGCCTCGAGCGTCTGGGCCGCGAAGCGCCCGGCGACGCCGTAGCCCACCACCACCACGTGGTCTTGTAAACGGGAGTGGTGCGTGCCGGGCTCGTTCGCCTCGTCGATCGCGCGCACGCCGATCAGGCGCTCGAGCGGGGCGAGTAAGCGCTCACCGGCGGTGACGTGGGGCGCGGCGCGCACTAGCAGCGGGGTGAGGAACATGCTGCCGATGCCCGCGGCGAGCAGCGGGCCGAGCGCGCCCGGCTCCACCACGCCGTGCGCGTCGCCGAGCTGCGCGAGCACGAAGCCGAACTCACCGAACTGCGCGAGCCCCACGCCCGAGAGCCATGCCACGCGGGAAGGAAAGCGCATCGCCATCGCCGCCAGCGTCGCCAAGAAGCCCTTGGCGAGCAGAAAGCCCAGGAGCAACATCCCCACCAAGAGCGGTTCGTGCAACACGACCTGGACGTCGAACAACATCCCCAGCGAGACGAAGAACAAGCTCACGAACGCGTCGCGTAGGGGCAGAATGTCGCCCATGGCGCGGTGGCTGTACTCGGTGTCCGCGACCACCATGCCGCCCAAGAAGGCGCCGAGGGCCAGCGAGAGCCCGACCTGCGAGGTGAGCCAGGCGGTGCCGATGCAGAGCGCCAGGATCGCCAGCAGGAACACCTCGCGGCTGCGGCTGGCGTCGACCCAGTCGAGGATGGTGGGCACGATGAAGCGCGCCAAGGCCACCAGGCACACCACGACCAACGCCGCCTTGCCCATGGCGATGGCGATGTCTTCGCCCGCGTTCTCCGCGTGGCTCGAGCCGAGCAGCGGGACGATGAGCACCATCGGGACCACGCACAGATCCTGAAAGATCAACGTGCCCACGATGAAGCGCCCGTGCGGCGCGTCCAGCTCACGGCGCTCGGCGAGCGCGCGCAACACGATGGCCGTGCTCGAGAGGGCGAACACGAAGCCGTAGAAGATGGCTCGTCCCCAGGGCTCTCCGAGCGCCACCGCCACCCCGGCCGCGGCACTGGTGGTGAGGCCCACCTGGAGCGCCCCGCCGAGTGCGACCTGACGGAAGATGTCCCGCAAGCGCCCGAGCGAGAACTCGAGCCCGATCGAGAACAAGAGCAGCACTACGCCCACCTCGGCCAAGAGCTCGATGTCGTGCACGGACTTCACGAGCTTGAGGCCGAAGGGACCCGCCAACGCCCCCGCCGCGAGCAATCCCGCGACCGTGGGCAGACGAAGGCGCGAGAGCACGACCGTCACCGCGACGGCGAGGACCGCCACGATGGCCAGCTCGTCGAGCAGCGGCACGTGATCCATCTGGTCCCCGACAATAGCGTGCTTTTGCGGCGCGGGGCTTCAGGTTCCGCAGAGCGAAATCAAAAAAATGTGCTCGATCAATCCGCTAACCCAACCGGACGATCGCGCGCGCCATCCCCGTGAGCACTGCGGGCGGGATTTCGTGGCCCCCTTCGAATTCCCTGAAGTCGAGGTCGGCTCCGGCGCCCCGTAGCAGCGCCGCGAGTCGCTCGGCGTCTTCGAACGGCAGGATAGGATCAAACCTGCCGTGGCTTTGAAATACAGGAAGTTTCGCGAGGCTCGCCATCCGCGGCTTCCACACCGACTCGGCGATCAGCGTGCTCGAGAGCAAGAGCAACGCGGCGGGGTTGTCCGCCGCATGGAGCGTCACATCACAGGCGAGCATCGAGCCTTGAGAGAAGCCGCCGAGCACCAGGCGCGAAGGGCCGACGCCGAAGTGCGCGCACACCTCCGACACGAGCTCCGACACCTGCGTGCGCACGGCGGGCAGGCTCGATGGGATCTCACCGCTGCGATCGATGCGCTCTCCGCGCGCGCGTCGCTCGAAGAGCGCCATGTCCAACATCCACCAAGCCCTGCCGGCTCCCCCGTCCAGTGCGAGCGGCGCCTCGGGGAATACGAACCGGGGGTGATTGGGGAGTCGCAACACCCGGGCGAGGTCCACCAAATCGTCGCCAGGGGCCCCGAAGCCGTGCAACAGGATCACCACCGGTCCGTCGCCGCCTCCACCCGATCCGTCCTCGCCGCCCGTGATGTAGCTGTTGAGTCCCGCGAACTGTCGCTGCTGCATGGCGCGAGCCTAGCCCGAAAGGAAAAAGGCGCGAACGACACAGACCGAGGGCCCTCGGCTCCTGCCCGCTCGACGTCTTGTGGACCATCGGTCTGCCATCCGTCGCTGCAGGGGGTGATGGGCGGTCATGCTATAGGAGCCGCCTCCCACAGTTGGTGTGACTCCATGACGCTGGCATCCAGGCATCGTTCAGCGCTGATCTTCGCGATTCTGGGCGCAGGTCTCGCGACCTTCGCGTGGTCGGTTCACGGCTACTACCCGCTTTCGAAGTGGTTGTTCTTTCGCTATCTCGGCTACTGGGCTTTGTGCCTTGTGTTCGCAGCGGCCAGCCTCACGTCGGGCTTTCGCCTGTTGAGCCTTCTGGGAGGACAGTCGCTGCGCTTCACGGAGCGCTTGCTTCTCGGCTTTTCGCTCGGCGTGCTCACCTTCGGACTCGGTGTGTTCACGGCCGGCATGCTCGGCGCGTATGGAGCGCTGTTCTTCGTGGTTTGGCCCCTCGCGTTGCTGGCTTCGGGTGGCAGTCAAACGCCCCGAACCGTCTGGCGCGGCGTCCGACGTCTCTTCATCCACCCAACGCCGCTGACGGCGCACGCACGGAGCGCTGCACGAGGATTTACGCCGAGTGAGTGGGCGCGCTTGGCCTTTCTCGGCCTGGGCCTCATCGCGGTGTACACGCAGGTGATGACGCCGGAGAACGTGAGCTTCGACGCGCGCTGGTACCACTTGTCCACGGCCGAGCAGTACGCCTACCAGGGTGGCATCCGCCGCTTCGCCGATGGTTGGTACTTGGCGGCCTATCCCCAGCTCGCGACCTGGCTCTACACCTGGGCCTTCCAACAGCCGAGTTCGCTCTTCGACCGCGTCATGCTCTCGGCGCACGTCGAGTGGACGCTGTTTCTTGCGACCATCGTGGGCATCGGCCCCCTGGTACGTCGGCTCATCCCCGGTCCGCGCCTGCGCTGGGCGGGGGCCGCGTTCTTTCTGTTTCCGTCCGCGCTCATCTACAATTCCAACCTCAACGCGGGTGCAGACCGCGTCCTCGCCTTCTGGGCGGCTCCGCTGGCGATCGCGATCTTCGCGTCTCGCCGGGCGGTGGGCGTTCGCAGCGTGACTTTGGTCGCGACGATGGCAGCCGGCGCCATCCTGACGAAGTACCAGGCCATCTACTTGATCGTGCCTGCATCGGTGGCGATGGTTTGGGTCCTCGTGCGCGCCAAGCGTCTCGACTTGTTGCTGTACGGGACGGCGGCGCTGCTCGTGCTGACGATGCCCCATTGGCTCAAGAATGCGTTGTTCTACGGAGACCCGTTTTATCCGATCTTGAACGGGGTCTTCGCGCCGCATCCGTTTCACGCGGGCGCCAAGGAGGCCATGGAGCAGAACTATGTTCCGCGGACCTTTGCGTTGGAGGGGCCCTTTCTTCACAAGTTGAAGGAGACGGCCAAGGCGGTGGTCACCTTCTCGTTCGTTCCGAACAACTGGAAGAGCTTCAACATCCCGGAGCCGACCTTCGGCTCGCTGTTCACCCTGCTCACGCCCACCCTCCTGTTCGTCGAGCGTGCGCGTCGCACCGCGGCGCTGACCGCTGCGACCTCCGCTGGGGTCGCAGTCTGGTTTTGGACCAATCATCAGGACCGCTTTCTGCAAGCCCTGGTTCCCTGGATGGCCGCTTGCGTGGCTGCGCTCAGCGTGTTTCGCGCCGGTCGTTTGCCCCAGGTGGGGCTCATCGCGCTCATCAGCTTCCAGGTGGTGTGGGGCGCCGACGCCTATTTCTATCCCACCAACGGCATGATCAAGGTGCCGCTCGTCCATCGTCTGGGCGACTTCGTCGCAGCCGGCCATCTCCGTCAGTTTCAGGCGCGCTTCAACCACTGGGGAGAGATGAAGCAGGTTGGCGCCGCGCTCCCGCGGGACGCGACGGTGCTGCTCCACGACCGCATGCTGCGGCTCGGCCTCGGGCGCCCGTCCGTCACCGATCACTTCGGCTTTCAGGGCGCCCTCAGCTACGTGGAGTTCTCGTCGGCGCGCAAGGTCTGGCAAGCCTGGCGCGCGCTGGGTGCCAGCCATGTGGCGTGGAATCGACCCGACAAGGCAAGACTCAACCCAAAAAACCTCGCGCGCCAGCTCGTGTTCTTCGACGCGGTCGGGGCAGCCACCGAAAACGCCGAGACCTTCGGCAAGGTCGCGGTCGCGAAGATCCGGGAGACGCCCCCCGCCGAACGAGCGCGCCTGATCCGCATTGCCGGCTGCCGAGGGCGCCCGAGCCTTGGCGTTTACGAGATCCGGCCGACCGGGGAGCGGACCGAGGCAAGTCCATTTCGTGCGCGGTCCGAACTGCGGCCAGAGGACGTGACGTTGGTGGCGGTGCGGCTTCCGTGTGCGCTCACGGATGCCGAGAACTTGGAGTTGAGCCGCGACTATCGCCGTTTGGGCGAAGTCTCGAGCTACGTTCTGTGGACGCGCTCGCGCTAGGGTCAAGGGCGCAGGTTAAAGCGCATTTCATACCCCGCGCCGGATCGTGGAGCGCCGCGGCGTCGGATCCGTCGACCTCGGACCGAGGCAATGCCGGGGTATTGTCGCAGTGTCCGAGGTCGGCGGACGCTGATCGCGCTCTTGGCGCGATGGCCCTGGCACGTCGACGAGGTAGTCGCGGATGAGAACCAGATTAATCTCTGGGGACGAGTGGCGGCTCTGGAATGTGTCCTTCCGCATCTTCGAAGGGAAGAACGTCTCTGAGCTGGATGGAAGCATACCCGCCCTCCGCGGGGCCCAAGGCGAGCCACGGGGGATAGGAGTAAGTTGCCTTGTCGGCGCGCGCCGCCCGTAAGGCGGAGGTCGCGTCAAGCTCGGCGATCAGGTGGCCACCGGGAGGATTCTCGGCCGGGCCCGCGTAAGTTCGGGTCCCGTTGTGGATCCACGGTGCAATTTCCGAGGGTTGCTGCCGTAATGGCCAGGGCGAGGGGCGGATAGAGAAGTCATCGCCATAACCGGTTCCCTCCCAACCCCAGGCTTCGAAGGCTAGCCGGATCGGACCGCTCAGAGGTCGCCCTGCATCATAGAGCTGACCGATCCACCCATCGAGCACAGTCCGGTCCGTCACGGCTCGAACGGACGCAGGCGCGCCCGCGCATCCGAAGTAGCAGGCTACGCCAGTGCGGCTGTCATGCACGATGATCCAGGGCCCGTGGATGCCGTCCGATCCCCAAGCCCCCTGGATCTCGCTCCACGAGCCATAGTGGAAGTCCTTGGCCAGCGCCTGGGCCTGCTCCTCCGTGAGCTCGCCCTCGTGGGTCTCGCGAAAAGGCAGCGCATCCACGGTCCAGTAGTGGCACCGGCCGTCTACGTAGAGGTAAGACCATCCGACGGTTTGCAGGGACTTTAACGAGGGATCCAAGAGTGCCGTCGAAATGAGATAGGCCGCGAAACGCAGATCCTCCGTCCCATCGCAGATGCCGCGTGCATCGGGAGGGAGGGGCGCCGCGTCGTCCGGAACGCTCGAATCGCCGTGATCGGTGCTGCCGTCCGCTCTGTCGTGGCTCACCGGCGAGCTGCACGCGAGGAACAGACCGGCGCAGATGGCGAGCGTCGATCGCGGGGTCCACGCCGTTCTACTTGGCTTCATGGGCAGGGCCTCAGAGCAACTGTTCCAGGTGCTCCCGCAATGGGTCATGCTCGGGTGGCGGATCCGGCACCGCCTCGGATCCTTCTGGGGGGTTGAGCTCCTCATCGCCGAAGTTTGACCGACAAAACGAAGTCATGCCGTGATTTCCGCGATACCTGAGGGGGGCACGCCGGACAGAATGCGTCGAGAGCTGGTGCGGCGCTCCACGGCTTCATGCACCGCATACCTATGTCATGAGCCTCGGGGCCGATGTCACGCCGCGGCCGCGAGTCTCATGAGGGACCGTGACGCAGTAGTGCCAACGTACCCGTCGAACTGTCGGGGCGGAGTCCTCGACGTCACTGTTGGAAGTGCAAACGTCAGAAGCGCACAGGCAGCATCCTTGGCAGCAAAGCCCCCAGTGCGGCCGATCAGGGCCAGCGCACCATCGTGACGAGCGACGCGCCGAGCCACAGGGCAGCCACGCCTCCGCGCGTGAGAAATGCGCTCTAGGGGCAGCCCCGGTGGTCTGCGGCTCTGTGCAGCAACGGCGCGCGAGGTCCCGCCACGTAGCAGCGGTACAAGAGCGAAAGCGTGAGCACGAGGTAAACCGTCCAGCTCGCCGACATCATGCGGTTGAACGCGTAGAAGCGTTGCGCCCCGTCCAGGATCGCCAGGTAGGGTGGCATGCAGCTCAAGAACGCGAGCGCGACCATGGCCATCCCTCCGCCATCCCGGAGTCGACGGTGCCAGAGCAGAAGGAGCAGGAACGCGAACGCGAAGTAGTAGCCGGTGGGTCCGAAGATACAGAAGGTGCCGCCGAATCCGGCGAGCACGGCGCCCTCCGTGGCGTCCAGCGCGGGCAAGAGCAGCAGGATGGCGAGCATGATCAGCGCCGCGGCCGCGATGATGAGCGGCCGAGCGCTTCGTAGCTCCTGGGTTCTCACCTTGCCCGAGTGGCCGCTCGCGAAGGAGCTCGACACGAAGTTGTACTTGATCCCCACGCCGAAACCCGGAGCCCGTCCCGCCGCATTGTGGACGCGCATGGCCTCGGCGAAACTTCCATAGTTCTTCAGGCCATCCGCGTGGCATGCGCCGAGGGCCAGACACACGAGGCCTGCCCCGAGCGCACCTGCGAAGAAGCGCCGGTACACGCTGAGCGGCTCGCGGCCCCTCCACGCCAGCGCGCCACGGACGAGCATCCCCAACGAGAACAGCACCGGAAAGACGTTGAGCGCCGAAGACACGGCGAGCGCTGCGCCGGCGCTCGCGAAGCGCTCGCGCTTCAGGAACGCGATCGCGAGTCCGAGGGCGGCGAGCCACTGATAACGCAGGAACGAGCCGCCGATGATCATGAAGCGATCCACGAACTGACAGAAGAAGAAGAGCGCGCAAAGCAGGCCCAGGCGGTGGCCGAACGCGTGACAGAGAGCGCCCAGCATCACGCAGATGCTGAAGACGTCGATCAGGGGCATCAAGCTGAGCGTCTGGTAGTCGAGCGGCAGGCGTTTGGCGAGCGTGCCCGCGATGAACGTATGAAAGGGCGAGCCATTGTACCCGCGGTCTCCCAGCGCTTTGCGCAAGGTGCGGCGATCGATGGCGCCGAACGTCTTTAGGTCGGCCTTGAACTCGGCCCAGCGCTGCTCCGAAAAGAGGCTTTGACAGTCTGCACGCGAGCGCAGCTCCCGCGCCTTGACGTGCGCGTCGGTCGAGAGATCGCGCACCCTGGTGTCATCCGGGATCGCGCGCGGACCCATGGCTTGAAGGGTGCACACGTACAAGAGGTCGTAGCCGAGCTCGTCGAAGTACTTGCTACCGAGCACGTAGTGATAGGCGTCGTGGACGTGTGGGTAGGTGCGCCGTGCGCCGTTCGCGCCGTAGAAATAGATGATGCCAGAGCATCCGGTGAGCGCCATCAGGACGAACGCCAGGGCGCGTTGAATCCACCGACGCTCGTCGAGCTTTCGCCATCGAAGGAGCGCGAAACCGCCGATGCCCCCGGCGCCGCAGAGCAGGCCCAGGAGAAGCGCCGTGTCACGCTGCGCGTCGATCCAGGTGAGCGGTTGGGAGGCATAGGTGGCAGAAAGTGGCTCGAGCTCGTAGCTCAGGGTGAGCCAGGTGATGCCGGCGAAGATGCACGCGAAAAGAAGCCAGGTCCACAGGGGGCTTTCCGGAAACGGTGCGCGTGGTTGGAGAGACCGCGGCGCTTCAGGCCTGGACGGCAAGACCATGTCCGCAAGAAGTTGAGGGGGCGCCGAATGGGTGTCAACCGCCGGTTTCGGTACAGGTGCGAGGTGGAATAAAGCGTTGGGGCGGGTGTGTCGCCGCTCGGCTTTGGACTGGGGGCGCCAGGCCTTTGTGTTAGGCTGCCCGCCCTGGAGGGAGAAACGTCAATGCAAATCCTACCGAACAGCGCTCGCCGCGCGCGGTGGCCGAGCTGTGCCGTACTAGTCTCATGTCTCGGCTTGCTCGCGGGCTGCGGCGGAGTGATCAAGTTCGCCGATTCCTCGGCCATCGCTATCCGCGGCCCCGCGCGGGTCCCGGTCGTCGAGGCCCCCAAGCGCGTCGAGGTCAAGGAAGACCACCTCGAGATCACCGAAAAGATTCAGTTCGAGATCGACAAGGACGACATCAAGCCCGAGTCACATGGGCTGCTCAATGAGATTGTCCAGGTGCTGCGTGACAACCCGCAGATCAAGAAGGTCGACGTCAACGGCCACACCGATGACGACGGGGAGGAGGGCTACAACCAGGACCTCTCCGATCGGCGCGCCAAGGCGGTGGTCGCGTACCTCACCTCGCACGGCATCGATGCGAGCCGCTTGACCGCCAAGGGGTTTGGGGAGTCCAAGCCTATCGCCGACAACTCCACGTCGGCCGGCAGGGAGAAGAACCGTCGCGTGGAGTTCTTGATCGTGGAGCAGGACAGCGGAAAGGGGGAGCTCAGTGCGCAAGGAAACTAGGTCGTTCGCCGTGCTCGTGGGCATCTTGAGCATGCTCTCGGGATGCTCCTTCTTTGCGCGTGGGCCGGACGACTATCGGTCCGCCGTGCGCAAGGTGCTGGACACACGCAACGCGCAGGTCGAGTCGTGCTATCGGCAGGCGCTCGCGGCCGACCCGAACGCGGCAGGGCGCGTGGTGGTCAAGTTCGACGTGGAGCCCAAGACCGGCAACTTCGCCAACCCCGCCGTGGTGGAGCAAGAGACGCGGGCGAGCGATGCCGTGAAGAACTGCGTGCTCACCTCGCTCGACGGACTCGTCCTGGCGCCGCCCGATCAGCGCAAGGGAGAGGCGACCTTCGCCTGGGAGTTCTCGAGGTAGGGGAGTCGGGGCCAAAGACGGGGGGCGGGCTCTCCCTTTCCGTCTTCGGCCGTTCCGCGTATACCTGGGCCTTCTTTTCGCTCGCGCGCCGAGGGCGCGCTTTTCCGCATCGAGGGCACAGGGATGGGTGGTAAGCGAATCTTCATCACGGGAGGGGCCAGCGGCCTCGGTCTGGCGCTAGCCAGGCGCTACGCGCGGGACGGCTACAAGGTCTGCATCGGCGACGTCAATGAGGTCGCCGGCAAGCAGGCCGAGCACGAGGTCCGGGCGTCGGGTGCGAGTGAGGTCCTCTCCCTGCGCTGCGACGTGACCCAGGAGGCGGACCTCGCCCGCGTGGCCGACGAGCTCGTGAAGCGCTGGGGCGGCGTGGACATCGTGGTCAATAACGCCGGCGTGGCCCAGGCAGGTGCCATCGACGAGGTCTCCATCGAGGACTGGCAATGGATCCTCGACATCAACCTGCTCGGCGTGGTGCGCGGCTGCAAGGTATTCAGCCCCGTGTTCAAGCGTCAGGGGCATGGTCTCTTCATCAACATCGCCTCCATGGCGGGCCTGCTCGATATGCCCAAGATGAGCAGCTACAACGTCTCGAAGGCCGGCGTGGTGTCGCTCTCCGAAACGCTGCAGAACGAGCTCGGCCACTTCAACATTCGCGTGTGTGTGGTCTGCCCCTCGTTCTTCAAGACCAACCTGGCGAGTTCGCTGCGCGCGCCCGATCCGAAGATGCACGTGCTCGTCGAAAAGCTCCTCACGCGCGGCAAGCTCACGGCCGAGATCGTCGCCGAGCGCGTGTACCAGGGCGCGAAGAGCGGCTCCTTCTACATCCTGCCGCACCTCGACGGCCGCGCGCTGTGGGGCGCCAAGACCGTCCTGCCGCGGCGCCTGTACCACGCCATCGTGGAGAATCGCTCGCGCTGGCTGATGAAGATGTAGCGCGCATGCAGCTCGTCTTTCGACTTCCCTACCAGCGCCTGACCTGGCGCAGCCCACTTCCGCCCGGAGAAGCCCGGGCGGCGCTGTCCGCGCAGCTTGCGGACGTGCCCTTCTATCGAAGCGCGGGCGGGAAGGCGTTTCGGGGGCGCTTCGAGGGCCCGCAGCGCTTTCGCTGTTCACGCGTGATCGGCTACCGCAACTTCTTCTTGCCCGTGGTGACGGGCTCCTTATCTCCAGACGGGGATGGCACACGCGTGGATCTGGTGCTCCGCACGCCCCTGTTCGCGAGCGCCTTCGTGGCGGTATGGACGCTCGGGATCTTGGCCGTGTTGGTCGCCATCGTCACGGGCCGCGCAAGCGGAGAGGCGGCCCAGCTAGGCGCCTTTACGCTGCCCTTGCTGGTGATCGGAATCGCGATTGCAGGCTACGGGTTTGGCTCGGAGGCGCTCGAGACCGAGCGCGCGCTCAAGCGCTGTTTGCGTATTTTCAGAGGGGGCCCGTAGGCGGGGACGGAGTAGTCCAACTTAGCTTGCGCATGCGGATTCACGTGGGCGCAAGCTAAGTTGGAATACTCCGTCCCCCCAAGGCTCCGCCTTAACTAAGTTGGAATACTCCGTCCCCGCCGCCCCAGCGTGAGGCATAGTGTGCAGCATGAAAACGCGAGCAGCAGTGGCGTATGAAGCAGGCAAGCCGTTGGTCGTGGAGGAGGTCGAGCTCGACGGGCCGCGCGCGGGCGAGGTGTTGGTTGAGCTCAAGGCGACCGGCGTGTGTCATACCGATGAGTTCACCCTCTCGGGCAAAGATCCGGAGGGATTGTTCCCGGTCATCTTCGGGCACGAGGGGGCGGGCGTCGTGGTGGACGTGGGCCCCGGCGTCACGAGCCTCAAGCGCGGCGATCACGTGATCCCGCTCTATACGCCGGAGTGTCGCGCGTGTAAGTCGTGCCTCAGCCGCAAGACGAACCTGTGCACCGCGATCCGCGCCACCCAGGGCAAGGGCGTGATGCCCGACGGCACCAGCCGCTTCTCGATCGGCAAGACCAAGATCCACCACTACATGGGCTGCTCCAGCTTCTCGCAGCACACGGTGTTGCCCGAGATCGCGCTGGCCAAGGTCCGCGAGGACGCCCCCTTCGACAAGATCTGTTACATCGGCTGCGGCGTGACCACCGGCATCGGCGCCGTGATCTACACCGCCAAGGTGGAGCCCGGGGCCAACGTGGTGGTGTTCGGGCTCGGCGGCATCGGGCTCAACGTCATCCAGGGGGCGCGCCTGGCGGGGGCCGATATGATCGTGGGGGTGGACATCAACCCGGCGCGCGAGGCCATCGGGCGCAAGTTTGGCATGACTCACTTCGTCAACCCCAAGGAGCTCAAGGACGATCTCGTGCCGCACCTGGTCGAGCTCACCAAGGGCGGCGCGGACTACAGCTTCGAGTGCGTGGGCGATGTCACGCTCATGCGGCAAGCGCTCGAGTGCTGCCATCGTGGTTGGGGCGAAAGCATCATCATCGGAGTCGCAGGCGCCGGCCAGGAGATCTCCACCCGCCCATTCCAGCTGGTCACGGGGCGCGTCTGGAAGGGCACGGCGTTCGGGGGCGCGCGCGGTCGCACCGACGTGCCCAAGATCGTCGACTGGTACATGGAAGGCAAGATCGACATCGATAGTCTGATCACGCACAAGCTGCCGCTCGCGCGCATCAACGAGGCGTTCGACCTGATGCATCGTGGGGAGTCCATCCGCACCGTGGTGGAGTTCTCGTGACTGGGCTCGTCACGCGCAGCGAGCAGCGGTCCTTCGAAGGGACGCAAGGGTTCTACGAGCACCCGAGCGCGCTCTGCGGGGGGCCGATGCGCTTTGCGGTCTACCTGCCGTCCCAGGCGCTGCGCGGTGAGCGCGTGCCGGTGCTCTACTATCTCGCGGGCCTTACCTGCACCGAGGAGACCTTCGTCATCAAGGCGGGCGCCCAGCGCTGCGCCGCGGCGCTCGGCCTCGCGCTCGTCACCTGCGACACGAGCCCCCGCGCCCCACGTTTCGCGGGAGACGACAAGGACTGGGACTTCGGTCTGGGCGCCGGGTTCTACCTGGACGCCACCCAAGCGCCCTGGTCGAGCGCGTACCGCATGCGCAGCTACGTCACCTCCGAGCTGCGGGCCCTGGTGGAATCCGAGTTCCCGCTGCGCTCCGACGCGCGAGGCATCTTCGGCCACTCCATGGGCGGCCACGGCGCCCTCACCATCGCGCTCACGCACCCAGAAGCCTACCGCAGCGTCTCGGCCTTCGCCCCGATCGTGGCGCCCAGTCAGGTGCCGTGGGGGCAAAAGGCCTTCACGAACTACCTGGGGCCCGATCGCGAGAGTTGGGGCGACTACGACACCGTGCGTTTGCTCGAGCGGGGCCGTCGCTTTGCGGGCACGCTGCTGATCGACCAGGGCACCCAGGACAAGTTCCTGGAGCGCGAGCTCAAGCCGGAGCTCTTGGTCGCCGCCTGCGAGGCGAGCGGCCAAGCGTTCGAGCTACGCATGCGCGACGGCTACGATCACAGCTACTACTTCGTGTCCACCTTCGTGGAGGAGCACCTCGCGCATCACGCGCGCGTGCTCTGGGGCTGAGCCGCGGCGAGCGCGCGCGCGAACTCGGACGAGCGATAGAAGGGGGTCAACATCGCGCGGACCCGCTGCTCCAAGAAGCCCGTCTCGTCGGCTTTGGCCACGAGGGGCTCGAGGAACAGCGAGAGCTCGCTCTTCACCATCTGGACCGTCACGCCCATGTCTTCGATCAATGAGAGCAAGCTGCCCTCGCCGTACTTGTCGAAGAAGAGCCCCACCAGCTCCCCGATGATGGTGCGAAAATAGGGCGTCTTGCGGAAGCGCAGCCAAAATTCGTAGCAAATCACGACGAATTCCTCGACGTCGCGCACGCCCACGAACTCGAACGCCTGCGCGAGGCGCAGCGTGGAGAGCGCGTCCCAGACCTCGTCCACGACGCTCTGGAGCGCGTCCTGATCGAGGATCGCGATCAAGTGCCGCTCGGCGTCGCGCGCGATGCGCGCGCGATGGTTTTCGATGTAGCGCCCCAAAAAATCTTCGGTGTGACGCTCAAGTCCGGGCAACACCCGGGCCAGCATGCTGGAGATGAGCTCGGAGATCGCGAGCGTGCGCGGCTCGGAGCGCGTCTGGTCGCTGCGGAACAACAAGTCGAGCAGGGCGTGCGAGAGGATGCGCGAGGCGATCGTGCCAAAGGACTTGCTGTTGGCCGCCAGGGAGATGGCTTCCCGCCGCACCGAGTCCAGCGAAAGCAGCTTCTCCGTGAAGTCCTCGAAGGTCGTGCGATCGAGGATCTGGCTCACGTGGGTGTCCGCGCTCACCGCGGATGTGACGACCCCGCGCGCCATCTCGCCGGCCAACTCCGTGATGCCGCCGCTCACCCGCAGGTCGATCACGACCCGTTCGATCACGCCGACCACCTGCTCTCGCGAGGCCACGTCGTTGAGCGACACGTCCTCGAGCCACTGGAGAACGGCGTCGATGTGCTCGTCGAGCAAGCGCTTCAGCCCGCTGCCACGCAAGCGGCCGAGTTCATGCGCGATCTGCGCTTCGAGTAAAGCCTCCGCGAGTTCGTTCATGGCGCGCTCCTCCTGGTCAGTTGGGCGCTGATGTTGCGCAAAGATTCGGCGTGCAGCTCGGCCCGCGCCGCGTCGGTCGCTTCGTCGGTGAGCTCGAGCAGCCGGTTGAGCGCGTCGAGGAACACCGCCACGGCCGCGCGCGCCCGGCCGGGTTCGCACTGGCTCACGGCCTCGATGGTGTGCGCGAGCGCGTCGAGCTTTTCCCGCAGACTCACGCGAAAGCTCGGGAACGCCCCGGCCTGCTCCGCGAGCAAGAAGCGGATGACCTCGCGATCCTGGGCGACGGCTTGAAATCCCGCCTCGAGGAGCGCGCGACCCAGATCTTCCCCGGACTCGCCCGCCTGGTTCACCGCGTCCTCGAATTGAGCTATCGCAGGTCCGACGAACTCGTTGACCAAGGCGCGCCCTAGCTCATCCATGTCCGCGAAGTGCCGATAGAACGAGGTGGGCGCGATGCCGGCCTCGCGCGCCACCTCCCGCAGCCCCAGGCTCGCGAAGCCATGGGCGGCCGCCACGTGTAGCGTGGCCCTCAGCAGGGAGAGCCGGACGCGCTCCTTTTCTTCCTTCTTCTCAGGCGACGCTCGCAAACCGCAGACCTCCCCCCGCGCTGACCCAGGTCGGCGCCGAGATTACACCAGGACGGGCGGGCTGAACACATGCGCGCACACTGGTTTCCATCCTGGCCGTCCAGATCTTCACATTTCGGTCACAAGTTTGCGAAGCGCGCCCGCAAGTACTGGAATCGAGCCAGAAAAGGATGCGCTCGGTTTGTTCGGCGGAACGCCTGCCGCTACAGTCGGGCGCCTTCGGGCAGGTTCCCTTCTTCAAAAGGCTCCCTCATCAGCATGAAGTCGTCTCGTGGGAAGATCCTTCGCTACTCAATTGATCGCTATACCGTCGGTTGGGTACTCCTCTTCTTTAGTGTGCAGCTCACCATCTGGCACTTCGCGCCTCCGTGGCTCGCGGCCATCTTGGCGGTGCCGCTCTACTTTGCATCGATGATGTCGGCCTCTTTCAATCACAATCACCAGCACGTGAACGTGTTTCGAAAGTCCTGGCTCAACCGCGTCTTTGAACTGCCGCTCGCCATGCAGACCGGCGTGGGCCCGTACACCTGGGTGCTGCACCACAACCTCGGTCACCACCTCAACTACCTCGAGCAGCGGGACCACGAGAAGGGGGTCGACGAGTCACGTTGGCTCCGCCTCGATGGCAGCAAGATGGGGCGCCTCGAGTACTCGGTGTTCCTGTTCTTCAAGCACCACTTCGACGTCTACAAGGTCGGCAAGAAGCACCCGCGGATTTACCGCAACTACTTGCTCATGCGCATCCCGCTCTACTCGGTGCTCGCGCTGCTGTTCTGGATCCACCCGGCGAACACGGCCATTCTGTTCCTCGCGCTCCCGCTGGCCACCTTGTTCCACACCTGCCAGGCGACCTACGAACACCACTCCGGGCTCGAGACCAAAAACCACCTCGAGGCCAGCCGCAACAACCTCAACAAGCTCTACAACCTGCTCGCGCAGAACCTCGGCTACCACACGGCCCACCACATGAAGCCCGGGCTGCACTGGTCCGAGCTGCCCGCGTACCACGAAGAGATCCGCGCGGGCATCCCGCCCAGCCAGATCAAGCTCACGTTCTTCTGAGCGCGGCGTTGGGCATGGGCGGTGCAGCAGAGCTGGCAGAGCTCATCGGACGCACGAGCACGCTCTTCGTGCAGCGTCTGACGGCGCCTGGAGCGTTCTGCGGCCCCACGCCCAAGCCGGCGCCCGGCGAGCCTTCGGTGCTCTTGCCGCGGGCCGAGCTCGACGAATACCTGCACGAGGGCGATTCGTTCGAGGGGTTCGTCTATCTCGACTCGGAGGACCGCCCCGTGACCACGATGGCGGCGCCCCGGCTTGAGCTCGGGCAAGTGGCCTTCCTCGAGGTGCGCGACGTGAATCGCTACGGCGCCTTCGTGGATTGGGGGCTCCCCAAGCAACTCTTGGTGCCCTTCAAGGAGCAGACCCGAGAGCTCGCGGTGGGAGACTGGGAGCCGATTGGACTCGATCTGGATCGCACGGGGAGGCTCGTGGGGACCATGCGCGTGCGGGAGTTCCTGGAGGACGGCGGCGCGTTCGAGCGCAACGAGTGGGTCTCGGGGGAGGCCTGGCGATTGGAGCCGGCGATCGGCCTGTTCGTGATCCTCGAGCGCCGCTACGTGGGTCTCTTGCCCGTCCAGGAGCCACACGCGCTGCGGCGCGGAGAGCAGGCCATGTTTCGCGTGGCGCACGTGCAGCGCGACGGAAAGGTCGAGCTCTCGCTGCGCGGGCTCTTGCACGAGGAGCTCGCGAGTGACGGCAAGATCATCCTGGAGAAGCTGCGTGGGAAGCGCCCTCCGC
The DNA here is from genome assembly GCA_044507075.1 of Myxococcales bacterium. Taxonomy (GTDB): domain Bacteria; phylum Myxococcota_A; class Polyangia; order Polyangiales; family DASUME01; genus DASUME01. Next base: position 37,158 of record JBIQKA010000023.1, read on the forward strand.
GTGTCTCGGACCGCACCAGTCCCGAGGAGCTCCGCGCGCTGTTTGGCCTGAGCAAGAAGGCCTTCAAGCGGGCCGTGGGCGGCCTCCTGAAGGACGGCACGCTCACCTTCGATCGCGAGGGCTACTTCGTGCTGCGGGATTGATTGTGGTTCCTTGGCCGCTGTGCTCCCATTTCAGCGTGACCAAGCGTGTACTCTGCGCGTTCCTGCTGCTCTTTGGCTCCAGGCTTGGCTACGCCCAAGAGCTCCCGGAGACGCCTGAGAGGCCCGCGCTTCCCAGTGCCGACCCCAACGGGGCGGAGTACAGCGTCGAATACCGCGGCGCTGCGCGGGGCCGCTTCAGCGACTCGTTCGCGCTGTACGGCGGGGAAGGGCGCGCTGGCTATGCTCTTTCGCTCGCGCCACTGTTCGAGCTACATGAGCCGCGTCGCTCGCAGAACGTGCTGCCGAGCCAGTATTGGCGAGCGCGCCTGTCTTTGGCCCAGAGCTACGGGTGGGCGCGCAACGAGTACCTGGTCCGGGCGGGGGTGCTCCTCACCCACGAGAGCGATCACGAGACGGCGCACGCGTACTCACGGCCGGGTTTCCTCGCCCTCAACGATCTCGCCGCACGCGTGCAAGTGACCGGCCTTCATGCGCAATGGACTTGGTACGCAGTGGCCGACGCGCAGCTTTACTTTCTCTCCTGCACGCAGCCGAGCCGCGACTGCGAGAACTTTCGTGGTGACCAGAGCTTCGGCGGCCAGCTGCAAGCCGGGGCCGCGTGGACGCGCTTTCGGCTCTGGGGCTTCTCGCCGTTCGTCGCGGCTTCGCTCTCGGGCATCGTGGCGCACGGCGTCGTGATCCAGGAGCGGCGGCTCCTCGCGCGGCTCGGGGCCTACACGCGACTCAAAGACAGCATGCTGTCGCTGTTCGCGCTCGGCTCGCTCGGCAGCGACGTGGGGATCGTGCGCAATCGGACGCTGAACGTGGTGGGCGTGGGCGCGAGCTTCGCGCGTTGATCGAGGCGTGTGCCGCCGCGCGCCTTTGGAGACTTGCGAGCTTGACTCCGAGGCGGATCGGTCCTGAAATACGCCGATGACGACCTCGAACGGGCCCTCCTTTGGCGAAGCGAAGCAGGTGCTCGACTTCTGGTTCGGTGAGCTCGACGAGCACGGGCGGGCCGACGCCGCGCACGCGCAGCGCTGGTGGAAGAAGGACGAGGCCTTCGACGCCGAGATCCGCGAAGGCTTCGGGCCGCTGATCGACGCGGTGATGGCTGGAGCGCGCGAAGCTTGGCTCAGCGAGCCGCGCGGCGCCCTGGCCTACGTGATCGTGCTCGATCAGTTCTCGCGCAACGCATTTCGTGGGACCAAGCGGAGCTTCGCCGGGGATGAGCGCGCGCTCGCCGCCACGCGGAGGAGCCTCGCTGCCGGCTTCGATCGCAGGTTGGTCCACGACGAGCGCGCGTTCCTCTACATGCCGCTCATGCACGCCGAAGACCTCGAGGCCCAGGAGCTGTGCGTGTCGCTGTTCTCCGCGCTCCGCGACGAGGCCGCGCCCGATCAGCGCGCCGACGCCGAGGAGCAGCTAAGCTTCGCCGTGCAGCACCGCGACATCATCGCGCGCTTCGGCCACTTCCCGCACCGCAACGAGATCCTCGGCCGCCGCTCGACCCCGGAGGAGATCGCGTTCTTGAAGACCCCCGGCTCGTCGTTCTGACCGTGGCCTGCCGGGTTCAGGCGCTCGGCCCCTCGAACCGCGTCTCCAGCGCCTTCTGACAGGCGCGCGCGCACGTTTCGCATGCCGCGTTCTCGCGGGGGGATTCAGCCCTCGGTTTCAGCCGCGGGCTCGAAGGAGCCCTGACGAACCTCGCCGTAGTCGAGCAGGGCGCGCAGCAGGGTACAGTGCGGTCCTTTGCCCTGCGGCGCCTCGCAGGCGGCCCGAATCTCCTGCAACGACGCGAGCGAGACCTCGGCGCGTGCAGAGGGGTAAACGATGTCCGAGACGAAGGCATTCGCGATGCTCGGATGGGGAGTCTCGTTCGAATGGCAGTAGCCACATTTGCTCCCCCACTCGGCCAAGAACGGGCGCTCGTACGGGGCGTCTTCGCTGAGGGGCCGCAGCACCGGGAACTCGAGCTCGCCCTTCAAGGTACGCTGCGGCTCTGACCACTCTCCGAACTCGAGCAGATCGGGGGCCTCGCCCAGGGGCACGACCGAGAGGCTCAGACCCTCGAGCAAGATGAAGATTCGTGGGCTGTGGGGGCCATTGGCGGGCTGTGCGCTGAACCGGCTGTCCACCGCGACCACCGTCAACGGGCGCGGCAAACTGGCGACCAAGCAGGCGATGGAGGCCGGCGCAGGCAAGGCGTTGATGCGCGTGACGACCTCCGCGATGCTGGTGGGCGTCGCGCCCCCACTGGCGGCGCAGGCGGCGAGCGCCTCGCCATCGAGTTCCGTGCCACTCTCCTCAGCGGCCTGGCCGTCTCCGTCCGACGCCATGCCACTGTCCCCGGGCGCCTGGCCGCCGCCGTCCGAACAGGCCGAGGCGATCCAGAGAAGGCCGCAGGGGGCGAGCGGCGCGAGCCAACGAAGCCAGCGCCGCGACATTGAACAGATTTTTTTGCGGGATCTCAGCCAGCCACTCCTTGGCGCTCGATCGTGCCCTTCTGGCCGCGGGGCCGCCATGACTTTTGTCAGCGCGTGCAGGAGCGCTTCGGGATCTCCACCGCCTTCGCGTCTGGCCACGCCTGGAAGACATCGTTCAACCGTGCGCCGCTGGCGGCTTCTCCCCTGGGCGCGATTGCGTTCGTGCGCTGCGTCCGTGGGGCGGAGGCCTTAAATGCCGAACGGCCGGAGGCTCTCGCCGCCGGCCGCTCAGGTGTGTATCCGCGTCGGGAGATCAGCCGCCCATGCCGAGCGAGGCGGTCACGCCGACAGCGGCCGAGACCTGCGCAGACAGGTCCTCACCACCCGCGGCGATCGCAGCGGCGGCGGCCTCGAGCTGCGCCGGAGCGCACTTGCCGACCTTGAACGCGACCGCAAGGCTGGCGTCGCCGTCTGCGAGGGTCTTCGCGAAGCCCTCAACCGCGGCCTTGCCGGTGCCGAGGAGCTCGGCGCTGGCATCGACCACGAGATCGGACTTCTCGAGGGCCGCGAGCAGACGGGGCAGGCGCACCTTGAGCTGGCTCACGCCGTACTCGAACTGACCACGGAAGGCGGCGTCCGCGCTGGCGTCGAACGAGAACTTGATGTCGACGCTGGGGGGCGTGCACTTGGCGGCGAACTTGGCGTCGGCCTTGGCGCTGGCCTCACAGGAGGCGCTGGCGTCGCACTGCACGCTCGGGGGCTGGAACTCACCCTCGCAGCTGCCCTTGCACTCGGCCATGGCGTTGAGCATGGCCTCGCACTGGAGCTTGCCGTTGCAGCCCGCCGCGGGGGGCGTGCCCTTGCAGGTGCCTTCGCACTTGCCGGTGCAGTTCGCCGCTGCGCTGCCGCTCAGCTCGCAGGAGCCTTCGCACATGCCCGCGCACGAGGCGCCGTCGCTGGTGGATCCGTCGCACGTGCCATTGCACGCGCCGTCGCACTTGCCGGCGGCAGTGAGCTCCACCGTGCAGGAGCCCGAGCAGGAACCCTGACACTCGACCGAGGGGCCGCTCACTTCGCAGGAGAGCTCGCCTTCGCAGCTCGCGCCGGCTTCCACGTCCACCGAACACTTGCCCATGCACTGCACGGAGACCTGACCCGGATCCACGTCGCAACCCGCGGTGGCTTGGCACTGCGCGCTCGCCTCCACGCTGAGCTTCGCGTCGACCTCGCACTTGGCGGGCTGGGCGTCGACCTTGAGCTCGGCTTTGCCCTGGATCTTCGCCTTGAGCGCGCCACCGAGGCCCGCGGAACCGGCCGCCTTGAGCTCGGCGTCCGTGATGCCGAAGTCGAGCTGGATGCCCTTGAGCTCGGCGTTGATGTCCGCGGCCACGCCGGCGGCCACGTTCTTGAAGTTCACGACCGACTTGAAGAAGCCGTCGATTGAGGCCTCGCCCGTGATGGCGAAGTTGCCCTGGGCGACGCCCTTGTCAGAGCACTCGAGACCGCATTGCTTCGCAATGTCGCCCAGCGGGCCACCTTCATCGTCGCAGCCCTGCGCGCCGAGCAGGCCGATGGCACCCACTGCGATCGTGGCGGCCGTCAGAAGTCCGCCGAGTTTCTTCGTACCTCGCTTCATGTATCTCCCCTTATCTTCTGCCTACGTTTGGAGGCGACCTGTGCCGCGTGCCGAACTCGAAGCAACCTGTGCTCGGTTCTTCTTCAACGAGACCGAAGCCCCCGGTCGACCGGGCGCGACGGTAGCACGCAAACCTGAGCTTTCGTCGAGAAAAACTCCCACTAAAAGACCCAACGTGGAAGTGGCTGGACCTGTCTGTAACCTGCCCGAGCGGCGTTCTTGAACGCCCAAGCGCCGCCGACGCAAAACCCATGGTGCCGCTTCAACCGACCCCTTCTGAAATCAGTCCTTCCACGTGGCCCCCGAACACGAGTCGCATGCCGGGCGATTCCCGGGAGCCCCTCCGAAGCGCATGGGTGGGGCAATAAGGGGCCACACGGACGCGGGCATCACTGGGGTCTTGCCGTTCGATTCGTCATCTGCTGTCCGACAAGGTACGGTTCGGCCCCATGATCGAGCCCAACGAGATTGAACAGCTATTGCGGGCCGCCTTTCCCGACGCCACCGTCCTCGAGATCGAGGACCTGACCGGGACCAAGGATCACTATCAGGCCACCATCGTCAGCAGCAAATTTCAGGGCCTCACCCGGGTGGCCCAGCACCAGGCGGTCTATCGGGCCCTCGGGGATCTGATGAAGGGCCCTATCCATGCGCTGGCGCTCAACACCTACACGCCCGAGGCCTACGACAAGAGGCGCCTGAAGTAGAAGCTCAGCGCTTGGGTGGCGGGCGCACGCGATCGACTTGGTGGTCCGCGTTCTCCGGGACCTTGTAGGTGCCGTCGACCGCGGGCTCGCGGCGCGTCACGGCGATCACCGCCTCGCGGAGAAGCGCCGGCGCGTCGTTCACGGTCTCGCGGATCGAGCGCTGCAGGAGGTTTGGCTGGGCGCTCGGTCGATGCAAGCTCACCCGGTCGCGGCCGTCCCGTTTGCTCCCGTAGAGCGCCACGTCGGCGCCGGCGATCAGCTCGCTCGGACTGCGATAGAGCAGCTCCTTCGTGAGCAGCGCGACGCCCACGCTGGCCGTGACCTTGAGCGTGCGCCCCCCCACCGCCACCTGGGCTTGCGCGATCTTGGTGCGCAGGCGGTCCGCGAGGACTTGGGCGCCGGCTTCGTCGCTGCCGCGCGCGATCACGGCGAACTCCTCGCCGCCGTAGCGCGCGGCCACGTCCTCCGCGCGCAGGCTCTCGCAGAGCGCCTTGGCCGTCGCGCGGAGCACCGCATCGCCTGTGGGGTGGCCGTGGTTGTCGTTGACGGCCTTGAAGTGATCCAGATCGATCAGCATCACCGCCAACACGCCGCCGTGGCGCTTCACGTAGGCGTATTCTGCCGCGATGCGGTCATCGAAGTAGCCGCGATTGTAGAGCCCCGTCAGCCGATCCCGGACCGCCGCCTCGTACATGGAGCGGGTGAGCTCGAGCTCTTCGGCGTCATGCTGGGCGAATCGCAGGACGACCGTGCCCACCGTGATCAGCTCGCCGCTTTTGAGGCGCCGGCGCCCCTCGAGTCGCTGACCCTCCACGAAGGTGCCGTTGCGGCTGCCCAGATCGATGACGGCGACGGTCTCGCCCTCGCGCTCGAAGCGCGCGTGCATGCGCGAGAGGCTTGGATCGTCGACGCGCAGATCGGCCTCGAGCCCGCGTCCGAGCACCATCTCGGGCTTGTCGAGCGTGAACACCTCGCCCGCGTGGGGCCCTTTGACCACCAACAGCGCGAGCGCATGGCGCTTCGAGCGAACACCGACGGGGACGGTGATCTCCTGCGTAACGTCTTCCATGCCGGTCTGGGATCTCTTCCCCGACAACGCTCGTTCGCTTTCTGCGATCGACCCCCGACGCATGCGCCAGGAGCGTCGTTCCTTCGTGCGATCGCCTGTTTCCTACTCTACTACTCTTTGGCCGCAAAACCGCGTCGCTCGATCATCTGGCGGAGCGGAGAGGTGGGCAGGCGCAGGCTCTGGTACGTGGCCGTGTAGGCGTGTGTGAGGATCGCGCGCCGGGCCGCGAAGTTCATCGGCGAATGCATGAACAGCGTGGCATCGCTCGGATCGGGCTCGAGCAGGTGGACCTCTGTGGTGGGGTTGGCCTCCCGGAAGCGCGAAAGCCCGGCACGCAGGCGGGCATCTCCGCGCATGCGAACGGACTGATCGTAGACCCACAACAGCCCCTTGTCGCGCACACGCTTCATGGGACCGTGACCGGTCGGGATGTCGCGCTGATGGACTTCGGAGCGCACCGGAACCATCGGGTTCACCACCAGCACCGCCTGGGCACCGAGCTCGAGCGCCACGTCCAGATGGGCGATGTCCCCGAGGCCCGCGTCGATGTAGTCGCGGCCCGCCACGCGGACGGGGGCGAACAGGATCGGCAGGGCCGAGGAGGCCGTCACCGCCTGCGAGATGGGCACGTCTATGTGCGGCACGGCGCCGAACACGCGGCGCTCACCAGCGTCGAGATCGAAGGCTACCAGCGCGAGCGGACGCGGGAGCTCGCCGAAGGAGCCGGCGATCGCGCGGCGCTCCATGAACTCGGCCAAAAACCGCTCGTAAGCATCGAGGCTGAACAGGCCCGCGGGCAGCGAGTCGAGGAAGCGCTCGAGCTCGTTCCAAACGTCGGCTTCGAGCGGACTCGCGATCAGGGAGGTGACCGCGCGCCTGCCGGCCGAGACCAGGGTCGAGACCACGCGCTTGAACTCGTGGCCATGAAAGCTGAGCATGTGGTGGCGGCGCAGCGGAAAGAAGTCGTCTGCGGGATCGAGCAGCGCGCGATAGAGCCTGCCTGCGCGCAGCCCTCCGGCAAGCGCCGTGGCCACCGTGGCGCCCGAGCCGGTGCCCACGAAGGCGTCGAAGTCCGAGGCGTGAAAGCCTGGGAAGAAATCCTCGAGCGCGGCCAGGCAACCGACCTGATAGAGCGCTCCCGTCACGCCGCCGCCGCACAGGCACAGGCCCGTGCGCGGACCGCTTGCGTTGGGTGAGAGGGAAGGGCGATAGGAGGCTTTTTCGAGTTCACTCATGGGGACTCTGGGTGGGGCGTCGTTCGAGCTTTTGCACTGCGAACAGCAGGAGCGAGCCGAGCGCGAGCGGAGGCCACACTAGATACGGCGGCAGGTGCTCGACGTCCACGGAGGGCACGTTGAAGCCGCGGATCGCGAGCACGTGCTCGGGCAGCAGCACCGGCACCGCGTTGAACGCGCCGTGCAGCGCGACGCCGGGCCACACCGAGCGCGCCGCGAGCGCGAGCCAGCCGAGGACGAGCCCCGCGACGCTCGCGTACACGGCCGGCACCGCGCCCAAGTGGACCACCCCGAATAGCGCCGCGCTCAGCAGGATCCCGAACAGCGCGCCGTAACGACGGCTGAGCCCGAACAGGAAGACACCCCGAAAGAGCAGCTCCTCCATCAGCGGGATCACGCCCGCGATGCACGCGACGATCAGGAGGCCCTGTCCCAGGCTGCGGGCTTCCAGCAGGTTTTGCAGCGCGAGCTGTTGCTCGAGGGGGTCCGGTCCGAACACGTGACGGTGCAGCACGTTGGCGAGCTCGGTGAGCGGAAATTGCAGGCAAAGGCCGGCCAGTACGCACAACGCCAGGGTGCGGGCGGAGACGGCGCGCAGCGAGAGCGCGGCGGGGGCGGGGGCGTTGGGGTCCATGATGCGCAGCCCCAGGACCAGCGCCGTGCCCATGGCCGCCGCCTGCACCAGGGTGAGGCTCAACAGGCTGCCGCGCAGGTGCCGCCCGCCCTCGGCGAGGGTCGTATCGCGGCTGAACGCATAGAGCGCCGCGAGCCCCTCGCTGAAGCCGAACATCAGCGCCACGGTGAGCACCAGGAGGGCGCCCGCGACGAAGAGCGAGAGGCTGCGTGGAGGGCGCCCGATCACTTCCCAAGTATGCGTCGCCGGGGGGGAATTGCTAAGCTCCACGGCAAGATGAACAAGCTTCCACCGCCCTGGCCGCGCCGCGCTCGCGGGGGGATCCGCCCTCTTCGAGCCGGCACGCGGGGAGTCTGCGTGCGCCTGTCGCTGGCGCTGCTCCTGGGCCTGACCGCGGTGGGCTGCGCGGCGCGCGCCAAGCCCGCGCGGCAGGGCACGGGAGCGCTTGCGGTCCCCGAAGCGCTCGACGCGGCCAGCGCCGCGCGCCTGGAGCGCGCCTACCGGCGTCTCGATCCGGGCGATCCGCAGCGGGCCGAGGTGCGCAAGACCCTCGTGCGCTACCTGGTCACGGAGGCGGAGCGGGTGCACGCAGCCGATGAGTACGACGCTGCGGTGGAGAAGCTCGCGCGCATCGCTTCGCTCTATTACCCCTCGGAGCTGGAGGGGGGATTGCTGCCGGAGACGCTGGCCCTGGCCAAGTATCTCCGGATGCAGGGCGAACCCAAGGGCGACGAGGCGCGCGTGCTGTCGGCGCTTTGGATCGAGAAGACCCTGGAGCCCCACAACCCCGAGCCCAAAGAGCAGTATCAACAGCTCAGGCGCTGGAGCGACGAGGCGCGTGAGAACCTCGGCGGCGTGGCCGATCATCTCACGGGGTTGATCCAGGTCATCGCCGAACACGCGCGGCTGACGCCCGCGCCCGACATCCTCGACACGCTGGCCAACCTCTACGTGGAGCGCCGGCAGCAGTTGGTGAAGGCGTTGGGACCCGATGGGCAGTCGCCTCCGCGCCCAGGCGAGCTCTCGTTTCAGGACTATCGAGAAGCCACGGTCGCGCTCAGTCGCGCCCCCCTCGACATCGCAGGCGTGTACCTGGCGCACGATGATTTCCAGAGCGCGCTCGCGCGCCTGAGGCAGCTCGACACCGTGACCGGGCTCGAACCGCGGATCCGAACCGTCGTGGAGATCGTCGCCGACCGAAAGCCGGAGGCGCCCGACGCCCTCTTGGCGCTGTCGCGCGCGTACATCGAAGGGAACGATCCCAAGATCGCGCGCACGCTGTGCCTGTACGGCGGGCGCGCGTTCCCGAAGGACGCTCGCTTCCCTCAGTGTCTCGGCCGCATCGCCGCGGGAGATGACGATTACGCCGAGGCCGCCACCGACTACGCCGAGGCGATCCAGCTCGCGCCGGACGAGCGGGACCTGTACGACGAGGCCCTCGAAGTTCTGGCGAACTTGATGCGCGGCGAGATGTTCGACAGCGATCCGAGCGAAACGCGGGCGCTGGCCCAGCAGTCGCGCGCCATCCTGAACGAGCGCGTCGCGCGCTGGCCCGATGTGCCCTCTCCCGTCTCTGTCGAGGAGCTGGAGCTGGCGGTCGGGCTCGCGGAGATGAGCGCGGGCAACGTGGACGAGGCGCGCGCGCACTTCGAGGCGAGCTTGGCGAAGAAGGAGACCACGCGTGCGTTGATCCAGCTCGGACAGCTCGAGGCGCGACTCTTCAGGTTCGAGGAGGCCGACAAGTACCTGCGCCGCGCCCTCGAGCACACGACGCAGCGCGACGGTGACGAGTCGCGCCTCAAGGCGCAGATCCTCGAGCAGATCGGCGACTCCGAGCGGGCGCGCGGAGATCGCGCGGCCGCGCGCAGGTCGTACGGGGAGGCGCTCACGCTCTGGGAGAACGGCGCGCGCGCGCGCGACGAGGCGCCCCAGCGGGCATTCATTCAGATTCGCCGTGGCGTCCTGCTCTCGCGGCTCGGCCGTGAGAAGGAAGCCAAGGACGCCTTCGAGCTCGCGATGCAGGCTGCGGCGGACAATCGCGAGACCTACGCGCAGATCCTCTCCTTCTTGATGGTGGCGCAGCCGGACCCGGATTTCGCGGAGTCCATCCTGCAGCGGGCGCAGCGGCAACTCACGTTGGATCCGGAGTGGAAGACGTACTTCTCCCTGTGGGCCAAGGGGATCGCCGCCCGCGCGCACACGCCGGGCTCCGCGGAGATCGACCGGCTCCTGGCGCGGCTCGCGCGATCCGATGCTTGGTGGGGGCACCTTGCGTCCTTCGGCCTCGGGAAGATCGACTATCCCAAGCTCTCGGCGCTGGCGAAGTCGCGCGGCGAGCACACCGAAGCCGACTTTTACGAGGCCCTCCGCCGCGCTGGCGTCGGGGACATGACGGGCGCGCGCAGCTTGCTCCAGGCCGTGATCGACTCGCGCATGGTCGGCTTCTACGAGTACCAGATGGCGCAGGAGCTCCTGCTACTCGACGACGCCAGCCTCTCGCGCGCGAGCATCCCCGCTCCGACTCCCTCTGCAGCAGTCGAAGCGCGTGGTCCCATGCAAGAGCGGTGAAATCGAAGCGCGTGGTCCCACGCGCGAGCGGTGAAATCGAAGCGCGTCAGCCGGCGAGCGCGTCGAAGGCCTTGATGACCTCGGGCGGCGCCTGCACGAGTTCGATCAGCACGCCTTCTCCGCCCAGCGGGGACTTCTCGTCGCCCTTGGGGTGAATGAAGGTCACGTCATGGCCGGCCGCGCCCTTGCGGATGCCGCCCGGGGTGAAGCGCACGCCCTGGGCCTCGAGCCAGCTCACGGCGGCCCGTATGTCGTCTACCCAGAGCCCGATGTGATTGAGCGCGGGGTCGTTGACCTTCGGCTTCTTCTCGGGGTCGATCGGCTGCATCAGGTCGACCTCGACGCGAAAGGGGCCGCGGCCGGCGACCGCGATGTCCTCGTCGACGTTCTCCTTCTCGGACTTGTAGTTGCCCTCGAGCGTCAGGCCGAGCGTATCGACCCACAGCTTCTTCAGCCGCGACTTGTCGAGTCCACCGATGGCGATCTGCTGCAGGCCCAAAACGCGAAAGGGTCTCTTCTCCACGCCCATCCTCTCCTTCTCTCACTTCTTCACGGCGATGCCGATGGCGTCGCGCACACGGTCCAGGGTGGCCCGCGCGATCTTTCGCGCGCGCTCGGCGCCGTGGTTCAAGATTTCATCCAGGCCCTGCTCATTTGCGCGCAGCGCCTGATAGCGCTCTCGCATCGGTCCGAGCTCGGCTTCCATGGCGCTGAGCAGATCCTGCTTGGCGTGACCCCAGCCGTAGTTGCCCGCGCGCAACTTGGTCGCGAGTTCGGCGGCCTTCGCCTCTCCCGCGATCTGCTTGTAGATGGTGAAGACCGTGGTGCCCTCCGGCTCCTTGGGCTCCTCGAGGGACTCCGATCCCGTGACCACGCTCATCACGGCCTTCTTGAGCTCCTTCTGCGTGCCGAACAGTGGGATCACGTTGCCGTAGCTCTTGGACATCTTCTGCCCGTCGAGGCCCGGCACCAGCACCTCGTCCTGGATCACCGGCTCGGGCACCACCACCGTGTTCTCGCCGAACACGTGGTTGAGGCGCATCGCCACATCGCGCGCAATCTCGATGTGCTGCTTCTGATCGCGGCCCACGGGCACCACGTTGGTGTCGTAGAGGATGATGTCGGCCGCCATCAGCACCGGGTAGTTGAAGATGCCTGCGTTGGGGCTCTGCCCCTTGGCGAGCGCGTCCTTGTAGGCGTGTCCGCGCTCAAGCTGGCCCGTGGCCATCAGACACGAGAGGACCCACGTGAGCTCGAATACCTCCGGCAGCGAGGACTGCCGATAAAGTAAGGTGCGCTCAGGATTGAGCCCGGCCGCAAGCCAGGCTGCGGCGACGTCGTAGATCATCGTGTGCAACGCGCCCTTATCGTGGACCGTGGTAAGGGCGTGGTAGTCGGCGATGAAGTACAGCGTGCTTTCGTAGGTTTCTGCGAGACGCAGCGCCGGGCGGATGGCTCCCAGGTAGTTGCCTACGTGGATGGTGCCGGTGGGTTTAATGCCTGTCAGGGAACGCTGCACGTACTGTTCTCCTCGCCCTTCTTCGGACGTGGATAGCAGAACGCTCTCACACCGCTAGTTGCGGCTGACGTAAGATGGGCCCGTGCGCAACTTCGTGGACTGGCTGCAGTCGACAGGAGGCCCCAGGGGGCATCGTCGGGCTGTGGTTGAGACCTCCAATGTTCCGGATGTCTTGGCCGTCGGCAACCTCAAGGTCGTGTACCAGCCCATCGTGAATCTGCGGACGCGCCGGGTATTCGCCTATGAAGCCCTGGTGCGCAGCTCCTCGCCGCACTTCCAGGGCCCTCCCGCGCTCTTCGATGAGGCGCTGCGCAGCCGACACCTCGGCGCGCTCGGGCGCGCGATCCGCGAGCTGACATTCGAGCACGGACCTGCTTGCCCGATGTTCATCAACATCCACCCGAACGAGTTCGACGACGGGTGGTTGGTGCAGCCCGACGATCCCGTGTTCCAACACGAACACGGCGTGTACCTCGAGATCACCGAGAGCGTCCCGCTCTCGCACTTCACGATGTGTCACAGCGTGCTCGCCGAGATGCGCAGCCGCGGCGCAATGTTGGCGGTGGACGATCTGGGCGCGGGCTACTCGAACCTGAAGTACATCGCCGATCTCTCCCCCGAGGTGGTGAAGCTCGATCGCGAGCTGATCGTGAACTTGCGCTCTGGCACGCGCCAGCACGCGCTGGTGCGGGCCATCGTGCGCCTGTGCGAGGAGCTCGGGACCAAGGTGGTCGCCGAAGGCATCGAGACGGAGGCCGAAGCGCGTGCCGTGATGGAGACCGGCGCGCACTATGGCCAGGGGTACTACTTCGCTCGCCCCGCGTTTCCGCCGCCCAAGCCGGTCGACGGTTGGAGCTGAGTCAGCGCTCGCCTTCGCGTTGCAGCGCTTGCTCGGCCGCGCGCCAGGCCACGCGTAACCCATCCAGCGTGTCCTCGAAAGTCCCGGTCGTGCCTTCACCCTGCGCCTCGAGCTCCGCTTGCAGCGCGCGCGCACGGGATGCCAAGAGCTTGGCGCCCACGACCGCGGCCTGCCCGGCGATGGCATGGGCGGACCTCGCGGCCCGGGGCCAGTCGGCCTCTTGCAGCGCTTCCGTGAGCTCCCGCAGTTGCTCTTCCTGTGCGGCCCGCGTTTGCGCGAGCACGCGCGCCAACACGGGCTGACCATCACGCCCCTTCAACGCCCGCAGATCCCCGAGCACGCGCGGGTCGAGCGGCGACGGCTCGGCGCCTTCGGGGGAGGCGACGGCTGGTTGTTCCGCGGGCGCGCTCCCGGCCAAGGGAGCTCCGGCCTCAATCTCGGCCAGCAACGTCTGCAGCGCGGCGCGCGATAGGGGCTTCGCGAGCACGCCGTCGAGCGCCTCGAGCTCGCCGAGTTGCTCGTGTGCGAACAGGTTGGCGGTGAGCAAGTAGATGCGAACGGGCCGCCGCGCTCGTCCGGTCTGGCTGAGTCGACGCAAGGCCACCGCGGTCTCTGCGCCGTCCGCGTCGGGCATCTGGTAGTCCAGCAAGACCAGATCGAACGCGTCGCTCGCGAAGAGGTGCTGAGCTTCGCTGCTGCAGCTCGCGTGCGTGCTTTGCCAACCAGACAGCTCGAGCATCGCCCTCAGGAGCTCGCGCGCCGGCGCGCTGTCGTCCACGATGAGGGCCCGAAAGCCTCTCGGCGCAAGGGCGCCCCGCACTGGCTGCGGCTCGGCCCCCCGCTGTGGCTCCTCGAGCGCCGACAGCGGAAGCCTCACACGGATGGTGGTCCCCTCGCCGAGCACGCTCGCGATCTCCAGGGCGCCGCCCATGTGCGTGGCGAGGCGGTGGGCGATGGCCAGCCCGAGCCCCACGCCGCCCTTTCGTCGCCGCGTGCTTCCGTCTGCCTGCTCGAACGGCGCGAGCACGCGACGCGCCTCCTCCAGGTTCATCCCGATGCCGGTGTCCGTGATCTCGAACTGCACGGCGCGCACGCCGCGCTCTACGGCGCTGCTCTCCATGCGCACGAGGACCTGTCCGCGCTCGGTGAACTTGATCGCGTTGTCGAGGAGATTGCGCAGGATCTGGCGAACACGGGTGCCGTCGGCTTCCACCCAGAGATCCTCGTCGGGGAGCTCGGCCACGAGCGCGAGCCCCTTGCCGTGCGCCATGGGCTCTGCGGCTTCGAGCAGCGAGCGGAGAAGCTCGCAGAGCTCGATCGATTCGCGCTCCAGCCGCATTCCGCCGGCCTCGAGCGCCGCCAGGTGCAGGAGGTCGTCCACCTGGCGCTGCATGATCGCGCACTGCTCGCGGATGAGCGCCACGTACCTTCGCTGCGCGGGCTTCAGGTCTCCCGCCTCCAGCAGCTCCGCGAATCCCGAGATACAGTGGGCCGGCGTGCGCAGCTCGTGACTGACGTTGGCGAGCAGCTCCGAGCGCGCGATCACCGCGCTCTCCGCGCGCTTGCGCAGCTCCCGCAATTCCTGCTCCATCCGCTTGCGATCGTCGATATCGCGGACGCTGCTGCGATAGCCAGAGGGCGAGCCCTGCGCGTCCTTCAGGCTCTGCCAGGAGATCGCGACCCAGCGCTCGCTCCCGTCCTTGCGGACGATCCGAAACTCGATGTCGTTGCCGGTGTCGCCGTGCTCGGCCTCGCGCACGATGCTCGCGACCAGGGCGCGATCGTCCGGGTGCACCAGCGGTAGCGGATAGTCGGGCAGTGCCAGGCACTCATCCACAGAAAAGCCGGTGATGCGCTCGACCGCCGCATTAATCCAGCGCGGCTTGCCCTCGCCGTCGACCCAGCTCTCCCAGTCGTACGTGTACTCGGCGATGATGCGGTAGGGCTCTTGCGTGGGCGCGACCATGGTGCCGCTCTGGGGCATGGGGCTCTTCAACTCTCCGCGTCGACCAGGCCCTGCGCGATGGCGTAGCGGGTAAGCCCGGCCACATCGTGCACGCCGAGCCGCTCCATGATCCGCGTGCGGTGGTTGGTCACCGTTTTCTCGCTGAGGATCAGCGCGCTGGCGATCTCCTTGGTGCTCATGCCCCGGGCGACCAGGCGCACCACCTCGCGCTGTCGATCGGTGAGGTTCTGGTCGCACTCGGGACTCACCGCCGCCTCGTGCAGCAGCTTGCTGGTCTCACTGCAGTAGAAAATGCCGCCCGCCGAGACGCGGTCGATGGCCTCGCGCAGCTCGCGTAACGGGGTGCCCTTGGTGAGCACACCGTGCGCGCCGCGGGCGGTGGCCTCCTTCACGGTGGCAGGCCGAGCTTGGGCCGTGAGCACGATGACACGGGGGGCTCGCGCGGCGGCCTTGATCTCGTTGAGCAGGTCGAACCCGTGGGCATCGGGTAACACTAGATCGAGCAGCACCAGGTCGTAGCGGGTGGTGCTCAAGAAGGTGCGCGCTTCGCCCCCGGTCCCCGCCGCGTCCGTCTCATAGTGGGCGCTCGCGAAGAGCTCCTCGAGCAGCTCACGCAGAGTCGTTTGATCTTCGACGATCAGCGCCCGTTTGCTGGGCGTGCGATGGGGGCTGCTGGGCATTCTTTCCCCGAGTCTTAGGAGGTTCTTCCTATTCCAGGATGTTCCAGGTAACGCCAAAATAAAAGCAAGGAGTGCCTCGTAAATCGATCCAGGCGAGACATTCGGTGCCCCGAACCATGACACGCCGAAAGACCCCGCGCTGGCCGAGCTTGGCAGGTGTTGCGGTCGGCGGAGCGGAAGTCGTCCTCCCGTTTCCCGTCGCGCTCGGGCACAGGTGCGGACTTGTACAACAAAGTGCGGTCTCGAGCGCGAGGGCGCTGTTCACATGGGCGCGGGGCTGACCCCGGGCTTGAGCTGCCCTCAGTCGTGCAGCGCGGCCTCCAGCGCGTTGCGCAATTGGGGGACGTACCCGGCGCCGAAGAGGCGCACGTGGACGAGCAGGGGATAGAGCTGGTAGAGGGGGACCCGAGCCTCGTGTCCGGGGGCCCGCGGGTGAAGCGCGTCGTACGCCTGGAAGAAGCGCGCCGAGGGAGCTCCGAACAGGCTCAGCATCGCCAGATCGATCTCGCGATGGCCGCCGTACGCTGCCGGATCGATCAGCACGGGCGCGCCGCGCTCGTCGCAGAGCACGTTTCCGCTCCAGAGGTCTCCGTGCAGGCGGCTTGGAGCTTCTTCGGGGCCGACCAACTCCGCCATCCGCTCGCGTAGCTCCTCGAAGCGCAGCGAGAGCGAGCTCGGGATGAGCCCGCGCGCCTGCACGCGGGCGACGAGCGGTGCGATGCGGCGCTCCCAATAGAACGCGCTCCAAGCGGAGCATGGCTCGTTCTGCTGGGGGAGCGGGCCAATGAAGTTGTCCTCGGCGAGCCCGAAGCTCTGCGCCCCAGCACGGTGGACTTCGGCCAGGCCTCGTCCGAGCTGCTCTTCGAAGTCCGGCGCGCGCGCGCCGGACGCGATCCACTCGAGGACGAGGTATTCTTGGCTTGCCAACACGACCTCCGGGACGCGCAGCCCGCTCGCATCGCGCAACCAGCGCAGGCCCTCCGCCTCACGCTCGTACAGGTGGGGAGGCGCGGACGACATGGTCTTCACGAACAGGGGCGGCCCCAGCACCAGCTCCGCTCGGTACGCTTCGTTGACGTCGCCCCCTGAAAGCGGCACGAGGCGCGCGACTTCCTTTCCCAGGGCACGTTCGAGCGCGCGCGCCAGGGAGGTTTTCACAGCGCGTGCTCGCGGCGCAGATGGGAGAGCAGCCCGCGACAGGCCGCATCGCAGATCTCGAACACGCGTTCGAAGCCGTCGGGGCCGCCGTAGTAGGGATCGGGCACGCTCAGATCGTCTCGCGTGTGCGTCGGCTCGAACGAACGCAAGAGGTGCACTTTGGCCTTCGCCTCCTCGGTGCGCGCCAGCGCCAGCAGGTTTTGTTGGTTTTGCGTGTCCATGGCGAGCACGTAGTGAAAGCGCGCGAAGTCCTCGCGCGTGAACGCGCGCGCGATGCTGGGCAGCTCGACGCCGCGCGCCCGTGCGGTCTGTCGGCTCCTGTGATCGGCGCGCTCACCGACGTGGTAGGCAGCGGTGCCCGCGCTATCGATCTCGAATTTGTCGCCGAGCCCCTCGCTCTTTACCAGTGCCAGCATGATGCCCTCGGCGGTGGGAGAGCGGCAAATGTTGCCCAGACACACGAAACACAAGCGCACCATGACCCCTCACTCGGTGACCACGACCAAGCTCCCGGTGAAGCTCGTCTTTTGCGTGGACACGCCGTGCCAGCCTGTCGGGACCTCCGGCCACGTGTGCTGGAAGACGTAGAAGGCGTCCGCGGGCGAGAGGTTCACGCACCCATGGGAGCGCTTGATCCCGAACTGCGAGTGCCAGAAGGCGCCATGCAGGGCCCGCGCTCCGTCGAAGTACTGGGTCCACGGCACGTCGTCGATGCTGTAGCGGTTGTCGGCCACATCGGCGCCGATGTCCGCCATGCTGTCCGACACGTACTTCTTGTGGATGCGAAAGCTGCCGAGCAGCGTGGCGTGCTCCTTGACGCCCGAAGAGACCAGGGTGGCGAAGATCGGCTCGTCGCCCACATAGAGCACGAGCGTCTGCTCTCCGACGTCCACGTGGATCCAGGGCTCCTTGGGCCCCACCTCCTTCGGACGGTCTATCTTCTCGGCGACCGCGAGGAACCAATCGTAGAGGTACGTGCCGTCGGTCAGCTCATGCATGATCTTTCCGTCGATGCGCGCCCAACCTTTCCAGTTGTTCACCACCGACAGGCGCTCGAGGGGCTTGGCGTCGGGCGCGTTCACCCATTGCACGCTCCCGTCGTCGCGTGTCTTGGGCACCTGCGGGGTCGCGCCGCGCACCGCCCACACCGCGGGCAAGGTCTTTCCGTCCTTCAGCTCCACGCCACGAAACGAGGGCCCCGACCGGGGCTCGAGCTGCTGCGCCTTGATGAAGCTGCCGCGCACCGAGCGCGCGAACGTGCGCTGCGAGCGGACCGTCGTGCCTGTGGAGGCCACGTAGAAGCCGCGCTCGAGAAAGCGCCGGATCACCGGGTGCTTGGTGGGCTGGCCTGGCAGGGCGCCTTCGAGGAACTTCTTGAGCTTCTGAGCGTTTCCCTCGCGCTCCAGCTTCTGCCACATGTCCCCGTACGCCGCAGCGGCCCGCTGCTGATCGCGCGAGGGCGGCTGGTGGTACTCGGGGACCTTGCGTTCTTTCACCAGGTAGTACTGGTACGGCATGGGCGCGTTGCGATTGGCCTCCGTGCGTTCGTTCTCGGCCACCTGCACGGGCGCTTCGCTGACCTCGATGCCTTCGCCCGCGCACACGAACCCCGTCGGGTGGATCTCGTGCCATCCGCTCTTGCAGGTCGTGCTCTTCTGATCTGTGGCCTTGAGCCGCACGGTTTCCCCCTGACGCAGCCAGCCGACGGGGATGGCTTCGGGGCTCGCCTCTTTGCGCACCGTGAGCGCGATGCCGCTCACGCGCCCGTAGAGCGGAAAGCCAGCGTAGGGATCGGGCGCAGGGCGCTCGCTCGCCGCGTCGCTCGCTTTTTCCGCGGGCTGCTCGGAGGCGCGTGCTTCTTCGGGCTCGGGGCAGCCCGCGGTCAGCGCCGAAAAGAAGAGCAGCATGGAGAGGGTCGATAGCCGCACGGAACCCTTCATGTAACGATCGGCGGCCAATGAGCAAGTTCTGGCTGGGCGAGGGCGAGCGCGGGCTCGTCATTCAAGGAGACAACGAGGCGATCTTGTCGGAGTTGCCCGCTGCGAGCGTAGATCTCATCTACATCGACCCGCCCTTCAATACAGGTCGCATCCAGGAACGCCTGCAGCTCCGTACGCAGCGCGACCCCCACGGCGATCGCGTCGGATTTCAGGGCGCGCGCTACCGTACGGAGCGTATCGCCAGCGAGGCCTACGACGATCGGTTCGAGGATTACCTCGCGTTCCTCGAACCGCGCGTGCGACAGGCGCACCGACTGCTCAAGCCCACGGGCAGCTTCTACTTCCACATCGATTACCGCGAGGTCCATTACTGCAAGGTGCTCATCGATCGCATCTTCGGCCGCGCCGCCTTCTTGAATGAAATCATCTGGGCCTACGATTACGGCGCGCGCACGAAGAAGCGCTGGCCGGCGAAGCACGACAACATTTTGGTCTACGTGCGTGATCCCAAACGCTACTACTTCGACACCGAAGAGGTGGATCGCATTCCCTATATGGCTCCGGGCCTGGTGGGGCCCGAGAAGGCCGCGCGCGGCAAGCTCCCGACCGACACCTGGTGGCACACCATCGTGAGCCCCACGGGCAAGGAGAAGCTCGGCTATCCCACGCAAAAGCCCGTGGGCATTCTGGAGCGCATCGTGCGCGCGTCGTGCCCTCCGGGCGGGCTCGTACTGGACTTTTTCGCAGGCAGCGGGACCACCGGCGCTGCCGCGCTGCGCAGCCAGCGGCGCTTCGTGCTGGTGGACAAGCACGGCCCTGCGCTCGACGTCATGGCGCGCCGCTTTGCGGGCGAGCCGGGCGTTCGCTTCGAGCGCAGGGGCGAGCCGCGCTAGGCCCGGACGGCGCGATCCTCGCTCGAGCCGCCGCCTGCGATCCACTGATTGAGCACGCGGGCCTCGATCTCCAGCAGGCGCTTGGCCTCGCGCGCGATCATCTGCTCGACCATGCCGGCCATGGGGCGCACGAGCAAAGGCAAGCTGTGTAGCTTGATCTCGGCCTTGGTGCGCCGCCGGGTCTTTCCGGACGGGAGCGGCGTGAGCTGAATTTCACCCTTGTTCAAGAAGCGCTCGGCGACCTTGTCGGCTACGGGCACGTTGTGGAAGGCGAGGGTGCGGGTGCGCTTGTCCCAGGTGCTCGACTCGACGAACTCGAACCAGCTCGAGGGCACTTCCTTGAAGCCCACGTGGTCGAATACGGGCCGGGCGACGTAGTGCACCCGGCGCTTGATTTGAGCAGGGCTCTCCTCGAGCGCCTGGGGATGGGCGCCCGTCAGGATCTCGTGATGCGCCACCAGATACTTGAGGTAGTCCGGATGGAACATAGCGGCCTCGATGGTCTCCACGGAAGCCTCGAGGATATGTTCTACTTCGAAATACATCGCCCACACCGTTACCACGCGGCGAGGCAGCGCGGAAGACGAGAGCAGGCGAGGCAACTTTGGGGTGCGGTGCCATCGCCCGCCGCGTCGGTGCGCGGCCACGGCGCGCCGGGCGGCTAGCCTTCGTCTGCGGGCCGATGCGTTTCGGCCTGCTCGGCGTCCCGCAGGAGCGTGAGGCCAAGGAAATCGCGCAGGGACTCGTCGCCCACGCAGACTTGGTCGAACCGCACTCCCAAGCCGGGGCGGTCGCCCGCTTGCGGCGAGACCCGGCGAACCACCTGCCCCTCGGCCACCACGGGCTCGAGCCCCGGCAACTTGAGGGTGACCTTCACGTCGACTCCGGGCGCCATCGGTAGCGCGGTGCGCAAAAAGAGTCCGCCTCGACCGATGTCCACCGTGGTGCCAAATACGGTCGCGTCCTGGTGCTCCAGCCAACAGCCGCAGCGCACCGCGACGCGTTGGTACTGGCGCGGCCTCCGTCGGGCCTTGCCCGCGGGCGGCGCTTGCAGTTCTTCACGTTGGGCACGTACGGTCACGGCGACGTCATCATCTGTTCTAGGTCCATGTATGTCAAGCGAGTAACTGTAGCAGTGTCTCCTACATTTCCGGTTTGTGCAGAAAGACCCTCGAATCGGGCTATCTCGTCCGAGATCAGCGTCAGGAAGCTTACATGAAGATTGCGTCCACGATTCGGATTTTCAGCTTCGGCCTGCTCTACATGGGCTGTCAGGACGAGCAAGCGCGGCAGCGCGAGGAGGCCTCGCGTTTGGTCGAGCTTTACGGGCAGGTGAAGTACGAAGCCCCGCCAAAGCAGCGTGCTCAGCAGCTGCAAGCCATTGAACAGGCCGTTTTTGTGAACCCAGAAGTGGTGGGGACCCGCACAGTGTGCCTGTCGGGCCACCGACAGTTGCTCGAAGCGCAGCGATCGCAGGACGAAACGGCAGGGGAAATCGACCGAGCGCTCGAGCAGACGGACGGGGGCGGGGCCATGGCGCCCGAGACCATCGAGCGCCTCCAGGCCACCCTGAATCAAGCCCAGGGGCAGCTGCAGAAGGCCCGTGCAGAGCTCGAAGACTGCGAAAGCAGGATACGGGCCCTGGACGTACGCTTCGGGAGACGTTGACCCGTTCGCGTCGGAGCGTGCAGGAAAGCCGCGCCGTGGCCGCTTCGAAGGTGCGCTTGACTGGCGTAAGCCCGCGCCGGCTCCCAGACTGATGCTCGTGAGCTTACGGCGTAGCTGGGGGGCAATTCTGTTTTGCGCGGCCCTCGCCCTGGGGGCTGCCTGCGGGAACCCCGTCGGGGACGAGGCCTCCCCCACCTCGAAGGGGCGCGCGTTGACCCTCGAACAGGTCGTGGGTGCAGCTCCCGTGGCCAAGCTGCCCTTTGCGTTGCGGGGCGACGCCGAGGGATTGCTGCTGGTCTGGTACGACGGCGAGGGGGCGGCGCACACGGCGTCGAGCCGAACCGAGATCCCCGAGGACCGCCGCGCCCACGTACGGGTGGATTCTCTTGACGTGGCGCCCGAGACCCGGCTCGATCCGGGTCTGGTCTACGTGGCCGACCTGCGGCAGGCGGGCGCGGACGGAACCTACGGCGCCCGCAAGGTCTCGCGCGAGGCGTTCGAGGCCGCTTTGGCCAAGCCCGCGGCGGGGCCCGAGCTGGCCACGGCGGGCACGGGGGCGGGCGTGATCATCTACGGCGCGAGCTGGTGCGGGGCCTGCCGTCAGGCTGCGAGCTACCTCCGGCAGAAGAACGTGCCCTTCGTGGAGAAGGACATCGAGAAGGAGCCCGGGGCGCGCAGCGAGATGGCCGCCAAGGCCAAGGCCCAGGGGCTCCGAACCTCCGGGATCCCGGTGATCGACGTGTATGGCACGCTGATCGGCGGCTTCGACGCAGCCCGGTTGGACGCGCTGCTCGCGCGCAAAGGGAGCTGATGCCCGGGCGAGCGCGCCAGAGCGCATTTCACAAATCCCCGCACCGCCTCGCGGGCGGCGTGGGGATTGATGATGCGCTCTAGCTCCGCGGGCGCTTGTTCTTCTTCTTGCGGTACACCACGCGCACCGGCGTCCCCACGAAGTCGAAGTGCTTGTGGATCTGGTTCTGCACGTAGCGCCGATAGCTGAAGTGCACGTACTCGGGGAAGTTCGTGATCGCCACGAAGGTCGGCGGCTCGGTCTGCGCCTGGGTCACGTAGTACAGGCGTACCGCGTGTCCGGCCTGCGGAGGGGGCGGGTGGTGCGAAAGCACCTGCTCGAAGAAGCGGTTGAGCTCGCCCGTGGTCACGCGGCGCCGGAAGCAGGCCATCACCTGGTCCACTTGGTCGAGGAGCTTGGTTGTCCCGCGTCCATTGAGCGCGCTGGTCACCATGATCGGCGCGTAGCTCGCGAAGCTGAGGATCTCCCGTGTGCGCTCGATGGCTTTGTGGAGCTCGTCACGCGTGAGCAAGTCGCTCTTGTTGAGCACCACGATCATGGCGCGCCCACGGTCGTTCGCGAGCCCTGCGATCTTGGCGTCCTGCTCGCCCACGCCCTCGCGGGCGTCGATCATCAAGATCACCAGGTCGCAGCGCTCCATCGCACGCACGGCGGCGAGCACGCCTTGCTGCTCGGTGTTCTCCTTCTTGCGCGCCTTCTTTCGGATGCCGGCCGTGTCGATGAGGACGTACTGCTTGCCGTTCCTCTCGAGCAGGGTGTCGATGCTGTCCACCGTGGTGCCCGCGCGCGCGTCCACCAGCTGGCGCTCCTCTCCCAGGAAGTGATTGACCAGGGAGGACTTGCCCGCGTTGGGGCGCCCGACGATCGCGATGTGCGGGGCGTTCTCGTAGCCGCTCTCCGCGTGCTCCTTGGGCGCCGGAAGTGCCGCCGCCAAGGCCTCCTCGAGGTCGCCGATGCCGTGGCCGTGCAGCGCGCTCACGGGGAAAAATTGCGAGATGCCGAGCTCGTAAAGGTGCGTCGCCTCCTCGATGCGGCGCGGGGAGTCGCACTTGTTGCCCACGAAGAAGACGGGCTTTTTGGCGCGTCGCAAGAGCTTCACGGCTTCTTGATCCGCAGCCAGCGGCACGGTCGTGGCGTCCAGCACGCACAGCACCACGTCGGCCTCTTCGAGCGAAAGGCGCACCTGGCGCGCGATGCCTTCCTGCATCGGATCGTCGCTGTCCGGATCGAAGCCGCCCGTGTCGATCAGCACGTACTCGCGTCCTAGGGCCTCCGCGTCTGCATAGTGCCGATCGCGCGTGACGCCCGGGCGGTCCTCGACGATGGCGATGTTCGCCCGCGCCAGGCGGTTGAAGAGGGTGCTCTTGCCCACGTTGGGACGACCCACCACGGCCACGAGCGGGCGCGGGGTGCGGGCTCCCGCAGGGCGCTCCTTGCGCTTGCGGCGGCGCGGTCGTCCGCCTTCGTCCTCTTCGTCCGTGGAGGCCTCCTCCGCTCCCGCGTCTTCTTCCTCCTCGAAGCCTTCGTCTTCTTCGGGCGCTCCGGGGACGTCAAGATCGTCGTCGTCATCGTCGGGGGGGGCGAAGCTCACGGTGTGCTCTCCATGGCGAGCCGGCGCACGGTCGCGGGGTCTTCGGTCCAGTTCTCGACCACCTTGACGAACAGCCCCAAGAACACCTTGCGCTCGACCATCTTCTCGATTTCGGCGCGCGCCTCGCTGCCGATGCGCTTGAGCATGGAGCCACCGGCTCCGATTACGATCTTTTTGTGATTCGGCTTCTCCACCACGATGGAGGCCTCGATGCGGGTCAGCTTGTCCGTCTCTTCGAAGCTGTCGATCAGCACGGCGACCGCGTACGGGATCTCTTCGCGGGTATTGCGGATGACGGCCTCACGCACGAGCTCCGACGCGAAGAAGCGCTCGGGACGGTCGGTGAGATAGTCGGGATCGTCGTAGAGCTGACCGGGCGGGAGATGCTTGCGCAGCTCGGCGAGCAGCTGCTTGGTGCCCTTCTCCTTGAGCGCGGAGATGGGAACCACGGCCTCGGGTGAGAGCTCACGCTGGTAGAATTCGAGATAGGGCAAGAGCTTGGTCTTGTCCTTGAGGCGATCGATCTTGTTGAGCCCGAGCACCAGCTTGGTCCGGGCGTTGGTCTTGAGCAGCTCGCGGACCTCCTTGTCCTGGGCGGAGAGGCTCGGTGTGCTCGGCGACTTGTCGCTCGGGCTCTCGACCAGCCAGAGCACCACGTCCGTATCGGCCAGGGCACCCTGGGCTTCCTCCACGAGGGCGCGCCCCAGGGCGTTCTTGGGGCGGTGCAAACCCGGCGTGTCGAGGAAGGCGATCTGGGTGGGCGGATCGTCGCTCCCGTAGACGCCCAGGATGCGGTGGCGCGTGGTCTGGGGCTTTTCCGTGGCGATCGCCAACTTCTGGCCGAGCAAGGCGTTGAGCAAGGTGGACTTACCCACGTTGGGTCGGCCCACGATGGTACAGCGACCCGCCCGGGGACCCGCTTCCGCGTCGTCTACAACTACGTCAACCATGGAAGCGTTCAGTGTAGTGCGATGCGTAGCCCGGGCCAGGCAACGTTCTGGTAGAAAGGCCCCGTGACGCGCACTTCCTGGGCGTTTCTGTTGTGCGGACTGTGGTGGGCGGCCAGCTGGCCGATGCCCCCCGTGGGGCACGCGCGCGGGCGAGCCTCGAGCGTCGTTTTCATCGCGCCGGGATGGTTCACCATGGGAGCGACCACGAGCGACGTGGAGTACGCGCGCCGGTTGTGCGTCACGGAGCGTATGCGGGAAGCCGTCCGGCTGCGGGGCTGCGCCAGCGAGGAGCTGTTCGCGGAGGAGACGCCGGCGCGCCGGGTGTACCTTGCGGGCTTCTGGTTGGATCGATACGCGCTGAGCCGCGGCGAGTACGAGGACTGCGTGCTCGCAGGGGCCTGCTCGGTGGCGGTGCGGCCCACGGAGCACCCGGGTCTCAGCCATCCGCGCCATCCGATGGTGGGCATCAATCAGGCGCAGGCCGAGGAGGTCTGCCGCTATCGTGGGGGGCGCCTGCCGAGCGAGGCCGAGTGGGAGCGGGCCGCGCGCGGAGACTCGAGCCGCCGCTTCCCCTGGGGAAACTTTCACAACGAGGGCCTGGCGAATCAGGGCGCCGCGGCCTCCTCGGGGGCGCTCGTCGAGGGCGATCCGTCTGATCGCGACGGCTATCCGTTCGCGGCGCCCGTCGATGCGTTCGCCGAGGCGGAGAGCCCGCATGGTCTCGTGCAAATGGCCGGCAACGTCTGGGAGTGGACAGGTGACACGTATGTGCCGCTCGCGGCGGTAAGCCAGCGCGTGGACCCGCGTGAGGCGCGCACGCCTGGGCTGGCCGTGGTCCGAGGAGGATCCTTTCGCGCTCCCGCCTATGCCCTGCGGGTCACGCACCGGGAGCCTCGTCCGGCGCTCTCGGGTTTTGTGGATGTGGGTGTGCGTTGCGCGTACGACACCCCCGGTCCAGGCGTTACACGGGATCACAAAAACAATGCCGTAAACGCGGACCTTCCTTGAGAAAAGAGGTTATGATGGCGCCCGCGTCGGCCGGGCCCCGAGCGGGCATGACGGAATCGAAGGGCGGCCAGGGCGGCAACACCCAAGGGGGGGTGCCCTGAGTTTGGCCTCTGGAGGAGCGGATGAGACTGGTACCCAATTTGGCTCGCGGGCGGGGCGGCTCGCTTCGGCGCGTCGCTCGCCGGCAGGGCCTGCTTCGCGCGCTGGCGCAGGTCTTCGCGGCGATTCTGGTGCTGACGAACTCGGTGGCGCTCGCGGATCCTCCCTCGCCGAAGGACAAGGCGCACGCGCGCGAGCTCTACACCACGGGCCAGCAGTTGTTCCGCCAGGGAGAGTTCGCGGGCGCCCAGCGCGCGTTCGAGGACGCCTACCAGGCCGTGCCCAACCCGATCGTGCTCTTGAGCATCGCCGAGTGCCAGGTGCGAACCGAGAACTACACGGGCGCGGTGGTCACGCTGAATCGCTACCTCACAGAGCGGCCGGACGCGCCAGATCGCGCGCAGGTCGAGGAGCAAGTCAGCAAGCTCAAGGCCAAACCAGGCATCGTCACGGTCGAGAGTACGCCGAGTGGGGCCATGATTTGGGTCGATGGGGAGAACACGGCGCAGGTGACGCCGGCCGACATCGAGCTTTCTGCGGGCGATCACGTGATCGCCGTGCAGCCCGACGGCTACAGCCCGGCGGAGCAGAAGGTGACCGTGCTGATCGGGAGCCAGCAGCGGGTGAGCCTCTCGCCCATGCCTCAGGCGCCGCCGCCCGAGGTCGCGCAGACGAACGTGCCCGAGGTGGACATCCAGGCTCACCACACGAGCTACGGCATGCTGCCGATCTGGATCGCCACCGGTGTCGCCGGTGCAGGTCTCGTGACCGGCGCCATCCTGGGCGGGTTGGCCTTGAAGGAGAAGGGTGACTTCGACGCGCGTCCGAACGAGCGTACCGCGGACAAGGGGGAGCGCCTGGCGCTCTTCGCCGATGTCGGCTTCGGTATCGCGGCCGCAGCAGGCATCACGGCCGTGGTCCTCTACGTCACGCGCGACAAGGACGCGGACAAGAAAGAGCAGGCGTGGTCGCTCAAGCCGAACATCGCCAAGAGCAATCTCGGCCTCACGGGGCGCCTGAAGTTCTGAGTTCCGCCGCGCGCTCTTGGCGCGCTTCGATTCCTTGCTGCTGGGGGACTTGTCAATGTCGCGCTTCTTCGTTGGTCTGGCTCGGTTCGAACGCTCGCGTGCCTTGCCCGTTCTGTGTCTATGGCTCGCGGCCTGTTCCTTCGCGGTCGACTTCGATCGCGAAAAGATCGACCGGGCCTCGCAGGACTCGGGCACGGTCGACGGCGGCGGCGGCGGCGATGGCGATGGCGACGGCGACGGCGGTGGGGACGGAGATGTCGGCGACATGGACGCCGGCATGGACGCGATGGTGTCGCAGATCGACAGCGGCGAACCCGACGGCGGGGAGGAGTTTGACGGCAGCATGGCTGAATGCCAGGTCCACGACGACTGCGGCTTCAACCGACTGTGTTGTCAGGGCATGTGCAAGGACACGTCCAAGGACGAGTGCCAGGACTGTGGGGTGGCCTGCGGTGAGGGCGCTTCGACCTGTGCGCAGCGTCAATGCAAGTGCGGTACGGACGATGCTTGCTCGGGCGATGAGCCCTTCTGCGCCGGCAGCGCCGGCGCAGAAGAGTGCGTGGAGTGCCGCGTCTCCGAGGTCGGCGACTGCATGGGGCGCAGCGACGGCAAGGACATGTGCCTGAACGGGGCGTGCGCCGAGTGCGACCCCAGCAACAACGCGGGCTGCGGCGGCAACAAGCCTATCTGCAATCCCAGCACGCTCCTGTGCGAGCCCTGCACGAGCGCGAACGAGGCGAGCTGCCCCGGTGACGGCGTGTGCACGGCTTCGGGCGGCTGCGGCGGTTGCAACGTCAATGAGGCCACGACGGACTGCACCAATCCCACCGCTCCCATCTGCGACGCGGTGTCGACGGAGTGCGAGGCGTGCACCGGCAGCGGGGACAGCGCGGAGTGCGTGGCCCAACAGGGCAAGCCCTACTGTGCCAACGAGCGCTGCAGCGTGTGCTTGCCGGCCGACAATACCGGGTGCGAGATCGCTTCCGCTACGCCGGATTGTCGTCTGGACGGCAACAACCAGTTTGCATGCCTGGGCTGTCAGAACAGCATCGACGGCTGC
Organism: Myxococcales bacterium; assembly: GCA_044507075.1. Taxonomy (GTDB): domain Bacteria; phylum Myxococcota_A; class Polyangia; order Polyangiales; family DASUME01; genus DASUME01. The sequence continues at coordinate 64,806 of JBIQKA010000023.1, forward strand.
AAGGATGCGACCCGCAGCAAGTGCGACACGGACACCGGCCGCTGTGTACAGTGCGAAAGTCACGGCGACTGCACCGATCCGACCCGGCCGCTGTGCGACAGCGACGGCCTGTGCAAGGCTTGCCAGTCGGCCACGGATGCGGAGTGCGCGGACAAGGACGCGGACACCGTGTGCAGCGACGACGACGACGGTCGCTGCGTGGAGTGCAATGGGGCCAGTGAGTGCACCGACGGCGCGCGCAGCATCTGCGACGCCCACGTCTGCGTGCAGTGCAGCGACAATGCCAACTGCGGCAGCCAAGTCTGCGTGGCCAACGCCTGCGTGCCCTGTGTGAACGACGCCAGCTGCACCGGTCACCCCTCGGGCACAGAGTGCGTGGCGGCGACGATGGAGTGCCGCCAATGTGATCCCGGCGACCCCGCGATCAGCGCCGACGATCAGGGCTGCGCCGGCGGGCAGATTTGCAGTCCGACCTCCTTCACCTGTGTGCCGGGCGAGTGCCAGGGCAACGCGGACTGCGCCGACCCCAGCAACCCCCTGTGCGTGAACAATCAGTGCGTGCAGTGCACCGCGGATGATCTCGAGGCATGCGACGACGACGCATGCACCACCCCAGGTTGCAGCGCGAACAACACCTGCACGCAGGCGCCGCTACCCGGGATCGATGACGGCGATGCTTGCACGACGGACGCCTGCGATCCGGATACCGGCGCCATCAGCCACACCCCGATCGCGGGGGTCGATGACGCGATCATGTGCACGCAGGACGCCTGCGATTCGGATACGGGGGTCGTAACGAACACCCCGAACGACGCATTCTGCGATGACAACATCGCGTGCACCACGGACACCTGCTCCGGGGCCAGTGGCTGCGAACACGAGGATCACTGCGACCCCGGCACCGTCTGCGACATGCAGGAAGGCGCGGGGACGTGTGTCGCCCAGGGCGGCGATGGTGACGGTGACGGCGACGGCGACGGCGATGGTGACGGTGACGGCGTTTGATCGACGAAACCATCCGACCGGCTAGGCTTGCGTCGTGTCGTCCTCGCGCATCCTCATGCTCCCCGCGGCGCTGCTCTTGACGCTGGCCTCAGGCGGTTGTGAGCTCGTGGCCGACTTCGACCGCGAAAAAATTGTCACGGCTAATACCAAACCTCCCTCCGACATCTATATGTTCCCCGCGGAGCGGCCCGTCGAACCCAGGGACGCGGGGGGGGAGCCAAAGGTCGACGCTTCCGCTCCGATTGAAGACGCCGGGCTGGATGGCGGTGGCGCCGTGGATGGCGGTGATGCCGGGATGGACGGCGGTGCCATGGATGGCGGATCCGACCCCGACGCCAGTTTGGACGCCGCAGCCGGCGACGCCGGGGGTGACGCGGGAGACGCAGGATCACTGGGTGATGCGGGGGCGAGCCGCGACGGCGGGGAGAACGAGGATGCGGGAGCCTGACCCTACGGCGCTGTCGCCCTTTGGCGCACCTCGATGTGTGCTTGGAAGCGGCTGCGACGCTCAGATTCAGGGCCGAATGGGGCGTGCCCCTTTTTGCCACCATAGTTTTGGCGGGCCTTCGCCCCAGAAAATCCCCGATCCCACCCTTTTTTTGGAACATAGTGGGCAGTGAGGGAAGTTGGGAACGGAGCGGCTCCTTGACTTCCCTGCACCGATCCGAGCCGGTCGCTCGGCGGCTGGCTCGTCGTTGTGTGGCCGGGCTGTAAGAGGTGTTCCCAGGCGGGTTCCGCGTTCGTAGGGCGCGGTCGCCGAGTCGGAGTGACATGTCGATTGCGCGCAAGTACAGAAAGCTTCTTCGGAGCCCGACGCGTTTCTTTTACGATTTTTTCTCGAAGCGGCTCGAGGCTGAAGCCAGGAGCGCGGCCCGTAGCGGAAGCCGCGTCCGGCAGAAGCTTTCGGATGGCGTCGACTATTCGGTGATCGCCGCCGTCTACGGGGTCGAGCCGTACATCGGGGCTTTCCTGGAGAGCATCGTCGATCAAACCATCGGCTTCGAGGAGCGCATCGAGCTGATCTTGGTGGACGACGGATCCCCCGATGGTTCGGTGGCGATCATTGAAGCCTGGCAGCGGCGCTACCCGAACAACATTCGCCTGGTACGCAAGGAGAACGGGGGCGTTGCGTCGGCTCGGAACGCGGGGTTGGAGGTCGCAAGCGGCGAGTGGGTGACCTTTATCGATCCGGATGACACCATTTCGCCCAACTACTTCGAGCAAGTCGACGACTTCCTTGCGCGCACGGAGTCCGAGGTCTCCGCGGTGAGCTGCAAGGTGGTCTTCTTCGACGAGAGCACCGGGCTGGTCAGGGACACCCACCCGCTGCGCGCACGCTTCGCGCGCGCCGAGCGCGTGGTCGATCTGCTCCACGACGGCACCGTTTTCAATCTCATGACGACCAACACCTTCATGCGTCGCTCGGTGCTGCAACGCGCGGGCCTCCGCTTCGACTCGCGGATTCGCCCCACCTTCGAAGACGGCACGCTCTTCAACCTGTACCTACTGGCGTGCGGAGACTACCGCGTCGGCCTCTTGAAGAATGCGATCTACTACTACCGCAAGCGGTCCCTCAAAGATTCAGCCATCGACACCGCGTGGAGGCAACCCGAGCAATATGGCGACAAGCTCGAGTTTGGGTACTTGACCCTCCTGCGGGCCTACCGGAAGACGCACGGCAGGGTTCCGGTCTTTGTGCAGAACCTGGTGTTGTACGATCTCTCCTGGTACTTCCAGCAGCTCCTCGATCGCGACGAACGCCTCCGCATGCTGAACGAGGAGGAATGCGTGCGGTTTGAACGGCTGCTGGAGGAGATTTATCGAGAGATCGATCTCAGTTTGCTGTTCGCCGCGGAGCGCCACCGGTACAACCAGCTGCTCAAGTTCGGCATCATGACTCGCTTTTATCGCGCGGAGCCCATTCAACGTGTGGCTTACGTGCAGCCGCAGACCACCCATGACGGTTTGGGCGAGGTGCGTTTCTACGTGTCCGCTTCGGACGAGCGTGGCTGGCAGCTCTGGGATCGTGAGCGCAGGATTACGCCTGCGTACCAGAAGGAGATCGCATACCGTTTCAACCGTCGCATGCTCGCGCGGGAGGTGCGGCTCTGGCTTGATCTCTCCGACCCCGAAGCGCAGTTCCGCCTCACGCTGGGGAAGCAGAAGATCGCCTTTCAAGTCGCGCGCAGGTACTACGACGTGTTCAGTCCCGCGGACTTCCATGCCTTCCAGCAGAGAAGCGTCAAGGTCACGGTGACGCGAAAGGCATCACAGAATCTCAACCAGGCGCTGCTCCCGTGGATCAAGGCGAAGTACGAGGGGGCATGGATCTTCATGGATCGGGACGTGCAGGCAGATGACAACGCCGAGCACCTCTACCGTTGGATAAAAAGCAACACGGACTTTGCCGCACGCTGCTTCTTCGTGCTCAGGCGCAGCTCCCACGACTGGAAGCGCCTGGAGCGCGAGGGCTTTCAGCTGATCGACTTCGACAGCCACGAGCACACTTTGGCGCTGCTGAACGCGGAGTGGCTGATCTCCTCGCACGCGGACGAGTACGTGGTGAACCCCCTCCCACGTGCGGAGTACGGGGACCGCCTTAGGTATCGCTTCGCGTTCTTGCAGCACGGCGTCACCAAGGACGACCTCTCCGCCTGGCTCAACCGCAAACCACTCGACCTGTTCGTCACGAGCACACCGGCCGAACACGAGAGCGTCCTCGGAGGTTCCTACAAGTTCACGCGCCGGGAGGCGGCCTTGACGGGCTTTCCTCGCCACGATGCGCTCCTGGCGCGTGCGGCCGCGACGCCGCAAAGAGACTTGGTGGTCATCATGCCGACCTGGCGCGAGTACCTGGTCGCAGGCGCCAAAGGCAAGGGCAACACGCGGCTTGCGTTGGACGATTTCACGAAGAGCGACTACTTCCAAAACTGGCAACAGGTCATCAGCAATCATCGCCTCGTCAGCACCGTTCAAGCGTCCGGCCTTACGCCTTTCTTTTTCCCTCATGCCAACATGCAGCTCTACCTGCACCACTTCTCGCCAGCTCCAGGCATGCAGGTCGGGCGGCACGCAGGAATGCTCATTCAGGAGCTCTTTGCGCGCTGCGCGCTGCTGATTACGGACTACTCCTCTGTCGCCTTCGAAGTGGCGCTCCTGCGGCGTCCGGTCGTCTACTTTCAGTTCGATCGCGAGCGCGTGATGTCCGAGCACATTTATCGTCCCGGCTATTTCGACTATGAGCGAGACGGCTTTGGCCCTGTTTGCGTAGACGCCGAAGAAGTAAGTCGTGAGTCGAGCGCGCTCCTGCAGGCCGGATGCGTCATGCCCGAACCGTATCGGGCGCGCGCCGACGCGACCTTCGTGATGCAGGATGGCAGGTGCTGTGAGCGCGTGTTCGCGGCGCTCCTGGAGCGTACCTCGAGCCGTCGCGAGCAAGTGCAGGACAGGGGGGCCGTGCGGGCCGAACCCGCCGTGCGCGAAGACGGCACCCATCCGGTCACCGAGGATGCGGCGGGCGAAGCCGAACCGGAGCAGCTAGAGGTCGCCGCTCAGGACCACGGCGGGCCCGCCTTTCATGACTCGGAGCCCGAGCCGATTCGACGCGGGTCCGCTGCGGGTCGGCGCGACCACCAGGCCACTTCGGTGGTCCAGGCGGGTCACTCCGAAGGTCACGCCCGAGATCGCATGATCCTCGACTGAGCCGCCGAGGCGGCCTCGGAGCGCCGGGTGTTGCCCTACTTTCCGCCCTTGCCCCGCGGCCCGGCCTTGCCTGCCCCATCGTCTGGCACGGCCGGAAGCGCGGCGAGCGTGCTCTTCACCTGGTCGGCCAGCGTCCGATAGAGGAGCAGGTTGGTCGCGATCACGTCGTCCATCGGCGTCTTGAAATCTTCGCGGATCCAGCGCTCCGCCATGTACAGGTTGGCGCCCACCATGCCGTGCGAGAGCAACTCCGCGCTCAAGCGCGGGTCGCCCGCCAGCGTCGGATGCAGGAGCAACATGAAGCCGCGCACCATGTTCGCGTAATCCTCGATGGCCTTCT
>JBIQKA010000310.1:0-2022 GCA_044507075.1 Myxococcales bacterium
AAGCAGAAATGCTTCGGGGCTTGCTCTTTTAATCCCCACCTAAACCCGCCGCGGGCACTACACCGGCGTTCCGGCCGGCTCGACGAGCAAGGGGGCTCCCGGGGTTGCCCGGGGGAGGGGCGCTGGCGATACTTCGCCCCTGCATCGATCAAGCAAGATGCGAAGGAGACAAGCGGTTGCAGGGCCTTCGACTCGAGCCGACGTACAAGAAACTCGCGTTGGGTGGCGTGCTGGCGCTGTCTCTGCTGGGAGCGTTCGTCTGGGGGGGGCCGAGCTACGCCCTGTCACGCATCGTAGAGCGCGCGGAGCGAGCGGGCTTCGAGCTCGAGGTGAGCGGCTCTTCCCTGTCGTGGTCGGGGCTTTCGCTCTCGGACGTTCAGGTGCGCTCGGCGCGTGACAAGCAGGTCATCGCCAAGATCCGTGAGCTCGACCTGGCGCTCCGCTGGACGGCGCTCGGGGAGGGCGCTGGGGCGCTCGCCGCTGTCTCATTGTCGGGGGCGCGGATCGATCTGCGCGCCGCGGATTTGGAGCTTCGAGGACGACGCTCCGTTGAGGCGAAGGCGCAGGAAGCTGCCACCGCGCGCCCGCTTCCCGCGCTCTCGTGCGAGGGCGTCACCGTCGCCCTGCACGATGCGGCAGGTGAGCTGTTGTTTCTCGACAAGCTCCAGGCGACCGCGCAGGACGGGACGTTCGAGGTGCGCGCGGGCAGCGTGCGGCTCGGGAGCGCGCCGGGCGAGGTGGTGTCGCTGCAGGGGCTCGCGGCTTCCGGTACTTTGCAAGGACGTCGCCCGACGGTGCAGAGCGCGAAGGCCGAAGAGGCGAGCTTGGTGTGGACCACGAAGACGGAGGCGGCGGCTTCCAATGACCCTTTCCCCCCGGCGCGCGGTCGCACGTTGGCGCGGCTTTCTGCGTTACGGCGCAAGCTCTCTCCATCTGACGATGAGCAGGCGACAGGGGCGAGCGCGCAGCGACCCAAGGCTCCGCTGTGGGCGGACAACGCCCGCTTCGAGCTCGTGCGCGGGCGTGTGCTCGACGGGGACCCGAGCAAGGGCGGCGCCGTGATCTTCGACGAGCTCGCGGTGCGCGTGGACGCGCAGGGGAAGGACGCGCTCCAGGCCAAGGGCGGCGGCGTCGAGCCGAGCGGGGGACGACTCGCGTGGGACCTCTTGGTGCATCCCCACGATCGCACGCTCGAGGGCAAAATCGACGTGGACGATGTCTCGCTCGAGCTCTTCTCGCCTGCCCTGCCGCCGCTGCCTTTCTTCGACCTCCGCAGCACGCGTGTGCACGCAAGTTTGGTGGTGAAGGATGATGGCGCCGAAGCCATGGGCTTTCAGGGCAAGGTCGACTTGCGCTCCCTGGCCTTCTCGTCACCGGGGCTCGCGCACACGCCGGTGGGCCCCTTCACGCTCACGGTGGAGGGCGCGGGCACGGTGACGCCGTCACGGCGTGAGCTCACGATTCGCGAGGGACAGCTTCAGCTCGGCAAGGCCAAGATCTCGCTCAGCGGGGCGTTCGCATGGCCCGAGGACGGCTACCGCGTGGACTTGAACGCCGAGCTCGCCAAGGCGGCCTGCCAGGATGTGCTCGCCGCGGTGCCCACGGGCGTTTTGGGCGAGCTCGCGACCATTTCGCTCAGTGGGACGTTTGGCGGCAAGCTCCTGGTGCACGTCGACGCCGCGGACCTGGACGCCACCAAGGTGGATTTCGACATTCAGGACAAGTGCAAGTTCGGCGCGCTTCCGCCCATGCTCGATCTCGGCCGCTTTCAGCGCCCGTTCGCCCATCAGGTGCTGGAGCCCGACGGTACGGTGTTCGAGATGGAGACCGGCCCGGGGACCCCCAACTGGACGCCCATCGAGTACGTCAATCCGTTCTTCATCCAGGCCGTGATCGCCCACGAGGATGGTCGCTTCTTCGGGCACCATGGCTTCGCCGAGCCGGAGATCGGCGTGGCGCTGTCACGAAACCTGAAGGCCAAGGCGTTCAAGTTCGGGGCGAGCACCATCACCATGCAGCTCG
>JBIQKA010000311.1:0-2002 GCA_044507075.1 Myxococcales bacterium
GGCGGCACGGAGAACATCAGGAAGCACACGGCCAGGAACGTCAACGTGAGCACCCCGAGCCCCATCGTGCCCGGTCGCAGGTACCACGGAGTCTTGCGCTCCAGCCCCACGAAGCGGCGGGCGCTCGCGACCTCACTCGACACGCTCGGCTCGAGGCCATCCAGCGCCGCCTGCCGAATGCGCGCATGCAAACCTGCGAGCCGTTCGGCGCTCGGAGAAAAGCCGGTGCGCGCCTGGACGAGCGCGACGCGCACCTCCTGGGGGAGCTCAGCCATGCTCGCCCTCCTCCTTGCGCGCGCGCCAGCGCGCCACGAACGCAGCCCGGGCGCGACGCAGACGCGTGTAGACCGTGTTGAGCGGGGTCTGGGTGAGCTCGGCGATCTCCGGCGCGGAGCAGCCCTCGAGATCCGCGAGCAGCAGCGTGATGCGCTTGTCGTCGTCGAGATCGTCGAGCACCGCCTGCAAACGGCTCAGGCTCTGGGCCGCTTCGGCCTCTTCGTGCGGCGTGCGCGCGTCCGCCTCCAGGGTTTCGCGGATCGGCGTCTGGTCCTGGTGGCGCCGCGCGCGGCGTCGGTAGTTGAGCGCCACGTTGACCGCGATCGGAAAGAGCCAGCTCGTGACCTTGGCGCGTCCATCGAACTCGGGCAGACGACGATGCACCACGAGAAACACGTCCTGCATGGCGTCGTCCGCGAGCGAGTCCGGCACGCCCATTCCTCGCAGCACTCGAAAGACGAAGCTGGCGTGAGCCGTGTAGAGCGCATCGAAGCTGAGCACCGCGGTCTCCGGGCGGCCCCGCACAAGCGAACGTTCCCCGGCGTAGGGATCGCCGCTGAGATGGTTGAGCGCTCGGCTGGGGTTCATGGGGACAACGGATGAATGTCGCGGTGCAGGGAGATCCGTTCACCCTCGGGCTGCGAACGGATCGTAGGCCTAGCCGACATTCATCCGGGACACACGCCCAGACTGCTGCGATCGCGCACGAGCTGGGGTGATCCGGAGAAAACTACATGATTCTCACCAACACCAAGCCGTATCGCGTGTGGACCCTGCTGGGCCTGTTGGCCGCTTGCTCCGGGGACGCGCAAAAGGGCCCAGTCCACCGTGAGCCGGGCGACCGCGATGGCTCGGCTTCTGGCACGGAAGGCGAAGACGGCGGCGAAGACGAGCAGCGCGATGGCGGCCCGGACGATTTGGCCTGGGCCGTCACCCTGGGCGCCGACAAGGTGGAGCTGTGCGCCGGCGAGTGCACTACCTTGCGCGCGGTGCTCCCCGAGACCGACCTCAAGCTCACCTACGCCTGGAGCTCTGGCCTGACGGGCGGGAGCGAAGTGCAGGTGTGCCCCGCGGAGACCACCTCGTACGAGCTCTCGATAACCGAGGTGGTGCAAGAAGGTGTGGAGCTCACCGTCCCCCGGACCGCCAGCGACCGGCTGACTGTCAGCGTCAAGAGCTGCGATCCAGAGAGCCCCGTGCTGTGCGAGGCGCGTTATCGCTACGAGTTCACGAACGACGGCAACGTGCTCCAGAGCGCGAAGCCGTGGATCTCTTCCCAGAGCCGGCACTCGACCCTGCGGCGTCTGCCCGACGGAGGCGTCGTGTTTGCGGCGACCTTTGGTCAGCGCATCGATCTGGGCGCGGGTGCCGTGACCGCGGGCTCGGGGGCCAATGGCCTCATTCACAAGTACGACGAGAACTGTAAGCCCGTCTGGACCCGGGTGATGGCGCCGAGCCTCAAAACGGACGTGCTCATTCCCTTGACGTTGGCGGTCGACAGTGCCGGAAATAGCTACGCGGCCGCGATGGGAGGCCCGCTGATCAGCTTCGATCCGCTGGCCAAGCTCTCCACCACCTTCGCGACCGAACTCGTGGTGTACAAGTTCTCGAACGAGGGTAAGGAGCTCTATCGCAAGTCCCTGGCCCTTGGAGCGGGTCTCGCCGCGGGCGGCACGCTGCTCGACAGCGCCGTCGACGATCAGGGGCAGCTCTACCTCTCGGGCAT
>JBIQKA010000312.1:0-2001 GCA_044507075.1 Myxococcales bacterium
ACGCTGATCATGATGTTGTGCGGCGTCACGTCGCGGTGGATGATCGGCGCGAGCTCTCCGTTTGCGTCCACGCGCTCGTGCGCCGAGGCGAGCCCCGAGAGCACCTGGGCCATGATCGACACCACGTGTCGGAAGGGCGTGTTCAGGCGCTTGTCCGTGAAGCTCCGAACGTACTGGCCGAGGTGCACACCATCGACCCACTCCATGACCAGGTAGTAGCCGCTCCCGTCGACTCCGAAGTCGTGCACCTGCACCACGTTCGCGTGATCGAGCTGCGAGCAAACGCGGGCCTCCTCGATGAACATGCGCACGAACTCGGTGTTGCCCGCGAGGTGATCGTGCACACGCTTGAGCGCCACCGGGCGCTGGAAACCGGCCGCGCCCCGCGTGACCGCCCGATAGACCTGGGCCATGCCGCCGTCTCCTGAAAGCTCCAGGAGCTCATAGCGTCCGTGGACCAAACGACCGCTCTCATCCGAGGCCATGCGTCATCCCTGTCGTGACGCCCATGGCGTCGCGTCGAAGCGGGCGGTGACGCCCGCGAGCAAAACAGAGAAACCACATCATTCATACGTGCGCGACGCGCACCAGCGAAGGCGTGGGCGCAATGGAATCGATCCTGCGCGGAAGGGCGAGCTGCGCCCTCACCCGCGTGTCGAAGCTCTTCAAGTAGGAAGCGACGCCGGGGAGCACCAGCCCGGATGCGAAGCTCTCCCAATCTGGATGGTCCGACGAGAAAGTCTCGAGCTGGTAGGTGGCCAGCTGAACACGCGCGCGCGCCTCGGCATGAAAACAGATCACCCGGCCCGCCGTGTTCTGCAGGCTGTGGATGGTGGTCGGCGCGAAGAAGCTCAGGTTACGGGGCCGGAAGGAGAGCGCGATACGGGTGCCGTCGTCCGCGGACACCTCGATGCGATTGCCCACGCGCGCGAAGCGAGCGCAGGATCGCGGCAAGTGCCAGTCGCGCCGGTGGGTGCCCGTGTCCTCGTGGGTCGAGGCGGGCCCTCCGCCCTGCGACGGATCGCGGTCGGCGTACGACCGGGCCACGAAGTACATCGGGCCCCTGCGCGGAACGTCGTAGGCAGGATGGGAGCTGCGAACGATCGCGCTCAACCACAGGAGCTCGCGCCGCGTCCGCGCCGTGTCGTCCACGAACTCCAGGTACAGCAGCATCCCGAGCGTGTGGCCGGCGGTTTGAATAACCTGGAAGTCCTCAGGAACCTTGACGTTTCTGGCCGAAACGATACACGGGATGGCCAAGCCACTGCCCTGACTGCGCCTGGGTGCCGCTGGCTCTGGGTACGACTCCGACAAGCTGCCCTCCCCAAGTCGCGAGCTTAGCGGAAAACGCCCTCCCGGGTAGCAGCTGAGACAGCCTTGGAAAGGTCCGGCCCCCGTCTGGTTGGTCAATGGGATTGCCACCTCAGTCAACATCGTCGGGCGAAAACGTGCTTTGATGTGTGCATTGGTTGGACAGGTGGAGGTTTGCTTGAAGTACGCACCGCTTTCCCTAGGGACGCTTCTCATTCTGGCCTCAGCCCTCCCGGCAGGCTGCGGGGATGACCCCCCTGCCCTTGGCGGCACGAAGGATCCCGTCGGCGACGGAGACGACGACAAGGACACCGGCGACGGCGACGACGACGAGTCGTGCGAACAGGGCGACACGATGGACTGCTCGTGCGGCGACCTCGACGGCGCCCGCAAGTGCGTCACGGACGACGAGGGTGAAAATCCGCGTTGGACCACCTGCGAGTGCGACCTTCCGAAGACCCCGCCTGGCAACCCTGGCAAGATGCCGTGCAAGGCCGGCTACTACACCGGTGATTTCGAAGGTGAGTACTGGTCGGGCGTGTTCGACTTCGGCGCGGGCTCCTTTTTCCCGGTGCCCGTGGTCGCCAAGGGCGGCGGCGGCAAGGGCCTCAACCTGACGCTCGAGCAGACCGGCGAAATGCCGGTCGAAGGCCAGGAGTTCGCGCCCGAGCTCGGCGTAAAGGACGGCTG
>JBIQKA010000313.1:0-1975 GCA_044507075.1 Myxococcales bacterium
TAGCCCTTGAGCACGTCGAGGATGAAGCCCTCCTCGATGGCCTGGCGCATGCCGTAGACGTGGAACGGGTGCGGCTTGCCGTCGGCGCCGAGCCGGCCGAAGATCTCTAGGGTCTTGGCCTTGGGCGTGGCGGTGAAGGCGAAGGTGCTGAGGTTCTTCTGGCGCCCGCGCGAGGCCATGGTGTGGTTGATGGTGTCCTCGAAGGTGAGCTCGTCAGCCTCTTCTTCATTTTGCGCGCGCGCGGACCCGCTCACTTCGGCGGCGCTGGCGCCGTAGTCCATCGGCTCGCCGTCGGCCGCCATCAACACCGGGGCTTCGATCTTGCGCCCGGCTCCCAGGCGGTCGCGCAGCTCGCGCGCCGACTCCCCGGTCTGCGAGGAGTGGGCCTCGTCGACGATCAGCGCGTAGCGGCGCCTGGGCAGCTTGCTGATCTCGTCGGTGACGAACTGGAACTTCTGCAGCGTGGTGATGATGATGAGCGTGCCCGCCTTGAGCTCCTTGGCGAGCTGGGCCGAGTCCTTGTCGATGCGCGCCACCACGCCGTGGGCGTGCTCGAACTGGTAGATGTTGTCCTGCAGCTGCTTGTCGAGCACGCGGCGGTCGGTGATCACCACCACCGCTTGAAACACCTTCTCGTCCTGTTCGTTGTGCAGGGACGAGAGGCGATGGGCGAGCCAGGCGATGGAGTTGCTCTTGCCGCTGCCCGCCGAGTGCTGCACCAGGTAGTGGTGGCCCGCGCCCTCCAGGGCCGCGCTGGCGACGAGCTTGGTCACGACGTCGAGCTGGTGGTAGCGCGGAAAGATCACGCTCTCCTTCACCAGCGTCTTTCCGCCCTCGGTCTTCTCCTCGCGCAGCACGTGCACGAAGCGCGCGAGGATGTCGAACAGGCGCTCGCGCTCCAGCACCTCGCGCCACAGGTAGGCCGTGCGGTAGCCGCCTTCCGTAGGCTCAGGGTTGCCGGCGCCGCCTGGGTTGCCCGGTCCGCCAGAGCCCTGGTTGAACGGCAAGAAGAACGTGTGCGGCCCGCTCAGGCGCGTGGTCATGTACACGCGATCGGGGTCCACCGCGAAGTGCACCAGGGCCCCGCGCTTGAACTGAAAGAGCGTGAGGCGCGGATCGCGGTCGTGCTGGTACTGCCGGATCGCGTGGTTCACGTCTTGCCCCGTGAGCTGGTTCTTCAGCTCCAACGTGGCGATGGGCAGACCATTGAGCGCGATCAGGAGGTCGACGCTCTTCTCCGAGCTCGGATCGAAGCGCACCTGGCGCGTCACCGTCAGCAGGTTCTGCGCGCACTTTTGCTCGAGCTCCGGATTGAGCCCGTGGGACGGGCGAAAGTAGGCCGCCTCGATCTTCTCGCCATAGAACTTGAAGCCGTGGCGCAGCACATCGAGCGTGCCGCGCTTGTTGAGGTCCTTGACCAGCTGGTCCACCAGGCCGCGCCCCAGGCTCTCGCCGTGCTGGCGGCTGAGGCCCGCCCAGCGCTCGGGTTGCGTGGTGCGCACAAAGGCGAGGAAGTCCTCGGTGAACAGGGCGCGCTCGCGGTCGAAGGTGGTGGGGTCGCCCGCGCGATAGCCGGCGTGCTCGAGCAGGTACGCGTGCAGGGTGGTCTCGAAGGCCGCTTCGGTGTGGATCTTGGCCATCATGCGTCGTCCTCTGGAAGCAAACTGGTCTGCGCGGCGAAATAGGCCTGCTGAGGATGCGTGGGGTCATTGGGGAAGGTGCGGGCCAGCATTCCTTCGCGGACCATCGGGGCCAGATGCCGTTCGACGAGCTTTGAGGCTGTGCTGAAACCGATCACCTGGGCGAGCTCCGCCGGAGTGAAGGCGCGGATACGCACGATATCGAGCAGCACCGGCCTCAACTGGGCGGCCCGTGGCCGAGTTCCGAGCGCCCGGATCCTCCGACGCAACCCCTCCGGTAGCTCCCCCCGATCCGCACCGAGCTCCCCCCGATCCGTGCCGAGCTCCCCCCGATC
>JBIQKA010000132.1:0-12627 GCA_044507075.1 Myxococcales bacterium
CCACCGGGGGCTCGCCGATCAGGCTGCCGACTAGCACTTCGCGGGCGTCGTAGAGCTTGCGGTCGGTCTTGATCTCGAGATGTAGGTGGGGCGCGGAGCGCTTCATGCCGGTGCGGCCGACGGTGCCGATTACGTCACCGCGCGCGACCTTTTGGCCCACGCGCACGCGCACTTCCTCGAGGTGCATGTAGCAGGAGCGCAGCCACGCCTCGGGCTTGCCGTCCTCGCCGATCAGCGCGCCGCCTGCGCCATCCACGTGGGTCACGCACACGTAGCGGCCCCCGTGTCCGAGGTCCTTGCGCGGCACCTTGGCGATCTGCGCGGGATCCATGGCGGCGTTGTTGGCATGGCCCGGCAGGTCGACCCCCGCGAAGCTCACGCGCCCGTCGGCCACGGACAGCACCGGCTCACCGAACGTCGCCTCCACGTCCACACCGCGGTGCCGGCGCAGGCCCTCTTCACGATCGGCGCCCGGTTGGCTGCTGACGACCCGGGGCGCGCCCTCGAGCGGCGAGCCCCAGACCACGTCACGGAACGTGTGCGTGGGCGAGGGGAGCGAGACGCCATAGTGGAGCAAGAGCCGCCTGCGATCGGTGAAGATGCGGTCCTCGGCGCGCGCGCTCTTCACACGGTCCCCCCAGACGAAGTGCGACACGTAATGTCGGTGGGGCTCGTTCGGGAATTTCTCGTCCACCGCCTCGTGCTGCTCTCGCCACATCGAAAGCAGCGCGGCGGCCCACTCGAGGTTGGCCTCTGCCTTCGCGAGGGACGCCTCGAAAAAGCCTGAGCCAAGCTCCTTGCGCCGCTCGCTCCAGCCCTTGCCGTCGAAGAACGCGTAGCTCAGCCGCCGTCCGCGCGCGTTGTCGCGGTACATGCTGGGTTGGATCGCCGTGAGCCCCACACCTTCGATGGTGCGTGCGTCGGGCAGACAGCGGCTCGTGCGATACATGACCGCCGCCAAGAGGAAGGGGTCCTCGCCGTGCTTCGTGCTCTCGCGCACGATCCACTCGGCGTAGCGATCTGCGCGCCCCGGCGGCATCACGCCGCACACGGCACGCAGGGCGCGCGCGAAGCGAGGCAGCTCCACCTGTGCGGGGGCCACCGGCTCCGGCGCCCAAATACTCGGCGCCACCAGCGCGGCCGCGCGCCTGTTTTCGCTCACACCCGCACGCCTCCGCGCACGCCAACTCGGGACATCTCCGAAGCCAACGAGCAGCGCGCAGAACAAGAACAGGGAAAGGAAGCGCAGACCACCCACGCGGGCAGAGTGGGCCAGGGGCGGGGCGGGCGTCAAAAACTTTGGTCGCTCCGCCTCGCTACGGATTCCAGAAGTCGTAGAGATTGAACCAGTTGTAGGGGTAGGCGCGAGCGAAGTGCTCGAGCCGCGTGGCGTATGCCTGGGCGTACGCTTGTAACGCTTGCTCACGTTCGCCTCGGGGCAGCACGATGCGCTCGGCGAAGGGCTCGCAGTGCATCTCGTACCAGTTGCCGCCGCGATAGATGCCGAACACGAGCAGCACCGGGCAGCCGAGCGACGAGGCCAGCAAGAATGGACCCGTCGGCAGCGGCGCGGGCTTGCCCATGAACATCACCTGGGTGGTCTTGCTGTTGAGCCCGGTGCGGTCGCCGAGCATGGCCACCATGGCTCCTCCCTCCAGCGCCTTCTTCGCGCGCAAGAGCGCGTCCACCGAGCCGAGCGGGATCACCTTCTCGTGCATCTCCGGCGCGAGCACCGACAGCACCTGCGTGATCTTGCGGGCGTTCTCCAGGTAGGCGAGTACCCGAATGTCGTGCCCGCGCCCCCCCGCGCGCGCGCGCATGGCCTCGAAGCTCCCGACATGGGCGCCGAGCAGCACCGCGCCCCGCTCTTGGGCGGTCAGCGCGTCGAGGTGCTCGGTGCCGTGGGAGTTGAGCACGAAGCGTTCGCGCTGCCCTTGCAGCAAGAACACCCGGTCGAGGGCCACCAGCGCGAAGGTGCAGAGGTGCTTGTAGACCTCGCGCAAGCTGGCGCGGCGCCCGAATACGGAGCTCAGCCAGGCGCGCGAAGCGCGCCGCCCGTGCGCCGCGAAGATCGTGTAGTAGGCGGCCAAGACGTAGATGAAACCACGCGCCGCCCGGCGGCCCGCGAGGTTGCACAACCAGACCACGAACCGGATGCCCAGGACCGTTCCACGCTCTTCGTTCGAGAGCCAGGCGGCCTTGTGCTCCGAGCTCGCGCTCACCGAACGCTTTCCAGGATCCGACGCAGCGGCCAGGTCAAGAGCATGGCGAGCCCCTCGAAAACCAGCTTGGTGTGCGTCCAGCTGATGTGCGCCGTGTCCCAGAAGGTTTGGTAGTGCGAGATGCCGCCCTCGGCCGCGGTCAGATAGCGGACGGGGACGGGCTCGTTGATGACCCGGACGCCGTTCCACACCATGCGCACGGGGATCTCGATGTCGAAGTTCATGCGGTCGCCGCGGGCCTTGGCCGCCAACGCCGCCTCGATGGGGTAGACGCGAAAGCCGCACATCGAGTCGCGGATGGTCGGCCCCAACACCTCGATGTAGTTCCAAAAGCGCGTGACCAGGCGCGCCGCGTAGCGCCCGCGGTGCAAGGTGTCGTCATACACCGGGCAACCGAGCACCAACGCCTCGGGGGACCTGCGGGCGAGCTCCACGAAGGAGGGGATGCGCTCGAGCGCATGCTGCCCGTCGCCGTCGACCTGCACCGCATGCGTAAAGCCGAGCGCGCGCGCGCGGTGGAAACCGGTCTTGACCGCCGCGCCCTTGCCCTGGTTGACCGCGTGGCGCTCCAGGATGCAGAGGCCCTCGCTGGCGAGGGCATCGCAGACCTCGCGCGCCGCCCGGCCCGAGCCGTCGTCCACCACGATAACGTCCGGAAGGTACTGCCGTGCCTGCTCCACCACGCCGCGGATGGTGGCGGGGTTGTCGTAGGTGGGAATCAGCACACAGGGTTTGAAGACGGACATCGGCTCGGCTCGTGACGGCGCGGTTCTGACCCAAAGCGCAGCCCAGGGCAACGCTGGAACCAGGATCGGCGGGTACGCGGAAGCATACCTCTGCTCGGCTTTGACCGGCCTAGCCAGGACATGGCAAGAGAGGGGGACCTCAGCTTTCGAGGGGGCGGCGTGGTCGCGTTTTGGCGTTGGTGGAAAATCTTCCGAGGGGCGTTGATCTTCATCGCGTTCTACTCGGCGGGAGCCTGGTTTGGCTGGATGTTTCTGCCCCTCTACTCCCTCACCACGCGCGATCCGATCCAGCGCATGCGCAAGAATCAGATCGCCGTCAGCACGTGCTTTCGGATCACCTTGGACCTCCTGCGCTGGGCCCGCATCTTCACCTTCAACCCGCGGCTGGTGGATCCGCAGTTGCCTGGGCGACCCGTGATCGTGGTGTCGAATCACCCCACCACCATCGACGTCGTGGCCGTGTTGTCCGTGTATCGAGACGCCAGCGTGGTGGTGAAGCACAAGATCTGGAACGATCGCTTCCTGCACCGGCTCTTTCGTTACTGCGGCCATATCGACGGGGGCGACGGCAGCATGGCCGCCAATCAGGCGTTGCTCGCGAACGTCCAGGCCCGGCTCGCCCAGGGGTTCACCGTGGTGATCTTCCCCGAGGGCACGCGCTCGCCGCCGCGCGGACTCGGCAACATGTACAAGGGCGCGTTCGCCGTCGCCTCCACTACGCAGACCGATATTTTGCCGGTGGTGGTCACCTCGGAGCCGCCCGCGCTCCACAAGGACGCGCCCTGGCACGTGCTGCCTGATCGTCCCGTGGACTACCGGGTGCGCCCCAGGCCGCTGATCTCTGCCCGGGGAGCCAGCGCCAAGAAACTCCAGCGTCAGGTGGTCGCGTTCTACCGCGCGGAGCTCGGCCTTTCGCCCCTCGAGGGCGCCCAGCCCGAGGCGCGCGCGAGCTGAGCGAACCTGCGGCTCATACGGGGCATACGGGCGGGAATGCTTTACACTGCTTAACTTTTTATCGGTGGACGCATTTCGCCGCTCGCCTACCTTGGGAAGCCATGCCGCGTGAGACTCAGGCCGATCCGGAAGTTGTAAAAACCCTCGGTGCGGCAAGACCTCCCCATCCGGTGCGCCGCACCGTCGTGTGGCTCGTGCTCGGCGCCACGCTGCTCGGGCTCGGCGGCCTGGGCGTGAGCCGTTTCCTCGAGCAGCGCGCGGCCGCGCAGAAGCCGCGCTACGAGCGCGCTCGGGTGGAGCGGCGGGACATCCAGGTGGTGATCTCCGCCACGGGCACGCTGAAGGGGCTCAACACGGTCGAGGTCGGCGCCGAGGTCTCGGGCCGCGTCACGCGCGTGCTTGCGGACTTCAATGACCGCGTGACCAAGGGGCAGGTGTTGGCGGAGATCGACCCCGAGCAGCTCAACGCCGCGTTCGAGGAGGCCAAGGCGCAGCTCGCCGCGTCCCGGGCGGCCATCGCGCAGGCGCGCGCCACGCTGCTCGAGAGCGAGCAAAGCGCCGCGCGCGCGGAGCAGCAGGCCAAGCAAGGTTTGGTCTCGCAGAGCGCGCTGGAGGCGGCGATCGCCGCGCGGGAGCGCGCCCGGGCCGCGCTGGAGAGCAGCAACGCGAGCTCGGTGGTGGCCCAGGCCACCGTCAAGTCCACCAAGTCCAAGCTCGAGAAGACCCAGATCCTCTCGCCGATCGACGGCATCGTGCTCTCGCGCATGGTCGAGTCCGGCCAGACCTTGACGGCAGGCTTCACCACGCCCGTCTTGTTCAAGCTGGCCGAGGATCTGCGGCAGATGAGCCTGTACGTGTACATCGACGAGGCCGACATCGGGCGCGCCCGCGAGGGCCAGGCGGCGAGCTTCTCGGTCGACGCCTACCCGGAGCGGAGCTTTCCCTCCAAGGTCGTCTCCCTGCGCAACGAGCCCAGGGAGGAGCAGAACGTCGTCAGCTACGAGGCCGTGCTGTCGGTCGACAACAGCGAGCTCTTGTTGCGCCCCGGGATGACGGCGACCGCGACCGTGGTCGCCGACGAGCGCAAGAGCGCGCTGGCCGTCCCCAACGCCGCCCTGCGCTTTACGCCGCCGAATCAGCCACGCGAGGTCACGCGCCTCGAGCCGGGGCAGCGCCGCGTCTGGGTGCTCGAGGGGGACCAACCCGTGGCCCGCAGCGTGAAGACCGGCGCCAGCGACGGCCAATACAGCGAGCTCCTCGGCGGGGAGCTGAAGGAGGGCGATCAGGTGCTCACCGATGTCATCGAGGTGAAGCGTGGTCGCCCCTGAACGGCCGCTGCTCGAGCTCAGCCAGGTGCGCAAGATCTACGGGCACGGCGAGTCCGAGGTGCGCGCGTTGGCGGGCGTGGATCTGAGCATCTGCGCGGGCGAGTTCGTGGCGGCGATGGGACCGAGCGGCTCCGGCAAGAGCACCTGCATGAACATCCTCGGCTGCCTGGATCGCCCGACCTCGGGGACCTACCTGTTCCGCGGCGTCGACGCCACGCACCTGACCCTCGACCAGCTCGCCCTGTTGCGGCGGCACTACTTGGGGTTCGTGTTCCAGGGGTTCAACCTGCTTGCGCGCACCACGTCGCTCGAGAACGTGGAGCTGCCGCTGATCTACCGGCGGATGCCCGCCAAGGAGCGCCGCGCGCGGGCCTTGCGCGCGCTGCACGATGTGGGCCTCGAAGGACGCGAGCACCACACCCCGAGCGAGCTCTCGGGGGGCCAGCAGCAGCGCGTCGCGATCGCGCGCGCCATCGTCAGCGAGCCTTCGCTGCTGCTGGCCGACGAGCCCACCGGCAACCTCGACACCGCGCGCAGCGTGGAGATCATGAACTTGTTGGTCGAGCTCAACCGCACCCGCGGCATCACCATCGTGATGGTCACGCACGAGCCCGACATCGCCGCCTTCGCGCGGCGGGTGCTGGTGTTCCGCGATGGCCTCATCGAGCGCGACGAGGTCTCTGCGTGAGCGGCTTTCTGTTCATGCTCGGGAGCACGCTCTCGATGGCCTTCCGCGAGATCCGGCGCAACACGCTGCGCTCCTCGCTCACCACGCTGGGGATCGTGATCGGCGTGGCCTCCGTGATCGCGTTGGTCACGCTCGGAGAGGGCGCGACGCAGAAGGTCACCGGGGAGATCTCCGGCATGGGCGTCAACATGCTCACGGTGTTTCCGGGCGCGGAGCGGCGCGGACCTGTCAGCGAAAGCGCCTCCCCCTTCACCCTGGATGACGCGCGCGCCATCGTGCGGGAGGCGTCGGCGGTGATGCGTGCGGCGCCCTCCTCGGGCCGCGCGATGCTCGCCGTGTACGCCAATCGCAACTGGAACACCACGATCACCGGGACGACCAACGAGTACTTCGAGGTGCGCAACCTCCGCATCGAGACCGGGCGCATGTTTTCTGACGTGGAGCTCACCAGCGCCCAGCCCGTGTGCGTGATCGGCAACACCGTGCAGCAGAAGCTGTTCGGACACCAAGAGCCGCTCGGAGCCACCATCCGCCTGGGCCGCGTGTCCTGCTTGATCATCGGCACCACCGTGCCCAAGGGGCAGTCCACCTTCGGCATGGACCAGGACGACTTCATCCTGATCCCGCTCGGCGCCTTTCAGCGGCGCATCGCGGGCAACGCGGACGTGGGCGCGATCGCGGTCAGCGCACGCGACGAGAGTTTGACCAGCAAGGCCAAGCAGCAGATCCAGGCTTTGATGCGCGAACGTCGCCGCATCGCGCCAGGGCAGGCCGACGACTTCGCCGTGCGCGACACGCGCGAGATCATGCAGACCCTGCAGAACGTGACCGGCGTGCTCACGGCGTTGCTCGGCGCGGTGGCGGCCGTGAGCCTGCTCGTGGGCGGCATCGGCATCATGAACATCATGCTGGTGTCCGTCACCGAGCGCACGCGCGAGATCGGAATCCGGCTCGCGGTGGGCGCGCGGGCCCACGAGGTGCTGTTGCAGTTTCTGGTGGAGTCGGTGGTGTTGTGCGTGATGGGGGGCCTGTTCGGCATGCTGATCGGGCTCGGCGGCGCCTACGGCGCGGGCATCGCGCTCAAGATTCCTTTTGCGTTTAGGCCCGAGGTCGTGGGCATCGCGGTGGGCTTTTCCGCCTTCGTGGGGCTCGCGTTCGGCTTCTTCCCCGCGCGCAAGGCTGCGCAGCTCAATCCCATCGAGGCGTTGCGTCATGAGTGAGTCCCGGAAGTCACGCGCCCTCTTGGCATTTTTCCTGGGCACTTTGGCGGTCTCTGCGGCGCTGGCCGAGGACGCCTCGGGGCGTCCAATTTTCGAGGCGGACGTGGTGAGGCTTTCGGCCGAGCACAACCCGCAGCTGAGGGTCGCGCTGCTGCAAGCAGAGAGCGCACGCTGGGAGGCGACTGGGCTCGAGGCCCGGTATGCGCCCGTGATCGCAGCCGACGCGAGCCTGACCCAGACCAAGACGCCGATGCTCACGCGCGCGTTTCCGACGGGGGGAGCTGGCACGGCGGCCGTCCCGGATGGGCAGATGGACCCGGATGGGCAGATGAACGCGGGCGGTGGCGGCACGAACACCGCCGGGGCCAATGCGATCCTCCAAAGTATTCCGGCCCTGGCGGTCACCGGTGAGCGCCGTGCGGACACGGGCCTGGAGCTGCGCAAGCACACGCTGTGGGGCACAGACATCGCGCTGCGCGTCGCGCCCTACGTGCGCCAGAGTTACGCCCCACCCGGCGTGTTGAGCTTCAACCCGGTGGGCTGGTCGCGGCCGCAGTACGGCGGCCTGGTCAAGCTGAGCCTCACGCAACCCTTGATCCGCGGTCGCGGGCGGGCGGTCAACGAGGCGCAGCTGCTCGCCGCGCGCGTGCAGCGCGACAGCAGTCAACACACGCGTGACCGTGTGGCCAGCGAGGTTGTTCGCGACGCGCTGAACGCGTACTGGGAGCTGTGGTACGCGGGCAAGTCGCTCGCGATCGAGCGGGAGTCGCGTGAGGTCGCGCTGAAGCAGCGCGACGAGGCCAAGGCGCGCGTGGCCACGGGCTCGCTCGCGCCTGTGGAGGTGTTGGCCTTCGAGACCCAGGTCGCCACCCGTGAGGAGGCGATCCTCAACGCCAGGCTCGCCTATCGCCAGCGCGAACTCGAGCTCTTGGAGAAGATGGGGGCAACCGACCAGCCCGAGCTGAGCGCGCTCCGGGCAGAGAGCGAGCCCGTGGCGGCGCTGCCCGCGCGCGATGCGGCCGAGCGCGGAGCGTTGGCGGAGTCGGCCGAGCTCAAGGAGCTGTTCTCGTCCTCGCAGCTCGCTCAGCTAGAGCAGCGAACCGCCACTGACCAGTACCGCGCCAAGCTCGATTTCACGGCCTATGTGCAGGGGCAAGGGCTCCTCTACAACACCCCCGACGACAACCTGTGGCTCAACCAATTCAACGCCATCAGCGGCATGGTGGGCCTGAACTTCGAGGCGCCAGTGAATCGAAAGCGCGAGCGCGCCGAGGCCAACAAGGCGCGGCTCGCCGCGGAGGTCGCCGAGCAGAACCTGCGTCAGGCCCGTCAGCGGATCGTGACGCAGATCGGCGTGCTGCACGAGAAGGGGCGCTCGAGCGAGGAGGCGGTGCTCCTCGCCGAGAAGACCCTCGAGATCGCCCGACAGCAGCTCGCCGCGGAACAGGCCCGCTACGCCACCGGCAGCTCCACCTCGGTGCAGGTGCTCGAAGCCGAGGACAAGGTGCGCAGCGCGCAGCTTCGCGTGGCGCGGCTACAGGCGGACTTCATGGAGAGCGTGCTCGCCATCGCCCACTACACCGGCGAGCTGCTCGATCGCTACGCGGGCGTTGTCTCGGGGCGGTAGGGATCTGTCTGTCGTACGCGTGACCGTACGCGTCAACGTCTAGCGATTGGTCGTATCTTCAGGAGCGACCCAGGGCTTGTCTGGTGCTCGTCACCGTCGCGGTTTCGTGGTCCCACTCGTGTGCGAGGTAGTTAGTTCGCGCAGGACTACGACTACGACTACGAGGAGGAGGACGAGGACGACGACGAACACGAGGACGAGGACGAGTAGGAGTAGGAGGACGCGACGCGCGTGCTCGCGGGAGGCGATTAGGGCTTCGACCCTAACGAGATGCGCACATGGCCCAGGTGGGCCCCCAGGGCGGGTGTCCAGGCGTGGCTTTGACGGACAAGACAAGCCCGAGCTGACGCGTGCTCGTCCTCCTCCTCGTGTTCGTCCTCGTGTTCGTGTTCGTCGTCCTCGTCCTCCTCCTCGTAGTCGTAGTCCTGCGCGAGGTAATCAAGTCAGGCGGACCACCGGAATGATTGGACAAGATGTGACCAATCGGCAGGCGTCGACGTAGGCGCCCCCTTGATCGTGGCCGCGCTCGTGTACGACCGGACTCGCGATGGGAGCAGGAGGCTGGCCTACTTCTCGGCCGCCAGGCACAGCGACAGGCCCACGCGACAGAGCTCTGCGCGCTGGGCGGGTTGCTCGACGTTCGAGGCCACGTAGTTCGCCAGGTGAGGTTCGCGCGCGGTCAAGGTCTGCGTGAAGTCGCCCTGCGACGCCCTGTCGAGCAGTGGGTAGTCGACCTCGGGCACCTCGCGTCCGGCCCGGTTTTTGACCAGGCACTCGCGCAGCACCTCCGCGTGAAACACCAGCTCCATGAGCGCCTGCGCGCCACCGAGGCGCGTCGCCTTGGCGCTCAAGAAGCGGGTGATCTGAGGTTGCCCCTCCACGAAGGAGCCCACGGCCAGCTGCACGAAGTTCGGGTCCTTCATGCGCTCCGAGATGTCCGCCACCACCGCGGCGACCTCTGCTTCCGAGACCGGCATGGGTCGAGTCTACCGCAAGTGAAGCTACGGGATCGACGGGTCTCCGCACGTTCTACCAAAGAGCGACCGTCTTCGACGTGTCGAGACTCGGGGTGGCGGAGTTCATGTTCCACACCAGCACGGTGCCGTCGGCCTTGAGGGCGTAGGTCCAGCTGCCCGAACTCCCGCGCTCGGTACCGCGAGCAGCACGTACGAGTACAGGTATGCGGACCTGCGGTGCGCGTGATGACTCTGGAGCATCGGCATGTGGCGAGATGCTAGATTGCACGGGCATGCGCAGCAAGTGCGCTGCGGCGTTCGTCTGCCGACGTAAGTCGAACAGCCCGTCAATGCTTCAACAATTACGGAGTTGCCGGAGTGCGGCGAGAGGTCGCTCGGCGCCGGAGCCTGCGTCCGCAGAGAACGGTCAGGGTGAAGGCGAGCCCGAAGAATGAACCCTGGCGCGTCATCGGTTCGAACTGCGTGACCGAGCAGCTGCTGCTCTTCTCGCTGGGCGAGGATTGGGGACGAGGCGAAGGTCCACCCTCGCCCGATGTCTCGTCGTCATCTTCACCATCCGAGGGCCCATTCGGTTCGTCATCGCTACGGGATTCCGGCACGCCACTATCCTCGTAGGTGACCGTGCCGCTGGGCGCGCCGGCATCGTCGTCATCGTTCGCCGCGACGATCCGGATGTCGGCGCAGTGAAAGTAGTAGCAGTTCGATAGCGTCTGAAGGTCGTTCTCCATGACCTGCATGACCTGCAGAGTGCATTTCTCACACGGCTCGTTTGGGAGCGTAACTTGGTGTGAGTGCATTTCACCGGCTTTCCCATCGAAGTTGTTCCGGGAGCGAAAATCGACGCCATCTGCGAGCACATTGCCTGTGGCCTTTGTGGGGACCTGGCTCTCATCAAAGCTGCACGCAATGTCCTGCGCGATCGTCGGATCTTTGAGATCAGCGCGATCTTTGGCAAGGGCGATACGGTAGTACCCCGGATGCGGGATTGTATCGACCCACTCCACAGTGATCGTTTCGCCTGCCTTGTACGTGGTGACTGCTCCGCTGATCGGAATGGGGGAGGGCTCGTCGAAGCCGCCGATGCCACACGGGCTTCCCTTCTGCGGCCCTCCGTTCTTGTCCTCATTCAGCCAGGAAGCAGGCTTGAGCAATCTGAAGTGGGCGCTGGCTGAGCCGCTGATGAGCGAGAGGGCGAAGCAAAGGGGTAGGGCAAAAGAACGGGCGCGATCCATGGAGGTCCTCCACCCGGCCGCGTCGAAGAAGCCACATTCCGGCCAGGCACGGCTATCTCTCGCACAAATCGCCGCCCTTTCGCGCCAAATCTCTCGGGAGCCAACAAATGGGGCGATGCGGTCAACGGCGGGCCCCGCTGCCCACGCGGAGCGCCTCGCGGGAGCCGCGCGAGCTCACTCGTCCTCGACCACGTCGTCTTCCTCCGGATCCATGAGATCCTCATCCATCCGAAAAAACTCGCGCTCTTCACCTCCTGCCTGCGCCCGCTCCTGCTCCTCGAGCAAGCGACCGAGCAGGAGCTGCTTGGCGAGCGTGGCCCGGGCGGCGTACTCGGCTCGCGTATCCTCGAAAAATTCCACCAAACCCTGGTCCTCGCTCGCCTCCGCGTCCTCCAGGTAGGTGTTGCAGGTCTGGGCCCCTTGGAGGGCATGGTAGAGCACGCTCACCAGATCGTAGGTTTCGTTGCGCGCGCCCGTTCCACGGAGGAGCCGTGCCTGCCCGCCCGGGGGCGAGCTCTCGGGGATCTTCTTGAGCGTACGGGTCTTGGGCTCGTCCTTGGACTTGTGCTTCTTGCCGTGCTTTCCCATGGGACACGCTCCTCGCTGTCGTGTGCGCCTATTTGATGTTGATCACTTCCAACGGCCCGGTGCGGCGGATCACGTTGATGCCGACGTCCTCCGGGTAGCGATGCACCGAGAGATCCACGCTGACTTCGCCCACCTGCAATTGGTGGATGGAGAGCTCTTGTAAGAACGAGGGCAGCACGGAGTGCGCGAACTGAATGCGTCGGTTGGGGGCGTCGATCGTGAGCCCAAGACAGGCCTTGATCAGCAAGAGCGGGGCCGCTGTGGCCCAGGCCTGGGGCGAGCACGCGACCGGGTAGATCGTGGGGCCGGTCGAGACGGCGCGCGAGAAGCCGCAGAACAGCTCGGGCAGGCGATGGGTCTCGAAGTACAACGTCGACTCGTAGAGGCCGAGCAGCACGCGCAGCGCCTCGTGGCGAAACCCGTAGCGCGCGAGGCCCGCGCCGATCAGCGCGTTGTCGTGCGGCCAGACCGTCCCGTTGTGGTACGCCATGGGGTTGTAGCGCGCCTCGCCGCGCGCCACGGTGCGGATGCCCCATCCCGAAAAGAAGCGCTCGTCGAACAGGCTACGCGCGAGCACGCCCGCGCGCTCCGGGGAAGCTATCCCCGTGAACAGGCAGTGGCCTGCGTTGGAGGCCCGCACCCGGCATGGGCGCTTGTCCCCGTCGAGCGCGAGCGCGTACGTGCCGAGGTCCTCGCACCAAAACGCGCGCTCGAACCGCTCTCGCAAACTGTCGGCCAGCCGCGTCAACTCCGCGGACCGCTCGTGCTCGCCCAGAAGAGACGCGAGCGCTGCGCCGTGGCGATAGGCGCCGTAGGCGTAGGCCTGCACCTCGCAGAGCGCGATCGGGCCCAGAGCCTCGGTTCCGTCGGCATGGAACACCGAGTCGGCCGAGTCCTTCCAGCCTTGCTGCGTGAGGCCGCCCGGATCGGCGGCGTACTCGATGAAGCCATCGCCGTCGCGATCGCCGAGCGTCTCCATCCAGGTCAGCGCGCGCTCGACGCTGGGCCAGATCTCCTCGATCAGGCTGCGGTCGGCGGTGGCCTC
>JBIQKA010000133.1:0-12469 GCA_044507075.1 Myxococcales bacterium
GCGTGCGCGGTGGTGGCGTCCAGGTTGTAGGCCTCCTGCATGCGCAGCACGATCACGCGCGGGCCGGTCTCGAGCATGCGAATGAGCTCGTTTTGCAGTTCTTCGGCGGCCGCGAAGAACAGCTCGCCCTGCAGGTTGAGCACGGCAATCTGGCGCTCGTCTTCCTCGGCCTCGTTGAGCTCGCTCAAGCTGCCGTCTTCCCCCTCGCGTAGCGCACGCAGCTTGAAGCCCTCGGCGCGGCGCAGCGCGTAGTAGATCGACACGGCGATGCCCACGAACAGGGCGTTCTCCAGGTGCTCGGCCAGTAGCACGCCCAAGAACGTGGTGAGCAGCACGATCCGGTCGCCCTCGGTGGTGCCAAACACCAGCTTGAGTCGCACCACGTCCACCAGCTTGAGCCCGATGTGCACCAGCGTGCCGGCGAGCGCGGCGATCGGGATCACGTTGGCCTGTGGCGCGAACAACAGCACGAGCACCAACACCAACAGCCCCGAGAAGATGCACGACATGCGCGTGAGCGCGCCGGACTCGTAGTTCACGGCGGTGCGGCTGAAGGAGCCGGAGGAGGCGAAGCCACCCACCATGGCCGCGCCCACGTTGCAGAAGGCCTCGCCCAACAGCTGGCGGCTGGCGTCGAACCGATGCCCTGCGCGACCGGCGAGCGTCTTGCCGATCGCGATCGCCTCCACCGCGCCCATGAGACTTATCGCCAGGGCGGGGCCCACGAGGGAGCGCGCGGTGGCGAAGTCGAAGCTGGGCCAGACCACGGCGGGGAGGTGACGCGTGAGCGGCTCGATGTCCCGCACCACCTTCACACGATCGATGCCGCCGTCGCGATCGAGCCCAAAGCCCCACACGATCAACGTCGTGAGCACCACGGCCACGAATGGCGCGGGCAAGCGACGGCCGATGCGCGGTTCGAGGTGCTGTAAGCCGCGCACGGTGAAGAAGGTGAGCAGGGATAGGCCCGCGGTGGTGTAGTGGATGCCGTCGACCGAGCGCAGAAGGCGCATGAGATCGAAGAGGGCGCAGTGAAAGGGCGCAAAGCCCCACAGGTCGTCGGCGATGTTCGCCTTGTTGATGCCGAGGAAGGCAGGGAGCTGGTTGATCACGATGTAGACGCCGGCGCCCGCCGTGAAGCCGGTGAGCACGGGCTCGCTCACGAAGCGCGTGAAGGCGCCGAGCTTCAAGAGGCCAGCCGCCAGCTGCATGAGCCCGATCATGAAGGTGAGCAGCACCACTGCGCGGATGGCATCGCCCTGCGCGGCGAACAGGGCCGCGTTGGCGGCGAGCATCACGGCGATGGCGTTGGTGGGGCCGTTGATCAGGAACTCGGAGCTTCCGAAGGCGGCGCCCAGGATCGAAGCGGCCACGCCGGTGGCGATGCCCGAGGCCGGAGGAAAGCCGGCGATCAACGCGTAGGCCATGGCCTGGGGGATGGTGAACAGGGCGGTGGTCAGCCCCGCGATCAGGTCCCGCCGCGCCTTCTCTCCGCTGTAATGATGCAGCGTCTGCAAGAACGGAAACAGCCGCTCAGGCCAGGGATCCGGCGGGCGTCGTGAGTTCCGCTCGCGTCCGAGCGCAGGCGGCATGAGGGAAGCTTCCGAAGATCTCTTCGACGACTTGAACATCGGGCGTCGTGGAAATATCACGGCCGCGATCTTTCGCGAGCCCATCGTACCCATGAGGGGTCCCCAATCCGGCAAATATCACGGGCCTCGCCCGTGAACGCCCATGGCAGGCCACGGCACGGCCGCGAATCCGACATATTTCGCAAGAAAATCAGCGACTTCTACTCCTGGCACGACCCTCGCTAAGAGCGGTCGCGAGCGGGCCGCTGCGTGCGGCGCTCGACGACACAGGAGGTCGTATTCGTGACCGTTTCCCCTTCTAAGATGGAGCGCTCCAGGGCGCATGAATGGCGCTCGCGGCTGCGCGCGGCTGGCAGCGTGCTGGCCGTGATCGGCGCGGGGCTTTGGCTGGCGGGCACGCAGGGTGCCGAAGCGCAGGACACGCCGAGCTGCCTTGCGGCCACTCTTCCCGGTCTACCGGACGGCGCGCAGAACGCTCCCCGCGTCTGGGGCCGTGGCGGCAGCGCACCCAACATTCTGGTGGGCCGCCTCGCGGTGGAGATCCAGGAGAGCTCGAAGCCGCTCGTGATCATGTACAAGTCGGACGGCGCTTGCCGTGCGCTGGAGTCCCTCGACGAGGGCACGCGCACGCCGCTCTCGACCGGCTCGCTCCAGTACTGGATCCGCAAGGGCGGCAAGATCGTCGCGCAGCCGTGCACGCTGGACGCAGCGGAGAACGTCCTTGCTTCGTGGGGCTCGATGGCGCAGCTCGCGGATACCTGCAACGGCTATCCCGCGCTGCCTGCGGACATCACCGATACGGTGGGCCCGATCAGCGCCTTCAGCTTGCTCGTGGACAAGGAGTCCCACGAACAGGTGATCAGCGCCGAGGCGGTTTACTACATCTACGGCTTCGGTCCCGAAAACCCTCATCACCAGGTTCCGCCGTGGACCGTGCCCACGGCGATCGCGAGCCGCGGCACCACCTCGGCGGCAGGCCTGTTGTTGGCCAAGGCGGTCGGCATCCCGCTCAGTCACGCGCTCTACGGCAGCGTGGGGACGCCCAACCCGGCCTACAACGGATCGAAGGGTCCGAACGACGTCAACACGAACGGGGCCATGATCACGTTCGTCAACGCCGCGGCAGCGGCGGGCAACGCGCAAGCCACGCTCGGCTTCGCGAGCACCGAGACGGTGGACGCCGCGCGCGACAAGGTGAAGAGCCTCGCCTTCCAGGCGAAGGATCAGGAGTGGGGCTACTGGCCCGACTCGGATCAGACCACCTCCTTCGACAAGATCAACGTGCGTGAGGGTCGCTACTGGCTGTGGAACCCGCACCACTTCTACGGGAAGCTCACGGGGCCCGGCGGCGCGTACGTCGACCCGAACGCGGAGCTCTGGATCAAGTACATCACCGGCAAGGAGCCGCTGCCGGACGGCAAGTCCTTCCTCGATATCCAGGCCGACGTCGGCAACATCCCCGACTGCGCCATGAAGGTGAAGCGCGACGGCGACCTGGGTCCGCTCGCCAGCTACCAGCCCGAGGTTTCTTGCGGCTGCTACTTCGAAGAGCGGGTCGGGAGCCTTTCGGACGCGTGCCAGCCCTGCGTGAACCAGGAAGGTCCCGAGCTCCCGAACGAAGCGGCCGATCCCACGTGCCCTGCTGACGCGCCCATCTGCCGCTACGGCTACTGCGAGGTGAAGTGATCATGCGTATTCAAGCAAAACGTTTCTGGCAGATCGCCATTCTGGTTGCGCTCGCGGTGGCTCCGGTGGCTTGCGGTGACGACGGTGGCAACGGTGACGAGGGGCCCCCTGGGCCTCCGGCTGGCGAGGGCGACACCACCGGCGACGGTGACGCGGACTCGGACGCCGGAG
This sequence comes from Myxococcales bacterium, assembly GCA_044507075.1. Classification (GTDB taxonomy): domain Bacteria; phylum Myxococcota_A; class Polyangia; order Polyangiales; family DASUME01; genus DASUME01. The sequence goes on from JBIQKA010000133.1 coordinate 3,450, forward strand.
CCAACAACGACGGTGGCGTGGAGGTGTGCCCCGAGCCCACGACCAGCGTGGAGTTTCTGAACCGCTGCGCGAAGCCGAGCATCCAGCGCGTGAAGTTCGATAACGCCACCCGCCTTCCTCCGGGTCCGTTGCCACAGCTCTGAGTCAAGTCGACAGACCACAGCATGTGCTGGCCACGCCTCGATCTCTCATCGACGCGTGGCTCGCGTAGTTCCTGACGAAGCGCTCCGAGACAGTCCGTTCCGTTCTCTTTTCTTCGGTAAGTCCATCCAAGATGAAACGCAGATCATCCATTCCTCTTCTCCCCTCCCTGAGCATCGCGCCCCTCGGGCTCATTCTGGTTTCCCTCGGTTCGCTGCCGGCCCACGCGCAGGCGCCCGCAGAGGACGACGTCGAGATCAACGTGGGCCCCGCGCCTTCGCCGACGCCCGCACGCGCGCCGGCCGCGTCGCCGCCACCTGCGGCGCCCGCGCAGGCGTCGCCTGTTGCGAGCACGCCAGGCGAAGGAGCAACCAAGGAAGAGGTCGAGGCGTTGCGGCGCGATCTCAAGGTGCTCGAGCAAGAGCTCGCGGACGCGCGCGCGCGCACGGACGCCGAGGTAAAGGCGCGCGCCGAGGCGGAGGCCGAGCGGAGCGCGCGCGAGGAGGCCGAAGCCAAGGAGCGCGCCCAGGCCGAGGAGAACCGCAAGGTCGAGGCGGACGGTTCCGACCGCGAGCAAAGCAAAGGGGACATCCTCTCGCGGATCGCCAAGTACGGCGTGAACCTCTCCGGCTACATCCAGGTGCAGTACGGGCGCAACCAGTTCTCACAGGACGAGCTGGCGCAGGGTGGCGCGGTGCTCAACCAGAACCGCTTCGCGGTGCGCCGCGGTCGCCTGCGCGTCAACGGGCGCTGGAAGTACTTCCGCACGGACTTCGAGCTCGACGGCAGCAACACACGCGGGCCCACGATGAGCGTGCGCCGCGCCTCGGCATCTGTCGTGCTCCCGGGACTCGAAGCCGATGATCTGCCGCTCTTGATGCTCACCGGCGGTCTCACGGAGATCCCGCTCGGTCTCGAGCTGCAGCAGGGGCAGGACGACATCCTGTTCCTCGAGCGCACCACCGGCTCGCTCGCGCTCTTCCCCGGTCCCATCGACACGGGCGCCAAGCTCGAGGGCGCCTACGGCGTGTTCCGCGCGCAGTTCGCGGTGATGAACGGCTCGCCGCTCGACGATCGCGCCGGGGGCCCGAGCGCGGTGGACCCCACCAGCAAGCCCGACTGGATCGGGCGCGTGGGCGTCGACACCAGGCCGATCGAGAAGCTGCACATCGCGGGCGGCGTCTCATTCCTCACGGGCACGGGCTTCCATCCCGGGTCCGATGCTACCAAGAGCGTGCTCGAGTGGGACGACGCGGACGGCGACGGAAAGCTCGTCCCCTCGGAGCTCGTGCAGATCACCGCGCGCGGCGCGCTGCCTTCGAAGACCTTTGATCGCTGGGCCGTGGGCGCGGACCTCTCCGTGGACTTCCGCACCAAGGCGGGCATCACGCGCGTGTACGGTGAAGCGCTGCTCTCGAGCAACCTCGACCGCGCGCTGTACGTCGCCGATCCGACCTTCAGCCAGCGCGACAAGCGCGAGTTCAGCTGGTACGTCGCCGCCATTCAGGACGTCACCGAGTACGGCTTCGTCGGCGCTCGCTACGACGTCTACGACCCGGACTCGGACATCACCGATACGCGCCGCGGCACGCTCTACGCGCGCGATGTCAGCATCAAGACCCTCTCGCCCATCGTGGGCGTGCGCTGGCCTGGCGTCGCGCGCCTCACCTTCGAGTACGACTGGGTGAAGGATTCCCTGGCGCGCGACAAGCGCGGGCTGCCTGTGGATCTCGCCAACAACGGCTGGACCTTGCGCGCACAGGGGCGGTTCTGATGAAGGCGCTACGCAAAGTACCCGTGTGGCTCGGCCTCGCGTTCGCGCTGTTCGCCTGCGAGGGCGAAGAGGAGGAGCGCAAGCTCTCGGAGCCCATCGTGGCGTCGCCGGCCATCTTCAAGAAAGGCAAGCTGCCCGGAGCCCCCGCCGACGGCCAGCCGGCCACCGAGGGCCCCGTGGCCTTCGCCGAGCTTGAGGGGCGCGCGCAGCAGGGGGCCTCCGCGCTTCGTCTCGGCGGGACCACCAACGCAGAGACGCACACCGTGGGCTTCCGCCTGGCGGACCAGGGCACCGGCTATTGGCTCGCTGGCGTGGGTGCCGAGGACCTGTTCGTCCCTGGGCAGTTCACCTGGAGCGTCAGGCTCGACTTCGGCTTCAACGTAAGGCCGGGGCCGCACGACCTGCTCGTGGTGGGCTTCGACAAGAACGGCAAGCCGGGCAAGCAGAGCAAGGTGACCATCTGCGTCCAAAGCGACGTCTACGACAACGGCAACGCCTGCAACCCGAGCGTCGCGCCGCCCGCCGCGGTGGCCGTCCTGCGCTGGAACAGCGTGGCCGATGTCGATCTCAGCGTGCTCTCGCCCGACAGCAAGCGCTACGACTTCAACAACTTCTTCGAGCTGCGCGACGGCAAGATCGTCGCCGAGCTCTTGGGTGACAGCTCCGCCGTGTGCGGGGGCGACGCCCGTCTGAGCGAGACCTTCGTGTGGCACGACCAGCCGCCCAAAGGGCTCTGGTACTTCTACGCGAGCCTGTTCGACACCTGCGGGCAGGCCTCCGTGGACTACGAGCTCACGACCTATCGACGCCGGGACAACGGCGACGGAACGTTCGCGCTCGTGAAGGAGCGCAGCTTCAGTGGTGTCTTCACGCGGACGCAGGTCGACACCGACACGACCAACCCGCTCTATCTGACCCGCATCGAGTTTCCCTGACCGCGAACCGCACCCGCGCGTGCCAGCCAAAAAGGTGATGTCATGATCGTTGAAAGCTTGCTCAAGATCGCTCTTCTGGGAGCTACCTGGGTCCTGTACCTGCTCCTGTTTTTGAGCGTGGTCTCCATCGGCGCCATGCTCGAGCGCTTCGTGTTCTTCCGCAAGAACAAGAACGCGGGGAAGGCGCTCGACGAGGCGCTGGGGAAGGCCCTGCGCGAGAATGACTATCCGGCCGCCAAGCGCGCGCTCGATGCGAGCCCTTCCCTGGAAGCGGGCATTCTGCGTGAGGCGCTGCAATGGAGGAAGGGCGGCCCCGCCGCGGTGAACGATGCGCTCGAGAGCGCGCTCGGGCGCGCACGCGCGGACCTCGATCGCGGCACGAACCTGCTCGGCACGCTGGGCAACAACGCGCCCTTCATCGGTCTGTTCGGCACGGTCATCGGCGTGATCGAGGCCTTCAGCCATCTCGGTTCGAGCGCGCAAGGCGCGGGTATGGCCAAGGTCATGGGCGGCATCGCCGAGGCGTTGATCGCGACCGGCGTCGGCATCTTCGTCGCGATCCCCGCGGTGGTCGCCTACAACGTAGTGCAGAAGAAGGCGGGTGAGATCGAGAACCACGCCCAGTCGCTCGCGCGTCTGGTGACGGCGTGGCTCCACACGAACCCCGAGGCGAAGGACGCGCCCGAGCCGGAGCTTCAGGCAGCGGGCAGCGCAGATTCCACGGAAGCCGAGCGCGAGAGCGCGCTGGCTCCTGCTGAGTGAAGGAGGCGCGTCATGGCTGGAACAACGAGTACGGGTGGTGGTCGAGGCGCTCGTGGCGGGGCCATCGTGGGCATCAACGTGACGCCCATGGTGGACGTGGTGCTGGTGTTGCTCGTGATCTTGATGGTCTCGGCGACCTGGATCGTGTCGCAGAGCATGAAGGTCGACCTTCCGAACACCCAGACTTCAGATGGCAGCGCTGCGTCGCTCGCCGCCGTCACCATTGGTCCCAAGGGCGAGCTCCTGTTCAACGAGGAGCCGGTCACCGAGGAGCAGCTCAAGCAGAAGCTCGCGGCGGCCGGTCAGAAGGGTGACGACGTCACGCTGATCGTGAGCGCGGACAAGGTCGCGCACCACGGCACGGTCGTGCACGTGCTCGATCTCGCGCGCAGCCACAACATCACCAAGTTCGCCGTCCAAGTGGAGCGCGAAGGCCAATAGTCATGCGTACGTCCATGACAGTGTTGTACGGGGTGAGCTTCGCGTTGCATGCGACGCTGGGGATGGGTGTGCGCGAGATCGAGCCCAACAAGGAGCCCGAGCGCATCGCCATCACCGTGGTGCAGCCGCCGCCGAAGAAGCCCCAGGCGAAGGAGGAGCCCCCGCCACCTCCCCCGCCGCCCCCGCCGCCTCCCATCGAGGCGCCTCCGAAGGCCAAGGCACAGCCCAAGGCCAAGGCGGCCGAACCTCCGCCCGATGTCGCGCCGGCGCCTGTCGCCGCGGCCGTGCCCACCTTCGGCATCGCCATGACGGGCGGCGTGGGGATGGGCGGCATCGCGGTGCCGGTCGGAGATTCGCTCGGCGGATCCCGACAGCCCCAGCCGGTGAAGAAGGTGGCGCAGGCCAAGAGCCTGGTGGAGCCCGCGAAGAAGCAGCTGGCGGAGGATGCGTGCAGTGAGCCTGCCGGCAAACCCAAGCCCCTCCAGATGGGTCGCCCCGAGTACACGGAGGCGGCGCGCGCCGCGGGCATCGAGGGCAAGGTGCGCGTGGAGATCACGGTCGACGCGAGCGGCGCCATCCGCAGCGTGAGGGTGCTCGAGGGCCTCGGACACGGGCTCGACGAAGCCGCCGTGCGCGCGGTCGAAGGGGCCTCCTTCGAGCCCGCTCTTCAGTGCGGCAAACCCGTCTCGTCGACATTCACGGTGAGCATTCGATTTACGCTATGAGTCTTTCTTCTCACGCTTCCGACGCTGCCCGCACGCTTTCGCGCGGGCTTCGACCCCGAGCCATGCGCCGACTCAACAGAACCGCGCTTTGCTTGCTCGCGGGGCTCTGCTTGAACGGTCCGAGCGAGGCCTTCGCGCAGGGGTCCACCCCGAGCACGGCGGGGCCTGCGCCCGAGGGGCCCAAGCTCACCAAGCCGCCCGCGCTCACCAAGTTCGTGGAGGCTCCGTATCCCGAGGTGGATCCGAAGCCCACCGGCGATGTGGGCGTCGCGCTGACCATCCTGATCGATTCGACCGGCAAGGTCGGCGAGGCCGTGGTCACGGAGTCGGCAGGTCCGGCGTTCGACGCGGCCGCGCTCGAAGCCGTGCAGGCGTTCGAGTTCTCCCCGGCCGAGGTGGACAACAAGCCTGCGGCGATCCGCATCGTGTATCGCTACGTGTTCACGCTGCGCGAGGAGAAGGTGGTGCCCACCACCGGTGTGCTCTCGGGCACCGTGCTCGACACGGAGACCAAGAAGCCGCTCGCCCAGGTGAAGGTGCAGATCCACGGTGCCGAGGTGCTCACCGACGAGCAGGGGCGCTTTCGACTGCCCGAGCTCGCGCCCGGCAAGATCACGCTCACGCTCTCCGGAGAGCGTCTCACGCCGCTGCAGACGGAAGAGACGGTGGTGGCCGGCGAGGAGCTCGACGTCACGTACAAGGTGGCGCTCGCGCCGCCGCCCGGTGCGGAGCAGGAGCCGGGCGACGATCTCGAGATCCTCGTGACCGCGCCGCCTGCGCTCAAGCGTGAGGTCGTCTCCACCAAGGTGAGCGCCGAGCAGGCGCGCAGCATCCCGGGCGCCCAGGGCGACGTGGTGCGCGTGGTGGAGAACCTGCCCGGCGTGGCGCGCTCGGCGGTGGGCTCGGGGCAGCTCGTGGTGTGGGGCGCGGGACCGGAAGACACGCGCACCTATGTGGACGGCGTGCCGATCCCCAGGCTCTATCATGAAGGCGGTCTGCGCTCGACGGTTCACTCCGGCGTGGTGACCTCGGTGGAGCTCGTGCCCGGTGGCTACGGCGCGGCCTACGGTCGCGGCCTCGGCGGGCTCGTGCGCATCGACACCAAGACCCCGGACAAGGCGGGCCTGCACGGCATCGTGGCTGCAGACGTGTTCGATGGCTCGGCCATGCTCTCGAGCTCGCTCGGCAAGAAGTCGAACATCGCCGCCGCCGGTCGCTACAGCTTGATCGACCAGTTCGCCAAGCACCTCGACGACGACATCGGGGAGTTCGCACCGATCCCGCGCTACCGCGACGCGCACCTGCGCTTCACCCACGAGCTCGGCGGCGGTCAGAAGATCGACGTGGTGGGCCTGATGAGCATCGACCACACCTCGCGCGGCGTGCCCAACCCGGATCCTTCGCTGGTCACACGCGAGTCACGCGACCTCTCCTTCTATCGTCTCTACGCGCGCTATGTGGCCGAGCGCGGCGACGGTGCGCGCACGGTGGTCACGCCCTACGTGGGCTTCGGCAGCCAGGACCTGCGCAGCAGCTACGGCGCGACGGTGACCTCCCTCGAGAGCAAGGACTACGTGGTGGGCCTGCGCGCCAGCCACGCCATGCGGCTCACCAGCTGGGTGAGCATCGAGGGCGGCATCGACGCGGAGGTCGCCTCCTACAAGATCGACCGCACCGGCTCGCTCGGCCTTCCGCCGCGCGAGGGTGACATTCGCGTGTTCGGTCAGCCGCCTCCCGACTCGGTGGGCTTCGACGACTTCACCACCACGCGCGTCGGCCTCGCGCCCTATGTGGAGGCCGACTTCACGCCCTTCGGCGACAAGTTCCACATCGTCCCGGGCCTGCGCATGGATCCGAACTTCCGCAGCATCAGCAAGCGCACGCCGGTGATCGGCGCAAACCCCGAGGTGGGCGCGTTCGAGCAGAACTTCGTGGTGGAGCCGCGCCTTTCCATGCGCTGGGCGGTGCTCGACAAGCTGACGCTGCACACCGCGGCGGGGCTCTATTCCCAGCAGCCCGCGGCCGCCGATCTGTCCGCGACCTTCGGCAACCCACTCTTGCCCGTCTCGCGCGCGTGGCACCTCGTGGCGGGCGCCGCCATCCAACCCTTCGAGAAGCTCACGGTGGAGCTCACGGGCTTCGCCACCTTCCTCGACGACCTCACCATGCGGAACGGCCTCGCCTCGCCGCTGATCGCCGAGGCGCTCCTGCCGACCGGACAGGGGCGCACGGTGGGTTTACAGACCCTCGTGCGCAAGGACATGTCGGATCACGTGTTCGGGTGGGTCGCCTACACGGTGATGCGCAGCGAACGCAAGAACGACGACGCGTCCTCTTTTCGCCTGTTCGACTACGATCAGACCCACGTGCTCTCCACGGTGCTCGTCTGGTCGCCCTTCGAGGGCTTCGAGCTCGGCGGTCGCTTCCGCGTGTCGAGCGGCTATCCGCGCACCAAGGTGGTGGGCACGTACTACGACGGCTTGCGCAATCGCGAGCAGCCCTTCTTCGGAGAGCACAACGGCATCCGCATCCCCGTGTTCATGCAGCTCGACGTGCGCGTGAGTCAGGCCTTCAAGCTCGGCAGCTCCGAGCTCCAGGCCTACCTGGAAGTTCAGAACGTGACCAACCGCGACAACACCGAGGAGTTCGTGTTCAGCCCCGATTTCACCCGACGCGGCAAGATCCAGAGCTTGCCCATCTTGCCCGTGGCAGGTCTGCAATGGACTTTCTGAGTTCCACGCTGCGAACGCTCGTCCTGGGCGCCGTGGTCGCGAGCGCGGCCTGCGTGCCCGATGTCGACACCGATGACTCGCTCGTTTCGGGTCCCACCGTCCTCGCGGTGCAAGTCGAACCCGCAGAGGCCGCCGAGGGCAGGCCGGTCGCGTATCGCGCGCTGTTCGTGAACCAGAACGGGCAGAGCGCGGGCGGCACGCTGAGCTGGTTTCATTGCTCCGCGCGCAAGCCCTCGGCCGAGCTCGGTCCAGTGAGCCAGGAGTGCTTCGACAGCAAGGGCGACAAGCTCGCGTCCATCGGGCGTGGCCTCACGGTGACGGGCAGCGTCCCGCGCACCGCTTGCTCGTTGTTCGGTCCCAAGCCCCCGATCCTCGAAGGGACGGATGGCCCCCCCGGACGCCCCGCCGATCCCGACGGCACCGGCGGCTACAAGCAGCCCGTGGTGCTCGGTGTGCGCGCGGACGACGGCAGTACCAGCACGGTGGTCTACGAGCAGCGGGTGCAGTGCGGGCTCGCGGGGGTGAGCGCGCAGCTCTCCAGGGAGTACAACGACCGCTACCGCAACAACGTGAACCCGCAGGTGACGAGCCTCGAGGTGGAGCGTGGGAGCGGGGAGAAGCTCTCGATCGTCGACGGGACCGTGCTCGAGGTCTCACCCGGCGAGACGGTAAAGCTCGCCGCCGTATGGCCTGCGTGCCCCGAGGTTCCCGTGTGCGGGGACGGCATCTGCAGCGTCCACGAGCTGCGCACCACCTGCCCCGACGACTGCCAGAGTGCGCAGATCGGGTGCGGCGGGCAGGAAGAGTACGTGTGGCTCAACGTGCTGACGGGTGAGCTCGATCTCCGCCGAGAGAGCATGAGCGTCGCTTGGTACAAGACGGGCGGCGAGTACGTCGATGAGCGCACCGGGATTGCCGAGGACGAGCGCGCGGATCGCAGCACGAACGAATGGACGGCGCCTCAAAAGGCGGGTCCCGTAACCCTGTGGACCGTGGTGCGCGACGCGCGTGGCGGCGTCGGGTTCCGCGAACTCAAGGTGCGCGTGCGCTGAGCGCGCGTGCTCGCCCGGAGCGCAGCGGGGCGACATGGATGCCGCTGCTCTCTGGGCGGTCACGTGATGCTCCTTGCGCAAACGTTCCGTGCTGCTCCCGAGCTGCGCGCGCTCCCGTGCGGAGTGCGCGAGGAATCAAGTGCTTCTGCGCTAGCGGAGCATGGATCGGGGCTTGCCTCTTACGGAGCAGGTCGCACGCACGCGCGGCCTTCCCTCAAGGAGGAGGTTTTCGTGACTCAATCGTCTCTGATGCCCGAGCTTCCTGGCGCACCTGACTCCGACCGTCCGCGGCCATCTGCGCTCTTCAGCGCGCTGATGCTGTTCGGTGTGGGATCGGCGCTGATGCTCGCGGCGCCTGGGCTCTTGCGATCCTTGCGGGTGCTCCTCTTGGCGCGTGTCCCAGGAAGCTCGTTGCCGCCGCTGTTCGAGGTCACGCTGGGTCTACTCGGGGTGCTCGC
>JBIQKA010000314.1:0-1913 GCA_044507075.1 Myxococcales bacterium
AGCTGCGCAACCCCATGGCGCCCATCCTCACCGCGATCGAGCTGATCAAGCTGCGCGATTCCCAGGCCTTCCGTCAGGAGCGCCAGGTGATCGAGCGGCAGGTGCGGCACATGATGCGCTTGCTCGATGATCTGCTCGACGCCTCACGCATTACGCGAGGCAAGGTCTCCATCCAGCAGCGGCGCGTGGATCTCGGCTCGTGCATGAACACCGCGATCGAGCTTTCGAGCCCGCTGCTCGATCTGCACCGCCATCAGCTCTCCTTGCAGATGACGCCCGGTCTCGCGGTGATGGGCGACGAGACGCGGCTCGGCCAGGTGTTCTCCAACCTGCTCACGAACGCGGCCAAGTACACGCCCGCGGGGGGCAAGATCACCGTGGGCTCCGGGGCCTGTGGCGAGCGCGTGCGGATCTGGGTGCGGGATTCGGGCATCGGCATCCGCCCCGAGATGCTCCCGCGCGTGTTTGACCTCTTCTCCCAGGAGCAGCAGACCATCGATCGCTCGGGGGGGGGCCTCGGACTCGGCCTGGCCATCGTGCACTCGCTGGTCACCATGCACGGCGGATCCGTGGAGGCCGCGAGCGACGGCGAAGGCCTGGGCAGCACGTTCACCGTGACGCTCCCGCTCGCGTCCCCCACGGTCGCCGAGGACAGCGCGTTTTCGGAGGTGGACACGATGACGCACTCCGCGCCGCGCAAGGTCCTGGTGGTGGACGACAACGCCGACGCCGCCGAGCTGCTCGCGGAGGCGCTGAGTTGTCTTGGTCACCACGTGCAGACCGCGCAGGACGGACCGCAGGCGCTGCGCCTGCTCGAGCAGTTCACGCCGGAGGTCGCGTTGCTCGACATCGGCTTGCCCGTGATGGATGGCTACGAGCTGGCGCGCCAGATACGCGCCCGCCTGGGCGAGCGGCCGCTGTGGCTGATCGCGGTCACCGGCTACGGGGAGGAGCGCGCGCGCGAGGCCGCGCGCGATGCGGGGTTCAACCTGCACCTCACCAAGCCCGTGGACCTGCCCGCGCTGATGAACGCCGTGGACGCCGCGCCACGTTAGCGCCCTGGGGCCCCTTCGACGTCGGGAAGGCCGGGCCCGGCCCGCCCTCCCACACACATTGCCTACATGGCTCAAGAAAAATCGACTCCCCGCGACGGAATCCGGGGCCTGCCCCGTTTGAAAAGACAGGAAGGTAGGAAGGACACCCATGAAGAAGAACAGTTGGCTCATCATTTCGGCGATCTGCACCCTCACTGGCGCGAGCCTCGCGGCGGCTCAACCGGGCCACGGCGGTCACTTCGAGAAGTTCGACGCCAACAACGATGGCGTGGTGACCACCCAGGAAGTGGAGGCCTTCGCGCTGGCACGCTTCAACAAGGCTGACGCCAACAAGGACGGCAAGGTCACGGCCGAAGAGCGCAAGGCCCTCCGCGACCAGCGGCGTGAAGACAAGTTCGCCGACCGCGACGCCAACGGAAACGGCGTGCTCGAGCGCTCGGAGGTCGCAAAGATGCCCGACGCACTGTTCGAAAAGCTCGACACCGACAAGAGCGGCTCCTTGAGCCCGGCCGAGCTGGAAGCGTTCGGTCCTGGCCATCACCGCGGTAAGCATGCTGGCAAGCGCGGGCACTTCGGCAGCGATGGCGACGGCGCAGTGAGCAAGGCAGAGGCTTTGAGCAAGGCCAAGAAGATGATGGCCAAGTTCGACACCAACGGCGATGGCAAGGTCACCAAGGAGGAGGCAGCAGCGTTCATGGCCTCTCACAAGGGCCGCTTCGGCCACGGCGGACACTGCGAGCACGGCGGCGAAGGCAAGAAGGGCCGCTGAGTGGACAAGGAGCAGGTCGGCCGCGACGCCACCCACCTGCTAGGCTCATGACCCGAGTCGACGTTGACCCAGCCAGACGACGATCATTT
>JBIQKA010000134.1:0-12272 GCA_044507075.1 Myxococcales bacterium
TCTTTCGCGAGCACGCGGCGTTCGTCTTGCGAGTCGTGCGGCGACTCGGGGTAGCCCCCCGCGACGTCGAGGACGTGGCGCAGGAGGTCTTCGTGATAGTGCACCGAAAGCTCGACACCTTCACAGGGGAGAGCTCCGTGCGCACCTGGCTGTTTGGCATCGCGAGTCGGGTAGCCTCGGATCACAGACGTCGGGCCTACGTGCGGAGAGAGAACCTCGAGGCCGAGCCGCCCTCGGCCAGCTTCGATGCGCCGCAGTCCCAGGAGCTGCACGACCGCGAGTTGCGCAAGAACCTGGATCACGCCCTCGACGAACTGGACGACGCCAAGCGCGCCGTGTTCGTGCTCTACGAGATGGAGGGCGTCCCCATGGCCGAGATCGCCGAGAGCATGAATTGCCCGTTGCCCACCGCGTACTCGCGGCTGCGCGAGGCGCGCGAGCGCATCCGGAGCCACTTCGCCCGCGTCTACCGAGAGGGCGAGCAGTGAACGAGATCGATCCCCAGAACCCCGGCTGGTGGGACGCGGACGAGCCGCTCCCGATGGAAGTGTGCGACGCGATCCGCGTGGCCGACCGCGAAGATGGCACGGCGGAGCAGGTCGCTCGCCTGGAGGCCCGGCTCGCTCCGCTGCTTCAGACGCCACCGGGGATCGAGACCTCCTCCCCCAAAGTGGGAGCGGCCAGCGGCTCACTCGGGACGCTGAAGTTAGTCACGACGGCTGTCGCGCTGCTCGGCGCGGCGGCCCTGCTCTGGCGGCAGCCCTCCGTCTCGCACGGCCCAAGCACGCTGGTCGTCAAGAGCGCGGAGCCCTCCGCGGTGCGTGCGCAGGCGCCCCTGCTCGAACCGCAAAGCCCATCGCTCGATGATCATGCTTCGGCCGGCGAGGAACTGGCTTCGGAGAACGCCGGAGCGATCGCCGCGCAGGCGCCGCGAGAGCGCGACCCATCACCGGCAGCCAGCGGCGCATCCGCGCCCTTCGAGAAGGCTTCGCCCAAGGCTTCGCGCAGCGCGGCGCGCGAAGCGAGCTCGCCGAACAGCCTCGCCCTCGAGGCCCGCCTATTGAGCCGTGCGCGGCGCAACCTGGAGACCGCGCCCGAACGAGCTTTGGCCCTCTCCGATCTGCACCTGCGGCGCTATCCGCAAGGTGTACTGAGCGAGGAGCGTGAAGTCATCGCGATCCAGGCCCTACGGCGCAGCGGACGCGAGGGCGCTGCGACGCAGCGCCAGAGCCGCTTCCTCGCCAAGTATCCGCAGTCGCCGCACGCGCGCAGCCTCACCCACGGTGCGCGACCCTGATCCGAGCATGATCGCTTTGCACGGGCGCCCGCCCCTGCCCGCGTGCGAGTGCCCCCTTCCGCGCGCAGCGACCAAGCTCTCGAGACGCGTCGGTGCCGCCCTCGCCTTGCTCTCGTTCGCAGGCTGCGGCGTTGGCGACGAAGTGCTCCTCGCGCGCTTTCGCGAGGAGCGCCCCGGCACGGGCGCGGACGCCGGCAGCTCCTTCGACGCCGCTCTCCCGGATGGCTCCGCTGCCGACGCGGGCGATGCTCCCAATAAAGACGCCTCGGTCCCTCGGCCCGAATGCCTGGTGCCGGCAGAGCGAGAACCCATCGCGTGCACCCGCGTTCCGAGGGCGGCCAGCTATCTCCCCCACGTCAAGTGGCGCTTCCCGCCGCCGTCGCTGACGCTGAGCCAGGGTTCGGCGCCGGGGACCCCGCTGGTCGCCAACATGACCGACGACAACGGCGATGGGCGGATCGACCTGTGCGACGTGCCGGACGTGTTGTTGGTGGCTGGCTCGAGCACGCGCGGCGCCGCGCTCTGGTTGTTGGCCGGAGACTCCGGGCGCGTCGAGAACCTGATCGACGAGCCGCTGCTCTCGGGCGTCTCCCCGGCCATCGCCGATCTCGAGGGCGACGGCGTGCCGGAGATCATCGCCATCGACCCGAACAAGCGCCTGATCGCCTTGAAACCCGATGGCACCGTGCTCTGGACGGGCGCCGAGGTGTCGATGCCACCGGGTATCCGAGCCGGCTGCTACGCGATCTCCGTCTACGACGTGGAGGGCGACGGAAGCCCCGAGATCCTCGCGGGCTTCGAGGCCTTCGACGCGCAGGGAAACCGCCGCTTCGGCGTGCCCGACGAGCACCTCGGGACGATCGTCACGGCGGACCTGACCGGTTGCGTGGCGCCGATCGCCGCAGATCTCACGGGCGACGGATTGCTCGAGATGTTGTTCGGCCACATGACGCTCCTGCCCGATGGCAAGCCGTTGTGGCGCCATCGCCTCGGCGACACGCCGAGCATCCCCTTGGTCGCCAACTTGGACGACGATCCCGAGCTGGAGGTCGTGCTCACCTCTCCGACCGTCCTCTATGTGCTGGAAGCGGACGGCAGCGAGCGCGCGACGCTCACGCGCACGTGTGGCGGGAACGTGCCCGCCGTGCACGACTTCAACGGCGACGGCATCGACGAGCTCGCGCTGCCCGATTGCGACAGCAAGCGCGTCACCATCTACCAGCTCCAGGACAACGCGCTGTTGCCACGCTGGAGCGCAGACAACGTGGTGGGCGCCGTCGGCACGAGCAGCGTGGCCGCGTTCGACTTTCAGGGAGCCGGAGCCGCCGACCTGCTCTACGCAGACACGCAGGTATCTGCGCTTTACGCAGGGGGCAACGGGCGCATGATCTTCGAAGGCGTGCGGCTGGGGCTCCCCATCATGGGGAGCCCCGTGATCGCGGACGTGGACAACGACGGCTCCGCCGACCTGCTGTTGCCGGCCTACGAGACAGGCAGCGGCGCCATCTTGACCGTGCTGGAAGACAAGATGGGCGGCTGGATGGGCGCCCGGCGCATCTGGAACCAACACGCCTACCACGTCACGAACGTCCACGAGGACGCGCGCATCCCGCGCGCCGCAGCGGACGCGCCTCAACTCTCGCCGCGCATCCGCACGAACGCGCACCGAGAACAAAACCACCTCTGCGTCCCCTGATCTACGCGCGCTGACGCCGAGCGCCGTTCGCCTTGCGGCCGGCATAAGCGCGCGCGACCGCTCGCATCCGTGCGCGAAACTTGGATTGTGTGTGCTCGTTGCGTCCCATGCGCACCAGATCGACGCACGAACACCGCGCGGCTCCCAAAAATCCCGCAGTTCGTTCGCTCGCGACGCACTTGGTCCGCTCCTTGCCCCACACGCCGATGCCCGCTGAGTCGTGCTCACGCCGCGAAAGCAATGGGGGAACGTTTCCGAACAGCGCTAGGGGCGTGCGCCGTACGTGTGATGCGAGCCGGAGAATCACCTATGCAAAAGCCAACGCTGAAACCCACTCTTCTGGCGCTTTCGCTGGGCATGCTCGTCGCCGCGGCGACCATGCCGGCGCAGGCCGAGGACAACCCCCTGACCCAAGGCGCATACGCCGACGAGCAGCGGTCGTCGGAGCAAGCCGAGGAGATGGACAAGAATGAAAAGCCTACCGACCTCAAGGTGAAGTCGGTCGTGCTGCCCGCCGACGTGGAGCGGGATCGAAGCCGCGTCAACCGTCCGATGATGCTCACCTCGAGCGTACTCTTGGCGACCGGTTACGTGCCCGCGCTCATCACCGCCCTGGCCAACAGTAAGCAGACGAGCGGCTGGCTGGGCGTGCCGGTGGTCGGCCCCTGGATCGATTGGGGGCCCAACACCAGCACGGGCAACAAGTTCCTCCTGTTCGGCAGCGGTCTATTGCAGGCCGTGGGTGTCGCCGGCATCTTGACCAGCTTCTTCGTGCCGGAGTCGAAGACCAAGAGGGTGCCGATGATGGGCAAGCGCATGTTCAGGGTGGCGCCCGTGGCCGGGAACAACACGTACATGCTCTCTGCCAGCGGCATGTTCTGAGCGACCCGGGCGCGCGGCCCAAAGTCGCGCCCCGCGCGCGTTCAACGAAAGTGCATGCCCGCCTGGAGCTCGAACAGCGCGAGCACGGGCGACATGCGGTACAAGACCACGCGCGTTCCCTCGCTGCCTTCCGCCATGAAGCGATCGCGGACGAAGGGCACACCGAGACCCGCCCCGGCGCGCAGGAAGGCGCGCGGGTAAAACTCCCAAGCCGCCCGCACCTGGGCCATGGCGCCCGAGAGCGGCGCGTTCCGTGCGGTGTTTCCGAGGCTGAATCCGCTGGCGCGCGCGCGCATCACGCCGTTCCACAGGCCCAGACATCCATCGACCAGCACGGGTCCGTGCACGAGGGGCGCGCAGCCTCGCAGCTCCGCCATGCCCGCGCGAAAGTTCACCTCTCCCTCGGAGGTGGGGACGCGCCCGAACGGAAAAAACGCCCCGCTCAGCTCCAGGCCGAACTGCGACGGCGTGCGAAAGCCGACCGTGAAGCTTCCGTTCCACGCGCTCGCCGGCATGAGCCCGACCGCAAATCCGCTTCCAACCGCGAGCACGAGCCCGAACGCGCTGCCGGCTCCCTTGAGGCGGAGCGTCTTGGCGAAAGGCGGGGGCTTCGACTCGGCCCCCGCGCTCGGCGTAGCGCGGGGCTTGGGTTCAGGATCCGGCACCGTGGGCGGCGCCGGGGTCTGTTCGGGCCGCGAAGGCTCGGGGTCGGCTGTGGGCCCCATCACGGGCTCGGGCTCGGGCTCAGTCCGCGCGGCCCTCAGCGAGACGAGCTGGGTGTCGATCGCGAGTGCGAGCACCAACACCAACGCCTCATCGAGCACACCACAGGTGCTGCCGGGGGTCTCGACCTCGCGTCTTCCGAGCAGGGTGCCCTCGCGATCACGCAATTCCACCTCTGCCTGAAAACGCGTGGGCGCATCGAGGCGCGCTACCGTGCCTTGCACCACCAGCTCTCCGCCCTCCGCGAAGGCTGGGTAGCCGAGGTGCTCCTCCATGGCTTTCGCGAGTCGCTCCGCAGAGATGCACTCTTCGGCGCCCGGCTCCCGGATCCAGCTCAGCGTGGCGCGCGCAGGCCGCGGGCCTGCGAGGTCTTCGGCGCGCACGGGGGCGAGCGTGCCGAGCGCGACCGCGAGCAGGCCGAGAAACCAAAGATCGCCACCCGTAAGAAAGCGCACGAGGGGCCGCAGGGTATCCCACGTTGGGCCACCCACACCAGCCCAACGAGAACTCTACGCTCCGGCTGTGCTCGAATGCGCGCGGAGCCGGCAAGCCCCTCGACTTTCGCAGGCCGCGCAGGCTAGATGGAGACGTGAATCGAGCTCTTCGAAGCCGCAGGTGGTTGCCCTTCCTGGCCAGCGCCATGGTGGCTTCGCTGTGCTTCTCGGACACCACGGCTTCGCTGAGCTTCGCCGAAGCGCCGCTCGCCGCCTGGCGGGTCATCAAGGAGGAGCGCGGCATCACGGTGAGCCGGCGCGAACAACCAGGCTATGGCCTGCCTTCGTTCCGCGGGAAGGGGCCGGTGCGCGGGAGCGTGCTGCAGGTCCTCGCGTTGATGCTTGACTCGAGCAGCGTGAAAGAGTGGGCGTACGGCGTCAACAAGTCCCGCTTGCTCAAGCGCATCAACGAGAACGAGGAGCTCATCTATTTGTATTCGGACGTGCCGTGGCCCGTGCGCGACCGCGACATGGTCCTGCGTCGCACCGTGGAAGTGGTGAAACCCGGCGAAGAATTTCACATCCACCTCGCGTGCGAGCCCAGGGCCACGCCCGAGATCAGCGGAGCTATTCGCGTCAAGAAGTGCAAGAGTGGTTTCCACCTGCGCCGCCTGGACGCAACGAGCACCGAGGTGGACTACGAGATGACGCTCGACCCGGCGGGCCTGTTGCCGAAGTGGGCGAGCAACTACGTGGCCAAGCACGTGCCGTTCAAGACGCTGGTGGCGCTCGAAGCGCAGACCGCCGAGTCGCACGGGAAGTACGAAGCGGTCGTGCGCCGCTGGTCTGCGGCGGCCTTCTGAGCGCGAGGGCATCCCGCCTGGCGCGCGCGCGAACCCGCGACACCAACCCTGCTCGGGGCAGTTGCTCGGAGATGAAAGGGCGCCCATGGTTTCAGTAGGGGGTCTGGAGATGCGAATCGACCGACCGGCAGCGACCGCCCACGTGCGACTACTCGACAAGTACTGCCCCTGCCCCCAGTGCGGAAGCGAGCGGGTCACCGTGCGGCAAGATACCTCCACGACGCCTGAGATCACGGGCAACGTGCTGCGGGTTCAGTGCTCCGATTGCGGCTTTGCACGGGAATTCCCCGAACCCTGAACGCCCGCTCCGAGGACTCGGCATGGGACGGTCTGGCTGCTACGTTCGGGCCCGATGGCGAACGTGGAACGGGTCGACGCCGCCCGGGAGGGCATGTTCGGAGCGCTCTGGCAGAAGTACGGGCTGATCGTCGTGGGGAACGTGGTGTTCTTCGCGCTCTTGTACTTCATTCAGTACCGCCCCAACAGTCGAGACAGTCGCGCCACCGAGCTGCTCACCATGGCCCAGCGTGAGGAGAACGAGGGGCGGCTCGAGGCCTCCGAAACCCTGTACGGGCGCATCGTCAATGAGTACGACGATACCAGCGCCATCCTCGTCGCGCGCGAGCGGCTGCCCAAGGTGCGCGCCCTGGCCAAGAAGAAGCGCGAGACGCAGGCCCCGCTACCCGCGGCGTGCAGTCCCCAGGTGGACGTGAAGGAGTTGCTCGAGCTCAAGCCCAGCCTGTACCTCGCCGAGCTCGTGGCGGGACACTACCCCACCGTCTCCCCGGCCGAGCGTGAGCGCTTCTTCTCCGTGCTCGACGGCTACGTGTGGATGGCGCTCAACCGCGACAACGTGCCGCTCGACAAGCTCAAGAAAAGCCCCACGTTCGTGGATGGCGAGCTGCAGCGTCGCTACTTCGGGCTCAAGGCCGAGGCGCGCTTCACGCCCGATTGGATGTACGACGACTTCAAGGTGAAGAACATCGGCTTCTTCACGCTGCACAACGCAGTGCTCCAATTGACGGTCAGCCAGGGCGACAAGAGCGAGACGGACAGCCTGCGCATCGGCGAGTGGAAGATCGATACCGAAGTGGACGTGCTCGAGTTCAACGTCGACAAAAAAGGTGGCGAGATCTTGATCGAAGGCACCATCCAGGCCGACGAGGGCAAGCTGGAGTGGCAGCAGAGGCTATGATCGTCGCGAGGAGACCATGACCGCTCGCAAGTACGACCTCGTCCTGTTCGGCGCCACCGGCTACACCGGCGGACTCACCGCCGATTATCTGGCGCGCTGGCAAGGGCCCGAAAAGTTCCGCTGGGCCATCGCGGGCCGAAGCCGGGAAAAACTGGAGGCCGTCCAGGCGCGCCTGCGCCAGCTCGGCGCAAAGGTGGATCTGGTGATCGCCGACAGCGGCGATGACGCCTCGCTGCGCGCGCTGGCTCGTGCGGCCCGCGTGGTCATCACCACCGTGGGTCCCTACATCCGCTATGGCGAGCCCCTGGTACGCGCATGCGTGGAGGAAGGCACGGACTACGTGGATCTCACGGGCGAGCCCATGTTCGTGGACCGCATGATCGAGCGCTACCATGCTCGCGCGGCCGAGCAGCGGGTGAAGATCGTGAACGCCTGCGGGTTCGACTCCATCCCCCACGATCTTGGGGCGTTCTTCGCCGTGCAGGCGCTGCGCGAAAAGGCGGGTCCGCTCGATGGGGCCGCGGTGAAGCTGCGCGGTTACGTGCGCGCGCGCGGTAGCTTCTCGGGGGGCACCTGGCACTCCGCGCTCCACGCGATGGGTCAAGCCCGCGAACACGAGCGCGGGCGCAAGCAGAGGGGAGATCTGCGGCCTCGCATCGGCACTGACCGCAAGGTAGGCCAGCTCCCGCCGAGCATCCATCGCCAACAAGAGCTCGCCAAGTGGGCCCTACCGTTGCCCACGATCGATCCCGAGGTGGTGTGCCGCTCGGCGCTGCTCTACCCGGAGTACGGCCGCTCGTTCTCGTACGGGCACTACATCGCGTTGCCCAATCTCCCCTTCCTCGCGGGCACCGTGGTCGGCATGACCACGTTGTTCGGCCTGGCCCAGTTCCGCGCCACGCGCACGCTCCTGGAGAAGGTCAAAGATCCCGGTGAGGGCCCGAGCGAAGAGACCCGCGCCCGGGGTTGGTTCGAGGTCACCATGCTGGGCGAGGCCGAGCACGACGGCCGCTCTGAAAGCATTCGCTGTCAGGTCCAGGGAGGCGACCCCGGCTACGGGGACACCGCCAAGATGCTCGCCGAGTCCGCGCTGTGCCTGGTGCTCGATCGCGCGCGCCTGCCTGAGCACTACGGCGTGGTGCCCCCCGCCGCGGCCATGGGAGAGCCTCTGATCGCGCGCCTGCGCGCCGCGGGGATGAGCTTTCAAGTGCTCGCGTGACGATGCGCGCGCGGGCTGAACGCTTCTAACGCTGCGCGCCCGAACGCGGGTTTGCGCGATCGAAAATCAGCGATCAGTGGTCGAATCGTGCGCGCCGACGCGGGCTGGTGCGGCCGTTCGCGAATGCTTCTTGCTTCCTTTCTAGAGCAGGAAGGAGTGCGCGATGTGTACACGAACGCTTTACGTGGGGGCGGACAATCTGGTCATCACCGGGCGCAACATGGACTGGAAAGAGGACATGATGTCCAACCTGTGGGCGCTGCCAGCCGGCATGGAACGCGATGGCGCGGCGGGCGCAGAGTCGCTGCGCTGGACCTCGAAATACGGGAGCGTGATCGTTTCGGGCTACGACATCGGCACCACCGACGGCATGAACCAGAAGGGACTGGTGGCGAACCTCCTGTATCTGGCTGAGGCGGAGTACGGGAAGCCACGCAAGAACTTGCCGTACCTCAGCATCTCCACCTGGTGTCAGTACGTACTCGACATGTTTGCCACCGTGGACGAAGTGGTGCAGGCGCTCTCGGCCGAGCCCTTCCAGATACTCGCGCCGGCCTTGCAGGACGGGACCCCAGCCACGCTGCACCTCTCCACCTCGGATGCCCAGGGAGATTCGGCCATCTTCGAGTACGTGCGCGGCAAGCTCGTGATCCATCACGGCAAGCAATACAAGGTGATGACCAATTCCCCGATCTACGACCAGCAGCTCGCGCTCAACGAGTACTGGAAGGACATCGGCGGCCTGGTGTTCTTGCCGGGCACCAACCGGGCCGCAGACCGCTTCGCGCGTGCCTCCTTTCTGATCGACGCCATTCCGCGCGACGTCAACGAGAGCTACATCCGGGGGGTGCCGCAACAGGCATTCCGGTACCAGGCCCTCGCCTCGGTGCTGAGTGTGCAACGGGCGGTGAGCGTGCCGCTCGGCTTCTCCACACCCGATGAGCCGAACATCTCTTCCACCATCTGGCGCACGATCTCCGATCAGAAAAATTTGCTGTACGCATTCGATGCGGCGACCCGACCCAACACGTTCTGGGTGCCGCTCAACGAGCTCGCGCTCGAAGCGGGGTCGCAGGTCAAGAAGCTTCCGCTGCAGAACGGTGAGGTCTACGCGGGCAACGTAGCGCCGCAGTTCGAGGCGGCCTCGCTGTTCGCGTTCTTGCCCGCGAAGCCGCCCGCCGACTGACGCTGGGGAGGACGCCCCGGAGGCCTCGAGCGTATGCACCCCGGGCTCGCGTTCGGCCTCGAAGACCGCGCAGCCCTCCCCCTACGCCCCCGCCGCCTTGCGCTTGGGCACGCCCAGCACGGAGAGCTCCACACCGATGCACGCGTCCATCACCATGGTGAGCCCGCGGGCCTTGGCGGCTTCGGCGGTCTGCTCGTTGATGATGCCGCTCTGCAGCCAGAGTGTCTTGGCTCCGATGTCGGCGGCCTCGTCGGCGAGCGGCGGGGTCTCCTCTGCGCGTCGGAACACGTCGACCAGGTCCACCGGATGCGGCACGGCTGCGAGCGAGGGATAGGCCTTTTGCCCATGCACCTCGGTCTCGTTGGGGTTGACGGGGATCACGCGGTAGCCGGCAGAGAGCAGCTTTTGGAAGATCCCGTAGGAGGGCCGTGCGGGATTCGAGGAGGCGCCGACGACGGCGATGGTTTGGGCGCGATCGAGGAGCTCGTAGAGCGCCTGGTCCGAGGGATTTTCGTGGGGCATGGAGAGAAGTTCCCACGTATGGACACTGGCTGCTAGCGCGATTGCGGATCGTCGAAACCGGGGCTCGAGCCAACACGTGGCCGTGCCCGAAAAACGGCGGAGCCAGGCCCCGCCGTTTTCCATGTTCGCGCGGAGGAAGAGCCCGCGCGCGCTCTCAGCCGCCCGCCTTGGCCAGGGCGTCGTCGATCTGCTTGGAGAGTCCCTCGAAGTCGGTGGGGTTCGCCACGCGCGCGCCGTTGAGGAACATGGTCGGGGTGGCGTCCACGGCGACCTCTTCACCGAGCTTGAGCTCGGCATCCACCGCGCTCGCGTAGGTCTTGTCTTCGAGCGCCTTCTTGAAGGTGGCCACGTCCAAGCCGGTCTCCTGCGCGTACTTCTCGAGCGAAGCGCGGTCGAGCGCCTTTTGGTTCTCGAACAGCTTGTCGTGGTACTCCCAGAACTTGCCCTGGGCGTTGGCGGCGAGCGAGGCCTGCGCCGCCTCGTGCGCGTTCTGGTGGAAGGAGAGCGGGAACTGGCGGAACACGAAGCGAACCTTGTCCGCGTACTTCTCCTTCACCTTGTGCGCGACGTCGGCCGCGCGTGAGCAGAAGGGGCACTGGAAGTCCGAGAACTCCACGATCGTGACCTTGGCGTCGGCGGGCCCGAACGAGGGCGCCGCGCCGTCGCTGATCTTCGCGGCCTTCTCGGCGTCGAGCGGCGCGTTCTTCGCTTCCTGCTTCTTGAGGTCGGCGAGCACCTCGTCGTAGTGCTGCATCATCATGTCGCAGCGCTCGGGTTCGAACTTCTTGGTCTCGCGCCGGACCATCTCGCAGCTCTGCGTGGACTCACCGATGTCGGCGCACAGCTTGGACTCGAGCGTGGCGCACGCCTTGCGCTTCTCCGCGAGCTTCTTCTTCACCAGGTCGACCTTGGCGAGACCTGCGGCGCACGCATCGGGCGGCATCATCTCGGTCGTGGCCTTGAACGCGTTGCAGGTGGGCGACTCCTCGCCCGCTTCCTGGCACACGCGCTTGGCGTAGTCACCGCAGGAGGTGGCGGTGCCCTTCGGCCCCTGGTTTTGGTTGCAGCCAGCGCTGGCCAACAGCGCGAGCGCGAGAACGGAGAGAATTCGGTTCACGAGAGATCCTTTGGAAAGTGGGCCCAAGCGTACGAACAATCGCCCCGCCCGCCAGGCTGCGATCGGGGTGGTCGCAGAAAACGCCGACAGTGCTCCGTTTCCGGCCCTCGCTGCGGCGGGGATGCCCATCCGACGCCCGCGGCCGGCCCCGCTCTGGGTCGAACGGTCATCGCAGGTCGAGGGGTCGGGGGGGTCCCGAGCCTGGGCAGACTTACGCGCTCGCACTAGCGCGGGCAGACGACAAGAAAGCACGATGATGGCTTTCACGTCCGCCAAAGTCGCGGCGTCGAAATTCCCCCCGACCCCGGAGCAGCACGAGGAGGCCCCCACCTCTCCGCGCCACCCTTGGTCGACGAAAAAAGCATGAACGACGGCGCTACGAAGTGCACGGAAAAGTCCACAAGATACGCGCTTGGCCGCGCGCAGCGTCACGAACGAAAGTTCGCTTGCGTTGCCCGTGCAGGAACGAAAATCAGGGCGAAGCTGCGGGATCTACGCGCAATGACTCGAGCAGCGCGCGGAAGCCGTCGCGGGCGCGCTCGACCGCAGCGCGCGGTCCGGTGAGCTTGAAGAAGACCGGTCCCTGGGGACCGCTCGCGATGGCGCCGAGCAACATCGCATCGGCGATTGCACCCGGTGCAGGCGCGCCTGGCATCGCCATGCCGCCCGCGAAGCTGCCCGTCACCTCGATGGTCGTCACCGGGACCGTGTTGAAGGTCTCGCTCTCGCGCTTGGCCTTGCTCGCGGTGTCGCTTCCGTCGGGCTGCTGGAACTGCCCGAGCCAGCGCGTGATGTTGGCGTCGATCGAGCCGCCCTGGTCGACGCCGAAGTAGAACACCCCGAGTTCGACCTGAGGTTCGCCCTCGAGGCCGTACTCGGCCGCGCGCATGCTGGTCTTGGGCGGACGGCGCACGAGCGGCGCCTTGCCCTCCCACGCGAGCCCCCCTGCCGCTTCCCTCCCGGCGGTCGCCGCCTTCGGGGCCGCGGGCGCGGGGCTCGCGGGCGTGGCCGGATGGACAGGGAGCGTCGAGGTGGTCTTCTCGTCCGAGGGAGCGGAGCTCGAGCAAGCGAACGAGAACAGGACGAGGATCAGGGCTGCGCGCATGGCCGCGAGTGTAGTCCGGGACCCGAAGCGCGC
>JBIQKA010000135.1:0-12186 GCA_044507075.1 Myxococcales bacterium
GCGAGGCCGCCGTGATCACCGACGCCGAGGCCGACGAGATCCTCGAGGCCGCGGGCTCGCGCTCCGCCCGCCAGCGCGGCACCGATCGCACCCTGGTGCGCCACGTGGGCGTGGCCATGGCCGCGCTCACCCTGTGCATCGGGGCGAGCGGCGGCGCCATCCAGAAGGTGGACGGCCGCTTCGAGGAGCGTGACGTGGTCGTGGCCCCCGAGGTCGGCGAGGCGCTCACGCCCGAGCAATCCGGCTTCTTGCGGGTGGTGGTCGATCCCTGGGCAGAAGTGCACGTGGACGGCAAGCTGCTCGCGGTCACCCCCATCGCCGAGCCCATCATGCTCGCACCCGGCATCCACTTCGTGAAGCTGCATAACCCCCACTTCGCGCTCGAAAACCGCGAGGTCCGGATCGAACGCGGCCAGACCGTACACTTGGAGGCCAAGCTCGAAGGCAAGCCCAAGGGCGAGACGGGGACCCAACGGTGAAGCGAACGACTCGGCTCACGGGCGGACCGGTCCGCCCCACATCACTCCTCCGTGCGCTCATCTTGGCGGCTGCGCTCGCGTGGGGAGCGCCTCCAGAGAGCGCCCGCGCGCAGGACCTCGCCTACGTGCACGTGGTCAAGAGCGGCGAGACCTTGGCCTCCATCGCCCAGAGCTACTACGGCGACCCCAAGCGCGAGAACGTACTCGTGGCCGAGAACGGCCTGCTCGCCCAGGGCGGCACCGCCATCGTCGAGGGCCTGCGCCTGATCATCCCCACCGTCAGCTACCACCTCGTGAAGGACGGCGACACCTGGAAAGACCTCGCCCAGCGCTACTACGGCGATCCGACGCGCACAGTCGCGCTCTTGCGCGCCAATCAGGCCAAGCCCGGCAGCACCCCCGACGAAGGCGCCCAGTTACTCATCCCCTACCCCGTCCGCCACGTCATGGAGCAGGGCGAATCCCTGATCGGGATCGCCGAGCAATTCTACAAAGACCGCAACGACGTGCGCTTGCTCAGGGCGTTCAACGCCTCCAAGGCCCCCATCAAGCGCGGCCACGTCCTGCTCATTCCCCTGTTCGATCTGGTCCTCTCCGACGAGGGCCGCGATCGCCTCGAGGCCAATGGCCAACACATCGAGGGCGGCGAGACCCGCGCCCTGCAGTCCAGGGTCGACTCCCAGCTCCCGCTCCTGCACGAGCACGTCGTCAAGGGGCGCTACGCCGAGGCGCTCGCGCTGGGCAACCAGCTCTTGGGCTCGGGGCAGCTCACCGGACACCAGGAGATCAGCATCCAGCGCGAGCTCGCCACCGCCTACGTCGCGCTCGGTCGACACGATCTCGCGGTCGACGCGTTCGCTACGGCGCTCAAGAAGCAGCCCGACCTGGAGCTCGACTCGGCCCGCACGTCGCCGCGGGTGCTAAAGGCGCTCGAGGACGCAAAGAGCGCGAAGAAGTAGCGCCCGATTCATCCCCGGAAAGGTTGCCCCTCCGAGAGGCTCCGCCCTTTTCGTGCCATGCTTGGGCGCCGTCGTCCTCGAACAGCCAAGGAGCCCCATGTCCGCTGATACCTTCAAGTTCGTCTGCCCCGTGGATTTCTCCGAAGGATCCGAGCACGCATTGGACAAGGCCGTCGCGTACGCGCGCGCACTCGGCGCGAAGATCGAGCTCGTGCACGTCTACCAGGTCCCCGTGTTTTCGCTCCCGGATGCGCCGATGACCACCATGGATCCCACGCTGGTCACCCAGATCGAGAAGCAGAGCAGAAAGCTGCTCGAAGACGCCCTGCTCCGGCTGCGCATGAAGGCGCCGGATCTGGAGGTGAACGCGCATCTCCTGCAAGGCGCGGTTGCAGAGAGCATCGTGGAGTTCGCGCAGAACACGGGTGCGAACATGATCGTGATCGGCACCCACGGGCGCCGCGGCTTTCAGCGCTTCTTGCTGGGCAGCGTGGCCGAGCGCGTCGTCCGCACCTCGCACGTGCCCGTGTTGACGGTGCAGATGGCTCAAGAGGCCACCTGAGCGTGAGCGCGCGCGGTCCAGGCGACCCATCCCAGGCGGACGAACAGAGCATGACCCTATGGCTCGTCGCGCTCGCCGTGGCGCTCGGCGTGTTTGCAGGAGTTGGCATGTACACCTTCGGCTACGCCAAGGGCGCCTCCTACCTGAGCACCGACCCCACGGCGTGCGTGAACTGCCACATCATGCAGCCCCAGTACGACGCCTGGCAGAAGGCTAGCCACCACGCGGCGGCCGTGTGCGTCGACTGTCACTTGCCCGAGGCCTTCTTTGCCAAGTGGTACGCGAAGGCCGAAAACGGCTACCGGCACGGCAAACTGTTCACCACGCAAGCGTTTCACGAGCCCATCTACGTGCAGCCCGCGGGCCAGGCGATCCTCCAGGAAAACTGCGTGCGCTGCCACCGCCCGATGGTGGCCGAGATGTTGAGCGCCGCCAGCGCGGGCGCCCACCAGGCGCACGGTGCGGGCAGCGAGGTCCGCTGCGTGCATTGCCACCAGACGGTGGGGCATGGCGACAAGGCGGGCCTCGGCGGCCCGCTGACCAGGGAAGAGTTGAAGGCAGATCCGGTCCGAGAGGCTCCGCGCGGAACGGACCCGAGGAAAGAGCCATGACGAGCAAAGACCAAGAACGCCCCCTGGGAAAACTCCTCCGGAGCCGGGCCGTTTTCGCCATCGTGATCGTGGTCGTGGCCGCCGGCACAGCGGCCCTGAGCGCGCTGCTCATGAACATCTCCGAGCGCAAGGCGGAGCAAAACACACCGTTCGTCCGCCTGGTGGAGGTCGACGAGGACACCACCGATCCCGCGAAGTGGGGCATCAACTGGCCCGCCCAGTTCGACAGTTATCGGCGCACCGCGCTGCACACGCAGACCCGCTACGGCGGCCACGGCGGGAGCGAGGCCTTACCCGAGCAGAAGCTCGAGCGCGATCCCTGGCTCAAGCGCATGTTTCTCGGCTACGCCTTCTCCATCGACTACCGCGATCGGCGCGGTCACGCCTACATGCTCCGCGACCAGGAAATCACCGAGCGCCTCACCAAGCCGCAGTCGGGTTCGTGCTTGCACTGCCACGCATCGATCATGCCGCTCTACCGGAAGCTCGGCGATGGCGATGCCATGAAGGGCTTCGAAGCCAGCTACAAGCACGACTACAAGGAGCTCAACAAGATGCTCCACGACACGGGGCACGCGCACCCCGTGAGCTGCGTGGACTGCCACGACGCGAGCACGATGGCCCTGCGCGTGACGCGCCCCGGCTTCATCCAGGGCATCCGCGCACTCGCCGAGAGCGACGCCGAGGTCCCCGCCATCCCCTCGATCGCCATCTGGCGCCAGGGCAAGCGAGCCACGCCCTACGATCCCAACCTCGACGCCTCGCGCAACGAGCTGCGCTCGTTCGTGTGTGGTCAGTGCCACGTGGAATACTACTGCGGCACCAACATGCCCCTCACCTTTCCCTGGGGGAAGGGTCTTTCCGTCGACGACGAGGAGAAGTTCTGGGACGAGGCCAAGTTCCCGGACGGAACCGCCTTCGTGGACTACGAGCACGCCGAGACGGGTGCACCCGTGCTGAAGGCGCAACACCCCGAGTTCGAGCTCTGGAGCCAGGGCATCCACGCGCGCAGCGGCGTGTCCTGCGCGGACTGCCACATGCCCTACGTCCGTGAGGGCGCGACCAAGGTCAGCGACCACTGGGTGCGCAGCCCTCTGCTCAACATCAACCGGGCCTGTCAGACCTGCCACCGCTTCCCCGAGAGCGAGCTCAAGGCCCGCGCCGAGCGCATCCAAGACAAAAATCACGCGCTCCTGCAGCGCGGCGGCGCCGCCATCGTGGACCTGATCGATTCCATCGTGGCCGCCAAGGCGAACGGCGTGGGTGAGGAGGTGCTCGACGAGGCGCGCAGGCTCCAACGCCGCGCCCAGTGGCGGCTCGACTACATCGCCGCGGAAAACAGCATGGGCTTCCACGCCCCCCAGGAGGCCGCGCGGATTCTGGGCGAGGCCACCGACCTGGCGCGGCAGGGACAGATCGTGCTGTTGGAGAAGATCTCAGGACCACCCTGAATCCATCCTCGGCGCCCGTCCGGCAACTCCACCTCGTAGTAGGCGTCCTCCTTGCTGTACCGGACGTCGAGAACCCGTTCTAAGAGGCGCTGCGCAAGCGCACCCTAGAACTAACCGCCGCTCACCAGCCGCCTGAGGGTGCCGTTATCGTCTCCCGCCCCCCGCCTCCACGTGCCATGCTTCATCGTCACTTCGAACCAGGCAGAGGAACGCCCATGCCCACCAGCACCAACAAGTTTGTCTGTCCCGTGGATTTTTCGGAAGGTTCCGAGCGCGCGCTCGACAAGGCAGTCGAGCTGGCCGGTGCGCTCGGCGCGCAGCTCGAACTCGTGCACGTGTACCAGGCCGCCAACATCGCACTGCCGGGTGCGACCGCGATCTCAGTGGAGCGCACGCTGATCGACGAGCTCGGAAAGCAGAGTCAGAAGGCCCTCGACGAGGCGCTGTCGAAGCTTCGCGCCAGGGCCCCAAACCTCCAGGTCAACGCGCATCTCCTCGAGGGAACCGCCGCCGACACCATCGTGAGCTTCGCGGAGAAGGTGGGCGCCAGCATGATCGTGGTCGGCACCCACGGGCGCCGGGGCTTTCAACGCTTTTTGCTCGGCAGCGTGGCCGAGCGCCTGGTGCGCACCTCCCCGATCCCCGTGTTGACGGTGCAGCTCTCTGACAAGGGCGCTTGAGCGAGGACTCGCAACTCCTAAGCACCGCGCGCCTCATCTCTTGGTCAGAACCACTCCGTCGGCGCCCACGGCGCGCACGATCCCGTCCGGGCCCGCCATCACCGCGAACAGCGTGCGATCGGTGGGCGTGGCCTGCCTGGTCCACTCGGAGCCGTCGTAGTGGAGGACGGTGCCTCGGCTGCCCACGGCGTACACGTCGTTCGCGGCCTTGCCCCAGATGGCGTTGAGTGAGTAGCCGTCCCCGGTGAGCGACACGGACCAGGCCTGACCGTTCCAGTGCAAGATGGTGCCGAGCGTGCCCGAAGCCCACACGTCGTTTTCGGCGGAGCCCCACACGGAGCGCAGGCCCGCGGTGGAGCCGGTCTCCGAGGTGTTCCACGTGGTGCCATCCCAGTGCAGCGCGGTGCCGTTGTCCCCCACGGTCCAGGCGTTGTCGAGCGCCGTTCCCCACACGGAATAGAGGTCCACCACGACGCCGCTCGTGGTCTTCTGCCAGGACGAGCCGTTCAAGAGCCCGAGCACGAGGCCCTTGTCGCCGACCACCCACGCGCTCGTCTCACTCGCTCCCCACACCGCGCGCAACCAGTTCGTGGTCCCGCTCTCCATGGGCACGAACGCGCCCTCCTTACGCTGCACGATGGTGCCGCTGGTACCGCACGCAAAGCCGCTGCTGGCGGAGGTCGCGTGGCCCCCGTAGAGCGCGCGCATGGTGCCGTCATCGCTGGCCTCGTAGCCGTTGTCACTGAGCTTGAACGTACGGTCGCCGAGCACCCAGAGCGCGCCGTCCTGCCCGTCGAACATCGCCAGGTGGTTCGTGCGATCGCCCTCGCTGTAGGTGGTTCGGACCTCGCCGTCCCAACCCACCACCGCGCCGTGCGCACCGGCCGTGATGAAGCTCCCCGACGCGTCACGCACGATGGTGTGGAGCGCCTCTTCGACGCCAGTCGTGAGCTGGAACCAGGTGGTTCCATCGTAACGATAGGTCGCTCCCCCCGCGCCGGTCACCACGATCTCCGTGGCCGACTGCACCTGCACGCTGAACAGGTCGACCTTGGGCAAGGTGAGCTCCACGTTCTGCCAAAGCATGCCGTCGTAGTGCAGGACGGTGCCCGCGGCGCCCACGGCGTACACATCCGTTTCGCTCCGTCCGTCCAGCGCGTAGAGGTGCTTGCCCGCCGTCGGCAGCGTGCTCTTGGTCCACTGGGTTCCGTCGTAACGGAGCGAAGCCCCCTTGTCGCCGACCACGATCACGTTGTCCGCGGCGCTGCCCCAGATGGCCCGCCAGCTGTCGCCCGAGGGGGAGGCTTGCTCCTCGGGCATGCCGCTCTGCACGCGCCACAGCGCGCCGCGCAGGCCCACCACCCAGAAGTCGTCGGCGCTCGCTCCCCAGACGGCCGACAGATCGTCTGCCTCGTCCGCGCCGGCGTCGGGCAAGGCGGGCGCCACGACGCTCCACGCGGTGCCGTCGAAGTGCAGGAAGGTGTTCCCGTCGCCCACGGCCCAGACATCGCTCGCCGAAAACGCGAACATCGCACGCAGGGTGGTCTCGACGCCGCTCTCCACGCCCGCGAAGCCGATGCCATCGAACTTTAGCAGCGTACCGAGCTGGCCCGCGAACCAGGCGCGCTCCGGACTCACGCGCACGCCCGTGAGCAAGTCGTGCGCGATGGGCGACGGCCTCTCGAAGCACCAGCCGTCGCTCGAGCACACCTGATAGGGATCCTCCACGGGGCCCGCCTCGACCGACGCGTCCTCAGTGTGCTGGGTGCCGGAATCGACCGGGGCCATTCCGGCCGCGTCCATCATGTCACCCGCGTCCGATTCCTCGTCCATTGAAGGGGGCTGGATGTCGCCAGTGCAGGCGCCGACGCAGGTCAAAAGCGCGGACCAGGCGAGCAGGCGCGCGGACGCGAGCGAGGACAACGCACGAAACTTCGAGCTCTTGGGCATCAGGTCACTCGCTCAGTCGATGATGACGGCGCAGAGCTCGCACTGGACGATCTGGCCGCACTCCACGAAGTTGGTTTGCGGGCCGTTCACGCAGCCGAGCTTCGGCGAATTGCCGCCGACCTGCGCCGCGATCTCCTGGCAGGTCCGACGCGTGCAGCACTGGCTCTTGTCCCCCGAGGTGACGCAGTTTTGCGACTCGTACGGGCAATCGCACTGGATGTTGCCACCGCATCCGTCGGAGAGGGTCCCGCACTGCTTGAGCTCGCTGCTCGGGACCTCGGCGCAAGTGCGCGGCTTGCAACACGCGGCGCCGTTGTTGATGCACTTCTCGCCCTGCTCGCAGCCGGGACACACTTCGTTGACGCATCCGTTCCACACGGTGCCGCAGACCTTGCCCTGCTCGGCGCAGCTCGTGACGGGGCTGCACACGCCACACACGTTGGCCACGCCGTTGGCACCGCAGGTCTCCCCCTCGGCGCATGCGTCTGGACCACAGCGGACGTTCTCGCACCCGTTCCATGCGGTGCCGCAGTTTTTGCCGGCGCACACGTCGTCGCTGGTGGGGACACACACATCGCAGACATTGGCCACGCCGCCCGCGCCGCACTTCTGGCCCTCGGGGCAGCCCTGACAGTCCTCGTTGCCGCACGGGCTTCTCAGCACGCCGCAGGTTTCCTTGCCGCCGTTGGCCGCGGACAGCCCCGCGCAGGTCTTGAGCGGATCGGGCACGCACTCCGAGCAGATGTTGGCCACACCCGTGCCCTTGCCACCGCAGTACTCCCCGCTCTGCTCATCGCAGCTTCCGCAGTTGACCTCCTTGCAGCCGTCGTGGAGGGTGCCGCACTCCAGGCCCGTGCAGGTCTTGGTGGGCACGCACACGCCGCACTGATTGGGTCCGGTCTCGTAGCCGCAGATGCTGTTGTTCACCGGATCGCAGTTGCCGCAATCGAGGGTCTTGCCGCAACCATCGGTGGTGGTCCCGCACTGCTTGCCTTGCTGCTCGCACGTCGTGGGCTGGCAGCAGGCACCCTTGTAACAAACACCGTCCGCGTCCGGACACGCGCCGCAGTGGAGCTCCGCGCCGCAACCGTCCTTGATGGTGCCGCAGCTCACGCCCTGCTCCTCGCAGCTGGTGGGGACGCAGCTCTTGCACACGTTGTCCACGCAGGCCTCACCCGCGGGGCACTTGCCGCACTGGATCTCCTCCCCGGTACAGGCGTGCTCGATCTCCCCGCAGTTGGCCATCTGCGCCGTGCACTCGGCGGGCAGCGGAGGCGCCACGCACTTGCCCGAGACGCAGGTCTTGCCGCCAGCGCACGCCTGGCAATCGAGCGTCTGGCCGCAGCCGTCCGAGATGGTCCCGCACTCCACACCCTGACCCATGCACGTGGTCGGCTCACAGCTGGTGCACTCGTGGGTCAGCGCATCGCAGGCTTGACCGTCGCCGCAGCCGCCGCACTCGAGGGTCTGGCCGCAACCGTCCGAGATGGTCCCGCACGAGCCGTCACATCCGCGTGGCGTGCACGTCTCGCACACCCCGCCCTTGCAGACCTCCCCCGCGTCGCAGGAGCTGCCGCACAAGACCGGATCGCCGCAAGCGTCCACGGCCGCGCCGCACTCGCGCATCAAGCACAGCTCCACCGGCTCCTCGCACTGGTGCGTATCCGGCGAACAATACGTGCCGTCCTCGCAGGTGCCGCACGTGATCACGCCGCCGCAGCCATCGTCGAGCCGTCCACAGGTGTAGCCCTCGGCCGCGCAGGTGATGGGCGTGCAGGAGACGGGGCCACGATCGCCGTCGCCATCGCCGCGGTCCCCATCGCCGCCGTCTCCATCACCGTCGCCGTCCTCGCCGTCCCCATCGCCTCGGCCCTCGTGCTGGCCGGCGTCGCCAAAGCCGATGCGCTGATCGTCGCCATCCCCGCCGAGCCCGTTTCCGTTCTTCTCCTTGCCTGCGCAGGCCGCGAGCGACGCGACGAGCAGGACCATGAGCGACGCGGCGGAACCGCGAACACAGAAGGACGAGAGCTTGGTGCGCGGCATCGTCATGACAACTCCAGGGGAGAGAGGCGCAGGTCTACGCTCAGTGACCAGAGCGCGCGCCCCGAGGCGCGCGGCAAACCAACCGACACGATACTCTCCTCTGAGGTCGTGCTTGAAGGGCTAGTTTCGTTGCGCGTGGGGCTGTGCGTCCTCGCCCGCGCGACGCTAGAAGAGGATGACGGGCTCGTAGATACGATTGAGATCGGCGCCGCCTGGATACATGTAACTCGTGTAGAGCCCGTACCCGTACACCGAGAGCCCAACCTCCTGATCCGCCTCGAGCGTGTGCACCGAGCGATCGTAGGCAAGCTCCACGTGGGCCGCGCCATACCCGCTCTGACCGATGGCGGTGTACTCACTCTCCTGCACGGGCATACCGTCGATCCTCACGTTCGAGCCCGGCTTTGCGATCACGGTCGCGAAGTTGATCAGGTAGCTGACGGGCGCGGTGAAGATGTACTGGGAGCGGTACTGCTCGATGGGAACCGCGACCGACATCGACGGGTCGCCCACGCCCTGCTGCTCCGGGAAGGCCTCCTGGCCCGCCATGTAGGTGGACACGAGGATGGGCTTGTCACCCATCACGTGCACCGGCTGCGCGTTGCCATCGAACAGCTTCACTTGCATGGTCTCGCCCGCCGCGAGCGTCTGCGCCGGGAAGATTTCTGGATCGAAGCGCACAGTCGTCGCGTCCTGCACGGCCGCCACGCGCACCACCGAGGGCACGAAGGTTTGTTCGCTGGCGTAGATGGGCAAGGTCACGAGGTAGTCCTTGCCGAGCGTGTCCTCGGGGAAGAGCACCTCCTCGATGTGATCACAGTTGGCCACGCTGGTATCTGGAACGTTGGCGCAGCTGTGTCCGCCGAGCACCTGAATGGGCTTGGTCGCGCGCAGCCGCGTGCCGCTCAGATCTCCGCCCGGTGCGGCGAGCACTTCGAGCACATCACCGCGATTCAGCGTCACCGTGCCCCGTCCCTGCGCGTCGATGCCCGCGCCTGCGACCGCCGCCCCACTCCCCAGCAGCGTGAGCTCGGTGCCGTCCTCAGTGGCCGTCACCGCGAGGAAGCCCGAGCCATTGGACTTCTGGGTTTCGGTCGGCCACGAGAGCGCCGTGTAGCTGCCGGTGAGCGCCGTCGCGGGCAACAGCAGCGAGGCGTCGTTCGTGTAGGAGAGACAACGGGCCTCCGTGGACACCTGGTCCGGGCACTCCGCGAGCACCGGGCAGGCTGCGGGTCTCGGCTCGAGCTGATAGTCGAGCGGGCTGAACTGGTAGACCGTCACCGGTCGATCGGAGCGCACCCGGTACGCCCCATCGGTCACGAGCCGCGTGGCGCCCGCCGCGGGCGGCGTGGTGCACACGAGCTCACCGCCCTTCAGCTCGGCCACCCAGTCGAGCGGGATGCTCTTGAGCTCGCCCGCTGCCACCATCTCCTCCTTCACCACGGTCTCGCCGCGTGTGACGGTGACGCGAGTCTCCGCGTCGGAGGCGTTCGACACGGCGATCGCGAACGAAAACCCGCTCCAGACGGGGTTGAGCGTGACCGTGGGGTAGTAGTCGCAGCCGATGTAGCTCTCGTGCACGTTGCCCAGGCTGCATGCGCCCTTGCAGGCGTTGTCCACGCAGCTGAGCCCCTGCACCGCGTCGCACTCGAAGGCGATGAGCTTGCCCTCGGGCGAACACCAGGTCGCCTTGCCTTCGCTGCACGATTCGTCGAAGGGAACGCATTCGGCGCAGCCCGAGAGCGCGTTGCAGGTCTTGCCGAGCGCCTCGCAGTCTTGCGCTTCGCCGCCATCGGCCGCACAGGGCAGCGCGCGATTGCCGTCGCAGAGATAGGGCTGATCGGTGCAGCGCGACTGGGCGCCGGCGTCGTCGTCTCCGCCATCGCGCGCGCGATCGAGGCTGCGCCGCTGTCCATCGCCGGAGCAGGACGCGAGCAAGGCAAGACCCACCACCCACGACGCGCGCGCTCGAGCGCTTCCCACTGGAGAACGTGTCATCCCGGCCAGGCTAACACGGTGCTCGAGCAGCTCTCTCCATGCGAAACCTGCCGCGCGGCGCAAAAAAGCGGGCGTGTGCGAAAGGTGCCCATAGCGCCGCAGGTCCGACCGGCGGAAACACGAGCGGCTTGGGCGAGCCACTCGAGGTTCGAGAGCGTTCTAGAGCACCGGCCCGCGCACGCAGTACGTCGGATAGGCGGCGGTGGGCACGCCGATGCCGACGAGCTCGGCATCGCGGACGCCCACCAAACCGTCGGCGCTCAGCACGTAGTTGAACGCAGGGCCGCCGCCCTTGCGGAAGAGCGTGGTGTCGAGGAGCTCCGCAGAGCCGGTCACCTTGGTCAGGTTCATCAAGCTCTGCACTTCTTTCCAGCTCGCGAGTCGCCAGTCGCTGAAGCCTGCCCAGGTCAAGGAGGCGCAGTGGACCTTCGCTTCACCCGCCGTGGTGCCCCTGGCTTCTCCCGTGCAATCGCTCTCACCCGGCAGCGTGGGGCACGCCTGCCAGGTGAGCTTGGTGACGCGGTCTTCGACGGTGGCTTGGCTATCTTTGGTTTTCCAGGAGCCGTCCGCCACGAAGCGCTCGAGCGAGGGCCAGGGCGTGGAGAAGCCGCGGCGCACGCAGCGCACGCCGTGCTCTTCGTCTGCGATGTCGCTCCAGGTCAAAGACATCTGGGTGTAGAACAGGAAACCGGAGTTGCTGCTCTTGGTGGCGGTGGAGGACCAGAACATGCTGTCCTTCACGTCGGCGCGCGGCGGAAAGAACGCGTCGTTCTGATAGCCATGGTTCGGGCCCGCGAGCGCGAAGTCGGCCAGCGTGAGGAGCTCGTAGATGTCCGGCAAGTACCAATCGTCGTGTCCGCCCCACAAGAGCGCGTCGCAGTACGCCGCCGCGTCGGTCATGCCGAGATTCACGGCAGCTCCTTGCTCACAGAGGGCCGCGCTCACGCCACCGGGACATGCCTGCCAATGGAGGCCCGTCACGAGGTCGATGGTGATCGGCTCATCCTGCTCGACCTTGGAGAAGTAGTGGTGCTTGCGGGTGGGCGGAACCAGGAAGTGGGGCCCGCTGGTGTTGCACGTTCGCGAGCCGCAGCCGGGAGAGACGCACTCTTGGTCGATACACACGTCGTACCAGCGGTCCGGCGTCGTCACGACGTCGCACAGCGTGAAGTCCGGCTGGCCGGCGCAGCTCGCGACCTTGGTGGTCGGGGCGTCGGGTTTGATCGGGAGATCGCCGTACGAGACTTCGTCGGAGGTGGCCGCATCGGTGCCGCCGTCGTCGTTCTGCTCGGACGCGGAGGCATCGTCGCTCCCTCCATCACCCTCTCTGCCACCATCACGCGCGGCGCTCGCGTCGCCGCCGATCGCGGCATCGCCCCCACCCGCGTCACCGTGATTTCCGCCCGAAGAGCCGTCGCTCGAGCACCCCGATGCCGCCAGGGAGACGAGAACG
>JBIQKA010000136.1:0-12102 GCA_044507075.1 Myxococcales bacterium
CTTGCGCGTGCTGCGCTGGTTGCTGCACTCGGCCTTCGGGATCTGGCTTTGCTCGCTTCCCTGCAAGGTATCGGCCCGCACCGGCTCCAGGCTGCGTGCTTCCTCTTCCTGCCAAAACGTCACCGGCGTTTGGCGCTGTTTTCGCCCCGCCGCCCACCGAGAACCCGTCCCTGACTTTCACGAAGAGCCGGAATTTCGGCGAACGAGGTCTGCACCGTCAGTACAGATCACGGCCGCCTGTTCCGAGCAACTTTAGAGGATCCTCTCCAGCACGCAGTTCACGTTGCAGCCGTCGTTGTTCTGACGGTTTCCGTCGTCGCACTCCTCCCCAAAATCGCGCACCCCGTCCCCGCAGTGGGGGCCAAGGACGCAGCCAGGTGCGCACTCGCCGTAGCCGCCGTCGTTGACGCCGTCGTCACAGGCTTCGAACTTGCTCTGGACCTGGCCGTCGCCGCAGAAGGCCGGCAGCTTGCACTCCGGCGCGCAGCCGCTCACGCCGTACACGGTGCGGTTGACTCCGTCGTCGCACAGCTCGCCCTGGTCGGAGTCGTGATGACCATCCCCGCAGTAGCCGCCGCGTGACTTGCAGTCGGAGGCGCACTGCCCGTAGGGCGCGGGGCTCTCGCTGGCGTTGTCCTCGCCCTGGTCGCAGACCTCGTTGCTCGCGACCTTGTTGTCACCGCACGTGGAGAAGCAGCGCGATTTGGGGCGATTGAAGTTCTTGAGCGTCACGCTGAAGTTCGAGCCGCACTCGTTGCGCTCGGCGTGGAACATCACAATTTCGTAGATGCCACCCACGGTCATGCCCAGGTCGCGCTCCGCCGGCGTGGTGAGGGGCGACTTGTTGTCGTCGGTCATGCCGGGCGCGGGTGTGGTTACGGTGCCGTCGGCGATGTCGGGCCCGTCGCCGTCGGTATCTGCGTCGAGCTCGAACGTGCCCTTCAAGCTCCCGTGCAGCCCCCCGAGATCCACCACACGATGTCCATTGACGAACACCCACATGTCATCGTCGCCATCGAACACGAAGCGCTCGCCGCCCTGATACTCGAACCAGAAGTGGGTCTCGCTGGTGAACGACACGTTGTGGCCGCAGGCGGTCTCCTCCTTGCCGTCCTTCACCCACCCCTCGCCGTCGAGCGGATAGAAGTTTTTGGAGCCGTCGAACACGTAGCTCCCCTGCAGGGGGCCGGAGGTCTGGCGCGTGAGCGCGAGCTCCCCGACCACCGGGAACGCGCCCTGGTAGGAGGAGTCGTACCATTGGTCGAAGTCACGGAAGCCGGTGAAGTTGTCGCGGTTATTGTTCGCGCCGACGTTCGAGTTGGTCTTCCCCGTCTGGCCAGGATTGTCGGCGCACTCGGGGACCGCCGGGGGCGCGACATCGCGGTCTCCGCACACGTACACCGGCCGCCCGTTCTCGCCGAGCAGCTTCTCCACGGCCCCGCCAGGCACGTTTGAGGTGAGCCCGTTGAAGTTGATGTGGAAGCACGGGATCGGCTTGGTCGAGCTCGGCTCGTCGAACACCGGGTCGTAGCAGCTGCTGGTGGGTAGCTTGCTGCGCCCTTGACCGATGAAGTCCCGGAACAGGATGGGCAGCTTCACCTCGTCCGGGGGATCTTCGGCCTCGTCTACGCACTCGTAGCCGTACTCCACGGTGCAGGTGCTCGAGCAACCGTCACCGTCGCGCAGGTTGCCATCGTCGCACTCCTCGTTCTTGTAGCGCTGGCCATCCCCGCAGACCGGTTCACAGACGCCCCCGCTGCAGTGCGGCTCCTTCTTGCACGCGAAGCAGCCATCGAAGGGCAACTCGTTCCCGTCTTCGCACTGCTCGCCGCGCTCGACCGTCCCATTTCCACACACCGTTTGGCTGCATCCTGCGGCCGTGCAGTCGTACTGGGCGTCGATCATGCAATCGGTGCAGCCGGGGGTGGCTTGCGTGAAGTCACACTCTTCGAAGCCCGCGACGATGCCATCGCCACATTGGTCCGCCTCGCAGCGCGCGCCGGCCATGGGGCATTTCCATCCCGCCTCCACGCCGCATGTCTCGCTGCAGCCGTCGAGGCTCTTGGTATTGCCGTCATCGCAGGTCTCTTCGCCGGTGATCTTACCGTCGCCGCAGACCACAGTGGACACGCAAGGCGCGCCAGGCTCCGGGCACACGAAGTTGGCCTCGAGCGTGCAGGTCGCCGTGCAGCCGTCGCCGGACTCGCCGTTGCCATCGTCGCAGGTCTCGCCAGCCACGTTCAGCAGACCGTCGCCGCAGGCGGGAGCCGGCCGCGGGATACAGCCCGCGTCCATGCCGGACGCACACACGGGAGGGCCCCCGTCGCTGTCGTCGGGGTCATCGCCGTCGTGGATGTCATCGCCGTCTTCAACGCCGCTGTCGCCGTCCGCCATCGCGTCCTGGTCGCTGGCGTCGAGCACGTCGCCTGCGGAGCGCTTTCCGCCGCTCTCCGAACAAGCGAGCAGCCCGGAGATCGCCAGCGCGATGATCCACAGCCGCGGCAGCTGGCTCTGCGCGCGAACAAAATCAGAATGTTTCGCGCGATCTCTGGTCGACGCGCGCTGCCAAGTCCCCATGTCTCGACTCCCCATCTCCCGGAACGG
Source organism: Myxococcales bacterium (assembly GCA_044507075.1). Lineage (GTDB taxonomy): Bacteria > Myxococcota_A > Polyangia > Polyangiales > DASUME01 > DASUME01. The sequence continues at coordinate 2,605 of JBIQKA010000136.1, forward strand.
AGTAGGGCCCGCCCTCATGAGCCCGTAGAGACATGAGGATAGGGAGATAGAGGTGGCGCTGCATAGGTGGGCGTGTGGCACCAGAAGACGACGTCTGTCCACGCATGGCCGCGCTAGGGCGCGTTTGCCCCTGTGTACACACAGCGGCGCCTCGCACGGAGCGGCTGCCCTACGGGCTTGCCTTACCGCCCCCATGTGGGCCATATGACACGGAGGGAAGGTCAGAGAAAACAGGTAAGCGGCTCAGACACGAGATGGGTGGATGGCGACCATGGAGGCTGAGAGCTGGAGGCTGAGAGCCTCGAGTGTTCCAGGGCAGAAACGAGGCGCGCATGCCTGACACCCTCGAAGTGCTCGAACTGCGCGCGCGCGTTCGCGAACTCGAACGGCAGCTCGCCCGGCTCGCCGACGCGGAGCAGCAGCTCTCCGGCGCCAAGGCGCAGGCCCAGGCCTTGCTCGACAACATCCCTCACATGGCCTGGATGAAGAACACGCAAGGCGCGTTCCTGGCTGTCAATGAAGCCTTTGCGCAGGCGTCGGGCCACAACCGCATCGACATTCTCGGCAAGACCGATCGTGATGTTTGGCCCATCGAACACGCCGAACGCTACATGGCCGACGACCGCAGGATCATGGCAAGCGGAGAGAGGTTCTTCGTCGAAGAACCCATCCACGAAGGCGGCGATGTCAAGTGGTTCGAGACGTTCAAGACGCCGATCCGCGATTCCGCAGGGCTCGTCATCGGGACGGTCGGACTCGCGCGCGAGATCACTGGCCGCCGAAGAGGAGCGGCTGCAGCTGGAGCGCCGGATGCAGGAGATGCAGAAGCTGGAGAGCCTCGGCGTGCTCGCGGGCGGCATCGCGCATGACTTCAACAATCTCCTGGTCGGCGTGCTCTCGAACGCCGAGTTCGTGCTCCAAGCACTGCGCGGCGAAGAGCGCGCGTTTCTCCTCGAGCGTGTCACCGACATCAAGAACGCCGCCCTGCACGCAGCTGGGCTGACGAACCAGATGCTCGCCTACTCGGGGCGCGGCCGCTTCGACGTGCGTTTCTTCTCGATCAACGAGACGATCCGCGCCATGGGTCATCTCTTGCGTGCTTCGATCTCGAAGAACGCGCAGGTGCACTACGATCTCGCCCCTGACTTGCCCGCGCTCGAAGCGGACGTCACGCAGCTCCAGCAGGTCATCATGAACCTGATCACCAATGCCTCGGACGCGCTCGAAGGACGTGCCGGCGTGATTCAGATCCGTACGGGCACGCAAGCCGTCACGGACGACGTGCCTGATCTTCTCGGTCCAACCCCGCTCGAACACGGCACGTATGTCTATCTCGAGGTGGCTGACAACGGCTGCGGCATGACCGAGGAAGCCCGCCAGAAGGTCTTCGAGCCGTTCTTCACGACCAAGTTCACGGGGCGCGGTCTGGGGCTTTCGACCGTACAGGGCATCGTGCGCGGCCACGAAGGCGGGGTCGCGCTCGAGACAGCACCCGGACGGGGAACCACCATCAGGATCTTCTTGCCCTGTGCTGGGGAGCACGTCCCCGTCACCGCGCCGACTACCCCCTCCCCTCCACCTGACACGGAGTGGACCGGCGCCGGCCTCGTGCTCCTGGTAGACGACGACGAGCGCGTCCGGACCGTGACCGAGATGCTTCTTCGCGCGCTCGGATTCGACGTGATCGCGGCCGCGACAGGCCGCGAGGCACTTCACGAGTTCGATCGACGTGGCCGCGAGCTTCGATTGATCATGCTCGACTTGACGATGCCCGATTTCAGCGGCGACCAGGTCCTGCGCGAGCTCAAGGAGCGCCGCTCGGAGGTCCCGGTCCTCCTGTGCAGCGGATACAGTGAAGAAGACGCGAGCCAACGTGTCGGTCGCGAGGGCATCGCGGGCTTCTTGCAGAAGCCGTACTCGTTCGCCCTGCTGAGGGCTCGCCTACAGAGCTTGCTCGGCTGAACCTCGGCATCCAAGTTCAGCCGTTCGCTGGCGGCTTCGCTGCAGGCGCCCTACTCCAAGTCACAGAAGGCGCTGATCACGATGGACTGGTCGGCGTTGGACGTGCCCTCGGCGGTCTGGACGACCACGCTACACCCCGAGTCGTGGCACTCGATCGTGTCCGGCGCGATCACGCTGATCTGCGCGTCGCTCGTCGTGGTGATGTTGGCCGCGCCCACCTGCGTGCCCCCGATCAAGACGGATTGCACGAGATTGGGATAGAACCCGCTACCGTTGATCTCGAAGGCCTCTCCGCTGTCCACACACGGGGGCGCGATGCCAGTGACGCTCGGTGGTTCGAGCGTGAAGGTCTGCCCGAAGGGAAGCGGCACCGACGAGACCAGGTCTGCCTTCAGAGTAATTGCCCCGAGCAAGATGTCTAGCTCGGCCTCGTTCTTGAACTGAAGATCCGCCTGCGCGCTCTGGTAGGCCGTGAATGGGACCGACCATATCCACTGATTGTAGAGGGTAATCGTGCCAGCGTTGGAGTCGGAGAGCACGTAGATCCAATCCGTCGCGGCGGTGTCGAAGTTCGCCTCGCTCGTCACCACGATGGGCGGCACCGTGACCGAGGTCGAGTTGTTGATGCTGACGCCTCCGGAGATCAAGGCGTTGAGGCCCTGGGTCTCGTTCCACCCGGCGCTGCCGCCGATCGTGTAGTCGGTGCCGCTGGTGATGGTCCTGGCCTCCTCGGTCGTCTGCGGAGAGACCTGGATCAGGGCGGCTGTGCCGGAGAGCGACTGCAGCGAGCTCTGCGCGGTGTTGAACCATGGGAACTCCGGGTCGTCGTGCTCCGAACGATAGTCGAGCTCCTGCAGGACATAGTAGAGGTCCGCCTGGTTCGTGAACGAGCGTGCGGCCCACACCGTGTTGACGATCTGAACCTGTTCACCATCGCTGTTCGAGCGGACCGTATGGGAGAGGTAGGACTCCGCCAGATTCATGAGGTTCTGCTCCGGACTATCCTCTGGCAGCTCGGGGAGCTCCGGATCGACGCTGAAGATGCGGGTGCGCAGCACCTCCAGGTCTCCCCGGTCGGCGGTCTCTTGCTGTTCCTTGGCGCGGCGCTTTGCGACCTTGCGCGCCCTGGCTGCTGCGCGGCGCAGCCCGCGAAGTGCGTGCTTACCATGCGGCCCGTGAGCGCGCGGCGAGGCGTCCACCCGGGGCAAGAGCAGATGGGAGCTGAAGTGCGCTTTCCCGTCGGGCCGGAGCGCCTTGCGAAACGCGACCAGCTCCGCCGCGGCGTGATCCTCTGTGAGCTGGGCGGAGCCGCGGTGACCGAGCAGGGCGCGAAGGCGCTCGACCTGATCGGCCGTGGCCTCGGTCAACGCCACGGCGTGGCCGGCGGCGTAGGTCTCCCTCGCGCGCGCGACGATCCACGGCGCTTCGAGGTCCTGAGGTCCGAGCGCGAGCGGGGCGCGCTGGCACGCGTGCAGGGGCTTCAATGTGAAGCCCCCGGCCAAGATCCGCTCGGCCTCGCCCGAAGCGGATGGTCCCATGCAGATCACCCCCTCGTGCGCGGGCTCCGCGGCGGGCTCCTCCGACTCACAGGCTGCGAGCAACCCGACTTCGACGCCTGCGCTTACTCCGGGACTCGGCTCGGGCGAAAGGTCCGCACACGCGGCGAGAAAACACGGGACAGCGAACCATGGAAACGATGAGAGTGCCTGCGCACGTTGCCTTTGCATAAGGGAGCGTGACGCGCGCGGGCGCGGGCCCGCAACTCACTCATTCAGCCCTTCCAAGGCCTGCGTCGAAATCATGGAGACAATTGCCGGGCACCCTGGGACGCAGAAAGCCTTGACGCATCAGGCGCTGGATCCCAGGGCGACACGCTGCCGCTGACGAGCGGCCGATACCAAGCGCTCGCGCCGAGCTTCAACCCCGCGTGTCGGACTGCGCCGCGGCCAGGTCCTGCGGCGGCACGGGCTTCACCGTGTCGCCATCACGGACCTTCTGCCGGCCCTCCAGGATTACGCGCGCGCCCGCCTCGAGGCCCGAGGAGACGATCCACTTGTCACCCACGGCGCGCTCCAGCTTGATCGCGCGTCGCTCCACGCGGTCGCCCTCCCCGACCACGAAGACGGTGGCGCTGCCGTGCTCGCCGAGCGCCACCGCGCGCTGGGGAACCGTGACCGCGTCACGCGTGATGCCCTGATCGATGCGCGCGCGCACGAACATGCCCGGCAACAGGATCTTGTCAGGGTTTGGGACCTTGGCGCGCACGGTGACCATGCCCGTCCGCTCGTCGACGGTGGCATCGGAGAAGAGCAGCGTGCCGGGGTGTTCATACTCGGAGTTGTCCTCGAGCAAGAGCGTGATCTTCGTGGCCTCTGCGTCCGAGGAGAGCTCGCCGCCCTCGAGCTTTCGGCGCATCGCGAGCAGCTCGGCGCTCGACTGCTCGAAGTCGAAGTACACCGGATCGAGCTGCTGGATCACCGCCATGCGGGTGGCCTCGCCTTCGCCGACCAGCGCGCCCTCGGTGACCAGCGCCTTGCCGATGCGGCCCGAGATGGGCGCGGTGACCGTGGCATAGCTCAAGTTCAATGCCGCCGTGCGCAGCGCCGCCTCGGCCTCGAGCACCTCGGCCTCTCGCTGCAGCTTCATGGCCTCCGCGTCGTCCACCTCTTGCTGGCTGACCGCCTTGGAGGTGATCAGGCCGGCGTAGCGCTTCGACAGCGTGGTCACCTGCACCAGGTTCGCACGAGCACGCTGCAAGGTGGCCTTGGCGCTGTCGTGCCGCGCCTTGAGCGGGGCCGGATCGATTTGAAAGAGCACCTGCCCTTGCTTTACGTCGCTCCCCTCCTCGAACTTGCGGTTGAGCAAGATGCCCGAGACGCGCGCGCGCAGCTCCGCCACGCGCCAGGCCGCGATCCGGCCGGGCAACTCGGAGCGCATCGGCACGCTCTCGCGCGCAGACTCGATGACCGACACCTCGACGGGCGGCCGATTGGGCGCCGCCGCGCTCGTCTGTGGCTGCTCCTTGGAGCACGCCGCGAATAACAAGAGCAGCGCGCAGGTCAGAAGCCGCGCCCCATGGCCACAAGACATCATTGGAAACCTCCGCCCAGCGCTCGGTACAGGGAAATCGTGTTGGAGAGTTGATCGACGCGCACCTGCACGAGCGTCTGCTCCGCGCTGAACAGATCCTGCTGCGCGGTCAGCACGGCGAGGTAGCTGTCGAGCCCCGCGTTATAGCGTGCCTCGGCCATCGCATAGCGCTCCCGGGAGGCCGAGGCCGCCACCGAGCGCGCATCGCGCTCGCGCACGAGGTGGGTCTGGGCAGCGAGCGCGTCGGCGACCTCCCGGAAGGCCACCTGGATGGCGCGCTCATAGTTGGCGATCTCGGTGAGCTTCTGGATCTTGCTCACGTCGAGCTCCGCGAAGCGGCTCCCACCCGCGAACAGGGGGACGCTGATCTGGGGCATGAACTGCCAGGTCCCCCCGCCACCGGCGAACAAGCTCTGGAAGTCCGCGCTGGCCGAGCCCCCCGCCGCCGTCAGCGAGATGCGCGGGAAGAAGGCCGCGCGCGCTGCGCCGATGTACGCGTTGGCGGCCTTGAGCGCGTGCTCCGCGGCCAAGATGTCCGGCCGGCGCTGCAAGAGGTCCGAGGGCAGGCCCGCCTTGATCTCTGGCAACAGCTCCTCCGTGTCGAGCGGGAGCGGCTCCGGCAGGTTCTCGGGCAAGGGCCTTCCCACCAGCAACACCAGCGCGTTGCGCGCGAGCGCGAGGCGCCTCGCGATGACCTCGCGCTCGGCCTCGATCCGCGCGAGCTGCGCCTCCATGGACTTGAGGTCGATGGCCGACTTGGTGCCCATCTCGAATGCGCGCGCGGTGAGCTCGCGCGCGGCGGCGGCCGCCTCGCGGATCCCCTCTGCGCGCGCGAGCTGCTCGCGGAGCGCCTGCTCCGCGAAGTACTGCGTGGCGAGGCCCGCGACCAGGCTCAACTCGGAGGCCCGCTGCGCCTCCACGCTCGCGAGGTAGTTCTCGAGCGCCTGGTTCTTGAGGCTCTGGATGCGCCCGAAGAAATCGAGCTCGTAGGATGTGATGCCGACCGACAGCGTGTACTGCGTGTACGAGATGCCACGCCCCTGAAAGAGCGGGCTCACGATGCGCTGCTGGTTTCTCGCCCCCGCGGCCGACACCTCAGGAAAGAGCGCTGCGCGGCGGATGCGGTACTGGGCGCGCAGCTTCTCCGCGCCCAACGTGGCGATGCGCAACTCGCGGTTTTCCTCGAGCGCGATCGAGATCAGGCGCTGTAGCCGCGGATCCTTGAAGAACTCGGTGTAGGTCAGGACCTCGGCCTTGTCCCCTTGCTCCTGTTCGCCCTCGTAGCGCGAGGGCACGGGAGCGGAGGGACGCTCGTAGCGCGGCGCCATCGTGCAGGCGGACAGGCCCAACAAAGCCGTCGCGACGAGGCTCTTCGTTCCTTTGAGAAGGGCCATTTTGAACGCGCACCTCCCAGGCGCCCCACGACGCTCAGGCATACGCGTCCTCTTCCAGCGCGCCACGCGCGGCCTGCTCGGGAGCGATGGGCTGCTCCACTTGCGCTTTGTCCTCTTGCTTGCTCACCTGCCCCGTTCCGGAAGCCTTGCCACCGGTGAGCTTGCGGACGACCACATAAAAGAGCGGCACCCAGATCACCCCGAGCACCGTGGCCGAGAGCATCCCGCCGGCCACACCCGTACCGATCGCGTTCTGGCTCGCAGAGCCCGCACCCGAGCTCAGCGCCAGCGGCAAGACGCCCAGGATGAACGCGAACGAGGTCATCAAGATCGGGCGCAGGCGCAGGCGGGCGGCCTCCAGCGTGGCGGCGACGAGCTCCTTGCCCTGTGCCTCCAACTCACGCGCGAACTCGATGATCAGAATGGCGTTCTTCGCGGACAGGCCCACGGTCGTGAGCAGGCCGACCTTGAAGTACACGTCGTTGGGCAACCCCACCGCCGAAGAGGCGAGCACCACGCCGATCGCCCCGAGCGGGACGATCAACAGCACCGAGGCCGGGATCGACCAGCTCTCGTAGAGCGCAGCCAAGAACAGGAACACGATCAGGAGCGAGAGCGCGTAGAGCATCGGCGCCTGCGAGCCGGAGAGCTTCTCCTGCAGCGAGGTGCCCGACCACTCGAAGCCGAAGCCCTGCGGCAGCTTTTGGGCGAGCTGCTCCATGGCCTCCATGGCATCGCCGGTGCTGTAGCCCGGGCTCGCCGTGCCCACCAAGTTGATGGAAGGAAAGCCGTTGTAGCGCTCGAGCTGCGGTGAACCGTAGCTCCACTCCACCTCGGCGAAGGCCGAGAGCGGCACCATCTGGCCGTCCATGTTGCGAACGTTGAAGGACAGGAGGTCCTTCGGGAGCATGCGGTAGGGCGCCTCGAGCTGGACCATCACGCGCTGCACACGGTTTCCCAGCACGAAGTTGTTGACGTAGCGCGACCCGAACGCCGTGGACAGGGCGTCGTTGAGCTCCGGCAACGAGATCCCGAGCGCGCTTGCCCGCACGTCGTCGATGGCGAGCCTGAGCTGTGCGGTGTCCTCGAGCCCCTGTACGCGGATCGTGCCGATGCGCGGGTCCTTGCGAGCGAGCCCCACGAGCTGGTCGCGTGCCGCCATCAGCTCCTTGTGACCGCGCGCGCCCAGATCCTGCAGCTGCATGTCGAAGCCTGCGCTGTTTCCGAGCTCGCGGATGGCGGGCACGTTGAGCGGGAACACGATCGCGTTCTTGATGGCGGAGAACGCCTTGGTCGCGCGCTCGACCACCGCCTGGACGCTGTGCTCCTTGCCCGCGCGCTGTTCCCAGTCCTTCAGGCGCACGAACGAGAAGGCCGAGTTCTGCGCGCGGCCGTTGTAGCTGAAGCCCGCCACGGCGATCATGCTCTCGAACTCGGGCTGCTCGCTGTAGTAGTCCTCGACTTGCTTCAGCGTCTGGATCGTGAACTCGTGCGTGGCCCCCTCGGGGAGCTGCATCATCGTGAGGAAGTAGCCCTGGTCCTCCTCCGGCAAAAAGCCCGAAGGTAGACGCAGGTAGAGGACGCCCAAGGCCACCACGACCCCGGCGAAGGCGAGCATGTACAGCCAGCTCCGCCGCAAGACATGGCGCACCGCGCCCTCGTACTTGTCGGTGCCGGCGGCGAAGGCCCGGTTGAACAGCCCGAAGAAGCCGCGCTTTTGCCGAACGTGCCCGTGCGCGACGGGCTTCAGGAGCGTGACGCACAAGGCGGGCGTGAGCGACAGCGCCAAGAACATCGACAACCCCAGCGAGCACACCATGGTCACCGAGAACTGCTGGTAGATCACGCCCACCGAGCCCCCGAAGAAGGCCATCGGCAAGAACACCGCCCCGAGCACCAGGGTAATGCCCACCAGCGCGCCGGATACCTCCTTCATGGCCTTGCGCGTGGCCGGCTCGGGCGCGAGCCCCTCCTCTGCCATGATGCGCTCGACGTTCTCGACCACCACGATCGCGTCGTCCACCAGGATGCCGATGGCGAGCACCATGCCGAACATGGTCAGCACGTTGATGGAGAAGCCGAACGCGTAGAGGAAGGCGAAGGTGCCGAGCAGCGCGATCGGCACGACGACGGTGGGGATGAACGTGGCCCTGACGTTCTGCAGGAACAGGTACATCACCAAGAACACCAACACGATGGCCTCGAACAGGGTCTTCACCACCTCTTCGATCGAGATGCGCACGAACTGGGAGGCGTCGAGCGGATAGGTGACCGCCGTGTTGGGCGGAAAGAACGCGCTCAGGTGCTCAAGCCGCGCGCGCACCGCGTCGGCGGTGGCCAGGGCGTTGGCGCCCGGGGCGAGCTTGATGGCGACCCCCGCCGAGGGGTTCCCGTTGATGCGCGATTGCGTGACGTAGTCCTCACCGCCGAGCTCCACGCGGGCCACGTCGCCCAGGCGCACGCGTGAGCCATCGGGCATCACGCGCAAGAGGATGTTGGCAAACTCCTCCGGGGTGTTGAGCATCGCGCGGCCCTGCACGATCAGGTTGAGCTGCTGCCCCTCGATGGCGGGGCGGCTGCCGAGCTGGCCGAGGGCGACCTGAGCGTTCTGGGCGCTGATGGCGCTGTTCACGTCCGACGGGGTGAGCGAGAAGGCGCGCAGCTTCTCCGGCTTGAGCCAGATGCGCATCGCGTAGGTCGTCCCGAACAGCATGGCCTCCCCCACGCCGTTGGTGCGGCGGATGGGATCCAGCACGTTGGCCGTGACGTAGTTGCCGAGCGCGATGTCGTCCATGCTGCCGTCGGTGGAGCTCAGCGTGAAGATCATCAAGAAGTCGCGGGCTGACTTGCGCACCGACAGGCCCTGCTGCTGCACCGAGGCCGGGAGCTGAGGCACCGCGAGCTGCGCCTTGTTCTGCACCTGCACCTGGGCGATGTCGGGATCGGTGCCCGGCTGAAAGTACAGCTCGATCGTGGCCTGACCGCTCGAGGAGCTCTTGGAGGAGATATAGAGGAGGTTGTCGATGCCGTTGAGCTGCTGCTCGATCACCGA
>JBIQKA010000315.1:0-1888 GCA_044507075.1 Myxococcales bacterium
GGTGCACTGACCTTGTCGTGGTTGGCGCGGCGGGAATTTCGCCGAGACCGCGGGGTCTTTCTCTTCGGAACGGCCACGGAATCACTCCTTCTGGCGCTCGCCCTTCTTGGCGAGCTTCATCAATGGTGCAAGACGAGGGTCGATGGAACCCTCGCCAGAATCGGCGGTGTGCGCCCCCTCGGAGGAGCGCATGTGCTCGGGGAGATCGAGCTCGCAGGCGGGCTCGCAGCGGGGCTGCATGGGCAGCTCGAGCAGCAAGTAATCCCGCACCAAGTCGTCGATCACCACTTGATCGCCCGTATAGAACTCGCGATCGGGCTCGTTGGGATCGACGTCCTCGTCCTCGTCCCGCGCGGGAAGTCCTGCGGCCCGCGCGTCGGCCGCGCTGGCCGGGGCGTAGAGCGCAGCCAGGTCGCATTCAACCTCGAGCGGCACCCCCGAGAGGCAGCGCACGCACTCACTCACGAGTGTGGCGCGCGCGTGCCCGTGGACCAGGATCTCGCCCCCGTTGCGCTGCGCGTGCACCTCTACGGAGCCCGGCCCGCGTGAGGTATCGCCGTGCACCCCGGTGTCCGCCAACACGCGCTCCAGCCACGACGCATCGAGGGCGAAGGCGAAGTCCTTGCCCTGGGCGTCGAGGTCGTGGATGGGGATTGACAGTTCGGCCATTTCACGAATCTTTTCGCTACGGTCGAGCGCGCAGATACGGCGCGCGAGCAAAACGTACACGCAGTAACGGCCGGCGAAGCGGAGGCGGAGGGTAGCTCGCACCCTTAGCGTGTCAAGGAGCTGCCGAGAGCCCCTCGCTGGTCACCAACAAGGTAGCCACGGCGGGGGGAAGGCGCCCCCCGTCGGCGCGTGTCGTCCCCGTGCGACCGAGCCGCGGGACCACCAGGGAAAGCCCCCCGGCCCCGGGTTCCTGGCCGGCGCGCATCGCCTGCACGGCCGGATAAGCGAAGATTCCCCCACGGGCGCCGATGGCCTTGGCCAGTTTGCTGAGCTCGGGGCTGCCGACGTCCGTGTTTCCCGCGCTCGACACGCCCCACCCGGCCGGCGCGTTCCAGCTCAAGAGCCAGGTCCGCCCCTTGGACTCCCCGAGCGCCTCTTCGAGTGCGTCCAGATCCGCCTGCTGATAGCCGCAGCTGCGCTCGTCTGCCGCGTAGCGGCCCATGGCTGCTCCGGGCAACACCGCGAAGCGCTCCTTGTTCAACCACAGCGCGCGCAGCCCGCTGCCGTGCACGATGAGGTCCGCGGCTTGCTCTTCGAGCTCCCCGAAGGCGTCATCGATGAGCGCGAGACGATCGCTGCCGCCGGGGACGAAGACGGTCGGCACGCGCAGCGCCGACAGCGCGCTCAGGTTGGCCGTCGCAGCCTCGAGGGTGTCTCCGAGCCCGCCAAGGAACAAGAACACGTGGGCCTTGGTCGCGTTCAGCCGCGCGAGGTCCGAGCGCGAGAAGGCGCCGCCCACCGGCCCTGTAAACGCGGCGACGCGCAGCGGCGTGGGGCCGCGCAGCTTCATGGTGCGTCCAGCGATCTCGCGCTCGAGGGCGCCGATTTTGCCCGAACGCTCCTTGGGGGGCGCGTGCTCACCGCAACGAACGAAGGCGAAGGAGTCCACCTCACCGCTCAGACGCGAACAGCTACAGGCGTGGAGAGCGAGCGCGCAGGAAAGGTGAGCGACCCACCACAAACGGCCCCTGCCCAGCACCCGAGTCGAAACCGGCGGTTTCGTCTGGGCACGAAACCACGACGAAGTGCGGATACCCATCGATCCCGCCATGTATCACAGGGAGCGCACGGAGGAGCGCCCAGGAGGGGCGGGCCGGCCAACTCGGGGGGCGGCGCGGTCCTTGTGGGCGCGCTAGAAAAGCCTCAGTTTCAGCTTCGC
>JBIQKA010000316.1:0-1872 GCA_044507075.1 Myxococcales bacterium
TGAAACGTCATTCCGGATAATGGAACGCTCTGGAACCGTCGACAAGGCCGTCCATGTGCTCGAGGTGCTCCACCGCGCCGCCGGGCCGCTCTCGCTCGCCGAGCTCTCGGGGCGCGCGGGGATGCCCAAGCCCACGCTGCACCGCCTGCTCGCGTCGTTGCTCAGGCACGACCTGGTCGAGCAGGACCGTGAGAGTCGCTATGGCCTGGGCGTGGGCCTGGTGAGGCTCGGCTTGGGCGCGCTCGCGGTGGATCCGCTGGTACGCGTGGCGCGCCCCGAACTCGAGCGCGCAACCCGCAGCTTCGGGGAGACGTTCTTCCTGGTGGGAGCGCGCGCAGGCAAGCTCGTGGTGCTCGACAAAGTGGAGGGCACGGGCCTTCTGCGCGTGGCGCCGAGCGTGGGCGCCGAGGTGCCCGTGGAGACGAGCGCGACGGGGCGGTTGTACCTGGGCTTTGCGCCAGGGGCCCTGCGAGAGACACCCGAGCGATGCTCCAGGGCCGTGCGCCGCGCGGTCGAGCTCGCGGTCGAGCGCGGGTACGACCTCAACCGAGGCGAGTGGATAGCCGGCCTCTCCGTGGTCGCCGCCCCCGTCTGCGCCGGGGGACGCATGCACGGCACCGTCGCCTGCGCCGCCGCCGAATCGCAGCTCGATGAAGCGCGCCTGGCCGAGGCCATCCGCCGCACGCGCGCCGCGGCAGAGCGGGTGTCACGGGCCCTGGACGGAAGGAAAGCCGATGCGCGCGTGGGCGCGCGAGAGTGAGGAAGCGCCATGAAAGTGTGGATAGACGGAAAGATTGTCAATGAGGGCGAGGCGCGCCTGTCCGTGACCGATCACGGGCTGCTCTACGGGGATGGCCTGTTCGAGGGCATCCGCGTGATCGGAGGGCGCGTCTTCCGGCTGCACAAGCACCTGGCGCGGCTCGCGGTGGGCGCGCGCATCCTGGCGCTCGAACTGCCCCATGGCCTGGACGAGCTGAGAGGCATCGTGGAGGACACCGTGCGCGCCTTCGGCGAGCGCGAGAGCTACGTGCGCTTGCTGGTGACCCGCGGCGTGGGGCCCCTCGGCGTCGATCCCACCACCTGCACGAACCCGAAGGTCATCTGCATCGTCAACACCATCAAGCTGTTCAGCGAGGAGCAGCGCGAGCGCGGCCTCGACATGATCACCTCGAGCTATCGCCGCCCGGCGGCTGACATGCTCGACGTGCGGGTCAAGAGCCTCAACTACCTGGGCTCGGTGCTGCCGAAGCTCGAGGCGCGAAAGCAGGGGGCAGACGAGGCGCTGCTGTTGAACCCGCGCGGTCACATCGCCGAGGCGGCGGTGGCCAACGTGTTCGCGCTGCGCGGGCGCACCTTGATGACGCCCCCCGCCACTGATGGCTGTCTCGAAGGCATCAACCGCGAAGCCGTGATGGAGCTCGCCGCTGCGGATGGATTTCAGGTGAGTGAGCGCTCGATCGGTCGCGCCGATCTCTACGCGGCCGATGAGGTGTTTCTCACCGGTTCGGGCGCGGGGGTCGTGGCGGTGCGCAGCCTCGACAGTCGTCGGATCGGCATGGGCAAGCGCGGCCCGGTGACGGCGCAGCTCGCGGCCGCCCACCGCGCCCTCGCCGAGCGCGAAGGGACCCCGCTCTTCTGACCTCCGGCGTTCGCGCTCAGTGCAGCTTCCGCGGAGCCTCGCCGCCGTCGTCCACGCCATCGCTTAGTGAGGCCGGCTCGGCTTCGAGGCTGTAGCGGCCCTCGAGCCAATTCGAGAGGTCTGCGAGCTTGCAGCGCCCGCTGCAGAACGGGAACGACGTGTTGTCGGGGTAGGGTTTTCGTGGCCCCTTGCAGGTAGGGCAGCGATCTACGGCAGACATGGGACTAGGATAG
>JBIQKA010000024.1:0-64527 GCA_044507075.1 Myxococcales bacterium
GTTTGCGATTTCGTCGACACGCTATTTTCCTGTTCTTCCCCGGGTATTTGGCCGCACAGGGACGCCTTTCCGGTGTACAGCCCCCGTTTGCGCGGGGCAAGCGTTATCCGGGTTCGTCTCGCGCGCTGTCCTACAGGCGGCTACCAGGGATGGCCAGGACGTCTTCGATGTGGGGCGCGCCCAGCGCGAGCATCACGAGTCGATCGAAGCCGAGCGCGTTTCCGCCGCTCGGCGGCATGCCTTGCTCCAGCGCCGAGAGAAAGCGCTCGTCGAGCGGATACACCGGAAAACCGCGCGCCCTGCGCTCGCGCTGATCCTGCTCGAGCCGCGCGCGCTGCTCTCCCGGATCGGTGAGCTCGCCAAATCCATTGCACAGCTCGATGCCCGCGACGTACGCCTCGAAGCGCTCGGCGACCTGCGGGTCCTCGGGCTTCTTGCGCGCGAGGGAGGCCATGCTCGCCGGATACTCGGTGAGAAACACCGCGCCGAGCTCCCCGAGGGCTGGCTCCACGCGCTCCACCAACAGTCGGAAAAAGCGATCTTCATCGGGGGCCACGTCATCGAAAGCGACACCAGCGAAGCGCGCCATGGCATCGCGTACGCTGAGCCTGGGCCAGGGTGGGGTCACGTCGACCACTCCGAACGCCGTGTGGAGCTCGGCAGGGGCATCGTCGGGCGTCTCGCGCAACGCGCGCGCCAGCTGGGCCACCAACTGCTCGGTGTCCGCCATCATCGCCTCCACACCGGAGAACGCGCGGTACCACTCCAGCATCGTGAACTCGGGCTGGTGACGTTCGCCGAGCTCGTCGTTGCGGAAGCACTTGCAGAGCTGGTAGATGCGCTCGAGCCCGCCCGCGAGCAGGCGCTTCATCTGATACTCGGGGCTCGTGATCAGGTAGCGCTCGGGGCCGCGCCCCTGGATCGCCAGCGCATCGAGGTGCACGTCGAGCCCGGGGCTCGGCACCATCAGCGGGGTCTCCACCTCGAGAAAGCCCCGGGTCCTGAAAAAGTCTCGCGTGCGCTGCGTGAGCCGGGCGCGTTCGCGCAAGCGCGCGCTCTTGCGCGCTCCGTCACGTTGTAAGGACCACCACTCGGACTCTCGAACCGGCCCGAACGCCGCGGGCGCCTGCGAGAACTCGAGTGTGGCGACGCGAATCTCGCTGCCGGTCCAAATCCCGGTCAGCTCCACCAGCGAGAGCTCTCCGGGCAACGCGAGCCCCGAGAGCCGTACACTGCCGCTCTCGTCGGCGAGCACGGCTTGGCCCTCCTGTTCGGAGCTCTCGCCCGTGCTGCGGCTGACGATGCGCCCTGCCACACGGACCAGCGAGCTCAGGGGATGCTGTTTGAGCTCGCCGATCCGGACGCGCATCTCGTCAGTTCACTTCTTGACGCGCTCGGCGTACTCACCGGTGCGGGTATCGATGCGCACCTTCTCGCCCTGCTCGATGAACAACGGGACCTGAATTTCAAGGCCCGTCACGATCTTCGCGGGCTTGGTGGTGCCGCTCGAGGTGTCGCCCTTGAAGCCGGGCTCGGTCTCCACGATCTCGAACTCCACGAAATTGGGGGGCGTGAGGCCGATGGGGCGCTCGTTGTAGATCAGGACCGAGCACATCAGGCCATCCGACAGGTAGTACTTGTTGTCACCGAGCTGATCTTCGCTGAGACGGAGCTGGTCGTAGCTGACGGTGTCCATGAAGACGTAGAAGTTGTCTTCCGGATACAGGTACTGCATCTGACGCTCTTCGAGGTCGGCTTTCTCGAGCTTTTCACCGCTCTTGAACGTCCGCTCGAGCACGTTGCCCGTCATCATGTTGCGCAGCTTGGTGCGCGTGAACGCCTGACCCTTGCCGGGCTTCACGAACTGGAAGTAGATGACTTCGAACGGCACGCCATCGAACTGAACTTTGGTGCCTTTGCGGATATCCGAGGTTTCCAACATCGCTCTCGACCTTTGTTTGCTCGCGCGCGGATCCGCACGCTTCGACTTTGACTGACACGCCCTGCGCCCGGGACTCTACTGATTCATCACTCGGCCCTCACCCACGAGGACACGGCTCGGCACCTTCACTCCGCCCTCACGCTCCGCCGTGACACGCACCGCGAACGCTCGGAAATCTATCCCCTCGTCATCATGCTCGCCGTGACGCGCGGCACGGACAGCACCGAGCAGCCTAGCCGACCGGAGGGCGCGATCGTAGCGCAGCGGCCCCATTTTGACCGTCCGACCGTGCGAATCTTGGACCCAGGCCACGAACGCCGTGTACTCCGCCCCCCACTGCTCGGGCGGAGCGAGCCTTTCGAAACGCAGGGCGAGCAGGCGCTGATGGCCCTCGATCCGCTCGATTTGTACCGAGCCCCGGGCCGCATCCCGGTGCGGCTCAGCCAGGGTGAGCGGATAGATTTGACGCGCCTGCACACACCCGCCCAGGAGCATGGCCGCACACAGGGCGCGCCCGAGGCTCTGGCGCGTGCGGGGATGCGGTGCGTCATCCGAACGGGCAAAAACCGAGGGCCGGGACATGGAGGGCCGGAGGTTGGGATAGGCGCGGAGCTCGGTCAAGGCCTTGCGCTCCGTTGCCCGCTTGAGTATGCACGGCCGGCCATGCGTGAGGTCGACGAAGAGATCCGCGAGATCAAAAAGGAGATCATCGAATCGCGTGGTCTGATCATCAAGACCAACAACCTCACCAACGCGCTGGGCGCCGACATCAAGGCGATCGCGAAGCGTCAGGCGTCCCACGAGCGCCGGACCTGGTGGAATTCCGTGCTGGCCTACGGGCTCCTGGGAGCTGCCTGCCTGTTCGGCTTCCGGCTCTTGCTCGACGTGAGCATCCGCGAGATGGAGGTCGAGAAGGAGAACCTGGAGCAGGAGGTCAAGCGCCTGCGCGGCGCGGTCGACGAGGAGATGCGGCGCGCCGAGAAGCGTACGCAGGCCGAGGCGAAGGCCATGCAGTTCTACGAACTCGT
Organism: Myxococcales bacterium; assembly: GCA_044507075.1. Lineage (GTDB taxonomy): Bacteria > Myxococcota_A > Polyangia > Polyangiales > DASUME01 > DASUME01. The sequence goes on from JBIQKA010000024.1 coordinate 2,971, forward strand.
GAAGCAGAAGCAGCGCCCCGAGGCCATCGAGCGCTGGAACGAGCTCAACAAGGAACAGCTGTCGCCCGCCGAGCGTGCGATGTACCGCGACGTGGTGGCCCGCTTTCACTCCGAGCTCAGCCAGGAGGCCTACCAGAACGGCATCGAGCTCCTGCGCACTGGGCGTTACGCGGAGGCCACGGAGAGCTTCCACGACGCCATCCGGCTGGACGAGGGGGCCGCACACATTCCTTCTGTCCGCTATCGGCTGGCGCAGGCGCTCAAGCACCTCGGCAAGTCCGCCCAGTCCAGGGCCGAACTCGACAAGGTGCTCGAGCAGAACAGCGACAAGGACATCCACGTGGAGGCCACCTGGCTCTTGGCCCACGTGCTCGAGGACCTCGGTGATCTCGACGAGGCGCGCGCGCAGGTGCGCAAGCTGATGTCCAAGTGGCCGCGCTCCGAGCTCATGCCGGACGCCCGCCAGTACATGGGCGCGCTGAATCAGAAGGCCCTGCGGCCGAGGGACCAGCGCTAGGGGCTTGGGTTGCCGGGGGGCCTGGGCAAAGGCCGCGCACGCGCACGAGGACGAGTACGAGTACGAGTAGGGGGACGAGCACGACGCGGTCCTCGTCCTGGTCCTCGTGTTCGTCCTCGTCGTCGTGCGCGTGCGCGCAACGAACCAACGTTGCGTGCGCGAGCTAACCAGCTGTCCCAGCGCCCCGCTCAACTCCGCCGCGTCTCCTCCAGCACCCAGTCCAGGTACGCTCTCGAGCCCGCGGCGACGTCGAACGCCAGCACCTCACAGACTTCGTAGGGGTGCAGCGCCTTGATCCGCTGCTCGAGCGCTTCGTAGTGCTCGGCGCGGGTCTTGATCACGAGCAGGAACTCGCGGTCGTCCTGAATGGCGCGTTCCCAGCGGTACAGCGATCGCAAGCCCGGAACGATGTTCACGCAGGCCGCGAGCCGCTCCGAGAGCAAAGCTCGCGCGATCTCCTCGCCGACCCGTTCGTCTGGGACGGTGGACAGTACGACCCGGACCTGCGCGCCTTCGGGAGCCACGTCCGCGCTCCCGCCTCAGATCGGATGCTTTTCAACCGCGAGATCGCGATTGAAGATGGCGAGCTGGCCGTTCTCCAGCGCCGTGTAGCCCGCGGGGATCTCGTTTCCTCCCGAGACCAACATCACGTAGTGGAGCAAGGGGGAGCCCGGCCGCGGCGGCTTCTCCTCGTGGTGCTCGATCGGATCGTGCAAGCCGGTGCGCTCCACGTAGCCAAAGGGACCCCCCCGGCGCAGCGCGTACATGGCGCGCCCGTTACAGAGGATGATGTTCAACGTGCTCGCCTCGCGCGCGCTGCCCACGAGATCGTCGATCGTGCGCACGGCCGCGCCCACGGCCTCGAGCACCACCTGGCTCGCCGGAAGGGGAGCCTCGAGCTGACTTGCGGCATGCAAGCGCCCGAGGATGAGGTGGAAGAACAGCTCACTATCGGAGTTGCCCCGGATGTTCCGGCGCAAAAAGTCCGGCAATTCCGCCGAGAGTTTGGGTCTCACCTCGTCGAACGCCGTGATCGTGCCCACGTGCGCGAACAGCCACTGCCGAAAGCGGAAGGGGTGAGTGTTGTCCACGCTGAAGCCACCCACCGTGGCTTGGCGCAGATGTGCCACGGCACAGTCGGTCTTGAGGTTTTCGGTGATGGTTTCCCAGTGAATCGGCTCCCCATCCGGCGTGGGCTGTTTCCGATGCAGCACCTCGTCGCCTTGGTAGAAGCCGATGCCCCAGGCGCCCCGTTGATCTGCGGGCAAGCCGGCCACCGCGTGCCGCTCCTGGTGGAAGGCATCTCGCAGGCGGTCTGCGCGGTTTGCCATGTATCCAATCAAGCGTGCCATAGGCTCACCTCGCTGGTTCCAACTTTGCCTTGTCGCGGGGTTTTCGTCTATCGCCGTCTACTTCGCGTCGACGCGATCGCGTTCATCTGTGAACCGAGCCTCAAAGACAAACTCAGGACGGCGTCTCTTCCCACTCCGTTTCAGTTCCTTGCAGATGTCGCGCCTCGGCCTCCACAGCACGAATCGCTGCTTCGTCGCGCGCCAGGATGGCTCGCTTGCTTGCGCCGAGCCAAGCGCGCAGCACAAGCATCGAGCACGCAGCCCCGACAAGGACCGCCAAGAGTGCGTCGATGCGCAGTTGCGCAAGAGACAGCATGTGGCGCGACCATACCACATCGACCGGGGAGATTGCCGCGCAAAAACGCGCGTTATTTGGGACGGATGTGCTCACCGTGGCAAGGTGGTTACGTGCGCGGACAAGAGTTGTCGTTTGCGGTGGATGACTACCTGGAGCACCTGCGCGTGGAGCGCGGCCTGAGCGTCAACACCCAGGAGGCCTACGCGCATGATTTGCGCGAGTTCGTCGCGCACCTCGAGGCACACGGGGGTGTGAATCACAGCATCACTGCCGAGCAGATCGCGGACTTTCTCGCGACGCTGTCTCGGCGCGGCGTGGGGGCACGCTCCCAGGCGCGTTACCTCTCCGCCCTACGCGGGCTGTGCCGTTACTTGCGGGCGGAGGGACAACTGGCGAGCGATCCCACCGAACTTCTCGACGCACCGCGCAAACGCGCGCGCTTGCCCGTGGTGCTCACGCGGGACGAAGTCGAGCGGCTGCTCGCTGCGCCTGACCCGGAGCAGCCCGCGGGGCTGCGCGACCGAGCCATGTTGTACGCGATGTACGCGAGCGGCCTGCGCGTGTCCGAGCTGGTCGGGCTGCGCCGCGCCGACGTGATGCTCGACCGGGGCCTCGTTCTGGCTCGTGGCAAGGGCGACAAGCAGCGCTTGGTCCCACTCGGGGATGCCGCGGTGGTCTGGATCGAGCGCTACCTCGCCAAAGTGCGGGGAGCCTGGGCGACGGACGCGGAGCCGCTCCTGTTTGTGACCGCGAAGGGCGAGGGGATGACCCGTCAGGCGTTCTGGAAGAACATCCGGCGCCATGCCCTGACAGCCGGGATCGTGAAGCCTGTCAGCCCACATAAGCTACGTCACTCCTTCGCCACCCACCTGCTCGAGGCGGGTGCCGACCTGCGTGCCGTGCAGTCCATGCTGGGTCACGCGGACATCTCGACGACCCAGGTTTACACCCACGTTCTCACGGATCGTCTGCGCAGCGTGCACGGTCGCTACCATCCCCGGGGGTAGGGAGAGGGCGCCCCTTTCGGGGGAAGGGCTCGTGCGGGGGAGGGTACGTGCTATATCCGGGCCGCCCGCGAGAGGGTATCCAGCGGCGCTTCGCGCGGCCGGTCCTCGAGCGGCTGCTCGCGGCAATCCGAGTGGCGAGCGCGGTCAGGGAAGCGAATGAAGAAGCCACAGCGGGACGAGAACGCGCTCAGCAGTGAGCTTGTCGACGCCGCCGCAAAGCTCTGAGGGTGACCTATGAACATTCATGAGTACCAAGGCAAAGACCTGTTTCGGAAATACGGGATTCCCGTACCCAAGGGCGTTCCGGCGTTCAGCGTGGCCGAAGCCACCAAGGCGGCCGAGGCGCTGATCGCGGAGACCGGCAACGAGGTCGTGGTCGTGAAGGCCCAGATCCACGCCGGCGGCCGCGGCAAGGCTGGCGGCGTGAAGGTCGTCAAGGGGGCGGCGGCGGCCAAGGAAGCGGCCGAGAAGATCTACGGTTCCACCCTGGTCACGCACCAGACGGGCCCCGAGGGCAAGAAGGTCCAGCGCCTGTTGGTGGAGCAGGGCTTGCCCATCGCGCGCGAGCTCTATCTGGCGGCCGTGATCGACCGTGAGACGCGCCGCGTCGTGATCATGGCGTCCACCGAGGGCGGCATGGACATCGAAGAGGTGGCCGAGAAGCACCCCGAGAAAATCCTCAAGGTCGCCGTGGATCCCGCGGTCGGTCTCGCCCCCTTCCAGGCCCGCCAGATCGCCTTCGCGCTCGGGCTCACCGGCCAGGCTGGCAAGGAGTTCAACAAGCTGGTCAGCGGCTTCTACGAGCTCTTCATCAAGGAAGACTGCTCGCTCGCCGAGGTGAACCCGTTGATCGTCACCAAGGACGACCACGTGCTCGCGCTCGACGCCAAGCTCAACTTCGACAGCAACGCCGATTTCCGCCACGCCGAGTGGGAGACCTGGCGCGACATGAGCGAGGAGAACGCGACCGAGATCGAGGCCAAGAAGACTGGCCTCAGCTACATCCAGCTCGACGGCAACATCGGCTGCTTGGTGAACGGCGCGGGCCTCGCCATGGCCACGATGGACATCATCAAGCACTTCGGCGGGGAGCCCGCGAACTTCCTCGACGTCGGCGGCGGCGCCAACAAGGAGCAGGTCACCAAGGCGTTCAAGATCATCCTCTCGTCCTCGGACGTGAAGGGCATCTTCGTGAACATCTTCGGCGGCATCATGAAGTGCGACATCATCGCCGAGGGCGTGGTGGCGGCGACCAAGGAGCTCGGTCTGAAGGTGCCGCTCGTGGTGCGCCTCGAGGGCACCAACGTCGCCAAGGGGAAAGAGATTTTGAACAACTCGGGCCTGAAGATCACGGCTGCGGACACCATGAAAGATGGTGCGCAGAAGATCGTCGACCTCGTGAAGAAGGGTGGTTGAGTCGTGGCGATCCTCGTAGGCAAACAGACCAAGCTGCTCGTCCAGGGCATCACCGGTAGTCAGGGCGCGTTCCACACGCGCGGCTGCCGCGACTACGGCACCAACGTCGTGGCGGGCGTCACGCCCGGCAAGGGCGGCGAGAAGTTCGACGACGCGATCCCGATCTTCAACACGGTGCGCGACGCGGTGAAGGCCACGGGCGCCAACGCCTCCATGATCTTTGTGCCGCCGCCCTTCGCCGCGGACGCGATCCTCGAGGCGATCGACGCCGAGGTGGAGCTCGCCGTGTGCATCACCGAGGGCATCCCGGTCGCGGACATGCTCAAGGTGCGCCGCGTGCTCGACTCGCAGACCAAGACCCGCCTGATCGGGCCGAACTGCCCCGGCATCATCACGCCCGGCGCCTGCAAGATCGGCATCATGCCCGGCCACATCCACAAGCCCGGCCGGATCGGCGTGGTGTCCAAGTCCGGCACGCTCACGTACGAGGCCGTCGGGCAGCTCACGGGCCTCGGCATCGGGCAGAGCACCTGCATCGGCATTGGTGGCGATCCCATCAACGGCACCGACTTCATCGACGCGCTCAAGCTGTTCAACGAGGACAAAGACACCGACGGCGTGATCCTGATCGGTGAGATCGGCGGCAACGCCGAGATCCTCGCGGCCGAGTGGATCAAGGACAACTTCAAGAAGCCCGTGGCCGGCTTCATCGCGGGCGTCACGGCGCCCCCCGGCAAGCGCATGGGTCACGCGGGCGCCATCATCAGCGGCGGCAAGGGCACGGCGGCCGAGAAGATCGCGGCGCTCGAGGCCGTGGGCGTGAAGATGGCGGAGACGCCGAGCGACATGGGCGCCGCGCTCAAGAGCTTGCTCAAGTGAGCTGAACTGGCTCCGATGACGAGCTGATGACGGCGGTCTCGCAAGAAGCCGCCGTTTTCGTTTGGATGACGGCGGTCTCGCAAGGGTCGCCGTTTTTTGTTCGGATGACGGGTTTCACGTCCACGTTCACGTCGGCGTCCACGCCTACGCCAACGCCTTCTCACACACCGCTCTCAGTCGCCGACCGCCTCGCGCGTGATGCTCAGTGAGCGCATGCGCTTTTCGTGATCGAAGATCTGGCAGGTGATGATCAGCTCGTCTGGCGCGTGGCGCTCGGCAAACTCCGCGATGCCGGCCCCCACCGTCTCGCGTGCCCCCACCACAGAGCACGAGAGCATGTGTCGCAGCAGGGCTCGCTCGTCAGGGGTCATGCGCGATTCGAAGTCCGCGACGGGCGGCGGCAAGGGGCGGGGCGCTCCGCGGCGCAGGGCCACGAAGGCCTGCTGGATGGAGCTGAACAGGGTGCGCCCCTCGTCGTCGCTGTCGGCGGCGATCACGTTGAGCGCCAACATCACGTGAGGCTGCGCGAGCCGGGCGCTGGGCCGAAACGACGTGCGGTAGAGCGCCAGGGCTTGTTCGAGCTGCTGGGGCGCGAAGTGCGAGGCGAACGCGAAGGGCAAGCCGAGGTTCGCCGCGAGCTGTGCCCCGAACAGGCTCGAACCCAAGATCCAGAGCGGGATGTCCGCGCCCGCGCCGGGCACCGCGCGCACCGAGGGGAAGCGATCTTCGAACCAACCCATCAGCTCCCGCACGTCCTCCGGGAAGCGATCGGCGCTGTGGACGCTCCTGCGCAGCGCCGCCTGGGCTGGCCCATCGGAGCCCGGCGCCCGCCCGAGCCCGAGGTCGATGCGGCCGGGATGGAGCGCCTCGAGCGTCCCGAACTGCTCCGCGATCACGTACGGCGCGTGGTTCGGCAGCATGATGCCGCCTGCGCCTACGCGGATGCTCTTCGTGCCCGCCGCGATGTGGGCCATGACCACGGCCGTGGCCGCGCTGGCCACGCCCGGGAAGTTGTGGTGTTCGGCGAGCCAGAAGCGTCTGAAGCCGAGCGCCTCGGCATGGCGCGCGAGCGCGAGTGAGTTGCGCAGGGCCTCACCGGCGCTGCCGCCCTCTACGATGGGGGCCAGGTCGAGGATCGAGAGCGGGACCATGGAGCATGGTCGCATGAGGGACACGCCTCGTTACAGGCGCACGGCCAACCCTCAGATGCGCGATAAGGCCAGCTCGTGCGCGCTGTGATAGGCGTGGCCGAGCCGCGACCAGTCGAAGTCCCATGAACGGCGCTCGACCTCGTTGCGCAGGTTCACGCGGTCACGGCGGGTGAGCCGGCAGAACTCGACCAACTGGCGGGTGAGGTCGGCGGCAGCGTCGTGAAAACTCCTGCCGCGCCGGGCGAGCACCGTGAGACCCGTCTGTTGGCCCGCGTCGGGCAGACTGTCGCTCACGTAGCGCCCAAACCCCGCGAGGTCGCTCGACACCGAGGGCGTGCCCAGGGCCATGCACTCGAGCGGCGTGTACCCCCACGGCTCGTAGGCGCTCGGGAAGAGCCCGAGGTGGCAGCCGCGCACGAACTGCTCGTACTCGATGCCCCAGAGCGGGCTGGTCGGAGCGATGAATTCCGGGTGGTAGACGACCTTCACCGCGTCCTCGCGGCGGTTGAGCAGGTTGAGGTAATTGATCTGATTCAAGATCGGGTCGTTGCGATCGTCCTTGAGGATGTGGGTCACGATCGGCGGCAGGTTGTCCATGCGGAAGGCCGCTTGCATGCGCCGATAGCGGAGCTGCCAGTACTCATCCACCAGATCGTCGAGATGGAGCGCCTGGCCCTCGGCGGCGTTGCGAATCAAGCGGTCCCCGACCTGCTCCAGGATCTTCTCGCACACGTTCTCGAGCTCGTTGAGAACGCCGCGCTTTTCGAGCATCAGCGGGTTGAGCGAGCGCGTGGGTCGCGGCGTGATGATGAAGAACACCACCGTGACGCCGAGCTGGGCCGCCGAGAGCTCCGCGTTCAGGCGCGCCATGGCCTCGAGGCACAGGTCAAACCCCTTGTTGCGCGGCTCGTAGCGGCCGCTCGTGAACATGTAGAGGGTGCGGTCGAGGTCGAAGCGCTGGTTCGGGAAGAAGTAGCCCGTGGTGAAGGCGTGCACGCGCGCCTTGAAGTCCGCGTGGAAGGTCTGAAAGTCGTGCCCCACGTTGTAGCGGGAGATGGTCAGCCCGTTCGGCGTGATCAAGTCTGGCGTGCGCCCCAGCAGGGCGGTGCACTCCTCCGCCGTGATCTGCGAGACCGTCGTGAACACATGGGCGCCGTGGGCGCACGCGCGCTCCAGGTTGTGTTGGGCGCCGATGTTGTACCGGGCCGCCGCCTCGTTGTGATCGATCCAGGGAAGGCGATCGTAGAAGCCCTCCTCGTTGGAGGCGATGTAGCGCCCGAGCATGGTCGCATGGGTGGTGAACACGGTGGCGACGGGGAGCTGCGCGCGACGCACCCAAGGGATGGCGACGCCCCCTTGCCACTCGTGGAAGTGGGCCATCAGGTGCTCGGGGATCAAGCCATCGCCCTCGCCGGTGCCCTCCCTGCGACTGGCGGCAGCTTCGGTGCACGCGGCCGAAAGCAGCCGCTGCACGGCGGCGCCGAACAGCACGGCCTCGTCGACCACCTGATCGCCGTGCGGACAGGCGATCCCCGCCTGCTCCCACAGCAGGTACTTGAGCTCGCCGAGCGAGGCGCGGAGATCCCAATGCTCGAGCAACAGCGTGCGCGGCTTGCCCTGGATCAGCCAGTGGCCGTGACGCACGCGAACGCCCGCCGCTTCGACGCGGCGGATCACCCGGGCAAAGTAGCCCGGGGGCTCGACCTCCTCGAACTCGAACCCGGCCTTGGCGGGGACGTAGGGGCCAACCACGCAATAGCGGGGGCCCCAACGCTCGCCCATCAACGGAGCCTTCGAGCGCAGGACCTGGTAGATGCCGCCCACCAAGTTGCACACCTCCCAGGCGACCTCGAACAAAAAGGCCTGACTCGAGCGCGGCGTATTGACGATGGGCTCGGGGGCGAAGGACGCCTCGAACGGCGTGCGCGGTCGACGGCTCGGGATGCTCGGAGGCGGAGGCATGACCTTCCGATCCTACTTCGCGGGGGGCTGGATTTCACCCAAGTGACGAGAAGGCTTCCGGTGAGAAGCACTTGCTCGAGCGGCGCCACGAACGCTCAGCGCAGAAGCTGTGCCCAGAGGCTCGTCGTCAACAGGCTGGCCAGGATGCCCCAGCCCACCAGCGCGGCGGTGAGCTCCGCCGCGACGCCCGAGGCCATCAGCACAGCGCCCGCGGAGATCATCGCGGGCATGCCGCTTTCGATCACGGCGACGCGCAAGACGTCCGGCGGCGAGTTCAGCGCGCGGGCGAGCCCATAGGCGCAGAGAGGCATGACCACCAGCTTCACGATCAGGCCTGCCGAGAACGCGGCGCTCTGCTTCGGCGGGGTGATCCTCAAGCGCAAGCCCACCGCGAACATCGCGCAGGGGACGAGGGCATCTCCCAGCATTTGCAGCACCTCTCGCAGCCAGGCCGGCTGCGACCAGGGCAGGAGCGCCGCGATCAGGGCAAAGAAGGGCGGAAAGGAGAGCACGCGCTTCGCGAGCTCGCCCGGCGTGGGGCGCGCGCCTCCAAGCGCGCGGGCGAGCGCGAGCGGAAGCACGGTGCAAAGCAGGAGGAAGCTGCCGAGCTGATCGTAGACGGTGGCAAACGGCAGCGAGGGCTCGCCGAGGAGCGCCTGACAGAGGGGGAACCCGAGGAACGACGTGTTGCCGAGCGCGGTGCACACGAAGAGGGCGGTCTCCGTGGAGCGATCGAGGTGGAGCGCGCGCGCGAGCGCCCTGCTGATCACGAACGCGAGCCCGGCGAGCGTCCAGGGGATCAGCACCAGGGTCAAGAGCTCCCAGCGCAGATGCAATGTGGGGATCGCGCGCAGGATGACGGCCGGCAGGCAGACGTCGATCACGAAGCGATTCAGCACGTCCGAGCTGGCGTCGGGAAAGCGAGACAGGCGCCGGCCGAGGTAGCCGAGAACGAGCAAGAGGACGACGAGAGCGAGGGCCGGGGACATCGGGGCGAGGGAGCTTGCTGAGTCAGCGGGGGCTGTCAAACGGGGGCGTGAGGGGAGGAAGGTGGCACCGCGGGGGAGGCTCTCTGTGCATGTGTGCAGGCAGAACCTCGCGGCGCCGGGTGGGATCCCTGGTAAACTGCCGTCACTTGATGGAGTCGACCCAAGCAGATGGGCGCGTAGGCCTCGTGCTGAACGGCCGCTACCGAATTACGCAGCAGCTCGGGGAAGGCGGAATGGGCTTGGTGTACCGCGGAGAGCGGGTCGAGCTGGGTCGTCCGGTCGCCATCAAGTTCCTCCACTCGCCCTACGCGGGCTCCTCCCGCTTCGTGCAGCGCTTCCAGCGAGAGGCGCGCGCCATGAGCAAACTTTCCCATCCATACTGCGTGTCGGTGCTCGACTTCGGGGTCCACGATCGCGCGCCGTACATCGTGATGGACTTCGTCACCGGGCGGACGCTGCGCGAGGTCATGGATCAGGGCCGCCTCGCGCCGCGTCGCGCGCTCGACATCACGCGACAGCTCTTGGCAGGGCTCTCCCACGCGCACGGCCAGGGCGTGATCCACCGCGACATCAAGCCCGGCAACATCATGCTCGGGGAGGCGACGGGGCTCGGCGATCACGTGAGGATCTTCGACTTCGGGCTGGCCAAGCTGCACGATCCCGAACTCGACGGTGAGCCCTCCATGGCTGCGATCGTGGGGACGCCGGCCTACATGGCGCCCGAGCAGACCCGCGCCGAGCGGGTCGACGAGCGGGCCGACCTCTATGCGGCGGGCGTGGTCCTGTTCGAGATGCTCGCCGGGGAAAAGCCGTTCAAGGGCGGCGAAGCCTACGAGATCCTGATGATGCAGCGGGACCAGGCGCCGCCGCGGCTGCGCGAACTCGCGCCCGATCTCTCCTGGGAGCTCGAGGCGCTCGTGGGGCGGGCGCTCGAGAAGGAGCCCGCTGCTCGCTTCGAGAATGCCGCGGAGTTCGTGGCGGCGATCGAAGCGACCCCCGAATGGCGTCATGCGACCCCGGCGGCGGTTCAGGCCAAGCTCGAGACGGCGGAGACCATCGCCACGGCGCCGGGCGATGCTTCCTTGAATCGCTCGCGCGCCACGCCTCTCACTTCGGCGAGCGCGGTGAACACCGACGCGGGGCCCACCACGCCCGAGGCGGAGGTGATCACCAAGGTGACGCCGCAGAAAAAGCCGCGCAGCTTGATGCGGTTTACCGTGGGGTTGCTGTTGATGGTGGTGATCGCGCTGTGGTGGCGCGCCCAACCGGAGGGGGAGGCCGTCGCGGCGGGCGCGAACCTGCTCGAGAAGGCGGCCAAGGCGCTGCCGGCGATCGAGCCAAAGAGCGAGCCGCCCCTGGCCGAGAGCCCGGCGCCCGAGCCCACGCCGGCTGCTGCGGCCGCCGCTGCGCCCGCCCCGGGCGATGGCGAAGGGGAACCCGAAGATTTCAGCGAAGCCGCCCTGGCCGCGGCCGACGAGGAGCTGAACGCCACGGAGGAGACCGAGGTCTCCCTGCCTGCGCCGGTCAGCGAGACGAAGGTCAACTCACTCGCCGACGTGCGGCGGCTGATCGCCAAGGGACAAACCGACGCTGCGATCCGCGGCATCCAGCAGCTGCGTCGCCAGCAACCCAAGGCCCCCCAATTGCCGTTGTTGTTGGGAAACCTCTACATCGATCGGAACTGGTGGTCCGACGGTCTGGCCAAGTACCGTGAAGCCATCGCGCTTTCCGCTGCGCTCAAGAGGAACCCGCGCATTCAGCGTGACGCCATCAAGGCGCTCGGCATGGACAAGACCTATCCCCGCGCCCGTGCGCTGCTCGTCCGCGACATCGGTCGGGCTGCCTTGCCTGCGCTCAGGCGTGCTGCCGCGCACGATCCCTCCAAGGACGTGAAGAGGCGCGCAGCGGCCGTGGTCAAGCAAATCACCCGGTGAGCATGCGCCGCTAGCGGCGAGGTCCGATCTTGGGCTGAAGCTTTGGTTTCGGATGCTCGATCTCCTCGGTCCAGCGCGCGATCTCGCTCTCGCTCATCGCGCCGTGGGCCAGGCGCCCATCCACGTAGCCCCAGTCCTCCACGTCGATCAGGAATTGTTCGCGCGAGAGCAGGGTGCCGCCGCACACCGCGTCTCCGCGCTCTGCTGCGGTGATCTCGAAGCGCAGGCGGCGGCTCAGCTCGAGCATCACCCAGGCAGGGATACTCTTGCGGTCGGCCGGATAGATGAAGCCAAACAACACGAGGTGCCCAAACAAGAGGCGCCAATGGCTGCCGAAGCGCGCGAGCAGGCGCTCCCAATCGAGGCGTTTGCCGCAGACGTGGAGCAGATGCGCCACGTCTGCGCCGTCGTAGCGCTCGCGCTCCATCACGTAGGCCTTGCTCCAGATCATCTCTTCCACGGGGCACCACAGCACTGGCACGCCGAGCAAGACGCCCTCGTGGGCGTGTTCGAACAGCGCGTCGTCCACCACGGCCACGCCGTTGCCCGAGCTGAAGATGATGTCGACGAAGTCGTCTCCGCTGACGTCGTGCGCCGCGTAGACCTTGCCCAGCCAGTGCGGATGGGTGACCTCGGTGCGATAGCCGGCGGTGTTCAGAAGGTTGAGCGCGCGCTCGAGATCCTGGCGCTTGAGGAACAGATCCAGGTCCTTGGTCTGGCGAACGATGCCCGTGTGAAAGCGCAAGGCGTAGGCGCCGCCGACGGCGAATGGAATGCCCTCGTGCCGCAGCTCCGAGAGAATGTGCCGATAAAAAGCGCGCGTCTTGGTGTCGAGCACGCTTCGTATAGGCAGCAAGAGCCATGCCTCGGGGCACGCTCCTTGCCCTTCGAAGACGGGAGCACGGCTCAGGGGGCAGAACGCGTGACAACCGAGAAGAAGAGGCCGATCCGTCTCGCGGCGGTGGGCGACCTTCACTGCACCAAGGCCTCGCTGGGGCAGTTTGCCCCGTGGCTTCGCCAGGTGAACGAGGCGGCGGATGTGCTGCTGTTGTGCGGGGATCTGACGGACTACGGGACGCCGGAGGAGGCGCACGTGCTGGCCAAGGAGCTCAGCGTGGTGCGCGTGCCGATGCTCGGCGTGCTGGGCAACCACGACTACGAGTCCGGCAAGGCCGACCAGGTGACGGAGATCCTCGGCGAGGTTGGGGTCACGCTGCTCTCGGGCGACTCGGTGGAAGTGGCGGAGGTCGGCTTTACGGGCGTGAAGGGCTTCGCGGGCGGCTTCGGATCCCACACGCTGGGCCACTGGGGGGAGCCCGAGATCAAGCGCTTCGTGGACTGCGCCATCGACGAAGCGCTGCGGCTCGAGTCGGGCCTCGCACGGTTGCGCACGGTGCACCGGGTGGTGCTGCTCCACTACGCGCCGGTCAGCGGCACGATCCAGGGTGAGCCGCCCGAGATCTTTCCGTTCCTTGGTTGCAGCCGGCTCGAGGAGCCGCTCTTGCGCTACCCGCTGAGCGCGATCTTCCATGGCCACGCCCACCGCGGTCAGCTCGAGGCCCGGACCAGTCAGCATCAGGCGGTCTACAACGTCGCGCTGCCGCTGTTGCGCCGCAGCTTCGCGGACCGACCGCCGTTTCGCCTGGTGGAGCTCTCGACCACCCAGGGCGCCACCGCCGGGCGCGCCGGGCGCGAGCCGCCGTCGGTGACCGTCGGCGAATGAGATCATCATGTCGGATTGCGGCGCCGCGAGGGGCGGTTTACACCGGCCGCCACACCATGAGTTCCGACAAGCCCAGCGATAGTTTTGCGTCTTTGTTCGAGGCCGAGACGCGAGGTCAGAAGCCGCAGAAGAGCCGCGTGCCGGCGCTCGGCGACCGCGTGCGCGCCGAGGTCGTGCAGGTGGGCAAGGACGCCGTGTTCGTCGAGATCGTGCAGGAAGGCTTCGGGAAGCGCCCGCAGGCATACCTGGATCTCCAAGACGTGCGCGACGCGGACGGACGAAGCGCGCTCAAGGTGGGCGACACGCTGGAGGCGGTGGTGGTCGCGAACCAGGGCGGTGAGCTCCGGCTCGGCCGCACCATGGGGCGCCCGCAAGGGCTCGCCGAGCTGGAGAGCGCGCAGGCCGCGCGCGTGCCGGTCGAGGGGAAGGTCACCGGCGTGAACAAGGGGGGGCTCGAGGTGGAGGTCGCCGGCGTGCGCGCGTTCTGCCCCATCTCACAGGCCGACAGGGGCTTCGTGCAGAATCCGGCGGAGTTCGTGGGGCGCTCGCTCTTGTTCGTGGTCACCGAAGTGCGCGAGGGCGGAAAGCGCGTGGTGCTCTCGCGGCGCGCGGCGCTCGAGCAGGAGGCGCGCGCGCGGGCGGCCGAGACCCTGGCCAAGATCACGGTGGGGGCGGTGCTGCACGGCAGCGTGAGCGCGGTGCGCGAATTCGGCGCCTTCGTGGATCTGGGCGGCGTGGAGGGCCTGATCCCGAACCAGGAGCTCTCGCACGATCGCGGCGCGCGCGCCGAGGGCTTCTTGAGCCCAGGCGACGCCGTCGAAGTGCAGGTGCGCGAGATCAAGGACGGCGTCGACAAGCGCGGTGAAAAGACCACCAAGATCACGCTCTCGCTCAAGGCGCTGAGCGCCGATCCGTGGGACGCGGTGGAGAGCGCGGCGCCGGTGGGCAAGGTCGTACGCGGCAGCGTGACGCGGCTCTTGGACTTCGGGGCGTTCGTACGGATCGCGGCGGGGCTCGAGGGGCTCTTGCACGTGTCGGAGCTGGGCGGCAAGGTCAGCCATCCTTCGGACGCGCTCAAGGTGGGCGACTCGCTGACGGTGGTGGTGCGCAGCGTGGACGCGGGCGCGCGCAAGATCTCTCTGGCTCCCGCGCCCGAGGGGCTCGAGGTCGGCGCGGAGGCGCGCGGGCCGAGCCTTTCGGTGGGCGCCATCGTTCACGGCGCGGTCGATCGCGTGGAGCCCTACGGCGTGTTTTTGCAGGTCGACGGCACCCGCGGCCGCGTCGGGCGCGGCCTGATCCCCAACGCCGAGCTCGGGACCCCGCGCGGCGCCGACACGCGCAAGCTGTTTCCGCTCGGCACCAAGCTCTCGGCCAAGGTGCTCGAGACTGGCGAGGGCAAGCTCAAGCTCTCGGTGCGCGCCATCAAGGACGACGAGGAGCGCGCCGATTTCGACGGCTACCGTGCCCAGGTCGCCACCGGTGGCAAGCTCGGAACGTTGGCTGACCTGCTCAAGAAGAAGTGAGCGCGGAGCTCGGTCGGCGCCGCCGGTCATTGTTCATGCGTTGACCTGGTCGGGGTCGGGGACGTGAACGTTGACGGCGACGGCGACCTGAACCTGGCCGCCCACGCATCAGCCCCGCTCCGCCCGGTTTTCCAGACCCGACGTAGATCTACATCCACACGAAGGTGGGCTACGGCACAGACCGCGCTCCTCCAGGGGCGAGCCCGCACAACGGGCTACAAGGTCAATGCTTGCATCCCCAAAGTCATTGGAGCGACGGGTCAAGCGGCTATAGCCTCGCGCACGGTCGGTTCACCCCATAGTGCAACCTACCTGTCACAACGTTCGCGAGCGACCGGGGGACATCCCAAGCGCGCTCGACAACCCCGGAGTCAACAATGTCCCGCTCTGTCCTGAAGAAGATCCAGCTCTCCTTGCTCGCCCTCGGCCTCCTTGGCGGCGGCATCGTTGCCTGCGGCGACGACCCGGCTCCGGCTCCCCAGACTGGCAACAGCGGCGACGGAGACAGCAGGGGCGACGGCGACGACGATGAAGGTGACGGCGACAGCGGTGACGGCGACGAGGGCGACGGCGATGGCGACGCCGCTGAATCTGAGTGCATGTCCTTCGCGGGCGGCATTATGGGCAGAGCCTGCAGCGCGGACGGGGTACAGGGGGTCCAGCTCTGTGAGAATGGCGAGGCCACGGGTGACTGCCGTCCCATCCAGGAGTGGATCGCGAGTCTTTCGGACGGTGGGTTGTTCGATTTCGACGCCTCTGTCCCCGATCTGGGCGACGCGGGTTCCGCCGAATGTCCGAGCTCCATGATGTGCGAGAAGCTCGGTGGCCAGCTCGGTGACGTTCTGGCGGGTTTGGGTGGGATGGACCTGGTGATGCTCCGCGACGGTATCGGGACCATCTGCGAGACCAGCGGCACGCCGCCCACCTGCACGGACGTGGATGACTGCAAGACCATGGGATTGCCCAGCGCCGCCTGCGTCACGAACCCCCTTTCGGCCTTGGGCGTCGGCGGCGCGATGATCTGCATGCAGAAGTGCGAGCCCTGATCAGCCCCGACCCACGGCGGGCCTTCGTGAAGTAGGCAAGCTGGTCGATACTTCGAGATGCCGCGCGCACCTTCCGGTGAGCGCGGCATTCGCGTTCTGTGGGGTGCCGGAAGCCACGCTGGTTCGAGAGGCGCTCAGCGAGCAAGCATCGCGCTGATTCGCTTCACGGTGTGCTCTAGTCGAAAAGCCTGCCCGCCCCACACAATGCCCTCGAGCACGTGTGAAAAGAAGCTGGCCTTTCGGCTCGAATGCGTGTCCGAGCTGCGAAGGCGTGCGCGTCCAGATGACTTCGCCAACGACCTGGTGCAGCGGCGCTTCGCCGAACACACCCTGCAGCTCGCCATTTAGGCGGCGTCGAGGTCGCCTCGCACATCGTCTCGGATGAGCGGCTCGCAGAGCCCAAGTCGAACGCCGCCTTGTTCGAGGTGTTCGCGCGGGCGAGCATCGTTTCACCGACGCTTGGAAGTGAGCTCGTCAAGATGGCCGGGTTTCGCGACATCCTGGTCCATGGGTACACCGAAGTCTGGCCAGCGGGCGTGCCCGACCAGGCTGCCCCGCCCCACGCGGCACCATACGAGCGGGTGTGAAAGTGTGCGCGCCGCTCGTGCGCGGCCACTTTGCCCTCCGAAGCGCGGCCCTCGGCGCGCCTCCCTGCCACTGGCACTCTCGTTGCGTCTTCGGGGCCGGAGTCCTGGCCCGCATGAACGCACCCACTGTGCTCTGCTTCTCGCATGTGCGCTGGTCGCACGGCCGTGAGCGCCCGCATCAGCTCATGTCGCGCTGCGCGAAGCATTACCGCGTCTTCTTCATCGAAGAGCCCGTGATCGACGCGACCTACGCCGAGGTCACCAAGTTGGCGCCCAACCTGTGGCGCGTGGTGCCGCACCTCGCCGCGGGCTACAGCGAAGACGAGCTGCACGCGCTCTGGCGAGGACAGCTCGCGTTGCTAAGCGCCGAGCACCGCATCGACCGGCCCATCCTCTGGTACTCGACGCCCGCCGCGGTCCCCATGTCCCAGGGGCTGCCCCGCAGCCTCACCATCTACGACTGCGGGCACAACCTCACGGAGCAGCACGAGACGGCCATCCCGGGCTTGCTCGCGTGGGAGAGGGAGCTCGTGCGGCAGGCCGATCTGCTCTTGGTCACCAGCCGCGCTCTTTACGACGCCAAGCGCGGCGCGCACCCACGAGTGCACGAGGTGCCCAGCAGCATCGATCTCGCGTTCTTCGCGCAGGCGCGCGCGGTCACAGCCGTACCGGAGGACCAGGCCGCCATCCCTGGCCCGCGCATCGGCTACGCGGGGCGCATCGACCACCGTGTCGATCTGAAGCTCTTGGGGCACTTGGCGAAGCTCGAGCCGAAGTGGAACTTCATCGTGATCGGCGAGCTCGATGGCTCGCTCCCTCACGCGCTCTCTGACCACGAGAACATCCACTATCTGGGTGCCAAACAGCGCGACGAGCTACCCGGCTATTTCGCGGACTGGGACGTGGCGATGCTGCCCTTGTCGCACCACGCCCAGGGGCGCGCCGTGAACCCGCGCCTCACGCTGCAGTACTTGGCCGCTGGGAAGCCCGTGGTCGGGAGCGCGCTGCCCGATCTGCGCAGGCCCTTCGCCGAGCTCGGCCTGGTCCGGCTGGCCGACGGCGCCGAAGAGTTCGCGGCCCAGATCGGCAGCGTTCTCCGCGGAGAAGGGGAGGCGTGCGGACCGGAGCAGCGCGACGCCTTCCTCGCGCAAGCCTCCTGGGACGGAACCTGGACGCGCATCCATCACTTGTTGCTGCAGACCCTGCTGGAGATCCGCCAGCGCGCGTCCTCCGTGAGCGAGCCGCCCCCGCCCGTTCAGCCGCGCTCGAACTGATCGGATCCGTGGGGTAGAACCCGGGCCGTGATCGAAGTCGACGGGCTCAGCAAGTACTACCGGGTCCACGAGCGTCCTCCGGGGGTGTGGGCCGCGGCGCGCTCGCTGTTCTCGCGCCCGACGCGCACCGTGAAGGCCGTGGATAGCGTATCGTTCCGGATCGCGGCGGGCGAACGCGTGGGCTTTCTCGGGCCGAACGGCGCAGGCAAGACCACGACGCTCAAGATGCTCTCTGGCCTGTTGTTCCCGAGCGGGGGGAGGGCGCTCGTGGCAGGTCACGTACCCTTCGAGCGGGGGCCCGCGTTCTTGCGCTCGATCATGCTCGTGGCCGGCCAGAAGCAGCAGCTGTTGTGGGACCTTCCCCCCTCGGAGACCTTCGAGTTGAACCGCGCCATCTACGGCGTCCCGCGCGCGCAGTTCCAACAGACCCTGGACGAGCTGGTGCACCTGCTCCGGATCGAGCCGCTGCTTGGCAAGCCCGTGCGTCAGCTCTCGCTCGGTGAACGCATGAAGTGTGAGCTCTGCGCGGCGCTGCTCCATCGCCCCCGGGTGCTGTTCCTCGACGAACCCACGATCGGGCTCGACGTGACCATGCAGAGCACCGTGCGCGAGTTCATTCGGCGCTACAACGAGCAGCACGGCGCGACGGTGATCTTGACCAGCCACTACATGGAAGACGTGGCCGCGCTCTGCCCGCGCATCATCGTGATCGACCAGGGACGCATCGCGTGGGATGGGCCCTTGCAGGAGCTCGTGCACAAGCTCCACCCCGAAAAGCGCGTGAGCTTGAAGCTCTCGGCCGACGTGGGCCGCGCGGACCTGGAGCGCTTCGGAGCGCGCGTGGTCACGCGCGCGGGGCGCGAGGTGCGGCTCTCGGTGGCCCAGAGCGAGCTCGCCGCCTGCATCAGCGGTCTGTTGTCGCAGCTGCCGGTGCTCGATCTGACCGTCGAAGATCCTCCGCTCGAGGAGGTGCTCTCCGAGCTGTTCGAGAAGAAGCCGTCATGAGGCAATGGGTGCACACGCTCCGAGCCTTTCCGACCATGCTCAAGGTGGGCTTCGCGGACGCCGTCGCCTACCGCGCGGAGTTCTTGGTCTGGGTGCTCGCCTACACCATGCCCATCATCATGCTCGCGCTCTGGACCGCGGTGGCGCGCGATGCCCCCGTGGGCCGCTTCGACGAGCAAGGCTTTCGTGCCTACTTCATGGCGACCCTGGTGGTGCGCCTGTTGTCGGGATGTTGGGTGGTCTGGGAGATCAACGTCGACGTGCGCCAGGGGACGCTGCAAAAGCGGCTGCTGCGCCCGGTGCACCCGCTGCTCAGCTACTTGGCGGAGAACCTCGCGGCCATCCCGCTGCGCATGATGATGGCCGCGCCCATCGCGCTCGCGGCGTTCTTCTGGGTGGGGAGCGAGGCGTTCTCACACGACCCCGTGCAGCTCCTGCTCGTGCCCCTCGCCATCCTGGGAGCGTTCCTGCTCACCTTCGCGGCCATGGCCGCGATCGGCACGCTCTCGCTGTTCTGGGAGAGCTCGCTCTCGGTGTTCGACCTCTGGCTCGGCCTGTACACGGTGCTCTCGGGTTACGTGATGCCGCTCGAATTTTTTCCGCCAGCGTTCGCGACGCTCATCCGCTTTCTGCCCTTTCGTTCCATGCTGGCGTTTCCGGTCGAGACCCTGCTCGGGCTGATCACGCTGCGCGAGGCGCTGGTCGATCTCGCCCTGCAGTGGGCGTGGATCGTCCTGCTCTCCTGGCTCGCCCACGCCTTGTGGCGAAGCGGCATGCGCCGCTTCGCGGCTTATGGAGGGTGAACCGTGCTCGGCCGCTACGCGCGCCTCTTGAAGATTCAGCTGAAAGCGGCGGTGCTGCTCTCCCTGCAGTATCGGGTGGATTTCTTCGTCCAGGCGTTCATGGCGTTCTTCTGGAGCGGGGTCGCGCTGGTGCCGCTGCTCGTCCTGTTTTCCATGCGCCCCGGGGTGGCTGGTTGGACCGCCGACGAAGCGCTGATCGTGGTCGGGCTCTTTCTTTCGCTCAAGGGGGTGTTGGTGGGGGTGATCCAGCCCTCGCTCGGCAACGTGGTGGAGCACATCCGGAAAGGCACCCTGGATTTTTTGCTGCTCAAGCCGGTCGACGCTCAGTTTTTGCTCTCCACGAGCAAGCTCGATCTGGCCCGCGTGGTGGACGTGCTCGCCGGGTTTTCGCTCTCCGCTTGGGCCCTGGTGCGGACCGGGGCTGAGCCCGGTTTGCGCGATCTGGGCCTCGCGCTTCTGGTGCTCGTGTGTGCGCTCGCCATCCTCTACGCGCTCTGGATCATGGTGGTCAGCCTGGCCTTCCACGTCGTGAAAATCGACAATCTCAGCTACCTGATCGTGAGCACCTTCGACGCGGCCCGCTGGCCCTCCAGCGTGTTTCGCGGGGCGCTGGCCTTTGTGTTCACGTTCGTGATTCCGCTCGCACTGATGACGACCTATCCCGCGCTGGCCCTGCTCGGCCGAATTCGCGCGCTGGAGGTCACGACGGCAGTAGTCGTGGCGCTGGCTTTTCTCGTACTCTCGCGCGCGGTGTGGCTCCGATCCGTCAGGGCCTACACCGGGGCGGGTGGTTGAGATCCATGTGGCGAAGCGTCGCTCGCGCAAGCAGCTCTGCGCTCTGGTCGTTGTATGCGCTGGTTTTGCTGTTCGGGGGGGCCCCATCGCGCGCCCTGGCAGATGGCGTCGCCGATGAAGCCGAGGTCAACTTTCGTCTCGGCGCCGAGCGCTATCAAGCCGGCGATTACCGCGGGGCGCTTTCGTACTTTCTGATCTCGAACCGGCTCGCTCCGAACCACCACGTGCGCTTCAACGTCGCGCGCGCCTTCCAGCGCCTCGGCCAGTACCCCGAGGCCTATCGCTGGTGCGAGGCCGCCCTGGCCGGCGAGAGCGAACCTTCGCTGCGCGCCCAGCTCGAAGAGACGCTCGCGGCGATCGAGCGCGAGGTCTCCGTCGTGGAGCTGGTGACGAACCCGCCCGGGGCGACGGTGTTCATCGATCGTCGAAACCTGGGCACGGTGGCGGTCACTCCGGCGCGCATCGCGCTGGCGTCCGGCAAGCACCGGATCCTCGTGGATCTGGCAGGGTACGAGAGCGCGCAGTCCGAGGAGCTCACGCTGGTGAAGGGCGAGCGTGTGCAGCTCACCTTCGACCTCGAGCGCATCGTGGGCACGGTGGACGTGCGCGCCGAGGCCCCCACGGCGGTGTGGGGAGAGAGCCGCGAAGGTCCGCCGACGTGCATCGCCCCCTGTGTCCTCGAGCTCCCGCCCGGGCTCCACACGCTCCATTTCGAGCGCGAGGGCTTCCGTACGCCATCCGCGCAGGTTCAGGTGCGCGAAAAGCAGCGCGCGCAGGTGAAGGTTGAGGCCACCCCGCTCACCGGCTCGCTGCTGGTGACGTCGGTGGAGCGTGGGGCGCTGATCGAGATCGACGGAGTCTCGATGGGGTTCACGCCGTCTGTCCTTCGTAATATCCCGGTCGGAGAGCGGGTGGTGCGCGTCTCGCTGGCGGGGTTCGAGCCGGTCGAACACCGCATCTTGGTGCAGCGGGGAGACCCCGCGGAGCTCAAGGACGTGGTGTTGCCGCCGAGCCGCAAGGTCACGGCAGCGACCCGCATGACGCAGTCCGTGGAGGAGGCGCCGGCCTCGGTGGCCCTGATCTCGCCGCAGGAGATTCAGGCGTTCCGCTATCCGAGCATCTATGAGGCCTTGCGCGGACAACGCGGCGTCACGCTCTCGAACGACGGCGTTTATCCGGGCATCGCGCTGCGGGGCCTCGGCCAACCCGGCGACTACGGCAACCGCATGCTGGTGCTGTCCGACGGCGCCACGCTGAACGACAACATCCTGTGGCAGTCGTTCGTGGGCTACGACGGACGTGTCGATCTCGGTGACGTGGCTGGCATCGAATTGGTGCGCGGACCAGGATCCGTGCTGTACGGCACGGGCGCGGTGAGCGGCGTGGTCAACCTGATCCCGCGCAGCAGCCCCGAGCGCCTTGGCGGCGAGCTCGTGGTCGGCGCCCAGGACGCACGCACGGCGCGCGGGCGCGTGTCCGGCGCGGTGCCGTTCGGTAAGAAGGGCGGCCTGCGTCTCTCTGCATCTGCCGCGCGGGGAGGGGGCGAAGATGCGGTCCTGCCCACCCAGCCCGTGCGCCCCATCAGCGGGCTTCACGCGTTCGATGCGGCGACGGGGACCGCGCGCATGACCTACGGCACGTTCACGCTGCAGGCGCTCCTCACCACGCGCAAGCGGTTCGTGCCCAATGGGGCCTACGGCGCCGAGATCGCGGTCAAGCCCAACGTGCTCCTCGACACCCGGGGGTTCCTCGAGCTTCGCTACGAGCCTCGCCTCGGCAAGAAGCTCAACCTGTACACGCGCGCCTACGGCAACACGTACGACTACACGTCCCAGCAGACCTATCCCACCGGCGTCGCCGATGGCACCTTCGTGGCCGACGAGCGCTACAAGGGGCGCTGGTTCGGCGCCGAGGCGCGCCTGGTGGCCGAGGTCGCGCCGGCGCTCCGCCTCTCGCTGGGCAGCGAGGTCTCGTTCAGCACCAAGGCGTCTTTGTGGGGAACAGCCATCGAGCAGAGCGTACGCGAGCCCTATCTACGCTCCAACAACACCTACCAGCTCTACGCGGCCTATCTCTTGGCGGAGTGGCGCATGGTCCCGTGGCTCACGCTCTCCGCGGGCGGCCGCATCGATAGCTGGAGCACCTTCGGAGCCACCGTGAACCCGCGGTTCGCGCTGCTCTTTCGGTTGAGCGAGCGCGATATGCTGAAGGTCATGGGCGGCCGCGCGTTCCGCGCGCCCAGCCTCTACGAGCTCAAGTACAACGATGGCGGGACGACCCAGGTCGCGAGCCACTACGGGGGCTACAAGTTGATGCCCGAGCTCGTCTGGTCGAGCGAGGTCGAGTTCACGCACCGCTTCTCCGATGGGTGGTCCTTGGTGAGCGCGGGCCACTTCCAATACGCCGAAGACATGATCGAGCAGGCGCAGGTCAACGTCGAGCCGAGCTCCGGCGAGGGGATCGTGCGCTACCAGAACCGGAGCAACGCGCTCTACGCCGTGGGTGGAGATCTGGAGGTGCGCCGGGAGTTCGCGGCGGGCTGGATGTTCGCGGCGAACTACACCTACCTGCTCGCTCGCTACACCGGGAACGGGCGATCGGTCGCCAACGTGCCGGCGCACGGCGCCTCCGTACGCGGCGTGGCGCCGCTCGGGGCGGGTTTTCGCCTGGCCCTGCGCAGCACCCTGGAGGCCCCGAGGCGGCTCCCCGATCACCTCGATCGTTTCACCGATCCCGCGGTGATCACCGACCTGGTGGTGAGCGGCGAAGCGCCCCGGTTCGGGCTCGACTACGCGCTCGGGCTGTACAACCTGTTCGACTGGCGCTTTGCGTTGCCGACGGATCCCACCTTCCGAACCACCACCATGCCCCAGCCGGGGCGCACCCTGTTGGCCACGATCAGCCTCAAGCACTGATCGGTCGGGACTGCATGACCGACCTCGAGGGGACCCGGTCGGGGCCTGGCGCTCCCCGCCGGGGTCGAGGTACATTCGGCCAGAAGTGCCCTAGCGCACGATAAGCATGACCCACGAAGGCGCCCACAACCGCATGCCTCACGCGACCGGAGAGGGCGCTCGAGCGGACGAATCGCTCGCTGTCCAGGAGGGGGGGGCGAGCCCCCTCAGCGCGGGGACCACCTTCGCGCGCTACGAGATCGTGCGCTGCATCGGCGCCGGCGGAATGGGCGCCGTGTTCGAGGCCACCCACACGCTGCTGAAGAAGCGGGTCGCCTTGAAGGCCCTGCATGCCAACCTCAGCCGCTCGGAATCCGGTCGCGAGCGCTTCCTGCGCGAGGCGGAGACGGTCGCGCGCATCCGGCATCCCAATGTGGTGGACATCACAGATGTGGGCGTCGAAGGTGGCGTGCCCTATTTCGTGATGGAGTTCCTGGAGGGGGAAGACGTCGCCTCCTTGTTGGATCGTGGACGGCTCGCGCCCGCCGTGGCCGCCGACATCGTGGTCCCCATCGCTTCGGGGCTGTGTGCCGTGCACCGGCTGGGTATCGTTCACCGCGACATCAAGCCCGAGAATGTCTTTCTCGCGCGCGACAACCACGGCGAGGTGGTCCCGAAGCTGGTCGACTTTGGGGTCTCGAAGGACCTCGGCGCCCTCGGTTCGGGGGCCCCTCCGCTCCACACGGTGACAGGAACCCCGCACTACATGTCCCCCGAGCAGGCGCGCGGCGCCGCCGCGTTGGATGGGCGCACCGATCAGTACGCGCTCGGCGTCATGCTCTATCAGTGCCTGAGCGGAGTGCGTCCCTACGATGCCGAGTCCTTGCTCGAGTTGATGCACCTGATCGATAGCGGCGAGTTCACGCCCCTTCGCACGCATGTCCCCCAGCTGCCCGAGGAACTCGAGGCCATCGTGCACCGCGCGATGGCGCGCCATCCACGGGATCGCTTCGAGTCGATGAACGCCTTTGGGCGCGCGCTCTTGCCGTTCGCGAGTCCCCGCACGCGCTACACGCACGAGCGCGACTTCGCGGACAACATCGTGCTGCAGACCTCGTTGTCGCAGAAGGACGCGGCCCTGCACGCCCACCTCTCGGCCAACACCTTGCCGCTCGAAGCCTTCGAGCAGGGGAGCGAGGTCGCTCCGAGCCAAACGACCTCCGGCGTCCGGGTGCGTCACGAGTTAGCGCAAGCAACCTCGCGGGAAGACACGTCGCCCACCGTGCCGGAGGTCCGACACGAGCGGAGATTTTGGCTGTGGTTTGGGCTTTCGGCGCTGGCGCTGGTCGCCTTTGGCGGCTTTTTACTGTGGGGGGGCGGGGGGGCGGAGCCCGGGGCCGAAGTGCGAGAACCTGGCCCGCCTTCGCCCGCACCCGAGGCGGCCAAACCGCAGGGCGCGGAGCCCCCGCGTGGAGCGGCCGTCGAGACGCCGCCGCGCGAGCCGGTGCGTGAGTCGATGCCCGAAGTGCAGCAGGTACCTCCATCGCCCGCAGCGGTCGTACCCGCGGCCGATGGGCCGGCGCGCGCGGGCTTGCGGAGTACGTCACGCCGCAAGCGGCCCGCTCCGCCGCGTCCCGCGGCCGAGAGTCCCGCGAAGCCGACGCCGACCCCGCCGACGGATATCCAGCTCTCGCGCTGACGCTTGGCGTGCGTCAGTCGGTGGCGGCGCGCAGCGCCTTGCTGCTCGGTTTGGGGAGCTCGACCGCGACCGGCGGCGTGTCGCGCGCCACGACCTGGGGTGACTCCTCCTGGATGCCCTCCACCCGCTCCCGCAAGCTGAGCAGCGTGTAGAACGGGAGATCTTCCGCGACCTCTTCGGCGATCCAGTCCGGGATCGTCCCGCCGATGTCGACCTCCACTTGATAGAGCACGTTCGTGAGGTTGGGCGCGATCTGCGTCATCTTGTAGAAGCCCACCAGCTTGGGCATGCGCACCACGCGCTCGGGCACCGGACGAAGCAAGTCGTTGCGGTTGCGAAAGCGTACGGTGAGCGACTTGCGGTCCGCGGCGTAGTCGAACTGCACGTCGAGCACGACGTCGCGATCCCAGACCGGCCAGGGGACCGAGGAGGTGCGGTTGTAGAGGATGCCCCGGTTCTCCGTGGTGTGTTGGTAAATCCATGACTCCGCGCAGCGGTGCATCCACTCGGTGTGGTGCCGCACGTCCAGCATCTGGTTCACGATCTGCGCGATCGTTCCCCGGATCTTGGTCTGACCGCGGAATCCAGGGAGCACTTCACCGGGCGTCTGCAGGGTCCAGAGCTGAACGCCGCGCTTGTCTTCGATCCAACGCCACTCTCCGGCCCCAGCGAGGACTGGAGAAGTGCTCAGTGCGATCAAGAGGAACCCAGCAATCTTCGAGAGTTGAGCAAAGCGAAGCCATCCCATGGGGCGGTATGCTGGCACACACATCGCCCGCCAGCGAGGCCTTTGCCCGCCCCAGTTCTCGGTGAAAGTGCTTCCGCTTCCCACCGCCACGCAAAACGGTGGTTGATCTGGGAGAGGACGTCCTCTACCTGTGGTCTCGAGTTGATTGCCGACATGACCCGATCCTTTGCCGAATACGTCTCCCCGGGGCCGCTCCGCCGTCTCCGCCTGGTCGGGGCGCTCGCGGCGCTGCCTGCCTTCGGTGGTTGCACGGCGGTGACAGGCGGGACGGCTTTGCCCGGCTCCTCGCTCGATCGGTCGGATTCGGGCGCCCAGGTCGAGGACCCATATGACGAGACACCGGGCGATGGCGACGGGCTCAAGGGCGACAATCAGGACGCGAGCAGCGGCTGCGACCTCACGGGCACGTACGCCATGCAGGCCGACCTGGATGTGATCTGGAAAGGCACGAGCATCGTGATCGTGCCCGTGTTGGATCCGGGCGAAGGCAAGTTGCGCCTCGCCACGAAGCTGACCATCAAGCGAGCCGGCACTGGGTACACCGCGCACGTCCGCGCGTGTTCCGCCGAGACCCCGGACTTTTCGTCCGCCACCATGGGCGAGAAGTATGCGGTGCGCTTCCCCGATGCGCTGTGGGACGCGCCCACCATGCCCGAGTGGGAGCTGCCGCTCGAGATCGAGTGCAACGAGCCCGGCTGCCTTGTCAAGAGCGCGACACTCTACGCGCTCCTGGGTGTCGCGCTGGCCGACCCATCGGGGCCGTGGCCGAAAGATCGCCGCGATCCTCAGCTCCAGTACCCGGATCACGATGGCGATGGCAAGCCGGGTCTCACCGTGGTCGCACTCAACGGGGGCATGTACACGTACCCGCCCGTGGTCGTCTTTTCGGCGCGGGCAACCGAGCTCATGCTGGCCATTCGCGTCACCTCTGTCTTCGACGGTACCGTCGTGAGCTGCGACAGGCTGGAGGGCGCAGGCCCCGGCACGGCCGTGGAGACGCGCGCGGCGGGCTGCATCCAGGATGACGGCAAGGTGTGCGGGGAGACCGACGTGCCGGCCCTCGGCATCACCAGCGCGGCCACGTTCCTCGACGAAAACCTGCCCAAGTGGGAGGTGAAGAACGCGGCCTGGACCGTGGTGCGCATCGCAGACGACGCGACCTGCGCAGACGTGCGCAGCGCGGCGTTCTGATCTCGGCCTACCGCGGTCTCTCAAACGCGCGGACGCGCCTCGATGCTCTCGTGCACGAAGCGCAGCTTCGCGATGGCGCGGTCACGCAACACGAACGGGTAGAGATCGGGAAGGCCCATGCTGCGGTTGAGCGTGTTGAGCGCCACCGTGAGCCCCATCCAGGCCTCGATCACTTGATCGAAAGCGTCGAACCGCACCGCGCGCGTCGAGAGGGGGCGTTCGGGCGCGGCGCCCACGGGCTTGGGGCGCAGCACGAGCCCGAACGTGCGCGCAGTTTCGAGGGTGTCCACCATGTGCAGGTAATGGGCCCAGGTCTCCGCCCAGTCCTCCCACGGGTGCATCGATGCATAGGCGCTCACGAAGGACAGCCACCATTCGGCCGGGGCGCCATCCGCGTAGTAGCGCTGCGAGGCTTCGGCGTAGTCGAGGGTCTCGTCCCCGAACAGCGCTCGAAACGGGTCGAGCCGGGGCGTGTTTCGAATCAGCCTCTCCCAGTAGTAGTGGCCGCTCTCGTGGCGAAAGTGGCCGAGCACGGTGCGGTAGGGCTCGCCCAGCTCCTTGCGGATGCGCTCGCGCGCGGCATCGTCGGCCTCGGCGATGTTGATCGTGATGTGGCCTGACTGATGGCCCGTCACCACGTGCAGCTCGGCCGCCGGATCGTCGCCCATGAACGAGAAGCTCAAGCGTGGGGCGCCTCCGGCTGCGGCCTCGTCCGGTAGTTCGAGCAGGCCGAGCCGATCGAGGCTGAACAGGAGATGACGCTTTTCCCGCTCGAGGCGGGCCCATGCCCTCTTGGCGTCCGGAGAGGAGAGGTTGGGGATGATGTTGTTGAGCCGACAGGATCGGCACAGGAGGTTGGGATCCTGCTCGGGGATCGCCCAATTGCACACGTTGTGGAGCGTGCTGTTCTCGCACAGCCGATAGCGGGGCCGAACATCGCTTTCGAGCAGCGCCTGGTACAGGTTGGGTTGATCGGCCACCGGCTCGAGCGCGCTCACGATGCCTCGATCGGGGAGGTAGGCCAGCGCGTGGGCGCACTTCGTGCACACCACGTTCTCGAAGAACAACACCTGCCCACAAACCGAGCACTTGAAGATCTTCATGCCGCCTCCGGGGAGCTAGAGATTTGCTCCCACGTTGCCGATGGTAATACTCGGGCCGAAGACGAACGCGTAGCGTGAGGCGTCATCGATGTTGCGCGAGAGGTCGGTCTCGAACCAAGCGTGCACGTTGATCGATGCCTGGGTGATGGCGTTGCGGTTGGCGATTGGAACGCTGACGCCCAGCCCCACCACGGCGCCCACCTGCGTGAGCGATTGGCCGGTCTCGCTGCGGGAGTTGGCCAGGCCCGCGACCAAAAAGCCCGCCTCCGCTCCGATGAAGCCCTCCTTGCCCTCCCTGTCGAGCCAGGTCAGGCGCGAGAGCACGCCGAAATTGAGCGAGAGCACGCCGCTGCTCGCGCGGCTGCCGAAGCGATAGAGCCCCGTGGGGATGGCGGTGGTGCCATAGAGGCGCAGCCTCCCTGTGCCCAGGATCGCCGACCACTGCGCGGCGGGCGCGCCCGTGCGAACCTCGGAGGCCCCGATGTAGTGGCTCTCGTCGGCGACGTGGGAGACGCGCACGATCAGGCGGTCGAACGGATCGCGGATGCCTCGGATGAACGCGAAGCGGGGCTCGCTCCCGGCGCGCAGGCTGATCACCTCGGAGATGTGCGCGTCGCCGCGCGAGGCGCCGTCGGACTTCACGACGTCTACCTCGAAGTTGAGCTTCTGCGTACCGTACTCGGTCGAGAGGCGCTCGCGGTGGAACACGACCCGACAGGTATCGCGGAGATCGTACGAGAGGTGGGCCGTGACCCCCGGCAGCAGCCGCTCGAGCGGCATGGCCCCTCCGCCGCACAGGACCTCGATCAGGGGAGGGCGGACCGAGGGCTCCACGTCGATCGGGGCCGGGATGTTCGCCTCGCGCATGCCGCGCTGCAACGGATCGCTCAGCACCGCGAGATCGACGTTGTCGAGGCCCGCGGGCAGGCCCTCGGTGCGCAGGCCAAAGCGCAGCTCCGTCAACCCAGCGGCGTTCGGGTTGGCGCGCACGGAGGCACGGCCCTGGCTGTCGTAGCTCACCGAATAGATGCCCTCGATGGGCAGGACCGCGAAGCGCTGATGCTCTCCTGCCGAGGACGCGTGCACGAAGGCGGCCCGGTTGTTGGGGATGAAGCCCAGGTTCGGGTAGCCGGGGAGCTCGAGCGTAGAGCGCACCTGAGGTGCGGCGCGCGTGGCGGCATGGGCCACCGCGAGCGCGATGGCGTCGCGCTCTTCGCGGAACGCCCTGATGTTGACGACGTCGTCACCGATGTCTCCCAGGCGCAACAGAACGAAGCTCGCGTCCTGCTCGTTGACGATGCGCAGCACCTTCAACGGCGTCTCATCCCGGTAGAAGCGCAACGTGCTGAGGTCACGCGCGCACCGCCCCTCCACCTTCACCACGAGCTTGGCCTCGTCGTTGTTGCGTATCGGCGCGCCCGAGACGATTGACATCGGACAATGCAGCACGGGGATGCGCGCGGCGGTCGACGTCTCCAGCGCCTCGTTTCGCTTCAGGAACACGTGCGGGCGCAGCTTGACGCGGACATCGAGCGCGCTCACCAGGCTCGTGGCGCCACGCACGGTGAGCGCGCCATTTTCGAACTCGCAGCGCAGCGGCGAACACTCGGCGGAGGCGACGGCCTCGGGGTGCGTCAGCGGGACCTCTCCTTGACCGGTCGCCATGTCCACCGTGGCGTCAGCGGGAAAGAGGCGCGCGATGTGCACGTGCGCGGGGGCCAGCGTGAACACCTCGGGCCCGGCTCGGCGCCCGCTGGCATCGAACGTCACCGCGTTGGGATCATTGCTCGCGCCCGCTGGCGACCACGAGAACGTGACCGCGGTGGGGTCGGCCGAGAGTCGGTCGCC
This sequence comes from Myxococcales bacterium, assembly GCA_044507075.1. Lineage (GTDB taxonomy): Bacteria > Myxococcota_A > Polyangia > Polyangiales > DASUME01 > DASUME01. Next base: position 32,715 of record JBIQKA010000024.1, read on the forward strand.
CATCGCCCAGGAGCATTGCTCAAAGCGCCCGCTCGGCGTGACCACGCGACAGACGTCCCCCTCTTGTGCAGGATCGGCGCCGCGCAGATGCATCGTGACGCCGAGCAGGTTTTTGCCCTCGGCCTCGAGCCGCCCGTCGTCGGGCGAAAGCCACACGCTCGTGAGGTTGAACGACGGCCAGCGCGCCGTGGCCACCAGCGTCACGGTGGAGGTGCTCTTCGCGCAGGCGGCCGGGTTGGCCGCGACCCGCAGGTCCACCGAGGTGCCGACGCTCTGCGGATCGAGGGGAGGGCGCACGAGGCGCGCACCAGCATCGGCGCCCCAGCCACCCGTGGCCGGCGCGCAGGCGACCCGGGCGTCGCCCAGCGGAATCGGGCGACCGCCGATGGGGGCTTGCAGCACCTGCCCGTGGACCGCAGAGGCCACTGACAAGATGCTCAGGATCAGCAGCAGCTGCGCAAGCTTCATGCTCCCAGGTGACTAGCATGTTCCTGGGCACCGCGGTTTGGAGGCAACCACGGCCTCAGATCACGCGGCGATAGGCGGGGGTGGAGAGCCGCACCCTCCGAGCCTGTCCCGAGGCCCCAGAGCGCTCGGCAAAGTTGCGGGCGAGCGCGCGTTGGAAGCGGTGCCTGGTCAGGAGCAGCGCGGTGACGAGGGCGATGCACCAGGCGATCGCTGCCGCGCCGATGGAGAGGAAAGGGCCGAACAGCGAGAGGCATACCCAGAGGCTGGTGGCCAACAGCACGAACAGCTCGAGATTGGACCACAGGCTCAGCTCGGGGTGGCCGATGGCCTGGGCGAGCGGACCGTACAGTCCGAACATCACCAGCAAGAGCCCCGCGAGCACCAGGAGGCGCGCCGCTGGCGCGGCGGCGACGAAGGTGGGGTCCCTGGCGAACGCGAGCAAGCTCGGGGCCATGCTCGCCACGACGGCCGCGACGGGCAAACACACGAGCACCGCGAGCTTCATGGAGTAGGAGAAGGTGGCGTAAAAGTCCTTGGGCGTGCGCAGCAAGCGACGCAGCGTCGGAGCGGCGGAGCGCGCGATGACCTCTCCGATCGCGAGCAACGGGGCGACGGCGAGATCGAAGGCCACGCGATAGAGCCCGAGCGCTTCGATGCCGAACCAGCGGCTGACGAGCACGACGTCGAGGTTGCGAGCGAGTAAGCCGACGGAGGTCGCCGCGCTCGTCGGAAGCCCCAAGACGAGCAGCTTGCGCAAGGTGGTCGGGCGCGCGTTGAAGCGACGCGGGGGGCTCGGGGCCAGAGACCACAGGCCGAGCGCCAGCGTCACGGCGTAGACATGCTGCGAGAGGACGAAGGACCACGCCTCGAACCCTCGCGAGGCGAACAGTACGCGTGAGCCTGCAGACGACAGGGTTGCCACGGCGCTCGCGGCGGCGAGCTCACGGTGCCGCAGCGCGCGCGCGAGGCGCTGCTGCGGCACGGCGGCCAGGGCCATCGGGATCAACTTGAGTCCGCCGATCGCGATCAGCGGTGCGAGGGACGCCGAGCCGAACGATTCGCCGGCCAAGCGCGCGCCGAGCACAACCAGCGCCGAGGACGCGAGCCCTCCGAGCAGCGATAGCCAGACAGCCGCGTCCAGCATGCGCCGATCGAGCCGGTGAACGGTGAGGATGGCGTAGCCCACGCCGAGGCTCGCGAAGGGCTCGACCAGCGTGGTGACCGTCCAGGAGGCTGCCGCGGCGCCCACCGCGCGGGCGGACACGAAGCGCAGGACGATCACGATCGCCACCAGGTCGACGACGCGCGAGAACGCCGAGGCGGAGCCGAGCCACAAAAAGCTCCGGCGCAGAGTGTGACGACCTGCTCGCACGCGCTCGGACCTCCTCCTTCAAACCTACGCGGTTTTTCCAGAGTGGCTCGCGCGGGCTGCGCGCTCGTTTCGCCTGCTTACGCAGCCGAGGACGGTCCTATCTCCACCGCCTCCAGCGCCATCGTGGGCTGTGCGACAGTGTGGAGTCGGCGGAGAAGGCGGTCAGCGTGCTAGCGAAAGCTTGTGGAGCTCGTCGCGCAGGGCCGAGAGCGCCGCGGCGTACTCCGAACGTGCCGCGCTCACCTGTTCTTCGCGCGTCCTGATCTCACCTTCTGCGTTGGCGACCGTGGCGGCCAAGATGTCCCGACTTTGGGTGAGCTCGGCCAGGCGCTCGGCCGAGGCCTTCCGCTCCGCGGGGCTCTGGGGAGCCGCGGGCGGGCGCGTCTCCTCTTCGATGGCATGGTCGAGCGTGCGCTCGACGGCTCTTCGCTCGGACAACATGTGCGCGATGCGGTTCTGATCGCGGGTCAACGCGTTGTGGACCAGATAGCTGTTCAAGGCGATGTCGTCTGCGAGCTTCGAGAGCACCGCGGCGTTTCCCTGGCCCAGGCCGCCCTTGTTGCGCTCGATCAGCAGATGCGCCTCGCTTTGGGCTCGCAAGCGACGTTCCAGCTGCTTGTCCACGCTGTCGCGCAGCGCGTAGGGGACGGAGCTCGTCAGCTGCTCCGTGCGCTCACACTTGGCCTCGCTCGCCTTCTGCTGCACCGCGCCGCTCACGCGTGACCCGATGGGCCCGCGCTCCGCTTCCCAGAAGCGCCGCACGGCGAGCTCTTCGGCGCGCGCGTTCGCGTAGCCCTCGCTCTCGCCTGCCTCGTCTGCGGCGTCCACGATGCGCAGCGCGAGCTCGGTGTCGAGCGGCGCCTTGAGCTCCTGGGCCCCGGCCGCGAGGCCCGCGGACAAGGTCTGGGCCTGGGTCTTCTCCGCGGCGAGAAGGACGCGCGTCGCTTCCAGCTCGTGCGGATAACGGACGGCGTAGGGCGTAGCATTCGCGGTGGAGGCCATCAGGGGCTGCGGCGTCTGGCCAGCGCACGCGGAGAGCAGGCCGGCGAGCACGACGAGCACGGGAACACGCGGTTTCATCACCGGTAGGCGTAGCGGACACGCCCGGTTTTCGTCAACCGTGCACACTTGCGCTTCGCGCACCTGCGTTCACTTCAAAAGAGGCGACACCATCCGCAAGGGCGAAATCCTTGCAGTGAGGAGGCCCCGTGCAACACCACATCTACGACGGCGCCATGCGCAGCGCGGAGGAAGCGCGCAGCGAGGTGGCTGAGCCGACCGATCGCAGGCCGGATTTCTGCGCCGAGGCCATGAGTCCCACCATGCGCGTGGGGATCCTGATCGGGGCCTTGGTGGCCGCCACCCTGGTCGTGGTGGTGGTCAGCGCCCAGGGGATTTGGCCCCAGGGGCTGTTCAGTGTGAGCCCCTTCTTGGCGGTCTTCGTGATCGGCATGCTGATCGCGACGGGGTTCTTCTCGCTCCTGATCTTCGGCGCGCTCTTGGGCAATAACCCGCGCGTCCCGAAGGACGAGCGGGTGCTCTGGATCGTGGCCTTCGTGCTGCTCGGGCCCTTCGCGCTGCCGGTGTACTGGCTCATGCACGTGTGGCCGGTGCCCTATCAGCCGACGCCGTATCAAAAGCTCTGAGGCCGACTGCGTGACAGCCCGCGCGCTCAGAGCAGAACGCGCGTTCAGAGCAGAAATTGTCCGCCGATCTGGATCGCGTTGTCGTCCGTCCCGTTGGGGTTGGTGACGTGCCGGAAGTTCACGCGGTAAAGATGAGCGTAGCCGTCCACGACGTAGCCGATGCCCGCGTCGAAGATGGTGATGTCGCCCGCATCCTTGTCGAAGCCCTGGATGCGGACGTTGGGCTGCAGCTGACCCACGCCGACCTTGTGCGGCGAGAGCCAGGCCAGGTTGGCCAGGTAGCTCTGACCACGCATCAGTCCGTGGAGGGCCCCCGCGAAGACGCTGAGTCCGCGATTGAATGAGGTCTCCATCGTCGCCGGATCCATGTACGCGTAGTTCTTCCCTGTCCCGTTGAAGTTCCAGTAGCCACCCTCGATCGTGATGGTGCCGACGTTGCCGAGGTTCTTCTCGAACAGGAGGTCTGCGGAGAGGCCGACGAAGTCGCTGTCGGGGACGCCGCCGTCTTTGACCGCGAGCCCCTTCTGGTACGAGATGACGCCGCCGATCGAGAGGACGTCCTGCTTGCCGAAGTAGGTGCCCGAGAGGTAGTAGCCCTTCTCGGGCTCGAGCAGGCTCAGCATCAGCCGGCCCGCGTAGCGCGCGTTGCCGATCGGGTTTCCGGGCTGAAGATCCACCATCGAAGCGTGGTACTTGAGTACGCCGCCGCCCAGCATGCCCCAGAGGGTGAAGCCGCGGTCGCGGGCGCCGGGTTCCATGGGATACGAATGGACCGCCGCGAAGTTCCAGCTGTTGTTGAAGAAGGGGCCGCAGGTGTTGTTGCGATCGTTGGCGGGGATGTGTTGCCCGACCACCAACGAGAGCTGTGGCAGGAACGCGAGCTCTGCGTAGGCGTCGATCATGACGATGCCGCCGGGACTGGCGTCTGCCTGCACGAACACGCTGACCTTCTTGGTGAGCTGCCCTGCGAAGAAGGGGCGGAACATGAAGCCATTGTCGAGGCTGTCGTGGAGCGTGAGCGTGGTGTCTTCGCCAAAGCCCAGCGCAAGGCCAGTACGAAGGCCGATGCCGATCGTGAGCTTGGGCTTGAACGGCTCCTCTGCGGGAGGGGGAGAGGCCTCCGCGGCGGGCTGGGGTGGCTCTAGGGCGGGCTCGGGCGGTGGTGCCTCGAGCGCCACGGGCGCCGGGGCAGGCTCGGCGACGACGGGCGCCGGGGCAGGCTCGGCGACGACGGGCGCCGGGGCAGGGGCCGTCAGCGGGACGCTGGGGGCGGGGGGAGGCACCTCGGAGGCCGGGGTGGGGGCAGCCTCGGCGTCCTGCGCGTGGGCCATGCCGATCGCGCTGATGTACAGGCAGGACGCCAGCGCCAGCGCGCGCGAGCTCCGGAGTCGAGCATGGGGCCGACACTGCGTGGGATCTGCGCCGATTCGAGGGGATCCCAGCCGTACTGCGGCTCGGTTGAACGTGCGTCTTTCGCTTGCTGACATCGAACGAACCTCGCTTCAAGGTGGTCCGCTAGCGAGCAGACGAAGCCGATGACGTCACTCGGTCGCACGAGCGAGACCGGGCGCGCGCTCGGCTGCAATCTGTCTGGCGGCGCTCGGAACTTAGCCCTGCCCATTTTTCGCCCGTGTAACGCGGACGTTTAATGTGCGATGGACCGAGTAAGATGCGCGCGCGACTCCATCAGGAAACGATCTGTGCAGCGAACTCGGTCGTGCCGCGTCACTCAAACATCGCGCGGATGCACGCGAGCAGCTGGTTGGCGCGGTAGGGCTTCTGCAACACGCCGCGCACGCGCCACTGGGCGAGGCGCTGCGCGGTGGCCTCGGCGGAGTACCCCGTCTGGATCACGACCGGCAGATCGGGGGCGAACGTGCGCAACGTGGACAGAACCACGGAGCCGTCCATCCCCGGCATGGAGAGATCGAGCAGGACGCCGCCGATCTCGGCGGTCTGTCCGCGCAGGATCTCGAGCGCCTCAGCGCCCGAAGCCGCGTCCACGACGCGATAGCCCTCCATCTCCAGCATGCTGCGCGCGAAGGAGCGGATCATCGGCTCGTCATCGACCACCAGCACCGTGGGGGGGCGCTTCTCCTGGTCTGCCGCCGCGAAAGCCTCCGTCTGCAACGGCTCCTGCTGAAGCTGCACGAAGGGCAGATAGACGCGGAACGTCGACCCGCGTGAGAGCTCGGATTGGGCCGTGAGGAAACCTCCGTGCGCCTTGGCCACGCCCATGCATGCGGCGAGCCCGAGCCCTCGGCCGGAGGTCTTGGTCGTGAAGAACGGCTCGAACGCGCGCGCCAGGGTGCCCGGTGTCATGCCCAGGCCCTGGTCGCGCACCTCGACGAACACGTACGCTCCGCCCTCGGTGGGGTCGGGCGGATGGGCATCGGCCACCGCGCCGGCGGGCAACGCCTCGCGCCCGACCCGTACGGAGATCGTCCCTGCGCTGCTCGGGTAGCTCTCGACCGCGTTGTTGAGGAGGTGGCTCACGATCTGCTGGATGCGCTCGGGGTCCCCGCGCACGGTGAGGTCAGCCCCCTCATCGACTGAGAACGCGAGCGTGATGCCGGAGGGCAGCGTTGCGCGCAGGCTGGCGACCAGCTGCTCTGCCTCACGATCGAGGTGGAGCGCGCACTCGTGGAGCTGACTGCGCCCTGCGTAGTCGAGCAACTGGCGTGTGAGCCCCGCGGCGCGCTGTGCCGCCGCGATGGCGCTGCTGAGCGCCTCAATGACCCTGGTCTCGAGGCGCGGATCCGCCGTCACGATCTCGATCTGCCCGATGATCACGGCCAAGAGGTTGTTGAAGTCGTGCGCGATGCCGCCGGCCAGAAGCCCGAGGCTGTCGTGCTTCTGGGTCTCGACCGCGCGGGCTTGTGTGAGCTCGCGCTCACGCTCGCCATGCTTGAGGTCGCTGATGTCCGTGACCACCAGCAAGAACGCGCAAACGCTCCCGCGATCGTCGTAGAGCACGCTCGCGTTGATCCGCGTCCACACGGTGTTGCCAGCGTGGTGCACGAGCGGCAGCTCGAGGCACTCCGGCTTCCCCTGGCGACAGCGGGTGAGGGTCTCGGCAGCGAGCGGTCGTGCCTCGTGCAGCACGAGATCGAGCGCTTGGCGTCCCATGATGCCTGCCGGGCCATACCCGAGCATGCGCTCGAGGGCAGGGTTGGCCGCGCTCGTGACCCCGTGCAGGTCGAGGGTCCATACGCCTTGCGGGAGCGAATCCAGGATCTGACGCAGGCGCCACTCTTCGCCGCGCGCACCTGGGCGCTCGAACCCTGACCCATTCTCCAGGGTCGTCTGCAAACCGTCTGAGAGCGGTGTCACGATGCGGGCGCCTGCGGGCATACCGCGATGTGGACCCGAGTCCATGTTGCGTCCTCTCCTAGAGCTCCCAGTGAGCCGAAAGTGCACGTCGCGTTTCGTCGATGGCTTGCTGTGCGCGCACACCCGGCAGGCTCGGATCGAGCTCCCACGTCGCGCCCAGGAGCGCCTCTGCCACGGCGTTGCCCGAACGCTCGAGCGCGCCGAGGTCGTAACCACCCTCGAGAGCAACCCCCAGCCGTCGACAGCCGATGGCCGAGCTTTCGCGCCAGAGGAGGCCCGTGAGGGCACCGAAATCATGCTCGGTCAGGGCCATGCCGCCGAGCGGATCGTCGCGATGCGCGTCGAACCCCGCAGAGATGAGCACCAACTCCGGCCGATACTGGCGCAGCACGGGCAGCACCACCTGCGCCATCGCGGCACGGTAATCTCGGCCCGAGGAGCCCGCGGGGAGTGGGAGGTTCATGGTGTATCCGCGCCCTTCTCCGACGCCGATCTCGTCGCTGCGGCCGCTACCAGGGTAGAGCGGCCACTGATGGAGCGACACCATCAACACGCGCGGATCCGCCTCGAAGATGGCCTGGGTGCCGTTGCCGTGGTGTACGTCCCAATCGATGATGGCCACGCGTGAGAGCCCGCTCTCGAGCGCCGCCGCGGCGGCCACCGCCACGTTGTTCACGAGGCAAAAGCCCATGGCGCGCGTGCGCGTCGCGTGGTGGCCGGGCGGCCTGAGCGCGAGCACGGCGCCCGCGCTGTCTTCGCGCGCGAGCGTCGCTCCGAGCACGGCGGCGGCTCCGGCGGCGAGCCATGTCGCCTCGCGCGTGCCTTGAGAGAAGAAGGTGTCGGCGTCGAGGTAGCCCTCGCCGCGCGCGAGTCCGCGCTGGAGAAATTCGATGTGCTCCAGGGAATGCACGCGCGTGAGTTCGTCGAGCGACACCGGGCGCGCCGCGATGTGCGCTGCGCCTGCGCTTCGCAGCGGCTCCACCAGACCCGCGCGGATCGCCGAGAGGCGGGCGGGACATTCCGGATGCGCCCCGGGCGCGAGGTGTTGATCGAAGCGACGATCGTCGACGTAGAGCAGCCGCTCAGGTCCCGCGCGCATCTCCCGGAGCATACTCGAGGCAGGCCCGCTGTTCGCGATAAAATGCCGTTCGCAGAGGCTTCCGAAGCGCGCGCGCAGTCGCTCCATTTTGCCTCACTTGCGATGGGCCGCTCGGAGCTCGCGCGCGCCCCCCTGAGGCCGGGGGGGGGGCCTCCAAAGACCTTGCCCACCCTGACTTTTCCACTAAACCTCGGCCGTCTGTGGGCAGAGCCTCGGGAAAAATCAGCGTTTCGCGCAGCCTGTCCCTTCCTTAGAACGTTTCGTTTTTTGCTCGCGCGCGACGCGCGCGCCTCGCCCAGGAGACGTCATGGCCATCGAGCGCACTCTGTCCATTCTCAAGCCGGACACCGTCGAGAAGAACAAGATCGGCGAGGTCATCGCCTTGATCGAGAAGGCTGGGCTGAAGGTGGTGGCGGCCAAGCTGACGCACCTGTCGCGCCCCCAGGCGGAGGGGTTCTACGCGGTTCACAAGGAGCGCCCGTTCTTCGGCGAGCTCTGCGAGTTCATGACGCGCGGGCCCGTGGTCATCATGGTGCTCGAGGGCGAGAACGCCATCGCGACCTACCGCAAGGTGATGGGGGCCACCAACCCCGCGAACGCCGAGGAAGGCACCATCCGCAAGCTGTACGCCAAGGATGTGGGCGAGAACGCAGTCCACGGTTCGGACGCGCCGGAGACGGCGGCGCAGGAAATCGCCTACTTCTTCCCGGGCTACGAGATCCTCTGAACCCCGCCCCCGGGCGCGCTACAGTGAGCTGTGCGTGCCAGGTCATGCGCTCGGGCCAAGCGGCCCGCTTCCATCCTCGCTCGCGGGCACTCCCGCCCGCTGCGAAGGGGCTGCCCGCCAGGCCTTTTGCTGCTGAGCGCGGTGCTGCTCTGGGCCGGTTGCGCGCGCACCGGGCTTCAACAGGTCCGTGAGCAGGCCCATGGCGGTCTGGCTGTAAGCGCGCGTCCAGCGACGTCCCGCGAGAGCAGCGCACACCGCCAGGCACGGGAGCTGGCGAGCCTCTTGCCGAACGAGGCCGCCCGTTGCGTCGTGTCGGCACCGGCGGAGTTGCCCGAACCCATTCGGGGGTTGATGGGCCTGGTGAGTCAGTCGGATCGACTGCCCTGGGCGATCCAGGCTCCGCTCGTCGCCTACGCGCGCGTCGAGGTGGCGCTGCCCGACGAGCGCAAGGTGCGCGTCGACTACTTGCGCTTTGGCATCCGTGATCGCGCTGCGATCCGGGCTGCCGTCAACGCGGCGGACGAACGCCAGCTCAACTGGGGCGAGGGAGCCCCCGCCTGCGCGGGCGAGCTCACCTGCGTCGAGGTCGGCGCCGCGTTCCTGGACCCCCACACCGTGCGCCTCGCGACCGGGCCCTTGCCGGAGGACTTTGCCTTCGAGGTGGGGAGCGGACGTTGCGCGCACCTCTTGGCCGAGCTGCCGGATGCGGTGGAGGTCAGCGCGCGTGAGGGGCCGGGCCTGTTCGATCGTCGCGAGCTCCTGGGCACCGAGAGCGCGTTGTTCGTCCGCGCGCGCAGCGTCGAGCGCCTGATCCGCCGGCACTTCCTGTCGCCCGCGCTCTCGGCACGGGCGGCGCGTCGGCTGGCCACGGGCGCCGAGGAGGGGGCGCTCCTTGCGGGCATCCCGGTGCGCTCCTCCTTCCGCGTGGACGAGGCGATCTTGGAGCAGCGGAGCGAGCAGTCTCTCGAGGAGCTCTGGCTCGGCGTCGAAGATCGGAGCCGCCTCGAGCGCGCGCTCGCGGTCGAGCGCAAGGCCGAGGAGGGCGCGATCGATCCCGAGGAAGCGTTCGAGCGCGTCGCCCCCGAGCGCGTGCTCGCGCACGTGGAGCAGGCCTTGCTCAAGCTGCCGCAGGCCGGAGCTGCGCGCGAGACCGAGCTCCATCGTCTTGCGCGTATGCTCGCGCGCGCGCGCACCGCAGCTCCGCAGCACGATGCGCTGGCGCGCCGTGAGTTTCAGGTTCGCTGCGATCTGCTCGGCGACGGCCTTCGCGCGCTCACGTTGGCCGACGCGCGCATCGCGGCCGGGGCCGACGCGGGCTACTGGCAGCTCGCCCGGCGCAGGGCGCTCGCGCGCTTCGACGTGCCGCGGCTGGCCACGGAGCTCGCCCGCGCACACGGCATGTCGGGCCGCGAAGTCGCCCGGGCCGCCGCCGAGCTCGCACGCCAGGTCCAGCGCGGAGATGATTACGAGCGCGCGGAGTGGGCGCTGCTCACCGCCCATTCGATGCTCTCTCGCGCGCGCGGTGCCAAGCGCGCGCGGCCGCGGGAGCTCAAGGGGGCGGCGGCGCGCGAGGTACGGCTTGCGCTCGAGCTCGTGCCCCGGCTCTTCGCGTACTGGGCGCGGCTCGGGCCGGCAGGGGAAGCCCGTGATCTCGGGATCCATCTGGTGGCGTTCGGCACGCGCGCGCCCCAGGACCTGCCGCCCGATGCCCGCCACTGGGCGCAAGACACCCACGTCAAGGGTCGCGACGCGAGCGTGTTCGCCGCGACCACCTGGGAGGACGAGGCGCTGAACGCCCAGGGGCGCGCGCTCGCGCGACGTCTCGACCCGGGGCCGCTCGAGCTGCTCGTGGCGATCCAGCCGCTGACCGCGCCCAAGCGAGGCGCGCAGCTCATCCTCGCGGGGCACGTGGAGGGCTCCGAGTTCGTGGTCGACGAGCTCTCGGCGGCGCTCTCTCACGTGCACTGGGACACGCTCGCCCGCGGGCTGCTAAAACCCCTGGGCGCGCTGCACGGCTCGGTGTTTCCGCCCGACGAGCTGGTGTTCGAGGCGCTCACGGCGAGCGAACTCGATGCGGCGCGGCGTGCGGCCGAGGAGGTGGGAGATCTGGCGTGTTCCACGGAGGGGCTCGCCATGCGCTGCCGCGGAGGGGTGGGCGACGTGCGCGCCGCCGCGCGCGGCCTGTTGCGGAGCGCGCGTGTGGTGCTCGGCGCGGACGCCAACGCGCTCTGGTCGGGACACGACGAGAGACGGTCCGCCGCTCCCGGCGCTGGGGCCCGCAGCGAAATATGGTAAGAGGCTGCGCCATGTCCGAGCTCGAAGCCGCGCTGGCCAAGACCCTCCTCGATATCACCGCCATTCCGAGCCCGATCGGCGAAGAGAAGGCTTTGTGCGATCACGTCGAGCAGCGGCTCGCCAAGAGCCTCGGCGCCCACACCATCACGCGCTTTCGCGACAGCTTGATCGTACGGGTCCACGACAAGCCCGGCGCGCCCCGCATCGCCCTGGTCGGGCACCTCGATACGGTGCGCACACAGCACGACGGCCCGGCGCGCATCGAAGGGGACAAGCTCTACGGCGCCGGCGCGGCCGACATGAAGTCGGGGCTCGCGATCATGATCGAGTTGGCCGAGCGCCTGGATCGCGCGACGCTGCCCTGCGACCTCACGCTGGTGTTCTACGAGCGCGAGGAGGGGCCCTTCGCCGAGAACGTGCTCGGCCCCATGCTGGAGACCTTTCCCCTCTTGCACGCCTTCGATTTGGCGATCTGCCTCGAGCCCAGCGACAACCGCCTGCAGCTCGGTTGCACGGGCTCGTTGCATGCCACGGTGACCTTCGAAGGACGCACCGCGCACAGCGCCCGCCCCTGGGAGGGTGAGAACGCGATCACCAAGGCGGCGAGCTTCTTGGCCGAGCTCGGCGCGCGCGCCCCGCGCGAGGTCGGGATCGACGGCATGCAGTTCAAGGAAGTGATCACGCCGACGCTCGCGAGCGGCGGACGCTCGCGTAACATCGTGCCCGACCGCTTCGAGCTGAACGTCAACTACCGCTTCGCCCCCGGCAAGACGCCCGAGCAGGCGCTCGAAGAGCTGGTGCAGCTGGTGGCTGGACGGGCCCAGGTGAAGGCGTTCGATCTCTCGCCCGCCGGGCGACCGCACCGCACACACCCGCTCGTCCAGAAGCTCGCCGCGTCCGGGGTGCGCGTGGTGGAGCGCAAACAGGCGTGGACGGATGTGGCGCGTTTCGACCAGGTGGGTGTGCCGGCTGTCAATCTGGGCCCCGGCGTGAATTCGCAAGCTCACCAACCAAACGAGTACACGACGCTCTCTCTGCTGGTCGAAGGCTACGCGATTTTCGAGCGCTTCTTGGCCTCACTGGGCGAATGACGAGCCCGCGTAGCCTTGAAAATAGCGGGTTTTCGGCAACACTTGCGGGGATCATGAAGAAGGCCCAACCGCTAGCGCCTCAGCTCTCCGAGCCGGCGGGTCCCCTCGAGCGTCTGCCGGAGGAGTGGGCCGAGGTCATGGTGCGTCTGGGGGAGCCCCGCTACCGAGGGCTCGCCGTGTTCCGGTGGATCCATCAGCGTGGCGTGCTCGATCCCGAGCAGATGACCGACCTGCCCAAGGGCCTGCGGGCAAAGCTCTCGGAGGAGGGCCTCGCCGCGCCGCTCACGGTGTCCACCGAGCACCTCTCGGAGGACACCACGCGCAAGCTCCTCTTGCGGCTGCCCGACGACAAAGAGATCGAGTCCGTCCTGATCCCGCAGCGCATCCAGACCGAAGCGGACGTGGTGGCGCTCGACGAGACCAGCGAGGATGACGACGCGCGGGACGAGGTCCGCGACGCATTGTTCACCCAGTGCGTCTCCACCCAGGTCGGCTGCGCCATGGGCTGCGTGTTCTGCGCCTCGGGACAAGCTGGACTCAAGCGCAACTTGAGCGCCGGTGAGATCGTCGCCCAGCTCTTCTTGGGCAAGCAGCGCCTGGGGCCGGGAGAGCGCCTGCGCAACGTGGTGCTGATGGGCATGGGAGAGCCGCTCGCGAACTATGACGCGGTGGCGCGCGCCCTGGTCCTGATGACCCACCCCGAGGGGCTCAATCTCTCGCGGCGGCGGGTCACGCTCTCCACCAGCGGCCTGGTGCCGCAGATCGACCGACTCGGCCAGGAGTTCAATGGGCAAGTGCAGCTCGCGGTCTCGCTCCACCAGGTGGACAACGAGCGGCGCAGCGCCTTGATGCCGATCAACAAGAAGTACCCCCTCGAGGAGCTGCTCGCGGCGCTCAGGCGATATCCGCTGCCCAAGCGCCGGCGCATCACCATCGAATACACGCTGGTGCAAGGGCAAAACGACAGCCTCGAAGACGCGCGCAAGCTCGCCGGGCTCATGCGTGGGCTCAAGGTCAAGGTGAACCTCATCCCCATGAACCCGATCGACCAAAGCGCGCTTGGACCTTCCAGCTGGGGCACGGTCGACAAGTTCCAGCAAACCTTGCTCGAGCATGGCATCGCCACCTTCGTGCGCCGCCGCAAGGGCAGCGACATCGCAGCCGCCTGTGGACAGCTGGCGCTGCGCGGCGAGAAGCTGCGCAAGGTGTTGCGCGTGCAGCCGAGCTAAGTGCCCCCTGTCTTTGGGCGCGAACGTCGGGTTATCCTCGGGGGGATGTCTCGTCGCTTGGTTTGGGTCGTTCTCGCTTGGATGGTGTGGGTCGCGGAGGGCAGGGCGGATGCGCCGCTGCGGGTCGACGAAAGCGGTGAGCGCATGCGCGTGGACGGCGCGTTGCGGGAGTGGCAAGGGGCTCGCTTTGCCACGCTCGGCTCTGGCGATCCGGCGCTGCGCTATGCGCTGGCCACCGCCGACGGCGGCCTCTACCTCGCCGTGGAGGTGAGCGACTCTCAGCTGACGCGCACCAAGGGGGTGGGCGGGCGCCAGGACGCGTTGGTGCTCACGCTCGCGCTGCCCGACACGAAGGGGCGCTGGAGCGCGCAGGAGGTCTGGCTGCACGCGGGTGAGAGCGGACGCTCGAAGGCCGAAGCGGGGCTGCGCGTAGGCGGCGGGAGCCCGAAGTCCGAGCCCAAGATTCAGGTCGTGGAGGGACCGCGGGACAAGGGGCAGCCGGGCTACGTGCTCGAGGCGTTCGTGCCCTGGTCGTCGGTCCGGGGCGCCGAGATCTGGGAGCAGGCGCGTGGGGCGCTGCGCTACGAGGACAGCGATGGCGGGAAGGGCAAGGCCACGATCATCGAGACCGCCAGCAGCAAAAATCCCGCCGCCATGCCGCGGCTGGTGATGGGGGTGGGCCAAAAGGATTTCCTCGGGGGCTTTTTGCGCTCGCAAAACCTGGTCGGGGTCGAGCCCCGCTTCGACTTCCGGGGCAACGTGTACGGCGACGGCGCGCTCGAGCGCGTGGTCCTCGTGGACCGCTTCGTGCTCGTGTACGGCCCGAGCTTTCAGCGCGGTGAGAGCTACGGCTACGCGGCGCTGCCAGTGGGCATGGGAGGAGGGATCAAGCAAGCCGAGCTCGCGGACCTCGACCGCGACGGGCGCGCTGAGCTGCTGGTCACCCTGAACCAGAGCAATGCCCAGGGCGCCCGCGAAGTCTGGATGATCTACTCGCTCTCCGGCGAGAGCCCGCGCGCCACGGCCGGCGTGGAGCTGCGCAAGGAGGTCGCGGGCGGCTTCGTCGAGAACACCATCGAGATCGAGCAGAAGGGCAAGGCCAAGCCCCAGATCGTGGTGAAGGTCGGTCGCAGTCAGGGCCTGAGCGCGGCGAACTATCGGGAGAGCCCCGCGCGCGATGTACAAGGCATCTTGCTTCCGTGGGGTGAGTTCAGGTCTCGCAGCTTCGCGTATGAGGGGGGCGCCTTGAAGGTGGTCTCGGAGCAGCGCTCCGAGAACGCGGCGGCCAGCGCGCAGAGCACGGTGGCCGCCCCGGCGAAGGCGCAGGTGCCCGAGGAGGTGGTGGTGGAGCCCTCCATGGACGCAGTGCTCGCCCTGTTCCGGCGCGATCGCAAGCTCCCGGCCAAGCTCGCTCCGCGCCGTCACCAGCGCGCCAACCTGATCGGCGGGCCCGAGCTCGAGGAGCTGTTCGAGATCGGCAATCACCTGGTCGTGCTGGGGCCGGAGGTGGGCGATGGGGGGAGCTACTTGGCCTACGGGCTCCCGGTGAAGACCCCGGAGGAGACGCTGTACGTCGGTCACGGCGACGTCACGGGCGATGGGCGCGAGGAGATCTTCGTGCGACTCGCGCAGGCGCTCTCGGGCGCGGAGGGGGTGCGGCGGGAGATCGTGCTCGTGCTCGCGCTGGAAAGCCAGGGGCGCTTCAAGCGGCTGTTGGCAGCCGAGGTCGTGCGCCGGCAGGGCGAAAAGGCGATCATCAACCGCGTCTCGACCCGCACGGGGGCGCTCATCCTGGAGCCGGGGACGAGCGAGGGCTGGAGCGCTGCCGACTATCCCTTCACGCCGGACGCCACCGGAGGCGTGGAGCGGCTGCTGTTGCCGTGGCAGGACGCGCCGCAGCGCTATCGTTTGCAGGGTGATGCGCTCGTCGTCGAACACTGACGTTGATGCCATGGAGCTGCAGGCGCACACGCCCGAGTGTCTGCACTGTGGTGCGTGTTGTTTTGGCGATGGGGCGCGCTACGTGCCCGTGACGGGCGACGACCATGCGCGTTTGAGCGAAGCCGCAGAGCGCCTGACCCAGTTCATCGGCACCCGGTGCTACATGCGCATGGAGGCAGGTCACTGCGCGGCGCTCGAGATCACCTCCGACGGTCGCTACGTGTGCTCGGTGTACGCACAGCGCCCCGCGATCTGCCGCGAACTCGAGCGCGGTGGACCGGCTTGTCAGGCGGAGCGCGCGAGCAAGGGCGAACGCAGCCAGCGCGCTCGCTTGCCGCTGCTCAGCGGCAGCTGAAGCGCAGCGTCATCAGCTCCACGCCAGGCTTTGCCGGTTGCGCTCGTTCGCCGATGAGCAGCGTGAGCTCGCCTTGTCCGGCCGCTCCCACGCAGGTCGCAGACGCCTGCACGAACTCGCGCGTGTTGGCGTAGTACTGGTGTCCGCCGCCCCGGTTCGCGAGTTGGCCATCGAGCTCGTGCACCGCGACGTAGTGCTCGCCGCCGTACTCGCGCGGCAGCACGGCGGCGTGGACGGCTCCGCAGCGGGCCAGCCTGGGCGCACCTTGGCCGTTCGCGCGCCCCACACGCACCGGGGAGGACAGGGGCCCGAGACTCCCGCTCAGGCGCGTCAGGTACAACTCTGGACGCTTGTCGCGTGGTCGCTGATCGCGGTAGGCCAACAAGAGTCCGCTGCCGTCGCGGCTCAAGCTGGGCATCGTCTCCACGACGCGGGTGTCGAGCACGCGCCGCGCAGGCGCGTCGTCGGCCTTGATCCAGATGGTCGTGGACGTCTCGGGCTCCGAGGCCAGCTGGCTCTCACGCCAGACGGCATAGTGATGTCCTTCATCCACCAGCGACGCGGGATCTCCCGCGATGCGCCGTTCGTCGGAGATGACCTCGCTCTGTACCAAGAGATCGTTCTCGAGCCGGGCGCGGTGGATCACGTGTCGTCCCCAGGAGCCCTCGTGGAAGACCACGTTCAAGCGCGTGCCCTCGCCCGACAACGACACCCCTTGCCCGTCCCGCCCGGTCTTGCCCACCACGACATCTCGGACGACGCGGCCTTGCGTGTCGAATCGGTAGACGCGCAGCTCACCTTCCTCGCTTCCCCGGCCGAGCGGGCGCGAGCAGGCGAGCCAAAGGCCGCTCCCTGCTTGCAGGGCGTCCATGCCGCCAGCGCAGTCGTCGGTGAGCCGCGTGGGCGCTGCGAGCGGCGCGCCACGCAGATCCAGGCGGCGCCACCACAGCCCTTGGGCGTCCGACCAGAGCGCCGAAAGCTCGCCGCGCAAGGGGAGCAGCTTGATAGCGTGGAAAGCGAGCGCGTCCCTTCGGGCCACCACTTGCCCCTTGGCGAGCGAGCACGTGGAGGCGACGTTCTCGGAGGCTTTACAGGCGCTCAGCCCGAGCCAGAGAACGAGCCAACAGCCGAGGCGAAAGAGCTCAGAGCGCGCCACGGCGTGACAACAGCGCCACGATGGAGGCTCGCCGCGCTTCGAGCTCGGGCGGGTCTTTC
This sequence comes from Myxococcales bacterium, assembly GCA_044507075.1. Taxonomy (GTDB): domain Bacteria; phylum Myxococcota_A; class Polyangia; order Polyangiales; family DASUME01; genus DASUME01. The sequence continues at coordinate 49,486 of JBIQKA010000024.1, forward strand.
ACCGGCATGAAGCGGCCATCTTCGCCCTCGCGCGCCACCCCGATCACGTTGCACGGCAAGAACGCGGTCAGCTCCCCCACCAGGCGTTCGAACTGAATCACCTTCTTGCCTTCGACCTCCTTGGTGACCGTGAACCAGGTGAGGTCGAAGTCGCGATCCAGCGCCGCGACGTCCATCACGAAACTATTCGTGTTGAAGACGGGGATCGAATCTTGATCGAAATCCTTGGGGAAGCGGAAGCCTTCGACGATTTGCAAGACGCCATCGACCCGCGCGGGCGCACCGCCCTTGTCACCCTTGGCCTTGTCGGCGGCCTCCACGCTGATCGCCTTGCCGCTCGCGATGTGCGCGCCGAGGATCGCCGGGTCGAGCGTGGCGGCCAGGTTGTCGACATTGGACATGTAGAGGTACTTCACGCCCCGCGCGCGCAACGCCGCGAGCGTGCCCGAGCGTCTGAGCGCGAACGGCAAGTCACCGTGACCCGGGGCGTACGGCGAGACCTCGCCGTCCTTGTCGCGAAAGAGCTGACCGTCGGGCAGCAGGCGAAGCGAGATGAACTGCGAGAACGAGTGCACGGGCGCCGCCTCGCTGTGGGCGGCCTTGGCCAAACGGGCGATCTCTGCGTCGGTGGCGAAGCTGGTCATCAAGTGCACGGGAACGACGCCTCCCGCGCGCGTGGCGCTCGCGCGCACCTCCGCGAGTTTCAGATCGAGAAAGGTCTTGCCGTGGGCGACCTCGACGGCCGCCTTGACCACCCCGCCGAAACGGGTGGCCATCCCGCCAGCTAGCACGACCGCGGCCACCTCTCCTGCGACGATGGCCGCATCTCCACGTTCGTGGAGCGCCTTGCGCTCGGCGCTGCCCAGGGCGGGCAGCGCGCGGATCTCGTCCTTGCTCGGCGCCTCCACCTTGCCGCGCAGGCGATTCGTCTCCTCTCCTGCCTCGCCGCGCATGAGGCGTCCCCGCAAAGACTCGAACGTGGCGCGGTCGAATCCGTAGCGCTCGAGCAGCTGAGCCGTGCTCGCAGTCAGTGACAAGTCTTGAAGCTGCCCCGCCGTCATGCCTTCTGGTCCTTCTTCCGTCTGTCTTGAGTGAGCTCGGCTAATTCCAGGCGCCGTCGACGCCGTCGATAGGTCTCCGGGACGCACGCGCCCCATCGTCCAGATGGGTCAGTGTAGCAGCGACGCCGGCCCCCTACGGGTCAAAGCACACACCACCACGGGGACACGCGCGGCGCCGATGGATGAAAACGAGCTGCGGCGCGCGAGAGCAAACACTATCTTTGCGAGCATGGCTTGGTTAGACAGTGTTTCCGGCCATCTGTGGACGCTCGCCCCCGCTGTGCAAGCGCGGCTTCGCCCGGCGAAGGTCCCATCCGGCGAGCCGTTCGAAGTCGGGCTCCAGGACCCCACGGTCGGCGAAGTCAAGGTCACGGGCATCTTGCGTTGGGCCTCGAGCCATCGCGTCGTCGCCGGGCACGTCGCGCCGAATTATGACGCGCCCCTGATCGTGATCATCCACGGCCTGGGTGGCTCCGTGGCGTCACCCTACGTCGTGCGGCTCGCGCGGCTCGCCATGGCCCATGGCGCGAGCGCCCTGCTGCTCAACCTGCGCGGCGCCGATCGGCGCGGTGACGACATCTATCACGCGGGGCTCGTCACGGACATCGCGTGCGCCTTGCGCAGCGAGCGCATCGCGGGCGTGAAGAAGATCGCGCTGCTCGGGTGCTCGCTCGGGGGACACATGGCGTTGTGTTGGAGCCTCGCACCCAGCGACGACCGGGTCAGGGCCGTGGCGGCGCTGTGCTCTCCCGTCGATCTCGAGCAAGGTTGCGCAGACATCGATGTGCCGGCGCGCGCCGTGTACCGTGACCACGTGCTGAGCGGCCTCAAGGACATGTACACCCGCGCCCACGCGCGGGGCCGCGTGCGCACGCCGCTCGAGCAGGTGCTCGCCATCCGCACCATGCGCGCCTGGGATCAGCTCGCCGTGATCCCTCGCTTCGGGTTCTCCAGCGTCGAGGCCTACTGGCAAGCCACGCAAGTGGGCCCGCATCTCGCGCGCCTTCCCCTGCCCACGCGCATCGTGGTGGCCAAGAGCGATCCGATGGTGCTCGCGCGCACCACGGTGCGCCACTTCCAGAGGCTGCCGGCGCACGTGCAGGTCGATCAGGTGCCCGGTGGCCACCTCGGCTTTCCGCCCGCGAGCAGCACGGAGAAAGAGCTCATGGCCTGGCTGATCGCGACCGCACGTTCGTGAGCAGTGTACATTGAAGGGCGTGCAACCCATGCAAGCTCCCCCTCCGTTCCCGGTCGCGCTGGCCCTCGATGGTCGTCCCGTGTTGGTCCTGGGCGGCGGCGAGGAGGCATGTGACAAGCTGGCCAAGCTATCCGCCGCAGGTGCGCGGGTCAGCTTGGTTTCGCCCAGCGTGCTGCCCGAACTCGAGGAGCTGGCGCAGCGCGGGCGTTGTACGTGGTACGCGCGCGCCTTCCATCCGAGCGATTTACAGGGCGTGCAGTTGGTGTTCTTGACGGACCCGGACGTTTCGCTCGCGCGCCGGTTGCGCGCGCTCAAGCGCACTTATCCGTTCTGGTTGTGTGCCATCGATCAGCCTACCTTTTCCGACCTGTTCCTCGTGTCCACATTTCAGCGAGGGCCGGTGCAAATCGCCATCTCCACGGCGGGCACGGCGCCGCTCCTTTCGAGACGTCTACGTGAGGAGTTGGCGCGCGGCCTGGACCAGACCTTCGCCGAGTTTGCGCGGAAGTTTGCGGACTTGCGCGCGCGCTTACGCACGCTCCCCCGCCACCAGCGCAAGGAACGGCTAATGCGCGCACTGAACGGGTTCGCAATAGAACTGCGCGTAGGCTACCCTCCAGGAAATCCGTTCGGTGAGGGTCCTCCCGACGGCTCAGGGAACCTCCCGTAACACCTCGGCGGTCCTTTCCCGAGGTCATGGCCAACAAGGGAACGCGCGTGGGCGAATCCGGCAACTCCCAGCTTGACGATGCGCGCAAGCAGGCGCGCCGCCGGGAGTCCGGTCTGGCCGGGCTGGTGGATTTCGTGCGCAGCGTGCCCGGCCGCCTGCGCCGGCCCGAGAGCATGCTCATGCTCTTGGCCATGCTCGCCTCGCTGGGCGCGCATATGCCGCCCTGGGTGGGGCTCGGCGCCCTGCGGGATTACTTCGAGCGCATCGAGCGGGAGAAGGCCAAGCAGGCCCCGCTGACGCCCGCCGAGGTGAGCTTCGAGATCGATCAAGCGCCCAAGCCCGAGGAGCCCGAGCCTGAGCTGCCCCAGGAGCAGGAGAAGGCGAAGGAAAAGGAGAAGCCGCGCGAGGAGAAGGTCGCCGAGCCGGAGAAGCCGAAGCCGGAGCCGGAGAAGGTGGTCGAGCTCAAGCCCGAGCTCAAGGCGGCCGAGCTCGAGCTCACGCCTCCGCCCGAGCAGCAGCGGCGCAAGCAGAGCATCACGCAAAAGAGCGATGATCCCAACGTGGAGGCCCCGCCCGATGCGAAGTACCTCGCGGAGGAGAACCGTCGGGTCGAAGAGGAGACCGTCGCGTCGGTGACGGCTGAGCATCGTGACGATCCCGAGCCGAACGCCGCGGCGCCCCAGGGGGCAGGCCCGGAAGAGTCCGGCGACGGCCATCAGGATGAAAAGGGCGCGGACAAGGGATCGGACAAGGGCGAAGACAAGAAGATCGCGGCCATCGAAAAGACGCCGCGGCCTCAGCTTCCGTCCCAGCCTCCACAGCCGCCCACGCCGCAGCCCCAGGACACCAGGCCGGCGCGCCCGGCTGTGCGCGAGATCGCGCCCAAGGCCGAGGCCCCGGCGCCCACCGTGGTGCACGACCCCATGGGGAGCTTCGTGCTCGCGCCGGCGAGTCCAGGCCAGGCGGCGCGCAAGGGGCAGGACGCGGTGGCGGCCTCGAACGCGCAGAAGATCAAGGTGAGCTGGAGCGCGTTCGAAGCGACGTACGGAGCCGAGCCGTTGGCGCAGGATCGCTTGCCGAAGCAAGCGCGGCGACGCGGGGCAGGGCGCGAGAAGCGCTGGGACGAGTTCCGCGCGGCGATCGAGAACTACATCGTCGGCGCCAAGCCAGGCAACACCACCGCCCTCAACGCCGCGGCCGATCCGTTCGCCGCGTACTTGGCCGCCTTCCACCGCAACTTGCACCAGGAGTTCGCGCACGAGTTCTTGGCGAGCTTGCCCGCGCTCGGCGAGCTCGCCGATAGCCGCCTGGTGACCAAGGTCGAGATCGTCGTGAACTCCGACGGATCGCTCGATCGCGTGGGCGTAGTGAAGTCGAGCGGCAACATGATGTACGACTTCGGCGCGTTCAACGCCGTACAGCGCGGCGCTCCCTATCCCGTGCCCCCGGAGAAGATCCGTTCGCCCGATGGCCGCGTGTACATCGTGTGGGCGCTGCGCCGTGACGAGAGCCAGTGCGGCACCTGGAACGCGGAGCCCTACATCCTGAAGAACCCACCGCGTTCGCCCAAGGACCCCAAGCCCGACAACGTTTCGCCCTATCGGCCCTCCGCGCCGGGCTCGGATCCTCCGGACGCCGAGCACGGGCGGGCACCCGCGAAGGTCCTGGAGGGTGCACCCAAGGTCGTGCGCACGAAGGTGCGTCCGCGGGCCCGCCCAGGTTGAGCCGTGGAGGAGCTCAAGCAGCAGCTGTCCGAGCAAGCGCTCGCGCTCGGGTTTCAGCGCATGGGCGTCGCGCGTGCCGAGCAGCTCGGGGTCGAGGCGGAGCGGCTGCGCGCCTGGCTCTCTGCCGGGCGTCACGGCGTGATGGGGTACATGGAGCAGACCTGCGAGGTGAGGTCGGATCCGACCCACGAGGGCATGCTGCCGAGCGCGCGCAGCGTGATCGTGCTCGCGACCTCCTACGCGCGCGCCGAGGAAGCCTTTGGGCTCGCGCCGGGGCGGATCGCGCGGTACGCCCGCGGCCGCGACTACCACAACGTGCTGCACAAGCGCGCCCGCAAGCTCGCCCACGCCCTGCGCGCGGCGGGGCATGCGACGCGCGTGGGCGTGGACAGCATGCCGTTGTTCGAGCGGGCCTGGGCCCAGCGTGCGGGCCTCGGGTTCATCGGCAAGAACTGCTGCCTGATCGTGCCGGGCCTCGGCTCCCACCTGTTTTTGACCGTGCTGGTGACCAGCGCGGAGTTGCCCGAGGATGCGCCGATGAAGGAGCGCTGTGGAGAGTGCAGGCGTTGTCTCGACGCATGTCCCACGGGTGCCTTCGTCGACGCGCGCGAGCTCGACGCCCGGCGTTGCATCTCCTACCTGACCATCGAGCAGCGCGGCGCGATCGAGCCCGAGTTGATGGAGCAGATGGGGAGTTGGATGTTCGGTTGTGACGCCTGCCAAGACGTCTGCCCGTTCAACGCCACCGCGCCCGTGTCGGCGCAGCTGACGGCGCCCTTTGCGCCCGACGCGCGTCGCGCGGCCTTCTCGGCCGAGGACGTGCTGCGCATGGGAGACGAGGAGTTCGCGTCGTTCGCCGAGGGCTCGCCGATGAAGCGACCCGGGCGCGCGGGGCTGAGCCGCAACGCGGCGATCGTCCTCGGTAACAGCGGCGACAGGCGCTACTTACCCGTGCTGCAGGAAGCGGCGAGCGGGCACGACAGCGAGCTCGTGCGCGAAACGGCGCGCTGGGCCGCGAGCAAACTCGAGCGCGGCTGAACGCTATCCCTCATCGCGCGTCGTCGCGTCGTCGACGTCAGGCAAAGGCTTGCCGTCGCCGTGCAGGGCAGGGCGCTCCTGGGCGCTGAGGAAGCGCTTGGTTTGGACGCTGCCGGTGGGATGCTCGCGCAGCAACGCTTCGAGCCGCAGGAGGATCGCGTCGACGCCCTCGTGGGTGGCCGACGAGAAGGTGAACACCTCGAGCCCACGCGCCTCGAGCTCGGCCTTGGCGGCCGGCGCGCGCTCCCGCGTCTCTTCGAGGTCCATCTTACCGATGCCGACGAGCATCGGGCGCTTGGCGAGCTCGGGGTCGAAGGCGGCGAGCTCCTTCATCAGCGCGTCGAAGTCTTTCACCAGATCACGCTCGGGGGAGGGATCCCAGGTGAGGATGTGCAGCAGCACGCGCGTGCGCTCCACGTGGCGCAGAAACTGCAGGCCGAGGCCCTGCCCCTGCGCCGCACCCTCGATGATTCCAGGGATGTCGGCGATCACGAAGTTGCGGTCGTCTCCCAGCGAAACCACGCCGAGGTTGGGGACCAAGGTCGTGAAGGGGTAGTCGGCGATCTTGGGGCGCGCGCGCGAGACGCTCGCGATGAAGGTGCTCTTGCCGACGTTGGGGTAGCCGAGCAAGCCCACGTCCGCGAGCAGCTTGAGCTCCAGCCGCAGCTGCTTCTGTTCACCGGGGTCGCCCTTTTCGGCGTAGTTGGGAGACTGGTTGACTGGCGTGACGAAGTGAATGTTGCCGCGTCCGCCGCGCCCGCCCTTGGCGATCACCACGCGCGTCCCTGGGCGCTCGAGATCGGCGAGCAGCTCTCCGCTCTCGTCATCGAACACCTGGGTTCCGGGCGGCACCTGGATGACCAGGTCTTCGCCACCCTTGCCGTACATGTCCTTGCCGCGGCCGTTCTCACCGCTCTGCGCCTTGAGCACGCGGCGGTAACGGAGATCGAGCAGCGTCGTGTAGCGCTCGTGGGCTTCGAAGATCACGTCGCCGCCCTTGCCGCCATCGCCTCCCGCGGGGCCTCCGAGCGGCATGAACTTCTCGCGTCTCCACGCGCTGGCGCCATCTCCACCGTTGCCGGCAATGACCTTGACTGAGACTTCGTCGACAAAGTGCATGGCCGGGTATTGTGACGTGCCCAAGGCGCGAGGCTACCCTACAATCCCGCCCCATGGTGGCTGGAAAAGGCGAGGATACGGCGCTCGGCACGGCCTACAGCCGCTTCCTCGAGAGCTTGCCGCGCAAGGCCATCGAGCTCCGTGGCGCCATCGCCCTGCTCACGGCGACCCCTGCGGCCGAAGGGCCCAGGGAGGACATGCGCCGTCGCCTGCACACCCTCTACGCCTCGGCCGTGGTCTTCCGGAACGAGACCCTCTCCCGTGCGGTCAAGGAGGGCATCGAGCGTCTCGACGCCGCGCGCGACGAGGGCCGCCCGCTGAGCACCGCGGACATCGAGGTGCTCGCCAGGCTCATCCGCCGGATCCCAGAGCTGCGCGGAGATCCGGCGGGCGCATCGGCCGCCGCAAAGGCCCCGGAGAGCGCACTTCGGTCGGCGAGCGGTTTGGGCGGGACGCGTCCACCGGGACCGAGCGCAGCTGCCTCGATCCAGCCAGTCGTCGGTGCGAGGCAGGGCCACGGCAACGGCACGCAGCCTGCCCAGCGTGCGCCCTCGGGCGCCGCGCTGCCGGCGGTCGATGCGCTGCCCGCGAAGTCTGTGGCGTCGTCGATCACGCTCACGGCTGGTGAGCGTCGCCCACTTTTGCAGCGTGTGCTCTCGGTGTTGGTGCTGGCGGCGCCCGCAGATCGCAAGCTGCTCACGGAGCTCCTGCAGAGCGAGTGTCTCGAGCCGACCTTCGTCGACTCGGCCCGGCAGGCGCTGGAGAGCGCGCGCGACAGCGCGCCCGACGTCGTGCTCTGCGACGAGGCGCTGGCGGCGGGCGGGAAGCTGCTCGAAGGTTTGCGCAGCGATCCGTTGGTCGATTTCGTGCCGGTGGTGCTGCTGGCCTCCGCGGCCGACGGCGCCCGCGCGGCGAGCCTGGTCACCAGCATCGCGGGGGCGGACGCCCGGCTGGGGAGGCCGTTCGAGGCGAGCCGCCTCTTGCGCACGCTCGGGCGCGTCACCGGCACGCTGGTCGAGACGGCCAGCGGGTTGGTGGCGTTGGGCGACGCGACGGTGAGCGAGGTCGCAGAGCGCGTCGCCGACGAGATCCGCCGCGGACTGGTGGATGCCGTGGCGGCAGGGCGCGAGCTGCGCGTTTCGCTCGGTGAGGGGGCGGAGGTGTTGGCGGCCGCCTGGGCGGCCATCGCGCGCGTGCGCGCGTTCGTCTCCGAGCAGAGCGCGGGACGGGTGCGCTTCGGTGAGCTTCCTTCGCGCTCCACCCCGGCGCTGCTCTCCGTGGGGGCGCGTACGGAGCGCGACCAGGAGATCGAGGCGGCGCCCGCCGAGCTGTCCGGACGACGCATCATGGTGGTGGACGATGATGCGAGCATCATCGAGTTTTTCGCCGGCATCCTGGTCGAGCACGGCGCCACCGTGGTGACGGTGCAGCAGGGCGCCGAGGCCCTGGATTCGGCCCGTCGCGAGCGACCCGACCTCGTGATCAGCGACGTGCTGATGCCCGATCTGGACGGCTTTGCCCTGTGCCGCAGGCTCAAGCGGGACCCGGTGCTCGCCGATGTGCCCGTCATCTTGATCGCCTGGAAGGAAGACCTGCTGGCGCGCATGCGCGAGCTCGCCGCCGGGGCCAGCGGTTACCTCAAGAAAGAGGCCTCGTGGCAGCAAGTGATCGCGGCGGTCCGTGACGCGCTCGCGGCGCGATCTCGACTGGAGAGTGAGCTCGCGGGCGACGGGGAGGTGCGAGGCAACCTCGAGGGCACCGGTGTGGTCTCCCTCTTGCGCAGCGTGCGACGTGCACGGCCGGACGCGCGGGTGACGCTGCGTGATGCCTGGAACCTTTTCGAGTGCGAGCTGCGCGAGGGCCGCCTGGCCCAGCTCACGCGCACGGCGAGCGACGGCAGCTTCGTGCGCGGCGAGGCCGCATTGCCCCATTTGCTCGGGGCTTCGGCGGGGCGTTACGCGGTCACCGTGGCGCAGGGCGCGCTCAAACACACATTCGACGGCTCGCTCGACGAGGTGCTCACGCGCGGCGCGCAGGAGCTCGGCGCGCAGCTCGACGCGCTGTCGTTTCCGATCCTTGGCCGCGTGGCCCGCGTGGTGTTCGATGAGGACGCCTATCCCGCGCTGCGCGATCAATCCCCGGCGGTGATGCGCCAGGTGGTCGAGTGCCTGCATGCGGGTGAGCCGCCTGCCAAGCTCGCCCAGCGCGGCGACGTCGCGCAGGCGACGCTGGAGGCCATCCTGCTCGACATGGGCCGGCGTGGCGCCATTCGCGGCGTGGTCGGTTCGGCCGGCGAGGATCTGTTCGCCGAGGCGCGGCTTTCGCGCGGCCGCGAGGTTCCGGTGGAGCTCGCCACCCCGCGCAGCGTGTTTCCTTCCAGCGCCACCCTGGACGCCCTCACGGCCCGACCTCCAAGCGAGGTTGCGCCAGGCCCCACGTCCGCGGAGCTGTCGGCCGAAGCCCTGGCGCCTGAGCCGACTGACGCACCGCCGATTGACGCACCGCACTCGGGGGCGGACGCACCCGATGCGCCTTCTGCGCCGCTGCCGGTGCCCGCTGCGATCCCGGCGGAGCTGGTCCAGGCGTCCGCGGAGGCCGCCGCCGCGGATTGGCGACCCAAGGGCGAGCCGCCCATCTCGGCGCCACATCCGGTGGCGACTCCGCTCGAGCGTCGCGACTCGACGATCCCCCCCGCGGCAGCCCCTTCGCAGGCCGTCGTGACCTCCACCGCGAGCGTCAGCGCCGAACCGGCGGTGCAGCCCCCGGTCCCCGCACCGACGCAGCCGCCAGCGACCGCGGCTTCGTCGGGCGAGCCCGGCGCGCGCGCGAGCACGTCGTCCGAACGACGCCAAGCGCTGCCGGCCGATTCCGGCGTTGAATCGGACGCCGCGGCGGCCGAGGAGCGTCGCAGCCGATCCACCATCGCGGCCTGGGCCGTGGCGCTCCTTTCGCTGTTCGCCGTGGCCTTCTTCGCCGAGCGCCTGCTCGAACCGCAGAGGTCTACCCACGTCGAAGCGATCGGCGGAGGCGCAACCCAGACGCCCGAACCCTCCGAAGCCGTCCCGCCCGCGGACGCGCCCGAGGAGAGTGCGCCTGAGCCGAGCACTGCCGCGGTGAACCCCCCAGCGGCCCCTGCGCCTGAAGCCGTCGTGGTGCCCCAGGACGCCGGCTTTCAGATCTACAATGGCATCCTCGAGCCCGGGCTCATCACCGCGCCCAACCAGGGGTTGTTGGTGGTCGAAGCGAGCGCTCGGCTTGCCGGCGCAGAGCTGTCGATCGACCAGCAGCGCGTCGGCACGGTCCCCACGAAAGTTCCGCTTTCCGAGGGGATTCACGAGCTCGCGTTGCGGCGCGGCGACGCCGTGAGCTACCGGTTCGTCTCCGTGCGACCCGGCAAGACCTGGGTGCTGCGCGAGCCCTGAGATCAGGCTGTTTCCCGCGCGTTTCGTTGTGCCGCTCGAGCCCCCATGCTACCTCGGCGGTTGCCATGGAGGGGACGATGAAGCGTGTGGTCTGGCTTCTGTTCATCAGCACTTTTCTCTGCATCGCCGCCTGCGGGAAGAAATCGGAAGCTGGTGCCGAGACCAATGCTCCGGCTGATCGCCCAGACGATCAGCCGAAAGCATTTCGAGACTACGGCACGCACTTTGATCTTTGGGAGCACGCCCATCTGGCCGAGGTCGATCACCATGGCCTCTACATCGAGTTCGGCACGCCCGCGCGCCAGAAGTACACGTACGGCGACTGGCGTTCGGGTTGGGGCAAGGACGGGGTCGCCGGCGCCGATCGCTTCACCAACGCCACCGCAGACGCGACGCGCGTCTACTTCCGCGCGGAGAAGAGCGAGCCGTTGACCCTGCGCGTGCGCCTGAAGCCTGTGGGCACCGGCGTGGTGACCGCCTACCTGAACGGCGAAGCGCTTCCGGCCACGCGTCTCTCGGGCAACGAGTTCAAGGACTACGACGTGGCCATCCCGGCCGAGCGTGTGCAGGCGGGCGAGAACCGCCTGATGTTCCGCTTCGGCGGCAGCACGCAGGTCAACGGGGAGAAGGTCGCCGCGTCCGTGGCGTCGATCCGTTTGATCCCGACCTCCGAGGCGGCGGCCAGCAAGGAAGATTACGCCGCTCCGCATTACGCCGAGCTGCGCACCGAGACCGCGGTCGGCGGCGTGCAGCGTCGCGCGCTGGCCGTCCCTTCGCCCACCACGCTCAGCTACTACGCCGATATTCCGGCGGGCGGAGCGCTCGGGTTCGGCGTGGGGGTCACCGGGGACAAGCCCAAGAGCGGCAAGGCCAGCGTCGTGATCACGCCCGAGGGCGGCCAGCCCAAGGAGCATTTCACGACGGATCTCACCACCACCTGGAAAGATCAGGTGGTCTCCCTCGAGGAGTACGCCGGCAAGGTGGTGCGCATCGAGCTGCGCGCGGCGGGCGATGTGGGGGCGGGGCGTGTCGCCTGGAGCACGCCGGCCATCCTGCTCAAGCAGAAGCCGGTTGCGAAGGCCCCGAAGAACGCCAAGAACGTGGTCGTATTGCTGATCGACACCTTGGGCGCCCGCCACCTGAAGGCGTTCAACCCCAAGACGCGCGTCAAGACCCCGGTGTTCGACAAGATCGCCCAGGAAGGCACCGTGTTCGAGGCCTGCCAGGCGCCCGAGAACTGGACCAAGCCGTCCGTGGCCTCGGTGCTCACATCGCTTTACCCAGCGACCCATGGCGCGAAGACCGACGGGGCCATGCTGTCGAAGGGGGCCACGCTGCTGAGCGAGTCGCTCAAGGAGGCGGGCTTCGCGACGGGGAGCTTCATCGCCAACGGCTACGTGTCCGACAAGTTCGGCTTCAAGCAGGGTTGGGATCACTACACGAACTACATCCGCGAAAAGAAGAACACGGACGCGGAGAACGTGTTCAAGGAGGCGGGCGACTGGATCGAGCAGCACAAGGATGAGCGCTTCTTTGCGTACGTCCACACCATCGATCCGCACGTGCCCTACGATCCACCGGCCGAGTTCCTGAACATGTACACGAAGGGCAAGGAGTACACCGGCCAAATCGCCCCGCGCAAGACGCCCGATCAGCTCGCCGACGCCAAGAGGTCGCCGCCCAGGATCACCTTCAACGCCGCGGACAAGCAGCACCTCAAGGATCTGTACGACGGCGAGGTGAGCTACCACGATCACTACCTTGGCCTCTTCATCGAGCGCTTGAAGAAGCTCGGCCTCTACGACGACACCATCTTCGTGATCACGGCCGACCACGGCGAGGAGTTCGAGGAGCACGGCTCCTGGGGCCACGGCCACTCCGTCTATCAGGATCTGCTCTGGATCCCCTACGTGATCCGCTTGCCTGGCGTGGTGCCCGCGAACCAGCGAATCAAGGAGGCCGTGAGCAGCATGTCCATCTTCCCCACCGTCATGGAGGCGGTGGGGGCGCCTGCGCCGAGCACGCTCGAGGGGCAGAGCGTGTTGGGCTGGGCCCGTGGAGGGCCGCCGCCTGCGGTGCCGGTCGCCTTCAGCGACTTCCTCGACGATCGGCGCGTGATCCGCGCTGGTCGCTGGAAGCTCATCCTGCGCGGCACCAACGAGACCTTCTTCGACCTCGAAAGTGACCCGGAGGAGCAGAAGGAGCTCGATCGTTCGCGCTATCCGATCGCGGCGCGCTACGCGACCTTGATGTTGGGGCAATTCCTCGGCTCGCGCGACCGTCGCAGCTGGCTGCGCGGTGAGCAGGGCCAGGGCGTGAAGCTCGAGAAGGAAAACGCCAACATCGATGAGACGCTGCGCGAGCAGCTCAAGGCCATCGGCTACGCAGGCGACGGGCCCACTGCGGACACGCACTAGCTAGGGACCGAGGGCTGGTTCAGCGGATCCGTGTTCGCCGTCCGGCCCCGGTTCACTGGGTGTTCTTCTTGGTCCGCCGCAGCTGGGGCGCGGCGCCGGCCTTGGGCGCGGCCTGCTGGGGCAGGACGATGCTCACGGTGGTGCCGGTCCCGTAGCTGCTCTCGATCTGGATCTTTCCGCCGTGGGAGTGCACGAGCCGGTGCACGATGGCGAGGCCCAGGCCGGTGCCGGTGGGGCGGGTGGTGAAGAAGGGGTCGGCCGCCTTGCTGCGTACCAGCGTGTCCATGCCCTCGCCGGTGTCGCGGATGGCCACGGCCACCGCCGGTGCGTCTTCGAGCGTCGTGCTGTAGGTGCGCACCGTGAGGACGCCCCCGTCGGGCATGGCCTGGATGGCGTTCTCGGCGACGTTCACGATGGCCTGACGCAGGAGATCGGGGTCGCCCATGATGGTGTGCGAATCCGTCAGCACCACGTCGAAGGTCACCTGATCGCCACGTTGCTGCGCGGCGCGGGCCAGCTCCACCGCTCCGCGCACCAGCTCCTCCACGTGCAACGGTTGACGTTCCGGGGTGACGGGCCGTGCGTAAGCCAAGAGGTCACCCACCAGGCGGTTGAGGCGGTCGGCCTCTTCATCGAGGATCCGCAGGAGCACCTGGCGGTCGGCCTCGCGCAGGGTGGGGCGGTGCAGGCTGCTGACCGCGTTCTTGATGATGGCGAGCGGGTTTCGGACCTCGTGCGCGATCACCGCCGAGAGCTCGCCCATGGTGGCCAGCTGCTCCTTGCGCACGAGCTGCTCCTGGGCGTCTCGCAGCTCGTTGTAGCTGCGGCGCAGCTCGAGCGTGCGGCTCGTGAGCGCGTTGGCGGTGCGCACGAAGCGCTCGAGCAGCACGTAGCTCACGGCCAGCGCGAACAGCGCGTAGCAGTGCTCGATCAGGTAGTACGACCAGATGGGCGAGAGGCGGACGATCAGGTCGTGCAGCGCGGCCAGGAGCAAGAGGATCGCCCCAGCCATCACGATGCGCACGTCGCCGTCGGTGCGCGCCGGCGTTGAAAGGAGCAGCGTGCCGTATGCCACCATGGCGAAGGTGGCCAGCAAGAGGACGGTGCCGATCACGGTCAAGTGCGGCTCGGGTACCGCCATGGGCGCGAGGATGATCGTGTCCACATCGGGGGCGACGGTGGGGTCGATCATCAGCCCCGCCACATTGGCGAGCACCCCCACCAGCGAAAGGCCGTAAGCCAGGCGCATCGCCCGCGCGCTGGAGCGCCCCGTCATGTGGTGAACGAAGTCCACGTAGAACGCGCTGGCGCTCATCATGCCGAAGATCTGCAGCTCCTGGGCGTGGGCGGCCCGGGCGAGCGAGTCCGCATCGATCAGCAGCGCGGCGCCGAGCGCGTAGATCGCCATGCCGCCCGAGAGCAACCCGAAGGCCAGGTACTCTCGCTCGGCCCGTCGCCGCACGTAGAGCACGCAGTAATAGGCGCACAGGTACGCGTAGACCGCGGTCAAGGCCACCGTCAGGGTGCCGAGGGGCGACATGGGGCCCGAGGATACCTTGCAGCTTCGTTTTTGGCTCGCCCTCGAACGGCCATGGGGCGGGCCGGGAGAAGCTGCCGAGCCCCTGCGCCGCTCCCGCGACGGCGGATTTTGCTCCCAGAGCCAGACCTGGCCTAGGATGGGGGGGTAGGGTGAGCACGAGCGGGGGCGCAGCCAGTGGTTAAACGCGAGCGCAAGAGCCGGATCCAGGTGCGTCTGAGCACGCCGACGCTGGCGCTCGCCGTGGCCTTGTTCGGCGCGCCTGGCCAGGCCCAAAACTACGGCGGCGTGGTTCCGGGGGCCCATGCCGGGCCTGTCAACACGGCTCCCAAGGGAGAGGCGAGGGTCACGTGGCCCGGCTTTCAGGTGCTCGGCGATGGCCGGACGCGCATCTTCGTGCAGACCAACGCCCCCGTGCAGCCCGCGTTGAAGCGCGACGGCTCGAACTGGATCGTGATCATTCCAGACGTCCTGTTGCCGAGGGGCAACGCGCGACTGCCGCTCGATACCCACTTTTTCAACACGCCGGTCACGAGCGCCCGGCTGCGCCCGCTCGCCGCCCGTGAGAGGCGCCGGAAAAAGACCCGAGCAAGCGCGGGCGTGTCTTTGCTGCTTCAGATGCGCGCCGAGGTCACGCCCAAGCTCTACACGGAGAAGGACGCGAGCGGTTACTTCTTCACGTACGTCGAGTTCGCGGCGGGCACGTACAAGTAGTCAGTCGAGCTTGAACGGGATCCAGAACACCTTGGCGCGTCGGTGCGCGCCGCGTCGGTCGTAGCCCGCGATCCCGTACAGCACGTTCCACCAGCGGTCGTCGTTCATGCCGCCCCGCGAGAAGAACGGGAAGAAGTGGTAC